>NZ_CAUM01000150.1 GCF_000350085.1 Mesorhizobium metallidurans STM 2683
TCGATCGATCATTCTTGGCTGTCAATTGGATTTGGAATAATTTATTCCTTGAAATCGCATCGCCGATAGCCGGCCATCCGCCGGCATCGTCAACGCCGCGGGGGAATGCATGTCTGTCCTGAAGAAGATCGAGGCCAAGCTCGAAGCGATGGCGCCCGGCGATCGCGAGATCGGGCAATATATCGTCGGCAATCCCGACCAGATGCTGCGCCTGTCGACGGCGGCACTCGCCGCCGAGATCGGCCGCAGCCAGTCGAGCGTCGTCAAATTCAGCCAGAAGCTCGGCTATGCCAGTTACCAGGAACTCAAGCTCGCGGTCTCCGAGGCCAAGGCGCAGGAATGGCAGGTGCCGGCCGGCGTGATCCACGGCTCGATCGAGGTCGGCGACAGCTTCCAGGTCATCCTGAAGAAGCTGATCGGCAGCAAGCTTCTGTCGATGCAGCAGACCGTCGCCGCCAACAGCGAGCGGGTCATCTCCAGGGCGCTGGAAATGCTGGATGGCGCGCGCCGCATCCATCTGGTCGGCGTCGGCGCCTCCTCGCTGGTGGCGCGCGATTTCTCCTACAAGCTGATGAAGCTCGGCCGCAATGTCCTGCACGACAGCGACAGCCATGTGCAGATGGCCAATGTCTCGACGCTCGGACCCGGCGACGTGCTGTTCGCGCTCTCCTATTCCGGCGCCAGCATCGAAACCCTGCGCATCGCCGAACTTGCCCGCAAGCGCGGCACCACGGTAATCGCCGTCACCGGCCTGCATGACAATCCGCTGAGCCGCGTCGCCGACATCCGCCTCTACACCATCGCCGACGAGGAGCGCGCGCGTTCTTCCTCGATCACCGCGCGCGACGCACAGCTCACGCTGACCGACCTGCTGTTCATCCTGCTGGTGCAGAGGCAGCCGGACGCCAATGACTATGTCCACAACAGCGAGATGGCGGTGTCGGTGCTGAAGGCGGACCGGTCCTCATAACGCTGTATGAAGGCTGGATTGCCAACTCAAACGCTCAAGCGGTCATCCGCCCGAGCTGAAACACTTCCGTGCCCTGGCGCAACCCCGTCGCGACTACCGACACCCTGAATTTTCCCGCCAGCGCCTTGTCGAAAATGGCACCGACGATGATATCGGCGTCGGTGTCGACCTCTTCTCGTATACGGGTAGCCGCTTCATCGACCTCGAACAGCGTCATGTCGGTGCCACCCGATATCGAGACAAGGACACCCTTGGCCCCAGCCATGGAGGCCTCGTCCAGGAGCGGGTTGGCGATTGCCGCTTCGGCCGCTTTCCTGGCGCGGTCTTCGCCCGTGGCTTCGCCTGTGCCCATCATTGCGCGGCCCATGTCGCGCATCACGGATTTCACGTCGGCGAAGTCGAGATTGATCAGCCCTTCCTTGACGATGAGGTCGGTGATGCAGCCGACACCCGCATAGAGGACGCGGTCCGCCATGATGAAGGCGTCCGCGAACGTCGTCTTGGCATCGGCGACCCTGAAGAGATTCTGGTTCGGGATGACGATCACCGTATCGGCGCTCTCGCGCAGCCGTTCGATGCCTTCGTCGGCCGATTGCATCCGGCGTTTTCCTTCGAAGGTAAAGGGCTTGGTCACGACCGCCACCGTCAGAATGCCCGCTGCCCGCGCAGCCTGCGCGATGACAGGTGCGGCACCAGTACCGGTTCCGCCGCCCATGCCTGCCGTCACGAAACACATATGCGTTCCCGCAAGATGGTCCATGATCTCGTCGATCGTTTCTTCGGCTGCCGCACGGCCGACCTCGGGCAGGGATCCGGCGCCCAGGCCTTCCGTCACATGGGCTCCCAGCTGGATCAGCCGGGATGCCTTCGACATGGTGAGCGCCTGGGCATCGGTGTTGGCGACGATGAACTCCGCGCCCTGCAGGCCTTCGGCGATCATGTTGTTGACGGCGTTGCCACCGCCGCCGCCGACCCCGATAACGGTTATCTGCGGTCTCATCTCGGAGATTTCCGGCCTCTTCTTGGCGTTCACTGCCCGTCCCTCCGTTGAAAATTCTGGGCGCTGCAAGCAATCAGGTGCTTTTGCGAAACCGTCTGGGATCCGATGCAGCAAGCTCGCGAATCAGGCCATGCTCCCCACCATCAAGGAATCAGAGCGCGAACGCGCCTGCAAGTGCCGCTGTCGAGATTTGCCCTGCTTAGCGCTGCTCGGGCCAATGCGCGATCGGTCAGAAACGGTGGATGCGCAGCCCCAGGACCTTCTCCGACACGATCACCACCACCAGCGTCAGCGCGATCGACACGGTCGAGACGGCTGCCGCTTCCGGCGTGAAATTGGTACGCAGATAATCGAAGAGCTGGATCGGCAGCGTCGACGTCCCGATCCCCTTCAGCATGAAAGAGATGGTGAAGGTGTCGAAGGATATGATGAAGGCAAACAGCGCGCCGCCGATGACGCCCGGCTTGATCAGCGGCAGCATGATGCGCCGGAACCTTGTCAGGCGGTCGGCGCCCAGCGAGCGCGCCGCCATGTCCCAGGACGGATCGAAGCTTTCCAGCGAGGCCGAAACGTTGATGAAGACGAACGGCAGGGTGATCAACACATGGCCGGCGACCATGCCGATCATGGTCGTGGTGCCGATGCCGATCGCATAGACGAAGAACAGCAGCGCGATCGCCGTCAGCACTTCCGGCAGCAGCAGCGGCGCCAGCATGGCGATGCGCACCGCTTCCTTCCAGCGGCCGGCATGCTGGACATAATAGAGCGCGGCCATGGTGCCGATGGTTCCGGAAATGACGGTCGCCACCGCCGCCACCCAGAGCGAGGTGCGGATCGCGCGCATGAACACGTCATTGTGGAAGAAGGTCACATACCAGCGCAGCGACAGGCCCTGCGGCGGGAATGTCAGGAAATTGCCGGCGTTGAAGGAAGCGCCGACAACCACCAGGATGGGCGCCAGCAGGAATGCATAGACCAGCAGGCAGTAGAGCGTGAGCACCGGTCGCTTCATGGTCGCGCCACTTTCCATTTCATGCGCGTCAGCCGCGCGAAAATGACGACGCAGAGCGCGCCGGTGGCCGACAGCATCAGCGCCAGCGCCGAGCCCCATGGCCACTGGAACGTGTCGATCAGCGCATCGACGACGGTGACGGCCATGGTCTTGACCCTGAGTCCGCCGATCAGCGACGGGGTCACATAGGCGCTGAGCGACAAGACGAAGACGAGGATGCAGCCGGCCTGGATACCCGGCGTGCATAGCGGCAGGACGATGCGGCGGAAAGCGGTGAAGCGCGACGCGCCGAGCGAGCGCGCCGCCGATTCCAGCGACGGGTCGACGCCCTGGATCGCCGCCATGATCGGCAGGATCATGAAGGGCAGAAAGACGTGCACCAGCGCGATGACGATGCCGAGCGCATTGTACATCAGCGGCAGCGGTCGATCGATCAGGCCCATGCCGGTCAGCATGCGGTTGATGAGGCCGGCATTGCCCAGAAGGATCGTCCAGCCATAGGAGCGGATAACGATGCCGACCAGCAGCGGCGACAGCACCAGCCCGTAGGCCAGGGCGCGAAAACGCATGGCGCCGCGCGCCAGTTGCCAGGCGACGGGAAAGCCCACGACGAGGCAGATGGCGGTGGTGACGAGGCCGATCCACAGCGTGTTGGCGACCTGGAGCAGATAGAAACTGTCGGCGAAGAACTTCGTGTAATTGCCGATCGTATAGCCCGGACCGTAAGGCGTGCCTTGCCCCGGCATGCGAAAGCTCATCACCACGATGTTGAGATAGGGCAGGACCAGGAATACGCCGAGCAGCACGGCCGCCGGCGCGATCAGGATCAGCGGTCCAAGGCCCTTGCGGCGCATCGGCGTCATTTGGCTGCCCCGAGCAGCCAGAATCCATCCGCCGGCGCATGCACGCTGACACGGTCGCCTTCGGCAATCCTGATGTTTGGAAAGGTCTGGACGTGCAGCGTCTCGCCCGAATCCAGCGCGATGCGGTAGTCGATGATGCTGCCGGAATAGTAGCGCGCCGTGACCTTGCCCTGCGCACCGCCCTGGCCAGCGGGTTTGAGTTCGATCGCCTCCGGACGAAGCGACAACGTGACCGCGGCCCCCGGCGTGTGGTCCGTGCGGCTGTCGACGGTGACGTCGCCAAATACGCACGCGACACGGCTCTTGCCGGGTCCAGCCGCACCGGCGATCGTGCCCTTGATCAGGTTCACCTGGCCGACGAACTGCGCCACTTCGAGGTTTTCGGGGCGCTCATAGATGTCGGACGGCGGGCCGATCTGGGCGATGCGGCCGCCGAACATCACCACCACCCGGTCGGACATGGTCATCGCCTCGGCTTGGTCATGCGTGACATAGACCGTGGTGATGCCGACGCGCCGCTGCAAATCGCGGATGAAGACGCGCATTTCCTCGCGTAGCTTGGCGTCGAGATTGGCGAGCGGCTCGTCGAGCAGCAGGATCTTCGGCTCGATGACCAGCGCCCGCGCCAGCGCCACGCGCTGCTGCTGGCCGCCCGAAAGCTGGTTCGGATAGCGGTCGGAATAGCCGCCGAGCTGCACCATGTCGAGCACCTCAGCGATGCGGCTGCGCATTTCGGGCTTGGCGATCTTGCGCATCTCCAGCCCGAAGGCGAGGTTCTGGTCCACCGTCATATGCGGAAACAGCGCGTAGTTCTGGAACACCATGCCGATGTCACGCTTTTCGGCCGGCACGTTGACAACATCCTTGCCGTCAAAGCGGATCGCGCCTTCGCTCGCCTCCTCGAAGCCGGCGATCATCTTCAGCGTCGTCGTCTTGCCGCAGCCCGACGGGCCGAGCAGCGAAATGAACTCGCCATCGGCGATGCGGATCGAGATGCCATCGACCGCGCGTGCGCTGCCGAAGGTCTTGGTCAGCCGCTCGATGCTAACCTCGGTCATGAATGCTCCACTTCACAGGCGATCGACCGCCACCGCAGATGCGGCGCGGCTGGCGGGAGGCGCGCCCTGAAAGCGAGACGCGCCAATCCCGGTTCAATATCAGCCTTAAAGGATCGTCTTGGCCCAGCGCTCGGCCAGCTCGGCCTGCTTCTCGTTGACGAAATCCCAGTCCCAGGTGAGGATCTTGGTCATTGCCTCGCCGGAGACCGGGACATCGGCCTTGAGGTCGTCGGGAATGATCACCTTCGAGTTCGTCGGCGACACGAAGAATTCCTTCGCCATCAGCATCTGGGTTTCCGGCGACAGCAGGAAGTCAGCATATTGATAGGCGAGCTCCTTTTCCGGTCCATTGGCCAGGATCGAGACCGTCTGGTCGAACATGAACATGCCTTCCTCGGGAACGACGCAATCGACCGGCAGGCCCTGCTTGCGCAGCCGCGCGATCTCGCCGAAATCGAACGGCGCGACGACGATTTCGCCCGACGACAGGGCCGTGGACAGGTTGAAGTCGACCTGGATCACCTGGCCCAGCTTGGCGAGCGCGTCAAAGCCGGCATCGACATCGTACTGGTCCTTGCCGAAGATCTTCGAGGCCAGCAGCAGCTCCATCTTGCCGGCGCTGTTGGCGAAATTATAGAGGCCGATCTTGCCCTTGAATTCCTCGTTGTTCCAAAGGTCCTTCCAGGCCTTGGGCGGCGTCTTGACCAGATCGGTGCGGTAGCCGATGCCGATCGGCGAGATGGCGCCGGTGGCGCCAAAGCCGTCGGCGATCTTGGCCAAAGGATAGAGGTCGTTGTAATTCGGCAGCTTGGTCAGATCGAGCTTTTCGAAGAAGCCCTCCTTGCGCAGGCCGGAGGCGAAGACCTCATTGGTCATGATGATCGAATAGGGTGGCTTGTCGACGCCCGCGGCGCGCAGATTGGCGCCGAAGACGCGGCCATTGCCGACATCGAGCGTCACCTTGGCGCCGGAGGCCTTTTCGAAGGCTGGTGCGATGGTCGAGCGCCAGAACTGCTCCCAGACCCCGCCGAGCGTCGGCACGATCAGCGTCTTTTCCTGCGCGATGGCAGGCATTCCGATCAGTCCGGCCGCACTGAGCGCGCCCATTCCGGCAAGCGTCTGTCGTCTGGTGAGTTTCGTCATCACAATTCCCCTTGTTGATTTCTTTTAATCGATTCGTTCTTTGGGACGGCCGAAGCCCTCCATCGGTCAGCGGCCGAAAGCCTGTCGGGTCTTCATCTCGATATAGTCTCCATAGGTGATCGGCTCGTATTTGGCCTGCTTGCCATTCGCGCAGAACGGCTCCAGGCAGGAGATCAGCGTCTCCTTGGCAGGATTGACGAAGAACGGGATCGACTGGCGGCGCGAGCTGCCTTTCTTGTTGCGGGGCGGATTGGCGACGCGATGCGGCGTCGACACCCATTCGTCATTGCTCCAGCGCATGAAGGCGTCGGCGATGTTGACGACATAGGCGCCGTCGATCGATGGCGCATCGAGCCAGCGGCCGTCGCGCGTCTGCACCTGCAAGCCACCGGACGAGGCTTCCGAACGCAGGATGGTCATGAAGCCGTAGTCGCTGTGGACGCCGGCGCGAAGCTGGCCGGGCAGGGGATCCACGTCCTGCTCTGGATAGTTGATGACCCGCAGCGCCGACAGATGGTTCTCGAAGGCCGGCTCGAAATGGTCGGGTTCAAGCCCGATCGCCTGGCAGAAGATGCGGCGCAAATGCCTCGCCAGCGTTTCCATCTCAGAGAAATAATCACGAAAGGCGCTCTCGATGTTTTCGGGCTGGCCAGGCCATGTGTCGCCCTCGAGGCGCAGGCCGAAATTCAGGCTTTCCTTGTAGTCGCCGGGCGTCTTGATGCCCTTGGTGGCGGCCAGCGCCTCATCGGCGATCGGCGAGAAGGCCATTCCGCCGGTCAAGCCGGTTCCACGCCCATGGCCGCGCTTGTAGTCCTCGGGCAAATCGAAGAAGGCGCGCGCCAGATTGTAGAGCCGCATCGTCCTTTCCGGCGATACGCCATGGCCGGTGACCAGGAAGAAACCGGTATCCCGGCAGGCGGTCTCGATAGCCCTGACGACAGCGCCGGCGCCGGCCTCGCCGCGGATGAAAGGCCCGACATCGACGACGGGGATTCCCTGATCTGTTGCTTCGGCTTGAGGTGCGGGCTGCATGATCGCGATCACCTTCCTGTTGTTCCGCCTTCGGGACAGACGATGGAAACGCCGGTTGAACGAAACGTTATAGCTACAAACGAATGTTGACAAGATCATCTGTTGTTGTCCATATCGAAAATGTTCAGCCACGAATTGGACGGGGACGATGGACGACCTTGGAGCACAGGAGCAGGCGGTTCTGGATCTCATCGCGGCGAACCCGTTCGCCGGCCAGCAGGACATAGCCACCGCGCTCGGCATCGCCCGCTCCACCGTTGCGGCCCACATCATGCAGCTTGTCAACAAGGGCTACATTCTCGGCCGCGGCTATGTCTTGCCAGCCTCCAAGCGCATGATCTGCATCGGCGGCGCGGTTCTGGATCGCAAGTACCACGCCAAGAAGGATCTGATCTTCGAGACGTCGAACCCGGTCGACGGCTATCGCAGCTTCGGCGGCGTCGCCCGCAACGTCGCCGAGAACCTTGTCCGCCTCGGCGTCGACGTCAGCTTCGTCTCGATTGTCGGCGATGACGAAACCGGCCGCTCGCTGGTGCGGCATCTGCGCGACCTAGGTGCCGATGTCAGCCAGGTCATCACCACAACGGAGCGGCCGACGGCCGAATATGCGGCCATCCTCGATCTCAACAACGATCTCGTGCTCGGCATTGCCGATATGGAGATCTTCGATCTGTTCTCGCCATCCTATCTCGACCGCTTCTGGCCGCATCTCGCTTCGGCGACCTGGGTGTTCATCGACTGCAACCTGCCGGCCGCGACGATCGAGGCGCTGATGTCGCGCAAGCAGGGCGCGCGCTTCAAGCTCGCCGTCGACACCGTATCGTCGCCGAAATCGGCGCGCCTGCCTAAGGACCTGACCGGCATCGACCTTCTGTTCACCAATCACGACGAGGCCAATTCGATGCTCGGCATCGCCGATGCCGACAAGCGGCTGAAGCCGAAGGAGGCGGCAGCGGCGCTGCGCGCGGCCGGTGCCGCCGAAGTGATCGTCACGATGGGCGCGCATGGATTTGCGGTGGCGACCGAGAGCGGCGTGGCGACGATGCGCTCCGTGCCGGCCCGCGCCGTCGACATCACCGGCGCCGGCGATGCGATGATCGCCGGCACCATGTACAAGGTGCTTTCCGGGGATCCCGTGCCGCATGCCGCGCGCACCGGCGCGCTGCTCGCCACGCTGACCACCGAGAGCGAATCCAGCGTTCATCCCGATCTGTCGCCGCGCTTCCTCACCGCCGGCATGTACCGCATTCCCGCCTGAAGGCGAGACGACCCGAAAGCGAGACGACCATGAAACCTTCTTCCCTTGTTCACCTGAACGATGAGGTTGCGGCAGCACTTCGCGAAGGCCGCGCGGTGGTGGCGCTGGAATCGACGATCATCACCCACGGCATGCCTTATCCCGCGAATCTTGAGACCGCCCGCGGCGTCGAAGCCGTCGTGCGCGAGAACGGCGCCGTGCCCGCCACGATCGCCGTGGTCGCGGGCAAGATCAAGGTCGGGCTGGACGACAATGAGCTGGAGCGACTGGCAGCGGCGAAGGACGTGGTCAAGGCATCCGGACGCGACCTCGCCGCCATCATGGTGCGCGGCGGCTCGGCCGGAACCACGGTCTCGGCGACGATGCGGATCGCCGCGCTCGCCGGCATCGGCATTTTCGCCACCGGCGGCGTCGGTGGCGTGCATCGCGGCGCCGAAGCCACTTTCGACATTTCGGCCGACCTGACCGAACTCGGCCAGACCGGCACGACCGTCGTCTGCGCCGGCGTGAAATCGATTCTCGATATCGCCAAGACGCTGGAATATCTGGAGACCCAGCGCGTGCCGGTGATTGCCTTCCAAAGCGACGACTTCCCGGCTTTCTACACGCGATCGAGCGGACTCAAGGCCGATCATCGCTTCGACACGCCGGAGGAGATTGCGCGGGCCATGCTGCTGCACGAGCAGATGGGCTCGGGCACCGGCATCCTGATCGCCAATCCAATTCCGCAGGCGGACGCGCTAGATCCAGCCTTCATCGACGGCACGATCGCGGCTGCGGTGGCGGAAGCAGAGAAACGCGGCATCGGCCGCAAGGATCTGACGCCGTTCCTGCTCGCCCGCATCAACGAGCTCTCGCAAGGCCGCAGCCTGAAGGCCAACATCGCGCTGGTCCGCAACAACGCCGCACTCGCCGCCCGCATCGCCGTGGCGCATGCGGGATCGAAGCGCGTGGCGGCGTAGAGGCGAAGAACCAGTCGGCGCCTTGCCGGCTGTAACGTTCCTCCGATTTTCGACATATCCAGGAGAACCGCATGAGCGCGCAGGCCACCTACGAGACGATCCTTTACGAGAAGGATGCGACCGACAAGTTCGCGACGATCACCATCAATCGTCCCGACAAGCTCAATGCGATGAACAAGACGGTGATCCGCGAGATCGACAAGGCGCTCGCCGCCGCCGTGGCCGATCCGGACGTCAATGCGCTGGTGATCACCGGCGCCGGCCGCGCCTTTTCCTCCGGCTACGATCTGCAGGGCGGCGACTTCGACGTCGACATCGATTTCTGGCGCGCGGATATGGGCGAGAACGCCGAAGCGCTGCTCAACATCTGGCGCGCGCCGATCCCCGTCATCGCGTCGGTCAACGGCTACGCGCTGGCCGGTGCGCTGGAACTGATGATGTGCTGCGACCTGGCGATCGCCGCCGACAATGCGAAATTCGGCGAACCGGAGGTGCGTCACAATTCCGGCCCGCCGGCGCTGATGATGCCCTGGCTGCTTGCCACGCGCGACGTGCGCTGGCTGATGTATACGGGCGATCTGGTCGACGCCGAGGAGGCGCTGCGCATGCATCTGATCAACCGGATCGTGCCGGCCGATCAGTTGAAGGAAAAGACCGAAAACCTCGCCCGCAAGCTGGCGCGCATGCCGGTGCCGGCGTTGAAATTCACCAAGGCCTCGATCAACAACCAGCAGATGGTGGCCGGGTTGCTGCCGTCCTTCCAGTACAATATCGAGGCGATCGCGGCACTTCATGTCACCAAACGGGGCCGCGAATGGATGGCCAACCTCGCCAAGATGAGCCTCAAGGAATACCTCGCCTTCCGCGACGGCCCCTTCAAGGGCCTCGACTGAGCCGTGACCGGCTTTGCCGCTTCGCGTGAGGCGATGCGGGCGCTGATGGCGCCGCGTTCGGTCGCCGTCATCGGCGCCACCGAACGCGCCGATGCGTCGTCGAGCTATGTCATGCGCAATTTGATGGCGTTCGGATTTTCCGGCGCCATCATCCCCGTGCATCCCAAGGCCGAAACGGTGTTTGGCATCGCGGCCATTCCCTCGCTCGACCGGCTCGAAGCGCCGGCCGAAATGGCGGTGATCGGCATCGGCGCGGCGCACGTGCTGGACGCGCTTGAAGACGCAGGGAAGGCCGGCGTCAAGGCGGCCGTGGTGCTGGCCAGCGGCTTTGCCGAGACCGACGGGGACGGCAAGGCGCGCCAGCAGGCGCTGGTTGGGATCGCGCGAAAATACGGCATGGCGGTCTGCGGGCCGAACTGCCTCGGCCTGTTCAATCTGCAAAGCGGTGCCGCCCTTTACTCCTCGACGCTGTCGCCCAATCTGAGGAAAGGCCAGCTTGCCATCCTGTCGCATTCCGGCGCCAGCGCCATCGCACTCGCCAATTCCGGACGCTTCGGCCTGAGCCACATTGTCTCCTGCGGCAACAGCGCTGCGACCGATCTTCCCGATTATCTCTCCTATCTCGCCGGTGATGAGGCGACGCGCGTCATCGGACTTGTCGTGGAAGCGATCCGCGATCCCGCCGCCTTCACCTCCGCGATGCAGGCGGTGCATGCCGCCGGAAAGCAGGTGATTGCCTTGCGCGCCGGCAAGTCCAGCAAAGGCGCGGAAGCCGCCGCCGCGCATACCGGTTCGCTCGCCGCCGCCAACGAGGCCTATGAAGCCTTTTTCCGGCGCACCGGCGTGATCGAGGTCGCCGACATGGACGAGTTCGTCGAGACCACCACGCTTTGTCTGTCGCTGAAGGCGAGACCGGCGCGCAGGGGCGTCGCGGTTGTCGGCGTCAGCGGCGGCGGGGTCGCCCATGTCTCCGACATCGCCGACCAGGCCGGCATCGACCTGCCGGAATTTTCGCAAGACACCATCGCGCGGCTGAAGGCCTTGCTGCCGCCCTTCGCCACGCCGCGGAATCCGGTCGACACGACGGGCGTGGTTTTCGCCGATGGTTCGATCTATCGCGGCGTGCTCGACATCCTGGCGCAGGATCCCGCCGTCGGCCTGATCGTCGCCGCGCAGGATGCGCCTGTCGGCCTCGACGCCACGGGCGCTGCCGAATACACCGGCATTGCCGACGCCGTTGCCGCCTATGCGAAGGACGCGACGGTTCCGGTTGCCTTCATCAGCAACCTGTCCTCAGGGCACCATCCAGCCGTCAGGGAGCGGCTTGCAGGCGTGCCGGTGCTCAACGGCACGCGCGCCGCGCTCAATGCCGTGCGGCGGCTGCTGGGCGCGACCGGCGCCACGATACCGAACGCCCCGGCGATCGAACCGGCCGGTGAAAACGATCCCTGGGCAATGCGTCTCGCCACCGGCAAGAGATTGACTGAGCGGGAGGCCAAGCAGTGGCTGGCCGAGAACGGGCTGAGAGTGACGCGCGAGCGTCTGGCCGTTACCGCGCAGGATGCAGTGGCGGCGGCCGAGGCGATCGGCTTTCCGGTCGTGCTGAAAATCGAATCGCCTGACATTCCCCACAAGACCGAAGCCGGCGGCGTGCGGCTCGGCATAGGCAGTGCCGCCGAAGCGGCTGAAGCCTTCACGGCGATCATGCAAAGTGCTCGCGCTCACGCGCCGGATGCGGATCTGCGTGGCGTCGTCGTGCAGGAAATGGCCGGGCGCGGCGTCGAGGCGCTGGTCGGCTTGGTCCGGCACGAGCCGTTCGGCCTCGGAATTGTCGTCGGCATCGGCGGCGTTCTGGTCGAACTGGTCAAGGACGCCGCTTTCGATCTGCTGCCGGTCGACCGCGATGTCGCCGAAGCGCTGATCGACCGGACGCGGCTGGCCGCTCTGCTCAAGGGGTTTCGCGGTGCGCCGCCAGCCGACCGGGAAGCGCTGGTCGAGACGATTGTGGCGCTGTCGAATTTCGCCGGCCGCTACGGCCACCTGATCGAGGCCGTCGACCTCAATCCGGTCGTCGTGTTCGAGAGAGGCGTCTGCGTTCTCGATGCGCTGGTGATCTCCTGAGGCGCTTAGGGCCTGTTGATATTCAAGTAGTTCCAGCCTGCATGAGGTTCCCTGCGCTTTCGCCAATTGTTGACCTCAGCGCCGCCCCTCATCGCCCTGCCGGGCACTTCTCCCCGTATAGTGACGGGGAGAAGGGGGCTGGCCGCAACTTCGGCGCCCTCTTGCAACGCTTGTGATTGGCGAAATCGTCTACGAGAGCGCCCCTCTCCCCGTCACTATACGGGGAGAGGATGCCGGCAGGCAGGTGAGGGGCAGCGCAAACGTTCGAAAAGGTCTGAGTAAGGCCTGAATATCAACACATCCTAAGCCGCTGTTTCCAGGCGGCTTTCTTTGCCCAATTTTGCGAGCAGCGCCGCCTTCTTCTTCTCGAAGCGTTCGACCGCCGCCAGCTTGACGTGGCCGAAGCCGCGCACCTCTTCCGGCAGCCGGGCAAGCTCGGTCGCCACGGCATGATTGCCTTGCGTCAGCCGCGCCGAAAGATCCGAGATCAGCCCTTCATAATCGGCAACCAGACGCCGTTCCATCCGCCGCTCTTCTGTGCGCCCGAACGGATCGAAGCGCGTTCCACGCAGGCCCTTCAACCGCGCCAGCATGGCGAAGACCGGGTTGATCCAGGCGCCGAAGGCGATCTTGCCGGGATGGCCGGTGCGCGGGTCGATGCGTGAGATCATCGGCGGCGCAAGATGATGCCTGATCCTGAAATCGCCCTCGAACTGTTCGGCCAGTTTTTTCCTGAAGGATTGGTCGCGATGCAGCCGCGCCACTTCATACTCATCCTTGTAGGCCATCAGCTTGAAGGCGCCGATCGCCACGGCCCTGGCGAAGTCCTCGGCGCCAGACGACATTCCGGCTTCGGCGGCGCGGGCGGCGTCGACCAGTTTGCGGTAGCGGTTCGCATAGGCGGTGTCCTGGTAGCCGGTCAGGAATGCCATCCGGCGCGCGATCATTTCATCGAGCGTCTCTACTTTTGGCGCCTCGGTGCTACCCGTTTGCGCAGCACCCAGCACCGCCGCAAGGTCGATCGCCGCGCGGCGGCCCCAGCCGAAGGCGGCGCGGTTCATGGCGACGCCGGCGCCGTTCATCTCGATCGCTCTCTCGATCGCCTCCAGGCTGATCGGCACCAGTCCGCGCTGCCAGGCATTGCCAAGCAGGAACATGTTGGCGGCGATGGCGTCGCCCATCAGCGCGAGGCCGAGTCTGGTCGCCGGGATCAACGTGATCGCCTCTTCGCCGGCCGCCCGGCGCAATTGCTTCAGCGTCGCTTCCTGGCGGAAGTCGATCGCGGTGTTCTGCACGAAGGACGCGGTCGGCGCGAAATGATCGTCGAGCACGGCTCTTGTGCGGCCATGCGCGAAGGTCGCAAGCGAAGCTGCCGCCGCCGACACGACGATGTCGAAGCCAAGCACCAGATCGGCCTCGCCGGGGCCGATCCTGACCGCGTTGAGCATATCGGGATCGCGCGCCAGCCTGATATGCGAAACCACCGCGCCGTTCTTCTGCGCCAGCCCGGTCTGGTCGAGCGTCAGCAGGCCGAGCCCGTCGAGATGGGCTGCCTGGGACAGTATGGCGCTGACCGTGATGACGCCGGTGCCGCCAATGCCGGCCAGCAGCATGTTGTAGGGGCGATCGAGCGCCGGCAGCGCCGGCATCGGCAACTCGTCGGAACCAGCCGCCACCGCGCGCGCCTTCGGCTTGCGGATGGCGCCGCCTTCCACCGTCACGAAGCTCGGACAAAAGCCCTTGATGCAGGACAGGTCGGTGTTGCAGCTCGACTGGTTGATCCTGCGCTTGCGGCCGAACTCGGTTTCCTCGGGCTCGATCGAAATGCAGTTGGAGACGGCCGAGCAATCGCCGCAGCCTTCGCAGACCAGTTCATTGATGAAGGTTCGTTTTGGCGAGACCGGATAGGCGCCGCGCTTGCGGCGGCGGCGTTTTTCGGCGGCACAGACCTGGTCGAAAACCAGCACCGTCACGCCCTCGATCTCCCTGAGCTCGCGCTGCACGGCGTCGAGCTCGTCGCGATGGTGGACAGTCACGGATCGCGGCAGGACGCCCGCCCAGGCCTCGGGCTTTTCGGACACCACGACGACGCGTTTCGCGCCTTCCGCCAGCGTCTGCTCGACGATGGACGGCACGGAAACCTCGCCGTCATGGCGCTGGCCGCCGGTCATGGCGACGGCATCGTTGTAGAGGATCTTGTAGGTGGCGCTGACCTTGGCGGCGATCGCAGCTCGGATCGCCAGCAGTCCGGAATGGAAATAGGTGCCGTCGCCCATATTGACGAAAATGTGCTTCTCGTCGGTGAACGGCGACAGGCCGATCCACGCGCCGCCTTCGCCGCCCATCTGGGTGAAGGTGGAGGTTTCGCGCTCCATGCCGATGACCATCATGTGGCAGCCGATGCCGGTCGAGGCGCGGCTGCCGTCGGGCACCACGGTGGAGATCGAGTGCGGGCAGCCGGAGCAGAAATAGGGCTCGCGCTTCAGCGCGATCACCTCGCCGGATGCTGACGCCGCAACGGCCTCGATCGTCTTCATATGCAGGCCAAGCTCCGCGTCCGGCGCGCCGAGCCGCGAGACGATGGCGCGGGCGACCGAAACGGCGCTGATCTCGCCAGTCGAAGGCAGCAGCGGCGCGCCGCGCTCGTCCGTCTTGCCGAAGACGCGCGGGCGATCCGGTGCGTTGAACAGCAGCGCCTTGATCTGGTCCTCGATCACCGGCCGCTTCTCCTCGACGACGAGGATTTCCTCCAGCCCCTCAGTGAAAGCCCTGAGTCCTCGCGGCTCGAGCGGCCAGACCATGCCGACCTTGTACAGCCGGATGCCGAGTTCGGCCGCGCGTTGCTCATCGATGCCGAGTGCCGACAGCGCGCCGAGCAGGTCGAGCCAGGACTTGCCGGTCGAGACGATGCCGAGCCGCGCCCTGCCGCCGTGCACGATGCGGTCGATGCCGTTGGCGTGGGCAAAGGCATGCACCGCCGCCATCTTGTGTTCGATGCGGCGCTCCATTGCGTGCGGGCCGTCCGGCCAGCGCAGCGACAGGCCGTCGGCAGGCAGCGCCAGCTCCGGCATGACGATGCCGAGCCGCGCCGGGTCGACATCGACGGTCGCCGTGCATTCGACGATCTCGGTCTGGCACTTGAAGCCGATCCAGGCGCCGGAGTAACGGCTCATCGCCCAGCCGAGCAGGCCGTAGTCGATATATTCGCCGACGCCGCCCGGCGACAGCAGCGGCACCATGGCCGAGATCAGATTGTGCTCGCTCTGGTGCAGCAGCGTCGAGGAGACGGCGCCGTGATCGTCGCCGACCAGAAGCAGCACGCCGCCATGGCGATTGGTGCCGACGGCATTGGCGTGGCGGATGACATCCATGGTCCGGTCGACGCCGGGACCCTTGCCGTACCACATGGAAAACACGCCATCGTAGCGGGAACCCGCGAACATGCCGGTCTGCTGCGTACCCCAGACCGCGGTCGCGGCCATGTCCTCGTTGAGGCCGGGATGGAAGACGACATGGTTCGCCCTGAGATATTTGCCGGCGCGCTGCATCTCGCGGTCGAAGCCGGCCAGTGGCGAGCCGCGATAGCCCGAAACATAGCCGGCGGTATTGAGGCCGGCGGCAAGATCGCGCTGGCGCTGGACCAGCGGCAGCCGCACCAGCGCCTGCGTGCCCGAGACCAGGATGCGGCCGCGCTCGAGCGCGTAGCGGTCGTCGAGGCTGGCCGGGACCGCATTCGCCTGTCCGGTTTTCGGGAGAGCGGCAGCCGTCATTGGGGCACTCCATCGCGCACAACATCTGCCGATACGAGATCGAAGACGCGACCGGCATTGAGGATATTGTTCGGGTCGAAGGCTGCTTTCAAGCGCCGCATGGCGGCGATCTCGGCATCGCTGCGCGCCAGGTGCAGCCATTGCTTCTTGTCGAGGCCGATGCCGTGTTCGGCCGAGACGCCGCCGCCGGCAGCGGCGACGCCACGATAAATGATGTCATACGCCGCCGCCGGATCCACGGTGCCGACCTGATAATGCAGATTGCCGTCGCCGAGATGGCCGAAGACATAGATCTCGGCGCTGGGGTCGACAGCCCGGATCGCCGCTTCCGCCTCCCGCAGGAAGATCCCCATCCTGGCCAGGGGGATGCTGATGTCGACGCCGATCAGGCCCTTCATCGAAAACAGGAAGCGGTTGGCGTCTTCGCGCACCGCCCAGAGCGCGCGGAATTCGCGCGGCGACTGCGAGACGACCACGTCGTCGACCACGCCGTCCTCGACCGCCTGCATCAGCACCGCGGCAAAGCGGTCGCCATCGCGATCGGGCTCGTTGCCCTGTATCTCGGCCAGCACATAGACGGGCGAGCCGACCGGCAGCGGCGCCGGCGCGTCCATGCCGGCGACCATGGCGCCGTAGAGCGGCGCGAAATTCACCTCATAGGCCGACAGCAGCGGCCCGAGCTTCCGCCTGAGCAGCGCAAGCAGCGCGATCGCCGCATCGAGCGAGGCCAGCGCGCAGAAGGCATTGACCTCGGTGGCCGGTTTCGGATGCAGCCGCAGGCAGGCGCGCGTGACGACACCGAGCGTGCCTTCGCTGCCGATGAAGATCTGGTTGAGGTCATAGCCGGAATTGTCCTTGGGCAAGCCCTTGAGCGACGTGAGCACGCTGCCGTCGGCAAGCACCGCTTCCAGCCCGAGCACCTGCGCGCGGTACATGCCGTACCGCAGCACGCGGATGCCGCCGGCGTTGGTGGCGATATTGCCGCCGACAGTGGATGTGCCGCGCGCGCCGATGTCGACGCCGAACAGCAAGCCTGCGGCGTCGGCCGCATCCTGCACTATCTGCAGCGGCGCGCCGGCCTCGGCGATGATCGTCGCCGTCTCGCGGTCGGGAGCCGCGACCGCCGTCATGCGCTCCAGCGACAGCACCGCTTCGCCGGGCTGAATGCGCGCCGCACCCGCAAGCCCGGTTCGGCCGCCCTGGACCACAAGCCGCTGCCCGGCCTCGTTGCATAGTCGCAGAATGTCCGACACCTCGTCGGCCGTGCGCGGACGCAGGACGATCGCCGGCGGCGCGCCGTCCTTGCCGTCGGGGTCTTCTTGATAGCGCGGTCCGGCCTCTTCTGCCGAGACAATCGCGGACCTGTCCAGCCGCCCTTCAAGGCGCGACAGAAGCGCGACAATTCTCTGGGACATGCGGTTCAAGGACATGCATGGGCCGGACGCATCGACGCATCCGGAAGAGGGAAGGGCGAAGGCTGAGAAAGCGGCTGCTGCCGATTCTTTCCGTCGGGCGAACGTGCGGAAACCCCGTCAAAAATGCAGCCGGTTGTCTTCGCCATGCGTCGCTCCTGTAACAGGCCGACCATAGGCGCGGCCTGCCATTTGTCAAACCTTTGGCAACTCGATCGCCATTGCGGCGTCCAGGTGAAACAGCCGCCGGTTTCGCCGATATGTCTTCACTTGCGCCAGGATCGCCTGGCTGCTGCGAGATGGCGCTGTTTTTGGTCTCCAAGACCACACCGCGCTTGACTTCGGCGGCGCCCTGTGAAAAATTTCGCATCAACTGATAAAAATATCATAGGGCGGAAATGGTTGGTTTTGGCAACGGTCTCCTGCGCGACGATGAATCCAGCATGGCGACACGGGCCGCCTGGCTTCATTATGCCGGCGGGCTGACCCAGTCCGAGGTCGCCAAGCGGCTCGGCCTGACCAGCCTCAAGGCGCACCGCCTCATCACCAAGGCCAATCAGGAAGGTCTGGTCAAGGTCTATATCGACGGCGAAGTCTCGGAATGCGTCGCCCTCGAAGACGACCTGTCCGGGCGGTACGGCCTCGATTATTGCGAAGTCGTCCCGGATTTCGATGCGGAAGAATTGCCGCTCAAGGCGCTCGGCATCGCCGGCGCGCAGTTTCTCAAGCGTGAGATCGAACGCGGCGAGGGCACGCTGATCGGCGTCGGCCATGGCCGCACGCTGGCCGCCTGCGTGGAGTATCTGCCGCGCATTGCGGCCGACGGGATCCGCTTTGTGTCGCTGCTGGGCGGCTTGACGCGCAAGTTCTCGGCCAACCCGCACGACGTCATTCATCGCCTGGCCGAACGCACTGGCGCGGAAGCCTATGTCATGCCGGTGCCGATGTTCGCCAACACGGTCGAGGATCGGGCCGTGCTGCTCGGCCAGAAGGGCATCAGCGAGGTCTTCGATCTCGCCAGGTCGGCCGACCTTTTGATTGCCGGCATCGGCACCGCCGAGCGCGAGGCCTCGCTTGTCGCCACCGGCATGATCGAGAAGGGCGAGATGGAGGAGACCCGTCGCAAGGGAGGCGTTGGCGAACTGCTCGGCCATTTCTTCGATGACACCGGAGGCGCAGTCGAAACGACGCTTTCCAACCGCGCGCTGGCGCTGGCGCGCGAAGACATCGCCAATCGCAGGATTGTCGCCGTTGCCGGCGGCAAGGTGAAGGTTCGTGCCATCAAATCGGTGTTGGAGGGCCGCTATCTCAAGGGCCTGGTCACCGATGAGCGGACGGCGCGAGCGCTCGTGGGAGAAACGCCGGTCGGGTAGCCGGCAACATCCAAGTTGAAACTACCCTGTGGAGGAGAAGAAAAATGCACGAGAAAGAAAAAGACCTGATTGATGCGTTCCTGCGCGGACAAGTCGATCGTCGTGGGCTGATCAAGGGCCTTGGCGCAATGGGCCTTGCTGCCGGCACGGCCGGCACGCTGCTCAATCTGGGGCAGACCCAGGCACTGGCTGCGGATTTCGACTGGAAGGCGCATCAGGGCAAGACCATCAAGCTCTTGCTCAACAAGCATCCTTACGCCGATGCGATGATCGCCAACCTCGAAAATTTCAAGCAGTTGACCGGCATGAATGTCGTCTATGACGTGTTCCCGGAAGACGTCTATTTCGACAAGGTCACAGCCGCGCTCTCGGCCAGTTCGCCCGAATACGATGCGTTCATGACCGGCGCCTACATGACCTGGACATACGGCCCGGCAGGCTGGATCACCGATCTCAACGAGTGGGTCAAGGATCCGGCCAAGACCAATGCGAACTATGCCTGGGACGACTTCCTGCCCGGCGTCTGGAAGTCCTGTGCCTGGAATGGCCAGCCGGGCGGTGCGCTCGGTTCCGAGGACGCCAAGCAGTGGTGCATTCCGTGGGGCTTCGAACAGAACAACATCACCTACAACAAGGGCATGTTTGACAAGGCCGGCGTCGCCGTTCCCGGCAATATGGACGAGATGGTCGCCGCGGCGGCCAAGCTCACCAAGGACGTCGGTGGCGGCGTCTACGGCATCGGCGTGCGTGGCTCGCGCTCCTGGGCGACGATCCATCCGGGCTTCCTGTCGGCCTACGCCAACTTCGACCAGAAGGACTTGAATCTGTCGGCTGACGGAAAATTGTCGGCTGCCATGAACACCGCCGAATCCAAGGCCTTCCACAAGCAGTGGGTCCAGATGATCCAGGAGAGCGGCCCGAAGGACTGGTCGACCTACACCTGGTATCAGGTCGGCACCGATCTCGGCGCCGGCGCCTCGGCGATGATCTTCGACGCCGACATCCTCGGCTACTTCATGAATGGCGGCGACAACAAGATGGCCGGCAAGCTGGCCTTCGCTGGCTTCAAGGCCAATCCCGCGGCCAAGGCGCCGACGCCCAACATCTGGATCTGGGCGCTGTCGATGTCCAACTTCTCGAAGGACAAGGACGCCACCTGGTACTTCATGCAATGGGCATCCGGACCCGAGCATGCGCTGTTCGGCGCCACCAAGATGGACTTCGTCAATCCTGTTCGTCAGTCGGTCTGGAAGGACGAGGTGTTCCGCGAGAAGCTGAACAAGGGCTATCCCGGTTATGTCGAGATGTTCGATGCTTCGGCGCCGGGAGCCAGCATCAAGTTCACGCCGCAGCCGCTGTTCTTCGATCTCACCACCGAATGGGCGGCGACACTGCAGAAGATGGTGGCCAAGGAAGTGCCGGTCGACGAAGGCCTGGACAAGCTGGCCGAGAGCATCAACGGCCAGCTCAAGGAGGCCGGGCTCGGCTAGGCCAGCGACGGCTGGCCCGTTCGGGCGGGCCAGCCAAGGCACTTCTACGTTTTGCGATGCGGCGCTCCCGGTGCCGCCTATTCGCCCGACCCGGCCGCCTTGCTCCCTTGGGCGGCCGGCAGGGCGAAGCACAGGAATGACGGGTGAACCACGATGACTGCTGCGACAATGCAAAGAAACAGGCCCTCCGGCTTCAGGATCAGCAAGCGGGTGCTGCCCTATGTGCTCAGCCTGCCGGCCTTGCTGGTCTGCATCGGCATCCTGATCCCGTTTCTGACCTCGGTGGTCTATTCGTTCCAGCGCTACCGGCTGAGCCAGCCCTGGGCGCGGCAGTTCAACTGGGGCGAGAATTACCTCAACTTCTTCACCGATCCGAAATTCTGGAACACGCTCCAGATATCGCTGCTCTATGCAGGCATCACCGTCGTGCTCGAACTGCTTCTCGGCCTTGCCATCGCCATGCTGCTGCAAAAGCGCTCGACGCTGAACAATTTCATCTCGATCATGCTGTTGATGCCGTTGATGACGGCGCCCGCACTTGCCGCCTTGATGTGGAAGCTGATGACCAATCCCGGTTTCGGCGTGCTGAGCTACCTGGCCAGCCTCATCGGTCTGCAGGATTTTCGCTGGGCCTCGTCGCCGTCGACAGCGCTTTTCACCGTCGTGCTGGTCGATATCTGGGTCTACACGCCCTTCATCATGATCCTGCTGCTTGCCGGCCTGCGCAGTCTGCCGACGCAGCCTTTCGAGGCGGCCGCACTTGACGGCGTGCCGAGGAGCTTCGTCTTCTTCCGCATCACCCTGCCGATGCTGACGCCCTATATCCTGACGGCAACGCTGTTTCGCCTGCTCGATTCCATCCAGCAGTTCGACATCATCTATGCGATGACTCAAGGAGGGCCTGGCGACACGCTGACCGTCTTCCAGGTCGAGGCCTATCTCAACTTCTTCCAGTCGACCAATGTCGGCCGTTCAGCAGCGCT
The DNA here is from genome assembly GCF_000350085.1 of Mesorhizobium metallidurans STM 2683. GTDB lineage: Bacteria > Pseudomonadota > Alphaproteobacteria > Rhizobiales > Rhizobiaceae > Mesorhizobium > Mesorhizobium metallidurans. Next base: position 21,341 of record NZ_CAUM01000150.1, read on the forward strand.
GATGATCATCCTGTGGGCGATCACCTATTTCCTGTCCAACATCTTCATCAAGAACTGGCTGCGCCTGCGCGAGCGCGCCCGCGGCCAGGCATAGGAGGCCGGGATGGAACACACCTCGCTTCTCGAACGCTTCCTGCGCGGCGCGGCACTCACGCTGGTCGTCATTTTCTTCATGTTCCCGATCGTCTGGATCTTCATGATGTCGTTCCAGACCAACGAGACCATCCTGCGCATTCCGCCGCAGCTTGTCTTCGAACCGACGCTCGCCAACTATACCGCTCTGATTACCGGAAAGCTGACGACGGCGGCCGGCACGCTCGATATCGCCTTCATGCGCAACCTCTGGAATTCCGTGTTTCTGTCGGTCACCTCGGTCGCTGTCGCGCTGCTGCTCGGCGTTCCCGCGGCCTACGCCTTTGCGCGGCACAAGTTCCGTGGCTCTGAGGACATCGCCTTCACGCTATTGTCGTTCCGCTTCGCGCCGGCGCTTCTGGTGCTGTTGCCGCTCACCCTCTATTTCCAGAAGCTGGGCCTCGCCAACACCTATATCGGACTGATCTGGGTCTATCAGTTGATCTGCCTGCCGCTGATCCTGTGGATCGTGCGTGGCTATTTCGAGGACATTCCGGCCGACATCGAATACGCCTATCGCATTGCCGGCCACTCCTGGTTCGCCACCTTCCGCAAGATCGCGCTGCCGCTCGCCGGTCCCGGTATCGCGGCCGCCGGCCTGCTCGCCTTCATCTTCGCCTGGAACAATTTCGTCTTCGCCCTCGTGCTCGCCTCGGCCGACAAGCAGCCGGTGACGGTCGGGGCGCTTGCCTTCATCACCTCTTCGGGCATCCAGTATGGCCAGATCTCGGCGGCCATCGTGCTGTCGATCACGCCGACGCTGGCGCTCGCGCTCTACGCGCAGCGCTATCTCGTCGAAGGCCTGTCGCTCGGCGCTGTGAAAGGATAGTCCGATGGCAAGCCTTGAACTGAAAAACATCGTCAAGCGCTACAAGAGCCAGACCGTCCTCGACAACCTGTCGCTGACCGTCGCCGATGGCGAGACGCTGGTCCTGTTCGGGCCTTCAGGAGCCGGCAAGACCGTGCTGCTGCGACTGGTCGCCGGCGTCATCGATCCCGACGAAGGCAATATCCTGATCGGCGGCGAGGACATGACCGATGTCGATGCCGAGTTCCGTGGCGTCGGCATGGCGTTCCAGAACTTTGCACTGTTTCCGCATATGAGTGCCTTCGACAACATTGCGACGCCGCTTGAGGCCAGGCACTCCTCTCAATCGACGATCAAGGCAGGTGTCGAGAGCGTCGCCAAGCTGCTCAAGATCGGCCATGTCCTCAGTCACAAGCCGCGCGCCCTGTCCAACGGTCAGAAACAGCGTACCGCGCTCGCCCGCGCCCTGGTCGGCGCGCCGCCGCTACTGCTGCTCGACGATCCCTTGCGCAACGTCGATGCCAAACTGCGCTTCGAGATGAGGCTCGAACTGCCGCGGCTTCTGGCTGATCGTGGCGCGACGGTCGTCTACGTCACCCAGGACTACAAGGAGGCGATGGCGCTCGGCGATCGCATCGCGGTGATGTCGCAAGGTGTCATCAAGCAACTTGGCACGCCCGAGCAGATCTATCGTGAGCCGGCGAACATCGAGATCGCGCGGCTGTTCGGTGATCCGACCATCAACCTGCTCGACGTCAAGCCGTCGCGCGATGCCAAGGGCGTCTATGTCGGCCTGTCGAATGTCCAGGTTCATCTGCCAGCTGCCTACGAGACGGCGGTCGGCCGCGACTGCGTCATCGGGTTGCGCCCGGAAGCGCTGAGCTTCGTCGATGGAGGAGCGCCCGGCGCCATTCCCGTGACCGTCGAAGCCGAGACGCCGCTCAACGAAAAGATCGTCACGCTGGTGCGCACCGTGCGCGGTCGCGAAATCCTGGTGTCGCGTCCAGCCGGAACGCCGGGCCAGACCGAAGGCAAGGCCCATATCGCCGTCGACAGCAAAAGCGCGCTGTTGTTTGATCATGCAAGCGGCGAGCGGATAGGCTCGAAGAACGTCGTCAGCTTGCGCAATGGAGAAGCGGCATGAGCGCCAGCGCACTGACCATTTCCGGCGTCGACAAATTCTACGGCCCGATCGACAGAGGCGTGCACGCCGTCCAGAACCTGACGATGGAGATCGGCAAGGGTGAGATCGTCGCGCTGCTCGGCTCGTCCGGCTGCGGCAAGACCTCGACATTGCGCATGATAGCCGGCTTCGAAGAGGTCTCGCGCGGCACGATCTCGGTCGCCGGCCGCCAGGTACACAGGCTGGCGCCGGTCAAGCGCAATGTGGCGATGGCGTTCGAGGGCTATTCGCTCTATCCGCCGCTGACCGTGCGCGAGAACATGGCTTTCGCGCTGAAGGCGGCCAGATTGCCGAAGAGCGAGGTCGACGCCAAGGTCGCCAGCATCGCCAAATTGCTCGAGATCGACGACATCCTTGAGCGCTATCCAAGCTCCATCTCGGGCGGCCAGCAACAGCGCGCCAGCCTTGGCCGGGCGCTGATCCGCGAGGCCGACCTGCATCTCCTGGACGAGCCGATGGGCCAGCTCGAGCCGCAGCTCCGCGCCGTGCTGCGCGGCCGCATCAAGCATTTCATCAAGGAGCGCGGTCTGACCGCAATCCTGGTCACCCACGACCAGACCGAGGCCAATGCGCTCGCCGATCGCATCGCGGTCATGGAAGGCGGCGTGCTGCAGCAGTTCGATACATCAGACAGGATCAAGCAGCGGCCGGCGAACCTGTTCACCGGCACTTTCGTCGGCGAACCGCCGATGAATGTCTTCGAAGCCTATGTCGGCACGACTGCAGGCAAGATCAATCTGCGGCTCCCCGACGGGCTCTCGCTTGACTATAACAAGGATGCTTTCAGCGCCCCCGTACGTGATGAGCTGCTCAACCGCGAGCGGGTTGTGATCGGCGTCAGGCCCTATGCGGTCCGCCGCTCGAAGGACGGCGTGCCGGCGACCGTCTCGGCCAATCAATGGCTCGGCGACCAAACGCATATCGCTGCCGATTTCGCCGGCGGCTCGCTGGTGCTGGTCGAGCATGACCGGACCCGCCTGGAGCTTGGCGCGCCGATCAATGTCAGCATTGATCCGAAGAACCTGCACGTCTTCGACCAGGTCAGCGGCAAGGCCATTTCGCACGGTATGGAGCTTGCCTGATGCGGGATGTGCTGATCGGCATCGACGCCGGCACGTCTGTCATCAAATCCGTCGCCTTCGATACGGCGGGCCGACAGCTCGCGGCCACCGCGCTGCCGAACAAATATGAGACATTGCCGGGCGGCGGCGCCGAGCAGGATCTCGCGCGCACCTGGCTCGATACCGCTGCTACCTTGCGCCAGCTCGCCGACAAGGTGCCAAACCTCGCCAGTCGGGTGATCGCGATCGCAGTGACCGGGCAGGGCGACGGCACCTGGCTGATCGACAGGAAGGGCGAGCCGGTCGCCAAGGGCTGGCTGTGGCTCGACGCGCGCGCCGCGGGGGTCGTCGAGGAAATCCGCGCGCGACCAGAGGATCGATTGCGTTTTGAGAAGACCGGCAGCGGTCTCGCCGCCTGCCAGCAGGGATCGCAGTTCGCCCTCATGAAGCGCAACATGCCCGAAATGCTTGCCAAGGCGGCGACGGCGTTTCACTGCAAGGACTGGCTCTATTTCAAGCTGACCGGCGAGCGGGCCACCGACCCGTCGGAAGGGACTTTCACCTTCGGCGACTTCCGCACGCGCGGTTACAGCGACGAGGTGCTCGATGTGCTCGGCGTCACCGATCTGAGGCATCTTCTGCCGCCGATCGTCGACGGAACCAGGCAGAGCGCCGGCCTGTCGCAGGCAGCGGCCGATGCCACCGGCCTCATCGCCGGCACGCCGGTCGTGCTCGCTTATGTCGATGTGGTCTGCACGGCGCTCGGCGCCGGCCTGCTCGACCGCGAGCGCAAGCCCGGCTGCTCCATCATAGGCTCCACCGGCATGCATATGCGGCTGGCGCGGACGCCGGACGAAGTGCTGCTCAACGAGGCGGCGACCGGCTACACGATGACGATGCCGGCGCCCGGCGTCTTTGCGCAGATGCAGTCGAACATGGCGGCGACGCTCAACATCGATTGGGTGCTTGGTCTGGCCTCCGGCATTCTCGCCTCGCAAGGCATCACGCGCAGCAATGGCGAGATGATCGCGCTGGTCGACAAATGGATAGCGTCGGCGGAGCCGGCCTCGCTGCTCTATCAGCCCTATGTGTCGGAAGCAGGCGAGCGCGGCCCGTTCGTCGATGCCAATGCCAGGGCCGGCTTTGTCGGCATTTCGTCGCGGCATGGCTATGCCGACCTGGTCCGCGCCGTTTTCGAGGGGCTGGCCTTCGCGGCCCGCGATTGCTACGCCGCCATGGGTCCGCTGCCCATGGAGGTTCGTTTGACGGGCGGCGCGGCCAGAAGTCCGGCCTTGCGCAAGATACTGGGCGCTGCGATCGGCTCAGATATTCGCACCAGCGAGCGCGAGGAGGCGGGTGCCGCAGGCGCCGCCATGATCGCGGCGGTGTGTGTCGGCCAATACGCATCGATGGATGAATGCGTCGGCGAATGGGTCACCCCGCTGCTTGGCGCGGCCGAGCCGAGCGACCAAAAACTTGCCGCCATCTACGAGCGGCTTGTTCCATCCTACACATTGGCGCATGAGGCGCTGCGGCCGGTCTGGCGTTCGATGGCCGCGCCCAGGACAAAACCGACGTGACGAGTTGAGAAGTCGAGTATGCGCAAGATAGCGATCATTGGCGACCGTTTCATGCTTCCCGAAGTATTCCGCGCGAAAATCGAGGAAGCCTGCGGCGACCATCTCGACATCCGCACGCTTGAGACCGCCTGGCCCGACGAGCCGATGCAGTTCGGCAATACCGCCCTCGGCCTCGACAAGGTCAAGGAGTACTTTGGCGATCCGGACGAGGTGGTGGATTTCATCGGCGATGCCGAAATCTTCGTCACTCAGCTCTCGCCGGTCTCCGAGGCCATGATGCGGCGCTTGCCGGCCCTCAAGCTGGTTGCAGTGTCGCGCGGCGGTCCGATCAACATCGACATGGCCGCCGCCAAAGCGCACGGCATCACTGTCGTCAATGTTCCCGGCCGCAATGCGAGTGCTGTGGCCGAGTTCACCATCGGCGCCATCCTTGCCGAGACGCGGCTGATCCGGGTCGGGCACGAGGCCTTACGCAAGGGGGAATGGCGCGGCGATCTCTACCGCGCCGACCGCACCGGCCGCGAGCTCAACGAATTGACCGTCGGCGTCATCGGCTACGGCAATATCGGCACCAGGCTGGTGCGCCTGCTGCGCGCCTTCGGTTGCCATATCCTGGTCTCCGACCCCTATGTGCAGTTGAGCGCGGACGACCGCAAAGCCGGCGTCGAGCTTGTCGCGCTCGACGATCTTCTCGCTCGCTCCGACGTGGTGACGCTGCATTCCCGGGTGACCGAAGAGACCCGTGGCCTGATCAACAGGGGCACCATCGCCAGGATGAAGCCGGGGGTGATCTTCATCAACACCGCGCGCGGACCCCTGGTCGACTATGACGCGCTCTATGAGGCATTGGTGTCCGGTCATATCGCCAGCGCCATGCTGGAAACCTTCGCGGTCGAGCCGGTACCTGCCGACTGGCCGCTGCTGCAATTGCCGAACGTGACCCTGACGCCGCACATCGCCGGCGCTTCGGTGCGCACCGTCACCTATGCCGCCGAGCAGGCCGCCGAGGAGGTGCGCCGCTACCTCGCCGGTCTGCCGCCGGTCAATCCGTGCTGAAAGCCGCAGAAGCCATGAAGGACTTGCTACGCATCGAGGGCCCAGTGAGATGAGCGGCGATACCGAAATCGTCGACCTCTTCGTCATCGGCGGCGGCGTCAACGGCGCCGGCATCGCGCGCGACGCCGCCGGCCGCGGCCTCTCCGTCACCCTTTGCGAGAAGGATGATCTCGCCGAAGGCACCAGTTCGCGCTCCGGCAAGCTCGTCCATGGCGGCCTGCGCTATCTCGAATACTACGAGTTCCGCCTGGTGCGCGAGGCGCTGATCGAGCGTGAGGTGCTGCTGGAATCGGCGCCGCACATCATCTGGCCGATGCGCTTCGTGCTGCCGCACAGCCCCGACGACCGGCCGGCCTGGCTGGTCCGGCTCGGCCTGTTCCTCTACGACCATCTCGGCGGCCGCAAACGGCTGCCGGCCACCCGCACGCTCAACCTGCGCACCGCGCCCGAAGGCGCGCCAATCGAGGACGCCTTCAGGCGCGGCTTCGAGTATTCCGACTGCTGGGTCGACGACGCCCGCCTCGTCCTCCTCAATGCGTTGGACGCGGCCGAACGGGGAGCGAGGATCCTGACCCGGACCGCTTGCACCGCCGCTCGTCGCGAAAACGGCCTGTGGTCGGTCGAGATGCGCGACGGTAGGACCGGTATCAAAACCACGGTGCGGGCAAAGGCGCTGATCAACGCCGCCGGTCCCTGGGTCAACGACGTCATCAACCGCGTCGCCGGCCAGAACTCCAGGCGCAACGTCCGCCTGGTCAAGGGCAGCCACATCGTCGTGCCGAAATTCTGGGAAGGGCGGCAGGCCTATCTCATCCAGAACAGCGACAAGCGGGTGATCTTCATCAATCCCTACCAGAACGATCTCGCTTTGATCGGCACGACCGACATTCCCTACGAAGGACGGCCGGAAGACGTCAAGGCCGAGAACAGCGAGATCGATTATCTGATCAGGGTCGTCAACCGCTACTTCAAGCGCGGGCTTGCCCGCGAGGATGTCGTCCATTCGTTTTCCGGGGTCAGGCCGCTCTATGACGACAACGCCGACAATCCGAGCGCGGTGACCCGTGACTACATCTTCGAGCTCGACGCTTCGGCGGGGCAGGCGCCGCTGCTCTCGGTCTTCGGCGGCAAGATCACCACTTTCCGCAAGCTGGCCGAACACGCGCTGGACCGTATCGCGCCCTTCTTTCCAGCGATGGGCAAGCCCTGGACATCGAAAGGGCATCTGCCCGGCGGCGACATCGCCAATGCCGATTTCGAACAATTCCTCGGCGATCTCGGTCGCGACTATCCCTGGATGCCGGCATCCCTCACCAAGCACTATGGCCGGCTCTACGGCACACGGACGCGCGTTCTGGTCGGTTCGGCGCGCGCGCTCGCCGATCTGGGACGGCGTTTCGGCAAGGATTTCTTCGAACGCGAAGCCAATTACCTGTTCGAGCACGAATGGGCGCTGACATCGGCCGATATTCTGGAACGGCGCACCAAGCATGGCCTGCATCTGTCGGCCGCGGAAAAAAACGCCTTCGAGAATTGGTGCGCGAGCCGGCTGGCAAAGGCAGGCTGATGACCTTCACGCTGTCCCTCAACACCAATCCGCTGGTCAACCGTTTTGCCGACCCGGACGATCTGATCGACACGATCGCTTACGACATCGGCATCAGGGACGTTCAGCTCACGCATGAATTCGTCAATCCCGGCTGGCCGGCGGCGACGATCATAAAATTCATCCGGCTGTTCCGCACCGCGCTCGGCCGCACCGGCGTGCGCGTGACATCGGGGATGACCGGCCCCTATGGCCGGCTCAATCATTTCGGCCATCCCGACGCCGATGTGCGCCGCTACTATGTCGACTGGTTCAAGACCTTCGCCGACATTTCGGCGGAGCTCGGCGCCAGCGGCATGGGCACGCAGTTCGCGATCTTCACCCACCGCGACTATGACGATGCCGGGCGCCGCGCCCGGCTTTTCGACATCGCCATGGAATGCTGGCGCGAGGTCGCCGAACATGCGAAGGCGGCCGGACTGACCTATCTGTTCTGGGAGCCGATGTCGGTCGGCCGCGAATTCGGCCACACGATCGAGAACTGCCGGACGCTGCATCGGGAGATCGAAGCCGCCGGCATGGCCATTCCGCTGAAGATGATGGTCGACATCGATCATGGCGACGTCACCTCGAGCAACCCCGCCGACATCGATCCCTATGCCTGGGCCGAGGCGTTTCCTCTGGTGTCGCCGATCATCCACATCAAGCAGTCATCGATGAACAAGGGCGGCCACTGGCCCTTCACCGCCGCCTACAACAGGGATGGCCGCATCACGCCGGAGAAATTCCTGGAGACGATGCGGCGCGGTGGCGGCACCGACAATGAGATCTGCCTCGAATTGTCGTTCCGCGAGCGTGAGCCGGTCGATCACCAGGTCGTCGCCATGATCCGTGAATCGGTCGACTACTGGGCGCCTTTCATCGACGCTGGCAGGGCGGCAATTCTGCCGCAAGCCGAGTAGAACGACAGGGCAAGTGCCCCCTCACCCGGATTGCCAACCGAATTGCGAAGGGCAATTCGGGGCAATCCGACCTCTCCCCGAGGCGAGAGGAGATCGCCGGCGTTGGCGCTAAGCCTCTTCTCCCCAGCGGGGAGAAGGTGGACGCGAAGCGGCCGGATGAGGGGGAACCTCACATACGAGACTCAGCCGAATTTCGGATCGAGGCTGCCCGACTTGTAGCGCTTGGCCATTTCCGAGACCGGCAGCGGCTTGATCTTCGGCGCGTTGCCGGCGGTGCCGAACTGCTCGAAGCGCTCCTTGCACAGCTTCCGCATCGCCGCCATCGCCGGCGTCAGATATTTGCGCGGATCGAACTCGCTCGGGTTCTCGGTCAGCACCTTGCGGATCGCGCCGGTCAGCGCCATGCGGTTGTCGGTGTCGATGTTGATCTTGCGCACGCCGTGCTTGATGCCGCGCTGGATTTCCTCGACCGGCACGCCCCAGGTCGGCTTCATCTGGCCGCCATATTTGTTGATGATCTCCTGCAGCTCTTCCGGCACCGAGGACGAGCCGTGCATGACCAGGTGCATATTCGGCAGGCGACGGTGGATCTCCTCGATCACGTTCATGGCCAGAACCGCGCCGTCCGGCTTGCGCGAGAATTTATAAGCGCCGTGGCTGGTACCCATGGCGACGGCCAGCGCATCGACATTCGTGTCCTTGACGAATTCCACCGCCTGTTCCGGATCGGTCAAGAGCTGGTCGTGGCTGACGGCGCCTTCGACGCCATGGCCGTCCTCCTGCTCGCCGCCGCCCATCTCCAGCGAACCGAGAACGCCGATCTCGCCTTCCACCGACACGCCGCCCCAATGCGCCATGTCGACGACGCGGCGCGTGATGCCGGAATTATAGCCGTAGTCGGCCGGCGTCTTGCCGTCTTCCTTGAGCGAGCCGTCCATCATCACCGAGGTGAAACCGTACTGGATCGCGGTTACGCAGGTGGCTTCGTTGTTGCCATGGTCGAGATGCATGCAGACCGGGATGTCGGGGTGGATCTCGACCAGCGCATCGATCAGCTTGGCCAGCACCACGTCGTTGGCATAGGCCCGCGCCCCGCGGCTCGCCTGCAGGATCACCGGCGACTTGGTCTCCTCGGCGGCCTCCATGATGGCGAGGCCCTGTTCCATGTTGTTCATGTTGAAGGCCGGCACGCCATAGCCGTGTTCGGCGGCATGGTCGAGCAATTGTCTCAGTGTGATGCGAGCCACCCAATAGTCTCCCGTGTCTGGTTTCGAACCCGTGTTTGCTGGCTGTCCGGTCGTCGTTCAGCCCGCTGATGCTTCTGGCCGGATTTCCACCGAACCGCAACCTTTGGACACGCCGCCCGCAGCAATTCTTGTTACAGGACAGTGATCAAAGGCAGAAAAATATCCCAAAGAAATATAACATTATCACAACAATTTTGGTGTAGGTGCGACTTTTTCTGTTATAATAATATCGGATCTGGGCATGGCCACGATAAGTTTCAGGGCGAGCCAGGGTTCGCAAAAATAGGCTCAGCAATGAAAAGCGACAGCCGGCGGCAAGGCATCATGGATTTTCTGATGGACGCGGGAACGGCGAGTGTCGACGACCTTGCCTCGCGTTTCAGCGTGTCGAAGATGACTGTCCATCGCGACCTCGATGAGCTCGAGGAAAGCGGCTTCCTGCGCAAGGTGCGCGGCGGCGCCTCGATCCAGCCGAGCGGCTTGTTCGAGAGCGATTTCCGCTACCGTCAGAAACAGGCGGGCGAGGAGAAGCAGCGCCTGGCCGCTGCCGCGGTGGCGATGATCGAACCGGGCCAGACCGTCATCATCGACGACGGCTCGACGGCGGGCGGTATTGCCGGACATTTGGCCGATCTGCGCCCGCTGACGGTGATCTCCAACAATCTGGCCGTCATCCAGGAACTGGCCGGCGTTGGCGGCATCACCCTGATCGCGCTTGGCGGCCAGTACAGCAAGAAGTTTCACGGCTTCTTCGGCCTGCTGGCCGAGGATACGTTGAAATCACTGCGCGCCGACGTGGCATTCCTGTCGTCGTCGGCCATCCACGGCGCCTCCGCCTTCCATCAGGACCAGGAAGTGGTCCAGACCAAGCGGCTGATGATGGCCGCCGCGGCGCGCAAATATCTGCTGGTCGATCACGGCAAGTTCGATCGCACCGCGCTGCATTTCCTGACCGATCTCAAGGCGTTCGATACCGTCTTCACCGGTCGCGAACTGGAGCCGTCGATGCGCGAGGCGCTGGATGGTGCCGGTGTTTCGGTAACGATTGTCGACAAGGACTGAGAGGGATACGCGTGGTTTACTGGGTCGGTACAAGCTGGAAGATGAACAAGACGCTGGCCGAGGCGCTTGCCTTCGCCAAAGCGTTGGCCGGCTTCGTGCCGGGCTTCGACGATCGTATCCAGCCCTTCGTCATTCCACCCTTCACGGCGGTGCGCGAGGTCAAGCAGGCGCTGTCGCCGACGCGGATCAAGGTCGGTGCCCAGAACATGCATTGGGACGACGCAGGCGCCTGGACCGGCGAGATCTCGCCGCTGATGCTGACCGATTGCGGGCTCGACCTCGTCGAGCTCGGCCATAGCGAGCGGCGCGAGCATTTCGGCGAAACCGATCATGCCGTCGGCCTCAAGACCGCCGCGGCGGTAAAGCATGGTTTGATACCGCTGATCTGCGTCGGCGAGACGCTTGCCGAGCGCGAAGGCGGGCGGGCCGAAGCCGTGCTGACCGCGCAGGTGCAAGGCGCGTTGCAATTCCTCGAAGGCGAGGCAAGGGGCGAAAAAATCCTGTTTGCCTACGAGCCGGTCTGGGCAATCGGCGACAAGGGCATTCCAGCCAGCTCCGACTACGCCGACAGGCAGCAGGCGCTGATCAAGCAGGTCGCCGCCGCGCTGATCCCTGCCACACCGCCGGTGCTTTATGGCGGCAGCGTCAACCCCCAGAATGCCGCCGAACTGATCGGCCAGCCGCATGTCGACGGCCTGTTCATCGGCCGTTCCGCCTGGCAGGCGGAAGGCTACATCGACATCCTCCAACGCGCCTCGGCGGCGATCTGAACCGATCGAATTCTCATTCAATCAAGGAAGGACACGACCATGAAAATAGCCATTGGAGCCGACAGCGCCGGCAAGCCGCTGCTCGACGTGATCGCAGCTCATCTCGCCACCAAGTCTGGCCTCACCGTGAGCGATCTCAGCCAGGCCGGCTACTATGCCGACCTGTCGCAGAAACTCGCCCAGACGATCGTCGATGGCGAGAACGATCGCGGCATCCTGTTTTGCGGCACCGGCATCGGTGTTTCGATCTCGGCCAACAAGGTGCCGGGCATTCGCGCCGCGCTCACCCACGACACCTATTCGGCGGAACGCGCGGCGAAATCCAACAACGCCCAGATCATCACCATGGGCGCCCGCGTCATCGGTCCGGAACTTGCCAAGGCGATCGTCGATGCCTGGCTGGCCTCGGAGTTCGACGAAAAGGGCCTGTCGGCCGGCAATGTCCAGGCGATCGACAAGCTTGATGCGGCCAAGGCAGGCTAGAGTATCGGACCCAAATTCCGACTCTCAAACAAAGAGCTAGAGCGGCAGGCTGATTCGTCGCTCTAAGCCAGGCCTTTGCGCATCGCGCCGATGACGGTGACAGCCGACGCTGCGCCCGGATCCATGTGCCCGAGCGACCGCTCGCCGAGCCGCGACGAGCGGCCCTTCGCGGCGATCATGTCCTTGGTCGCCTCGGCGCCGCGCTCAGCGGCGGCGAACGCCGCGTCAAGACTTTCGGCCAGCGTCCTGCCGGCGGCATGCGCGGTGGCCGCCGCTTCGGCCGCCGGCTGCCAGGCATCGACCATCGTCTTTTCGCCGAGCTCGGCCTTGCCGCGATCCCTGATGCCTTGCGCCATCGCCTGCAACATGGCGACCACATCCGCGTCCGCCAGCGCCGCCTTGCCCTTGACGGCGGCGGCACCGCGCATGAAAGCCGTGGCATAGAGTGGGCCGGACGACGCGCCAACGGCATTCAGGAACGATTTCGCCGCGGTGTTGAGCAATGCCGTAGGCTCGATCGCCGAAAGGTCGAGCGCGGCCAGCACATCGCGCACCGCACCGAAGCCGAGCGCCATGGCGATGCCATGGTCGGCGTCGCCGATGACGCCGTCGAGCTGACAAAGCCGGTCCTTGTCGGCCTCGATCGCCACCGCGATTTCATCGAACATTGTCTTCAGGCCGGCCGTATCGATGGCTGTCATGGAACTGCTCTCAGCCGGCGCGGAACATGGCGCAATCGCAAGGGTGGTCGAGCATGGTCTGCAATTCGCCGTCGAGATGCATCAGCGTCACCGAGGCGCCGGCCATCTCCAGCGAGGTGCAGTAATTGCCGACCCAGGTCGCGTGCACCGAGACACCGATGTCGTCGAGCCTCCGCCTGAGCCTGCGGTTCATGATGTAGAGTTCCATCAGCGGCGTCGAGCCGAGCGAATTGACGAGCACGGCGACCTTGTCGCCGCGCACTGGGGCCATCTCGGCGAGGATCTTGTCCAGCATCTCGTCGGTGATCTCGTCGGCCGTTTTCAGTTTTCCGCGTGCGATACCCGGCTCGCCATGGATGCCCATGCCGATCTCCATCTCGTCCGGCCCGATTTCGAAATTCGGCCGGCGGGTCTGCGGCAGCGAGCAGGGCGACAGCGCCACGCCCATGGTGAAGGTGTGGTCGTTGGCCTTGCGGGCGATGCGCTCGCATTCGTCGAAGGAGAGCATCCGGTCGCAGGCGGCACCCGCTGCCTTGAAGATGAAGAAATTGCCGGCGACGCCGCGCCGTTTCTGCCGCTGGTCGCGCGGTGCCGAAGCGACATCGTCGGTGCTCAGCACCGTGCGCACCTCGATGTCGTCCATGGCTGCCATCTCTGCCGCCATGTCGAAATTCATCACGTCGCCGGCATAGTTGCCATACATGAACAGCACGCCGGCGCCGCCGCTGACCGCCTTGGCGCATTCGAGGATCGGGTCCGGCGGCGGCGAGGCAAAGACGTTGCCGATTGCCGCCGCATCCGCCAGCCCCTTGCCGACGAAGCCGAGAAAGGTCGGCTCATGGCCCGAACCGCCGCCGATGACGAGGCCGACCTTGCCGGCGCGCGGTCCGTCGCGGGCGATGATCGAGCGCGGGCTGCCGGCAGCACTTTTGAGGTGGCGCGGATGCGCGGCGAGGACGCCTTCCAGCATCTCGTCGACGGAACGGTTGCCGTCGTTGATGATCTTCTTGGTCTGCACCGGCATCCTCCCGCCTTCGGTATTTTCCGGGATACTACCGGGTGCTACCCGGATTTCCACCCGGCAATGGATCTTACGCCGCGACCTGTTCGCGCGCGGCGAGGATTTCGACACAGGCCCTGGCCGCCTCTTTTCCTTTGACCTGGAAGTGCTCGAAGAAGAAGCGATGGTGCTCGGCGCTGTCATGGTAATTGTGCGGCGTGAGCACCGCCGAAAGCACCGGCACGCCGGTCGACAATTGCACGTTCATCATGCCGTCAATGACGGCGCCCGCCACGAACTCATGCCGGTAGATGCCGCCATTGACGACGAAGGCCGTGCCGAGGATCGCGGCATAGCGACCGGTCGCGGCCAATGTCTTGGCATGCAGCGGGATTTCGTAGGCGCCCGGCACGTCGAAGACATCGACGGCAAAGCGGTTCTCCCCGAGCACCGCCAGTTCCGCCTCGAACGCTTGCACGCACTGGTCGACGATGTCGGCATGCCAGCGCGCGCGAACAACGGCGACGCGAACAGTTTCATAGTTTTTGTGGGAATGCAGATTCATGGGTCCATCCTTCCGTTTCGAACCAGAATCAGGACGCACGATACGGAATCCGGCCCGTCGAGACGGTCCGTCTTTCGCTCGTTCTCTTCCATCCGGACTATACCGTCGGCCCCGGAATCACACCGGATCTGCTGACCTTCCCGTAACTGAGAAGCGCTCGCGGGCTTGGGCCGAAACCTTTACCGCCGGTGGGGACTTTCACCCCGCCCTGAGAACATTAACGTCGCTGGTATGGAAGGGCAGGGCGCCGCTGTCAACCGCCGAGGCCGTCGCGGATGGCTGAGAAATAGCGATCGGTCCCGACCTGCCCGCCCTTGAGCGCGACCTCCAGCCCATCGATCGCCTCGATGCGCGAATGCGCGACGCACAGCGGCGAGCCCGGCGATGCCGGCAGCGGCATCCTGACCGTCAGCGCATCGACCCCCATCTGGCCGAGCGCGTGGCTCGACGTGTCGCCGCCGGCGATGACGACGCGCGTGAGCTCTTGCTGGATCGTCAGGTCGCGCAGCAGCGCGCCGAGGCCGCGGCCGAGCTTGTGGCGCGCGCCCTCCTGCCGGTCGATCTCGGCGCCCCGGTCGGCGGCGGGGCCGAGCGCTGTATAGAGGACGACGCTGCGTCCGGCTTGCAGGCTGGCACGGCCGCTTGCTGCCGCGCGCTCGATCGCCTGTTCGGAAGTCTCGGAGACCAGTTCGACAGGATCGACCTCGACGCCGTCGAAGCCGTCGGTCAGGGCATGGCGGATCTGTCTTTCGGTGGTCGGCGAACAACTGCCCGACACGACCGCGATGCGATCGGCGGCCCCCGGCGGCGCGAAGCTTGATATAGCCCCGACGGTGTCATTCGACGCCCATTCGGCGAGCAGCGTATACTCTATCCCGGACGAGCCGGCGACGAAGGAGCCGCCGGTCTTGCGAGTGCGCCAGATCTCCTTGCCGGCAAGCGCCTGGGTCTCCCGGCTGTCGACGTCGACAAGCACGATGGCCGCGCCATTTTCCACCAGGCGATCGAACGCTTGCGACCGCGAGGCCGACTGCAATGTCGCCAGGTCAAGCAATCCCGAGGCAAGCCCGGTCTGCCGCGACAGATGCACCAAAAGGTCGGATTCATCCATCGGCGTCGTCGGGTGGCGGCTCATCACCGGATGGCGGTCGATGCGGTAGTACTTGTCGCGATAGGCGGCGAACAGATGGCCGAAGGCGGTGTAGCGCTTGAGCTGCGGTGCGCCGACCACCAACGGCACGCTGCCCTGCTTGAACACATCGCGGCCGATCTCGATTGCCCGGCCGATGCTGCCGATCGTCGGGCTGGAATCGAAGGTCGAGCAGACCTTGTAATGGCAGATCTCGGCATTCAGCGTCTTCAGCCAGCCAAAGGCATCACGCAGATGCGTCTCCATCCATTGCGGCGTCTCGCTGCGGCTGGTGCCGGCGAGACCAATGGCGCGGCAATGCGCGAACCGCGCAAGCTGTGCCGCGTCCGGCTGGCGCATGAACAGCACGGTTGGCACGCCGCCGAGTTCGAGCGCCTCCATCACATCGGTCGAGCCGGTGAGGTCGTCGCCATAGTAGCTGAGCAGCAGGCTTTGCATGATTTCAGGCCGCCTTGCCGTCACCGAACTTCTCGATCGAGCGTGCCAACTCGACATGGCTCTTGGCGAAATCCTCAAGCGGAATGCCGTCGACCGCCGCCTGCCAGGCCTGCTGCACGGCGCGCACGCCGGCCCCCGGCCCGTCCGGATGGCTGACAATGCCGCCGCCGCAGAGATAGAGCAGATCGACCGTCCGCCCGGTCCGCCGGTAGGTCTCCGGCGCCTGTCCGCCCCATTGGCCGGACCCCGCCACCGGCAGCGCGCAATCATCGGCCGAAAAGATCGGCGTCGTCACCGCCTTGAAGGATTCGACGAAGGACCAGTCCGGCTCCCAGTATTTCGAGGCGATGCCGTTGATCTGGAACTGGTCGACGCCGAGCAGCCGCCAGAATTGCTGCCAGACCTTGAAATCCATGCCAAGGCCGGGGTGGCGGGTCAGGATATCCCAACCATTGCGGTGGGCGTGCAGCACCAGGCTGGAGCGCTTCCTCAGGAACGCCATGCCGCCAAAACCGATCGAATTGATGTTGACCACCGCGCAATTGCCGCCGGCCTTCGCCACCAGATCATGATTGCGCATCATCTCGTCGGGATCGGCATGCGAGATGCCGAAGGCATACATCACCTTCCTGCCGGTCTTCTGTTCATGGTCGAGGATCAGCGGCATGATCGCCTTCACCCGCTCAGCCAGCGGTGAATAGGCCGGGCTCATCAGCTTCTCGTCGTCCTTGATGAAATCGACGCCGGCGGCGATCAACTCGCCCACCATCTCGGCCGTCTCGTGCGGCCTCAGCCCCAGTGCCGGCTTGACGATGGTGCCGATGATCGGACGGTCCGAGACACCGGTCAGCTTGCGGCTGCCGGCGACGCCGAACTGTGGGCCCGGATGCGCGCCGCGATATTCGTCCGGCAGCTTCATGTCGACGACGCGGATGCCGGACAGACCCCTGATCGAATAGGTGCCGCCAATGGCGATTGTCATCAGCGCTGACAGGTCGGTGCCGATGGCGTCGAACGGGAAGGCGATGTCGACGTCGGCGCGCTTGAACGGCCCGTCGCCTGCCTCGGGAATGGATGGCTGCTCCGCCTCGGACAGGTGGCGGCTCGCCAGCACGCGCGCCGCCACGCGCGCCTTCAACTCCTCGGTCTCGCCCGGCAGCGCAACGAAAGTGCCGGTCGACTGGTCGCTGGCGATCTTGGCCGCCAATGCCTCGATGCTGCCCGAGGTCTCGATGCGATAGGTGAGGGTGATCATGATCCGCTGTCTCAGGTCGTGAGGAGTTCGAAAAAGGTTCCCTGATCTTCGAAATCTGGTATAATGAGTACATAAGTATTGCAAGCGATATCCCGCCCGGCGGGCATTCCGGGAATCATGGCGGCAATGCTAAATAGATACCGGTCAAGGGAGTGATTCGCGACGATGAACCGTTCGGAGCCGATCGTCCGGCGCAAGCTTTCCGACGAAGTCTTTGTCAGGCTGAAGCGCCTGATCACCAGCGGCGAATTGCAGCCGGGCGACGACATGCCGTCCGAGCGCGAGCTGATGGAGCGCTTCGAGGTCGGCAGGCCGGCGATCCGCGAGGCGATGCAGGCGCTGAGCAATATGGGGCTGGTCGCGATCTCGCACGGCGAGCGTGCCAAGGTGCTGCAATTGACCGCCAAGTCGATCATCAGGCAGGTCGACGGCGCGGCCAAGATCATCCTGTCGTCGTCGAAGGACACGCTGGAGCACCTCAAGAACGCGCGCATCTTCTTCGAGCGCGGCATGGTCAAGGAAGCCGCCGAAAAGGCCACCGCCGAGGATGTGCTGCGGCTCAAGGCAACGGTAGCCGAGCAGCGCGGCGCGCGCGGCGATTCCGAGGCCTTCATCGCCGCCGACATGAAGTTCCATACCCAGATCGCTGCCATATCCGGCAACCCGATCTATGTCGCCGTCAGCGAAGCGATGCTGGGCTGGCTGAAGGAATACCACACTGAAATGCTGATCTGGACCGGCAAGGAAAAGTTCACGCTGACCGAGCACGAAGAGATCATCGACCGCATCGAGAAGCGGGATGCCGATGGCGCCGAGAAGGCGATGATCAAGCATCTCGAACGCTCGCGTTCGCTCTATGTCATGAATTCCGGCAGCTGATTTCACCCGATCCGGGTGATGGCGTAAGGCGCCATCACAAGCTGGCCTTGGCCAAGCACGGAACCATCAACCGTCACGTCGCCCGCCGTCAGGTTCGCCAGCCACATCACGGTCTCGCCGGACGCAGCGCGCCCGGCCAGCGCGAGCACCTTGGTCTCGTCGCTCGTTTTCGCCGCAACATGTGCAAGGCCGGCCAGTCCGCATAGCCCCTTGATCGCCCCGAAGATCGGCCGGGGTTTGCCTTCCGCGACGGGTTCGCCCGCCGCCGCCAGCACACCGAACGGTCCAGTGAAGGCGGACAGCGTGAGCTGTTCCAGTCCGGCCGGCGCCACACGTGCGGCATAGCCGATCGTCCATGCCGTCGCGAACTGGCCGGCATGGCGCGGATCGCGGTCGGCCATGGCGATGCGCTGCCCCCCGGGATTGTCCTTGGTCGCGCCGCCATAAGGGTTCTGCCGCATGGCGATCGTTGACGGACCGATGCGGTATGGCTTTGCACCGAAGATCGCCCGCGCCGATTTCGTGATGAAGGGCAGCGCTTCCAGCGACTGCATGACGCTGAGATCGTCGGCGGCATGCACGATTGGGCAGGTGCAATGGGTGACAAAATCGAGCTGGCCGGCCGGGACGCGCTTGCGGTTCAACTCGGTGAAATAGCTGAACATGCCGCCGCCGAGGCGGATGCCGGGAAAGGCGCGCCGCGCCGCGGCATAGACGCCTTCGAGCGGCGGACACTCGGGCCAGGCGCTGCCCGGCGGCGTCGACTGCCGGTCGACCGAAGGCGAGGCGGCGATGGCCGAAAGCTTCAAGCCGGCCTGGCGCACCATGCCGGCGACATCGGAGAGCTCGGTATCGAGATCGCCTGTGCAGGCAACGACGCATTCGAGCGTTGTCCCGGCCGGATAGGCGGCGGCTAGCCGGGCGAAGGATTGCAAGGCGGCGAGCCCGTGACCGCGCGTCGGATCATAGTGGAAGATCAGCTGCTGCGGGCCGAGTTCGGCCAGCGTTGGCAGGTTGGCAAGCGCTGTCTCGACCTCGTCCGGATAGATGATCACCCCGATATCGGGCAGCCGCGCGCCGGCCTCGCCAAGCTCGACGCGGACCGGCGGGGCAGCCGCCGAGGCGGGCAGGGCGCTATCGCCGGTGATGCGCAGGCTGACTGTCTGCCTGTTGGATTGTCCGGCGGGCAGCACATAAGGCCATGGCAGCGCCAGCGGCCGGACATAAGTCTTGTAGGACGCGTCCGACCAGTTGCGCTGGTCCTCCATCTCGAAAGTGTCGCCTTCCATACGGCATTCGGCGGTGACGCCGGGCCGGACTTCATGGGTGATGGCGCGTAAATCCTTGAAAGGCTGCCAGGGGTCGATCAGTTCGGGAAGCTTTGTCGCCACCACGCTGCCGTCGGTATGCTCGACCGTCACCGGGCAGCCGGCCAGGCCGGCGATCGGATGCAGGATGCAGAAGCCGCAGCGGTTGGTCTCGAAATCGCTTTCGGGCAGGGCGCTGACGTCGAACACCAGTGTGCCGTCGGCGGAGCCTTTGATGGTGGCTCTGAAGTCGAGCCGGCTTCCGCCCGACCCCACACAGCTTGCCGAATAGCTGACGGAGAAGGCATCAGCGCCCTGGTCGATGACTAGGTCGCTCAGTTCAGGCTCGTAAGTGCCCCAGTCGCGGTCGCGCACGATATAGGCGATGGCGCGCAGCACTTCGATGTCGCCATGCCGGATGGTGCGTAGATTGCCGTTGACCAAGTCGGCGCTGAGCGCACCGGCCCTCAGCCTGACCGGCTCGGCTTCGACGGCGCGCGTGCCGCAGAGCGGAAAGGCGTCGGCCGTCATCTCAGCAAACTCTCGAGTGACACCGGGTCGCGGCTCTCGGCACCGGCATAGGCGGCCTCGACCAGCGCCAATGTCCTGAGATTATCGGCACCCGAGGTTGCGGGCTCGATCCCCTTCGCCAGGCAGTCGACCCAGTGCTGTTGAATGGCGACGACGCTTTCCTGGATGTTGTGCCAGGGACGTGACGCCCAAGGCAGCAATGGCGGCGAGACATTGCTGACCACGGTGCCGCTCTTGCCGGCAACGGTGAGCCGATAGCCCTGCGCCAGCCGGATCGTGCCGTCGCTGCCGTCGATCTCGATCAGCGTTTGCGGAAACGGCTCGGTGGCGAGCCTGGTCGCGTAGCTGCAGTCGACCACCGAGGTCGCGCCGCCGACATGGTCCATCAGCATGGTGGCGACATCCTCGCCGGCAATGGCGGGATTGATGCGCGCGGTCCGCGTGGTGATGACAGACACGTCGCCCAACAGGAAGCGGGCGATGTCGAGGATGTGGATGCCGAGATCCTCGATGATGAAGCGCTTGCCGGTCGCCAGATAAGGCTGGCCGGAGAACACGTCATAGGCCGAACGGAAGGAGATGCGGCCGAAGAAGGGCGTGCCGATCTCGCCGCTGTCGACTACGGCGCGCACCGCCTGGATCGGCGATTGCCAGCGAAAATTCTCGTGCACCATCAGCGGCACGCCGGCCTCAGTGCACGCCTTCACCATTGCCTTGGCGTCGGCGAGCGTCGGCGCGAACGGCTTTTGGCAGATCACCGGCACGCGATGCCTGGCCGCCATCTCGACCAGCGGCCGATGGCTTGGCGCGGTGGTGGCGATGTCGACGAAGTCGAGCGTCTCGCCAGCGAACATTTCCGCCGCGTCGGTGTAGCGCTTCGCAATGCCGAACTGGTCGCCGACGATCTTCAGCCGCTCGGGGTCGCGATCGCAGATGGCGACGATCGCGACACCCTCGATGTCGCGCCAGCCATGCATCTGGTTGACGGCAAAGAAGCCGCAGCCGATCAGCGCTCCGCGCAGCTCCGCCATGCTCAGCCTGCCTTTGCCATCTGCATCAGCGTAACCCGCTGTTGCAGCCGGCGCTGCGCTTGATCGACGACGACGGCGACGATGATGACGAGGCCCTTGATCACCATCTGCCAGAACGAGCTCACCCCCATCATCACCAGCCCGTCGGACAGAATGCCGATGACGAAGGCGCCGACGATGGTGCCGCCGATCGTGCCGCGGCCGCCCGACATCGAGGTGCCGCCGAGCACCGCCGCCGCGATGGCGTTGAGCTCAAAACTTTCGCCGGTCGCCGGATGCGAGGCCATCAGTTCGGACGAGATGATCAGGCCGACGATGGCCGCGCAGAAGCCCGAAAACATATAGACGAACATCTTCACCATGTTGACGCGCACGCCTGATATCCGCGCCGCCCGTTCGTTGCCGCCGACGGCGAAGATGTGGCGCCCGAGCGGCGTGTAGCGCGCGAGATAGGCCGCGCCCAGCGCCACCACCACCAGGATCCAGATCGAGACCGGCAGGCCGAGCAGCCGGCCGGCGCCGAGGAAGCCGAAGCCGGTGGTGCCGAGTTCCGGCTTGCCGACGAGGTTCGGGAAGGTGCGGCCGTCGGATGACAGCAGCGCCAGGCCGCGCGCCACATAGAGCACGCCAAGCGTGGCGATGAACGGCGCCACATTCAGTCTGGTGATCAGCAATCCGTTGACGGCGCCGATCAATATGCCGACCAGAAGCGTGATCAGCGCGATCTCGAAGACGTTGAAATAGATCGTATAGCCGATCTGCAGGTCGATGCCGTTGAGCACGAGGTAGCCGGCCACCATGCCGCACAGGCCGACGATCGAGCCGACCGACAGGTCGATGCCGCCGGTGACGATGACGAAGGTCATGCCCATCGCCAGGAAGGCGTTCAGCGCCACGTGTTTCGACATCAGGATCAGGTTGGCGGCCGACAGGAAATTCGGCGCCGCGATCGAAAAGAAGACCAGCACCGCGATCAGCGCGATGAAGGTCCTCGCCTTCATCAGCGTCAGCAGCACCGAGCCGCGCGAAGCGGAGGAGACAGCCGCCTTGGCCGGGATGTCAGTCATGGGCCTTGTTCTCCGTATGCGGGACCGGTCCGTGGCCAAATGCCGAGGCGGCGACGATTGCCGCTTCCGTTGCCTCGGCGCGATCGAACATGCCGGTCAGTTTTCCATTGCTCATCACGGCGATCCGGTCGGAGAGCGCCATCACCTCGTCGAGATCGGAGGTGGCGAAAAGGATGCCAAGTCCGTCTCGCGAAAGCCGGCGCATGGTGCGGAACACATCCGCCTTGGCGCCGACATCGATGCCGCGGCTGGGCTCGTCCATCAACAGCACCTTCGGCCCGGTGAGCAGCGCCTTGCCGATCACCACCTTCTGCTGGTTGCCACCCGACAGCGAGGAGACCTCCTGCGCCGGGTCGGCCACCTTGATCGCCAGTTCCCGCACCATCCCGGTCACCGCTTGGCGTTCGTCCGCTCCGCTGATGTGGAACAGCCGCACAAACCGCGACAGGCTGGCCAGCGTCAGATTGCTGGCGACGGAGAGGATCGACACCAGTCCTTCGCGCTGGCGGTCTTCGGGGATCAGCGCCAGCCCGCGCCGGATGCGCCGTGTCGTGTCGCGCTCGCGCACCTTCTTGCCGGCGATGAAGATCTCTCCGGTCGCCTGGCCGTGGCGTCCCATGATGCAGTCGAACAGCTCGCTGCGCCCGGCGCCCATCAGCCCGTATATGCCGAGGATCTCGCCGGCGCGCAGCGACAGCGAGACATGGTCGACGGCAAGTCCGCCGGTCGCGCGCGGCAGGCAGATCGCCTCGGCGCGGAAGATTTCTTCGCCCGCAACATGGCCGTCGGCCTTGGCGAAATCCTTGGCGTCCGAGCCGATCATCTGTCGCACGATCCATTGCGTGTCGACGTTTTTCATCTCTTCCTGGCCTGTGATGCGGCCGTCGCGCAGCACGGTGATGTAGTCGCCGATGCGGATCAGTTCTTCCAGCCGGTGCGAGATGTAGACGATCGCCACGCCGCGCGCCTTGAGGTCAGCGATCACCTTGAACAGAATCTCGACTTCGGCCGCGCTCAGCGCCGAGGTCGGCTCGTCCATGATCAGGATGCGCGCATCGAGCGAAACCGCCTTGGCGATCTCGACCAGTTGCTGCTGGCCGATGCGCAGATCCTCGACCAGCATGTCCGGACGTATGCCGGCTTCCAGCCGCTCCAGGAATTCCGCCGCGCGGCGCTCCTGTGCCTTGCGGTCGATCTTGCGGAAGCGGTTGGTGATTTCGCGGGTGGCGAAGATGTTCTCGGCGACACTCATGTTGCCGAACAGGTTCAGCTCCTGGAACACCATGCCGATGCCGCGGCTCACTGCGTCGCCGGACGACGAGAACGAGACCTCATCGCCATCGAGCAGAATGCGGCCTGCTGTTGGCTGCTCGACGCCGGCGATGATCTTCATCAGCGTCGACTTGCCGGCGCCGTTCTCGCCGACCAGCACGTTGACCGCGCCCTTGCGCACCTCGAAATTGGCGCGCTTGACCGCGACGGTGCCTGAATAAACCTTCGAGACATCTTCCAGCTTCAGGATGACGTCATGACCGGTCGCCCCCATCTCTCGCTCAGAAGTCATGGCTTCGGCCCGATCTCTGCCTCCGCCGGCGTCACCAGGGGCAGGTCCTGGCCGCTGCCCGGCGTATAGGCGCCCAGTATTTTGGCTGTCCGCCCCTCCAGCGCCTCGCGCGGCAGCTTGGACAGCACCGTCTTGTCGGCATGGGCGTTGAGGGCCTTGCCGAACTGGGCGAAGTCGATCTGGTTGGTGAAATCGTTGAACTGGATGAAATCCAGGCTGTCGCGTAGCGCGGTGCCGCGCATGGCGGGGCCGATCTGAACCCGCGCATCCGCCTTGCCGTCGCCGTCGGCATCGACATCGACAGTCGCGGCGCGGGACTGCGTATTTGCCGCAACGATTTTGCCCTCCAGCCGAACCGCGAAGGTCCACGGCGAATTCGCCTGCTTCTTCGGATTGCCATATTTGGCGCCGGCGGCGGCCGGATCGGTTTTCGCCAGGGCATGGACCTCGGCGAACGGTCCGGCCTTCTGCTGCAAATAGGGGATGACCTTCGCCGCCCAGATCTCCTCGACCATCTTGTCGGGATTGAAGGCCGGCGCGTTGCCGCCGTTTTCCCCCGATGGTGTCGGCAGGATCTTGCAGGCAGTCAGGCTGAGGCCGACCATCCCGGCAAGGGTCGGCCAGTTCAGCTTGTTGGACATGTCAGACTGTTCGGCATGGCGGTCGCGGAGCGCCCCTTGAAAATGGAGGCAAGGGACGAGCCCGAGGCCCGTCCCTTGCGATTGATGTCAGCCGGCTCAGTTGGTGAGCGCGAACGTCTCCAGCTTGGCGGCATTGTCGCCATTGATCAGGACGCAGTCCATCAACTGCTTTTCCTCGGCGGGAGATTTCTTGTTCTTGATGAAGGCGTCGGCCTGCTCGACCGCCATCTGCGCCTGCGCATAGGCGGGCTGCAGCACGGTCGCCTTGATGCCGCCCGCCTTGATCGAGTCGCGCACATCGTTCGAGCCGTCGAAGCCGACGACGATCACGTCCTTGCGGCCGGCGGCCTCGAGCGCTGCCCAGGCGCCCATCGCCATCGTGTCGTTGCCGGAGATCACGCCCTTGATGTCCGGATTGGCCTGCAGGATCGACTCCATCTTGGAATAGGCTTCGGTCTGGCTCCAGTTGGCCGACTGCTGGGCGACCATCTTCAGATCAGGATATTCGTCGATGACGTCGTGATAGCCCTTTGAGCGGATGCCGGCATTGGTGTCGGATTCCTTGCCGACCAGTTCGACATAATTGCCCTTCTCCCCCATCAGCTTCACGAACTCCTGCGCGCCGAGCTGGGCGCCCTGGTAGTTGTTCGAGACGATCTGCGCGACGGCGACGCCGGTGGCGTTGATCTCGCGGTCGATGAGGAACGAAGGCACGCCGGCGTCCTTGGCCTTCTGCACGGCCGCGACGGTGGCATCCGCGCCGGCATTGTCGAGGATGATCGCCTTGGCGCCGCGCCCGATCGCCGTGTCGATCAGTTGCGACTGTTTGCTGGCGTCGTCGTCATGCACCAGCACGAGCGTCTCGTAGCCGAGCTCCTTGGCCTTGGCTTCGGCGCCGACGGCCTCAGCCTTGAAGAACGGATTGTCGTGTGAAGGCGTGATGATGGCGATGAGGTCCGCCGCATAGGCAGGCGCGGCGGTGCCGAGCGCCAGCATGCCGGCAAAAGCCGCAAGTGTCATTCTGCGAGTGAGTTTCATGAAGTCCTCCCGTTTGAAAAAATGTGCCTCGATCAACCAAGGCCATTGTCTGCATTCAATTCGCCAGGCAGCGCAGGCCACGGACCGCCTCGGGTTCAAAAGCCGTTTGCGGCTTCATCAGCGGATCGTCGCTCCCAGCAATCCTCCATCCGTTCAGGTCTGAATTCGCTGCGAAGCCCGATTGTTCCTAGCCACTAAACAGCTAAGCCAACTGGTATGATGAGTCAATGACAAATTCAGATGACATGTACCTGATGAGCCGTTCGAGGTCGGTGCGCCTCAGGTGATGCGCTGAATGCTCGCGGCGATCTCTTCCGGCTCGAACACCCGCTTCCAGTCGTCGCGCATCAGCACCGGCTTGCCGAACTCGATGGCCTTGTTGCAGGCGTCGGAGAACACGCCCTTGGTTTCGCCGAAGATGACGGCGCCGAGCACGTTCATGTGGCCGAGCAGGAAGTCGAGCGCGGCCTGCTTCTCGACGCCGCGCGCCACGACCTCGTCGACGGCTTCCTTCATGACGACGAGCAAGGAGGCACAGACGGTTTCTGACAGGCCCGGCTCCAGCAACGCCATCTGTTCGACCGTCACGCGATGCGACCGCATCACCGGGGCCCAGATGATCTTGGCGATCGCTTCGCCCTTGGCGTAATCTTCTTCCGGTCCCTGCATCAGCGCGCTGACCATGTGCTGCTTGGCCTTGACACCGCCGAAATAGTCCTTCTTGGCCGCCATGTCGGTCTCGTCGTTGAAGATCGGCGGATGGCAGGGATGGGTGACGAAATAGGTCAGGTCCGGCCGCTTCGGCAGATGGCCGGCGAAAGGAGCGGCGGCGTCGAGCACGACGACCATCGTGCCCGGCGCAAGCTTGGTCTCGATGCTGGTCGCCACCTTGCCGATATGCGTGTCGGGAACCGCCAGGATCACCACATCGGCGCCCTTGAGCGCCTCGTCGGGGCCGACCGTATCGAAGCCCAGTCCGGCCTTCAGCCGCTCGCGGCCGGCGTCGCTGACCTCGACATGGCGTATCGTGTAGGCCGAGCCGCGAAAATTGGTCGACAGGCGGTAACCCATTTTGCCGCCGGCACCAAACAGCGCAATCGTTGTCATCTAACAGTACTCCTGATCTCGAACGATGGCATCGCCAATCGTCATCTTGTTAACTGGTATAATCACGCTACCATAATTTGGCAATTGGAAAGCTGCAGGCTTCCGCCTTTTAAGGCGACCCATCCTTCGCCAGCGCCGCGGAACTGTTCTGGTCGCTCGCGGGCTCTGCCGAGGAGCGCGGCGCCAGCGCTTGCCTGCCCGCAAGCGCCAGCACGAAGATAACGACAATACCCTGGACGATATCCTGGGCGCCGGGCGGCAGGCCGACGATCTGCATGGTCGTGACGATCAGGATGAGAAGGATGCTGGCGAACAAGGTGCCGACAGCCGTAGCCGAGCCGCCGAAGATCAGCGTTCCGCCAAGCACCACCGCGGCGATCGACTGCAGGAGATAGGGCTGGCCCATTTCGAGGAAGGCGCCGCCAATATAGGCGCCGAGCAGCAAGCCGTTGAGCGACGCCAGCACCGACGAGATGATGAAGGCCGAAGCGATCACCGGGCCGTTGCGGATGCCGGCGAGCCGGGCGGCAGCGCGGTTCTGGCCGACCGCCGACAGCAATTGCCCGAACACCGTGTAGCGTAGCACCAGGGAAGTCGCCGCCACGCCGAGAATGGCGATGATGGCCATGATCGGTACGCCTTCTATGCGACCCGAAGCCAGGTATTTCAGCGCCGGGCTGACGGCGAAGCCGGCTATCGCCTTGTTCGACAGCAGCGTCGCGGTCGCCAGCACGTAGCCGGTCGCCAGCGTCGCGATGATGGCCGGTATGCGCAGCCCGACGACGAGCAGCGAATTGAGCACGCCGACGGCAAGGCCAAGCAGGATTGCGGCAAGGACGCCGACGACGAGGTTGGCATCCTGCCCCTTGATGGTGAGCAGCGCGACAAAGGCACTGAGTGTGATCACCGAAGCGACCGAGAGGTCGATATTGCCGCGCCCGGTCGTCACCACGAACATCTGGCCGATGCCGACGATCGTCAGGAAGGACGCCGACAGCACGATGCCCGACAGGCTGGACAGGCTGAAGCGGTTGGTGACGACGGACAGCAAGAGCCATAAAAGCAGCACGCCGATCGCCGACCAGATCCAGCGGTTCCTCTGAGCCCAGATGCTGAAGGGAGCATTCATGGTTCGCTCCTGCGGTCGGCGGTCAGGCTGCGCAGCGTCAGCAGCGCGATCAGGATCAGCCCTTGCGTCGCGGCGTTGAAATCGCTGCTCACATTCAGCGTGCCGAGCAGCGCCCCGATCAGCGACAGCGTCACGGCGCCAACGACGGCGCCGACCGGCGAGATGATGCCGCCCAGCAGCGAACAGCCGCCCATCACCACGGCGGCGACGCTGAGCAAGGTGAACGAATTGCCTGAATTGATGTCGCTCGCCGTGTTGATTGCCGTCAGCGACAGGCCGGCCGCACCCGCAAACAGGCCGGCGATGAGATAGCGCGCCACCGCGTAGCGGGTCGGCGACCATCCGGACCGGATCATCGCCGCCGGATTGTTGCCGAAACCGCGCAGGACGACGCCGAGCGGCAGCCGGTCGATGATCAGGACGACCAGCGCGACGGCTGCTATGAGGATGATGGAGGTGGGCACCATGCCTACCGACCAGTTGAAGAGCGCCGACAGCCATTCCGGGCTGGCGCCGCCAGGCGTCGGCTGCAGCGCATAGCCCAGCCCCACCCAGATGAACGATGCGCCGAGCGTGACGACGATTGCCGGGATCTTGCGCGCCTGGATCAGCCCGCCGAGGCCGGCATAGGCAGCCAGCGTCGCAACCAGCGCAACGGCGCCAAGCCATGGCTGGTCATAGAGCAGCGTGGCGCTGAGAACGCTGACGAGGCCGGCGAAGGCGCCGACGCCGAGATCGATCTCGCTGCCGCCGACGATGAACATCTGCGCCGCCGTCACCAGCACCAATGACAGCGCCGGCATCAGCAGCAGGTCGAGGCCGAATACCGAGGCGACGGCCGGATTGGCTGAGATCATGACCGCGAGCACCACTGCAAGGCCGATGAACGGCGCCGCATTCACCAGCCTGCGGCCGAGCCTGGCCGCGGGTGTTTCCCGTTGCCCTGCGCCGGCAAGCCTGTCACCCGGCTGCGCGAAGGACGCCCCGACGATCGCGGCTTCCGTGATCGCCTCGCCCGTCAGTTCCCTGACGATCCGCCCACCGGCGAAGACCAGTACGCGGTCGCAGGCCACCAGTTCGGCATCCTCGGTCGTAAGCCAGATCAGTGCCCGTCCACCACGCGCGATCTCGTTGCAAAGCCGGTAAAAATCCTGCTTGGTGGCGATATCGACGCCGCGCGTCGGATCGTCGAGCAGGACAATCGGCGCATCAGTGACCAGCGCCCTGGCGACCAGCGCCTTTTGCTGATTGCCGCCGCTCAACTCGGTGATGTCAGAATCGAAGCGCCTGTCGTCGAGCCGCAGCCGGCTGGCGGCGCTCGCAGCCGTAGCGCGGTTGACGCGGTCGGAAACCAGGCTCAGCGCCGGGCGGCGGGCAAGGCTGCCGATGCTGATGTTCGACAGTACGCTCCACAAGGGAAACACGCCTTCCTTCTGGCGGTCTCCTGCAATGAAACCGGCCTCCGCATGCCTTGTGATCGCAGCATCCTGTTTGCGGCCGGGATTGAAGATCGCATGCAGCAACTCTTTCTGGCCGCTGCCCTCCAGCCCTGCCAGCCCGACGATCTCGCCACGCACGATGTCGATGTCGTGGCCAAGCTCGGCCGTCAGCGGGCCGGACAGCCGCACCAGCACGTCCTGGGTGGAGACGGCGGCGGTATGCTGGTGCACCGGATTGGCGTCGCCGCCCATCAGCTGCACCAGCCGGCCGATCGAGGCGTCCGCGGCATGGCCCTGCCACGCCGTGCCCCCGTTGCGCAACACCACGATTTCGGTGGCGATGTCGATGATCTCTTGCAGCTTGTGGCTGATGAAGATGAAGGCAAGCCCTGCCTTCGCCCGCTCGCGGATAAAGGCCCTCAGCTGTCGCGAACGGTCGAGATCGAGCGCGGATGTCGGCTCGT
The DNA here is from genome assembly GCF_000350085.1 of Mesorhizobium metallidurans STM 2683. Taxonomy (GTDB): domain Bacteria; phylum Pseudomonadota; class Alphaproteobacteria; order Rhizobiales; family Rhizobiaceae; genus Mesorhizobium; species Mesorhizobium metallidurans. The sequence continues at coordinate 50,537 of NZ_CAUM01000150.1, forward strand.
CGAGGACGATCAGCTTGACACCGGGCGTTGCCGCCGCACGCGCGATCTCCACCATCTGCCGTTCGGCGATGGAGAGATGTGCGACCTCGGCGTCGGCATCGATGCCGTTTTCGGGAAACACCGCATCGAGCGCGGCGCGGGCGCGCGCCCGGTAAGGTGACCGCCAGCCTGGACGGCTTGCCGCCTCCGCCGGTATCTCCAGAAAGAAATTTTCGGCCACCGATAGATTGGCGCAGAGCGAAAGTTCCTGATGCACCATGCGGATGCCGCGCCGCTGCGCCTCGCCAGTGCTGTAGTCGGCGAAGCTGATCTGTTCGCCGGCAAATGAAATCGAGCCCAGCGTCGGCCACATCGCGCCACACAGTATGCGCATCAGGGTTGACTTCCCCGCGCCATTTCCGCCAACCAGCCCGATCACGTCGCCGGCGCGAACGGAAAGGTCGATCCCCGCATTGGCGAGCGTCGGTCCGAAACTCTTCGTTATCCCAGTGAGCGAGACGACGCCTTGCCGGCCGGGTGCGACAGGCTCCGCCGACGCGGCGTTTTCCTGATCGGCGACGGCAAGGTGGGACATTTTCGTCCTCCGTTTCCTGGCATGGCGGAGATCGGGCGCGGCCAGCCGGCGGCGCCCGATCGAGGGACGATTGGCGCGCTACTTGCTCAGCAGGTTCTGCTTCACCCAGTCCAGCGAATAGCTGGGGCTGATGATCTGGCCGCCCGGCAGCTTGGCGTATTCCTTGAGATTGCCGGCGTCGACCGTCGCCACCGGCATGATCATCAGCTTGGGCGCCTGGGCGCCCTTCAGCAGCGACAGGCCGAGCCAGAACGCGGCGCCGCCGATACCCGGCGTGGTGTTCATCGAGACGGTCTGGTAGCCGTTCCTGGCATTTTCATCGGCCCACCATTTGACGAAATCGGTGCCGCCGCCGCCTTCGATGATCGGCATCTTGCCCTGGTATTCGCCGCCATACTGGACGAAGGCCTGCGCGATGCCGACATCGTCGCTGCCGCCCTGGCCAAGTACGGCATCGACATGCGGCAGCGAAGGCAACACATTGGCGATGGCCGCCTGAGCCACCGAAGCGGTCGCCTGGCCATAGACGGTGGCGACCACCTTGATATCGGGATATTTCGCCAGCACCGACTGCTGCGCGTTGAACATGTCGTTGTCGGGCGCCGAGCCTTTCACGCCACGTACCTGGATGACGTTGCCCTTGCCGCCGAGCATCTTGAAGACTGCCTCGGCCTGGGCCGCCTTGTAGCCCTTGAAATCGAAATTGAGCTGATAGTTGCAAGGGGCCGACGCAACGGAGTCGAAGGTGATGACGATGATGCCGGCCTTGCACGCCTTCTCGATGATGCCGTTGACCGCGGTCTCCGAGGCGGCATCGACGGCGAGCACGTCGACCTTCTTGAGGATCAGTTCGGCGATCTGGCTGTTTTGCTGAGCCACCGAACCGTCGCCGTTCATGACGATGTAATCGGCGATCTGTCCGGCAGCCTTCGCCTCCTTGGCCGAGGCTTCGAATGCTTCCACCATCTGATGCCGCCAAGTGTTGCCGTAATAGGCATTGGCGAGCGCGATGACCGGCGCGTCGGGCGACGCCATTGCCGGCAACACGAAAACACTCGCGGCGCTGGCAAGCGCCGCCACAATTGCAAACCTCATGATTTTCCTCCCAAAACGATCGGCTTGGCCGCTACTCGAGCACAGCGCACCTCCCAGGACACGCTATGTCAGGTACATATTATACCAGCATACCAAATAGGCAAGCGCATGCATGTTGAACGCGTGGACATGATCCCGACGCCGCGGCAGCTTAGAATGCTTGATAGTGGGGTGGGAAGAAACTCGACCTGGCGATGCTGACGCGCTTCAAGTTCCGCGCCGTGCACTAACCCCGTTCGGGAAACATCGCCTTGAGGCCGTCGCGCGATGCCTTGGCGACGCCGCGTTCGGTGATCAGGCCGGTGACCAGCCGCGCCGGGGTCACGTCGAAGGCGGGGTTTGCCGCCGGCGTCGCCTCCGGGGATACCCGGACCTGGGCAATTTCCCCGGATGCTGTCTTGCCCCAGACCAGCGAAACCTCGTCGGCCGAGCGCTGCTCGATCGGGATTTCGGCAAGTCCGTCATGCACCGTCCAGTCGATGGTCGGCGAGGGCAGCGCAACATAGAACGGTACGTCATTGTCGGCGGCGGCCAGCGCCTTGAGATAGGTGCCGATCTTATTGCAGACATCGCCATCGGCTGTCGTGCGGTCGGTGCCGACAATGACCATGTCGATCTCGCCGCGCTGCATCAGATGGCCGCCGGCATTGTCGACGATCAGCGTGTGCGGCACGCCGTGGCCCGCCATCTCCCACGCGGTGAGTTGCGCGCCCTGGTTGCGCGGGCGCGTCTCGTCGACATAGACGTGGACCGGAATGCCGGCCTCGGTCGCCAGATAGATCGGCGCCGTCGCAGTGCCATAGTCGACGGTGGCCAGCCAGCCCGCATTGCAATGGGTCAGGATGTTGACCGGTTCACCCGTCTGCTTGCGCGCCGCGATCGCCTTGATGATTTCAAGACCGTTGGCGCCGATGGCGCGGTTGAGGCCGACATCCTCATCGGCGATTTCGCCGGCGCGCCGATAGGCGGCCTCGGCGCGCCGTTCGTGCGGCAGCGGCTTGAGGAAGCGCCGCATCTCATCCAGCGCCCAGCGCAGATTGATCGCTGTCGGGCGGGTTTCGTGCAACGTCTCCCAGACCACGTCGAGCGCGGCGTCCGAGGGGTCGTCGGCCACCTGCATGGCGACGCCGTAAGCCGCGGTGACGCCGATCAGCGGCGCGCCACGCACCCACATGTCGCGGATCGCCGTGGCGATGCCGGCGACGGTGCCGATCTTTTCGATGCGGAAATCATGCGGCAGCCAGCGCTGGTCGATGATCTCGACCGAGCGCTTGTCGTCACTCAGCCAGATGGTGCGGTAGTGGCGGTCGCCGACGTTCAAATCCTGCTCTCCTGCTCGATCAGCGCGGCCAGATTGTTGACCTCGTCGATACTGTGGATCTGGCGCCGGTTGACGGCGAGGTGGCGACCGAATTTCAGCGCCTTGGCCTCACATGCGGCGCGCAGGTCCTCGTCGGCAATGGTCTCGAAATCGGCGTTGTGCGCGAGGCCGAGGATGCGCCGGTGGATCTCGATCCCGGCAAAGCCCAGCAAATCGTCCCAGATCTGATGCAGCACATGATCGAGCGCCTGTTCGGCGCCGAGCCTGTCGCCCTGATCCTCGAACAGGCTCTTCTGGTAAAGCATGCCGGTGCGTTCGGTTCGCCACAGATGCGAGAACTCGGCGCGGAAGACGGACCATGTCTCGACGGTCACATCGAGCAGATAGGCGCGCATGGCGTCGCGCTTTTCCTTCTGTTCGTGCCCCGCTTGCTCATGTCCGCGCTGCGAGAAGAAGGCCATCCAGAAATTGGCGAGCAGCATGCCGACATCGAAGGCCATCGGACCGTAGAAGGCGAATTCGGGATCGATCATCCTGGTTTCGGTGTCGGTGACCATGATCGAGCCGGAATGCAAATCGCCATGCAGCAGCGTTTCCGCGTTGGCGGCAAAGAGATGCTTCAGCCTTTGCGCCTCGACCTTGAGGTCGCGATCGGCGCGCAATTCGGCGACGAGGCCGTCAAGCTGCGGGCTCGTATGCCGGTTCATCCTGGCGTCGAAATAGGGATCCGAGAACACCAGATTCTCCGTGATGTCGCAGAGCTCGACATTGTCGGCGAACAGCGCCAGATCCGCCTTGCGATCCTTTGCCGCCATGCTGAGGTCGGAACCGCGAAACAAAGTGCGGGCCATGAACAGGCCGATATCCCTCGCGATGTTCGGCAACTGCCGGCCTTCGATCAGCGCCCGCCGCAGGATGATGTGCGGCGACAGATACTCCATGATGATCAGCGCCTGGCCTTCGTCAAAGTGATGGATGGCCGGCACCGAGCCGGGCGCGCGCGCCTCTTGCCGTGTCAGCGCATGATATTCGAAGAAGGAGCGCTTCAAGGGCAGCGGCCAGCTGTCGCCGACCAGGCGGACATAGGGCAGGGCCTGCTTGACCACTGCGGCGCCCTTGTCGCCCTCGACAATGAACACCAGGTTCAGATTGCCGTCGCCGACTTCGCGGACTTTCCAGTTCGCCGTGTCCTTGCCGATCCGCGCGCACAGCGCATCGTTTGTGCCAAGGCGCATCGAAAGCGTCTCGACCGACAGTGCTTCGAACGGCAATTTCCCAGTCATCGTCATCCTCCCGCATATGCGCTCCTGATATAACGGAGGCATGGCGGCGGGGCCAAGCTAGGAAGCCATCTGGCAATTGTCAATCGTGTTGACAATTGCCGGTGGAGCCCATAGCGTCACGGTCAGGGAGGAACGAATGGGCAATCATGCCGTGTTCCGCGTGGACGGCCTGAGGAAATCCTTCGGCCATATCGAGGTGCTTGGCGGCGTCTCGCTCGAACTGCATGCCGGCGAAGTCACCGTGCTGATGGGCGCCAACGGCGCCGGCAAATCCACCCTGGTCAAGATCATCAGCGGCGTCTATGAGCGCGGCGGCGGCACCATGGGCCTGGCAGGCCCAGATTTTGCCCACAAAGCCTTTGCGCCGAACACGCCGGCGGAAGCGATCCGTGCCGGCGTCGTCACCGTTCACCAGAACATCAATGACGGCGTCGTCGCCGATCTCGACGTCGCCACCAATCTGACGCTCGACCGGCTGAGCGGCAGCAGTGCGCCGTTCCTGTTCAATCCGGGCCGGGTGCGCCGCGAGGCGAAGGCCGTTGCCGACCGCATGGGGCTGGTCATCGACCTCAGGGCCCGCATCAGCGATCTTTCACTGGCCGACCGCCAGATGGTGGCGATTGCGCGCGCCATGGCGCATCAGCCGAAAGTGCTGATCCTCGACGAGCCGACCTCTTCCCTGTCCAGCACTGAGGCCGACCGGCTGTTCGCGCTGCTCGATCGGCTGCGCGAGCAAGGCGTGGCGATCCTCTATATCTCGCATCGCGTGTCGGACATCAGGCGGCTTGCCGACCGCATCGTCTCGATGCGCGACGGCATCATCTCGGGCGTCTTCGACCAGAAGCCGCTCGACTATGAAGGCGCGGTCAACGCCATGCTCGGCCGCAAGATCCATCTCGACCGCATCGTCGCGAGGAACTCGGCCAAGGCTGTCCTGACGGCCGACGGCCTGCGCATTGCGGAAGGCGCCCGGCCATTCTCGCTGACGCTCGGCGACGGCGAGGTCGTAGCCGTCACCGGCCTCGTCGGCGTCGGCAAGACCGCGCTCGCCGAGATGCTGTTTGGCGTGCGCAAGCCGCTCGCCGGCACCATGACCATGAACGGCAGGCCCTATGCACCAGGATCGGCCGGTGAGGCGATCGCGGCCGGCGTGTTCCTCGTCGCCAAGGACCGCGCGACAAGCGGCATCGTCGGCGACTTCAACATCGAGCGGAATGTCAGCCTGCCGTTCCTCAAGCGGACCTCGCGCCTCGGTGTTCTCAGGCGCCGTATCGAACGCGCCACGGCCCGCCGGCAGATCCAGGAACTGGGCATCGTCTGCCGCTCGGAGAAGGACGAGATGTCGGCCCTTTCCGGCGGCAATCAGCAGAAGGTGATGGTGGCACGCTGGATGTCGCAGGCCGCCAGACTGTTCATCCTGGACGAGCCGTTTCAGGGCGTCGACATCTCCGCCCGGCGCGACATCGCGGCCAAGCTCAGGGCAAGCGCCAGCGGCCGGGCGACACTGCTGTTCGTCACCGAACTCGACGAGGCGCTGGAGACGGCCGACCGCATCCTGGTGATGTCGGAGCAGACGATCGTCGGCGAACATCGCAACGCCGACATCGATCTCGAGCGCCTGCTGGCCGAAGTGGCGGGTAGGCCGCTGCACAGCGCGGCATAGGATCACAAGCCGATAATGGGACGTGGAACGGAGACGGCATGAGTTCAGTTTGGCCAGAAACGGCAGCAGCGCGCGGGAGCGCTGAATGACGCTGCGCGACCACGCTATTCGCTACGGCTTCATCCTTCTGCTGTTCGGGCTGATCGCTTATTTCGCCACCGCCGCCGACGGCTTCGTCTCGCCGCAGAGCGCCGTCTTCATCTTCCAGTCGGTCGCCATCACCGGCGTGCTGGCGCTCGGCGTCACCGCCACCCTGGTCGTCGGCGGCTTCGATCTGTCGATCGGCTCCGTCGCCACCAGTGCCATGATGGCGGCCGCCTATGTGATGGTGGTGCTGGAGCAGAATGCCGTCGTCGCTGTCATCGCCTGTCTGCTGATCGGCGCCGTTGTCGGCCTCATCAATGGCTGGTTGATCGTCTATATGCGCGTGCCCGACCTGCTGGCGACGCTCGGCATGATGTTCCTGCTTGTCGGCTTGCAGCGCATACCAACCGAGGGCCGCTCGATCGCCACCGGCATGACCATGCCCGACGGTTCGGTCGCCAACGGCAAGTTCTCCGACGCCTTCCTGGCGCTCGGACGCCACCGCTTCGATTTCTTCATCCCGAACCTCATTCCGGTGTCGGTCGTCGTGCTGCTCGTGCTGGCGGCGCTGATCTGGTTCTTTCTCGAATACACCCGTTTCGGACGCATGATGTATGCGGTCGGCAGCAATGAGCGGGCCGCCGAACTCGCCGGCGCGCCTGTCAAGGCATACAAAATCTGGGCCTACATTATTTCAGGAGTTTTTGCCTCGATCGGCGGCATTTTGCTGGCTGCCCGGCTTGGACGCGGCGACATCGCCTCGGGTAATAATCTCCTGCTCGACGCTGTCGCGGCGGCGCTGATCGGCTACGCGGTGCTCGGGGCCGCCAAGCCGAACGCCTTCGGCACGGCCGTCGGCGCGCTGTTCGTCGGCATCCTGCTGCAAGGCCTGACCATGATGAACGCGCCTTACTATACGCAGGATTTCGTCAAGGGCGTGGTGCTCGTGGTCGCCCTTGTCTTCACCTTCGCCCTTTCCGGTAGGGGCAGGAGATAGCTTTCGGCCGGATCAGATTTTTGAGTTCAACAAGTGGAGGAAACGACGTGAAGATCACAAGAAGACTTTTGGCCAAGGCAGCCCTCGGGCTGGCCGGTGCAACAATGCTGATGCAGTTCCCGGCTTTTGCCGCTGACAAGCCGGCGCCCTTCGACAAGCCGGGCGTCAAGATCGCGCTGGTCCGCTATCTCTCGACCGGTGATTTTTTTCCAGGCCTATCTCTCCGGCGTCGAGGCGCAGTCGAAGGCCCTCGGCGTCGATCTGCGCGTGCTCGACAGCCGCCAGGACGCAGCACTTCAGGCCGACATGGTCGACCAGGCCATCGCGCTCGGCGTGCAGGGCATCATCATCCAGCACGGGCTGACGGAATCGATGAAGGAGGCCGCCCAGCGCGCCGTCGACGCCGGCATCAAGGTCGTCGCCTTCGACGTCAATGTCGAGAACCCTGAGATTCCGCAGGTCGAGCAGTCCGACCGCGACCTTGCGCGGCTGGCGCTCGAACAGGCGGTCAAGGACAATGGCGAGAGCTGGAAAGCCGGCTATGTCTATGTCGCCGGCATCGCGCCGCTCGACCGCCGCAACGAGACCTGGGTCGACGTCAAGAAGAAGTTTGCCGGCATCAACGAAGTCGCCATGTTCGGCACGCTCGACAATCCGATCGCCAATTCGGTCGCCAACCAGGCCCGCTCGGTGCTGTCGGCCCATCCCGACATCAAGGTGATGTTCGCCCCCTATGACGAATTCGCCAAGGGCGTGAAGATCGCCGTCGACGAGGCCGGTCTGTCCAAGGACATCAAGATTTATTCGGCCGACATCTCGACGTCCGACATCGCCGCGATGCGCGAGCCCGACAGCGCCTGGGCGGCGACCGCAGCCACCAACCCGGCCGTCGTCGGCCAGGTCTCGGTGCGCGTGCTGGCGCAGCTGCTTGCCGGCGAAGATCCCGGCCATAACGTCATCGTGCCGCCGACGCTGATCACCCAGAAAGACCTGGTCGACAAGGACATCAAGAACATGGAGGATCTCTCGGCCAAGCTGCCGCAATTCGCCCATGCCGATGTCGCCATGCCGGCCTGGATGCCGAACCCGAACGCGAAATAGCTTTCCATCGCAGGCAGAAAGAAAGAGCGGCACGCGAGCCGCTCTTTTCTTCGGTTTACAGCCAGTGCTCCGGATCGCGCATCCCGTGGACGATCGCCACGACCAGGATGCTCTCCAACTGCGGTTCGTAGATGACGATGTAGCGGCCTTCGATGAGCACGCGGGCCGTCACGCTCAACTCTGGTCTGGCTGTGCCCCATCTTGGGATGTTCCGCCGCCAGCTCCAACTTGTCAAAAATGCGCATAAGCAGCTTGTCGGCCGCCTTTTCATTGTCGACTGCGATGGTGCGCCAAATATCCCGCAAATCCCGCGAGGCGCGTGGCGTGAGCCGATATCTAGCCACGGGCGCGGCGTTCTGCCTTCAAACCACGTATAAACTCGGCGGGTTCGACTTCCACCGGTTTGCCGCTGGCCATCCCATCGGCATAGGCCCGTTTCAAGTGTTCCAGCTCCAAGGCGCGCAATTCCTCGCGCTGTTCCCACAGGCGCAAGGCGTCCCGGACAATCTCGCTGTTGGAGGCATATCCCCCACCTTCGACAGCGCTTTGCAGGCGGGCCGCCTGCTGCGGGGTGAGGGATATTGTAAGGGTGCGCATCGGTTCGGTTTTCATGCCGACTATATATATCACGCCTCACAAGAACTAACAATATTTGTTAGGTTTCTAGCATCCCTGCCTTGATCCTCGTGCTCATGGCAGGGGATTTGCCTAGCGCAGCGCCGCGGCGATGTTGCCGCCGTCCACCGTCGTCACATCGGCGGTGGTCCGCTCGGCCAGCGCGTGATGCAGGAAGGCCTGCGCCACATCCTGCGCCGTCACTTCCTGGCCGAGCAGATTGCCGGACATGTACTCCTTCTCCGACACGCCGCGCGCACCCGAGCGGCTGGCGATCATGGCGTCGGTCAACAGTCCGGAACGGATGCGGTCGGCGTTGACGGCATTCGAGCGGATGCCGTGAGCGCCGTAGTCCAGCGCATATTGCCTGGACAGGAACAGTGTCGCCGCCTTCGGTATGCCGTAGGCGCCGAACTTCGGACCTGGATTGACTGCCTGCTTGGAGGTGTTGAACAGAAGCACGCCGCCGGTGCCCTGTTCGAGCATGATGCGCACGGCGTTCTGTGCCGCCGATTGGTGGGCGAAGAAATTGAGCTCGAAGCTCTTGCGCAAAGTGGCGTCGTCGAGCTCGCCGATCCGGCCTTCCCAGGCAGCGCCCGCGTTGGAAACCAGGATGTCGACACCGCCGAAGACGGCGACGGCCTTGTCGAACGCAGCGCGCATCTCCCCCGGATCGGTGATGTCGGTGCCGATGCCGATCGAGTTGTTGCCCGCCTTCCTTGCGGCCTCGGCGGCTTTCGTTGCGTCGAGGTCGACAATGACGGCGTGCGCCCCATTGTCGGCGAACAGCTTTGCGGTGGCGGCGCCGATCGCGCCGGCGCCGCCGGTGACCAGCACCACCTGGCCGGTCAGCGGTTTCGGCTTGTTGGAGGCGAGCTTGGCCTGTTCCAGCGACCAGTATTCGAGCGGGAACAGGTCGGCTTTCGACAGTGGCCGGAAGTCGCCGACCGCCTCTGCTCCGCGCACCGCCTCGATCCACATCTCGCCGACATCGGAGGCGATCCTGGCATCCTTCAGCGTGCGGCCATGGCCGAACATGCCGAGGCCCGGCACCAGCGTCAGGCGCGGCATCGGGTCGAGCATCGTGCGCTTGATGTCGTCGAGCCCGTCATTGCTTTCGAAATAGGCGCGATAATCCTTGGCGAATGCCTCGACGTGGCTGCGGATGACGGATTTGTAGTCGCCGATTTTCGCCAAGTCGGGCGCCGGCAGCGCCATCGGTCCGGTCTTGATGCGGATCGACAGGTCGGGCGTCGACACGCCGCGCCCGGCATAGTCGGCAATCCTGGCCGAGTTGATGAAATCGACAATCGCGTCCGAGGTGCGGAAATCGCTGATCATGCGGTCGAAGCGGCCTTCGCCGCGCGCCACGGCCACAGCGCCGCGCAGCATCGGCGCAAGATCCGCCGCCGTCGCCAGTCTCGCTGGCAGGACGGCTTTTTCGGTGCGCGGCTTGCCATGCCTGCCGATGAAATCCTCGGCGACGTTCACATAGTGGATCATCCGGTCATAGGCCTGCTTGGCATCGTCGCCGAACGTGAAGATGCCATGCTTGTCGAGGATCAGGCCTTCGACGGTCGGGTCGGCTTCGAAGACATCGGCAGCTGCTTTCGCCAGATCGAAGCCCGGCATGATGTAGGGCACATAACCCATCTTGCTGCCGAAAACCTTCTCGCTCAGCGCCTCGCTGTCGTCCTGGTCGACGATGGCCAGAATGGCGGTCGAATGCGTGTGGTCGACGAATTTGTGCGGCAGGAAGGCATGCAGCAGCGTTTCGACCGAAGGGTTGGGCGAGGATGGATCGATGAGGTTCGCCCGCTGCAGGGCGACCATGTCCTCGTCTGAGAGTTTTTTGAGCGACCGCGCCTTCAGCAGCGCGCCGAGCTTGACCGCCGGCAGCCCCTGAGGCTCGATGACGCCCATGTCCCAGCCGCTGCCCTTGACGCAGAGCACGTCCCATTCGTCGCCGACGAGGTCGGTCGCTTTCGTCTTGCAAGAGGTGTTGCCGCCGCCATGCAGGACAAGCCGGGGTTCGCCTCCCAGAAGCCGTGTCGTGTAGACGCGCAGCGCCAGATCCCGGCTGACACCCCTTTCCGCATAGTCGGCAACCAGCTTTTCCGCATCGCCGTCATTCCACAGGTTTTTCATCTTTAGCTTGGCCCGATTGTTGTCTTTGTCGTTGTGAACAGGAATGCCGCGACGCTTTGATGACAACGCGCTTGCGGCAAGAAATGTGGTTGCTATGAGGCCTTTTCTGCCGCAGGCCCGGCATGGTCCAGCAGCCGCCGCGCCATTCGCGCGCCGACCACGAGATGTGTGCACAGCCCGCCGCTGATCGCCGCGATCAGCGGTTCGAACTTGCTGTCCTCCTGCACGACCATGAGCCGTTTCTCGATCTTGCGCAGCGATGACAGCTCCGCCGAAATGACCCGGCGATTGTAGCTGCAGTCGAGCGCCTTGCCTTCGGCGTCGATGATCTGCCCGGCGATGACGCCGGCCGCCCCCGCCTTTCGCAATGCCCCCATCTCCTCGGCCGTCAGCGCGCCGCATTTGACGACATGGCTGTCGGCGTCGACGGTGCCGGCCGAATAGAGCGCCAGGTCGCAGTCGCCAATGCCCGACAATTGCTCGCGAATCACCGGCTCGGCGCGCAGGCCACGCGCCAGTTCTTCCGTCGTCAGCACCAGCGGCGCATAGAAATTGAGCCCCTTGGCGTTGAGCCGGCGCGCGATCTCCATGGTGCATTGGTCGGGCCGGTACGAATAGGGGGCTCCGAGATTGCCGCAGAGCTGCACCACCGTGACGTCCTGCAGGTCGGCATAGGACATGATGTCGGCGATCATATAGACGGTCCGTCCCCAGGCGACGCCGATGCGGTCGCCCTTCTTGACCAGTTCGAGAAAGACGTTGGCCGCCAGCACCGCGATGTCGGTCGAGGGATCGGCGGCATGGCCGTTCTCCGGCGCGATCCAGACCGCATCGAGCTTCAGCGCGTCTTCCAGCTTGCGTGCCAGCACGTCGTCGGTGAAGAGCTGTGTCGAAGTCGAGATGTTGACGATGCCGGTCTCGCGCGCCTTGCGCAGATACATGGCGACCGAGGCACGGGAAATCTTGAGCTGGCTGGCCACCTGGTCCTGGCGCAGGCCATGGGCATAGTAGAGCCAGGCGGCCTTGTGGATAAGCTGTTCTGCCGGTCGGATCGCCATGCCATCTCCCTATCTGACATTATTCACGGCTCTCGACAAAAGTCAAACCGGGGCAGGATATACGCAGGGGTATACAATGTCCTTTCGCCGGCTGAATCTAGCTTACCGTTGTGCCAAATGCGTCTTGTCGTAGCATCGTTGGTGGTGACGTCGCGCGAGGCCTGTGATTAGAAGTTCTCGAGAGACAAATGGGGGAGGACGGGGATGGGCAATCCGTATGAACAGGATCTCGACAGGAATGCCGCCAATTATCAGCCGCTGACGCCGCTGACCTATCTGGAGCGGGCGGCAAGCACCTATCCCGATCATGTCGCCATCATTCATGGCCGCCAGCAAACCACCTACCGCGATTTCTGGCGCCGCTCCCTCAGGCTCGCCTCGGCGCTTTCAAAACATGGCATCGGCAAGGGCGACACCGTCACCGTGATGCTCTCCAACACGCCGCCGATGCTGGAAGCGCATTTCGGCGTGCCGATGACCAAGGCAGTGCTTCATTCACTCAACACGCGCCTCGATGCCGCGGTCATCGCCTTCCAGCTCGACCACGCCGAGACGAAAGTGCTGATTGTCGACCGCGAATTCGCCGGCGTCGTCAAAGAGGCGCTGGCCATGGCCAAGGTCAAGCCGCTGGTCATCGACTATGACGATCCCGAATACGCCGCCGATGCGCCCTATCCCAAGGGCGAGCGCATCGGCACGCTCGACTACGAGGCGTTTGTCGCCGGCGGCGACGAGGATTTCGCCTGGTCGATGCCCGACGACGAATGGAACGCGATCGCGCTCAACTACACCTCCGGCACCACAGGCAATCCCAAGGGCGTTGTCTCCCACCATCGCGGCGCGGCACTGATGGCCTACGCCAACACCATCCATGCCGGCATGGCCAAGCACGCCGTCTATCTCTGGACACTGCCGATGTTCCACTGCAACGGCTGGTGCTTTCCCTGGACGCTGGCCGTACAGGCCGGCACCCATGTCTGCCTGCGCTGGGTGCGGCCAAAGCCGATCTACGACGCCATCGCCGACCATCGCGTCACCCATCTATGCGGCGCGCCGATCGTCATGTCGGTGCTGATCAACGCCAGGGATGAGGACAAGCGGGAATTCCCGCAAACCGTTACCTTCAACACGGCCGCGGCGCCCCCGCCGGAAGCCGTTCTGTCGGGCATGGCCGATGCGGGCTTCGCCGTCACCCATCTCTACGGCCTGACCGAGACCTACGGTCCGGCGGTCGTCAACGAATGGCATGGCGATTGGGACGGGCTGGACAAGGGTCCGAGGGCGGCGAAGAAGGCCAGGCAAGGCGTGCGCTATGCCGCGCTCGAAGGCCTGACGGTGATGGACCCCACGACGATGGAAAAAACCCCGGCCGATGGCGAGACGGTCGGCGAGGTCATGTTCCGCGGCAACATTGTCATGAAGGGCTATCTGAAGAACCGCAAGGCCAGCGACGAAGCCTTCGCCGGCGGCTGGTTCCACTCCGGCGACCTCGGCGTCATGCATCCCGATGGCTATATCCAGCTCAAGGACCGCTCCAAGGACATCATCATTTCCGGCGGCGAGAACATCTCCTCGATCGAGGTCGAGGAGGCGCTCTACAAGCATCCCGCCATCGCCTCCTGCGGCGTGGTCGCCAGAGCCGACGATCGATGGGGCGAGGTGCCGGTCGCCTATGTCGAGCTGAAGCCAGGCAAGACGGCGACCGAGGCGGAGATCATCGAGCACTGCCGCTCGCTTCTTGCCCGTTTCAAGGTGCCGAAAGCGGTGATCTTTGCCGAGATCCCGAAGACCTCGACCGGCAAGATCCAGAAGTTCCGGCTGTGGGAAATGGCGAAGGAGGCTTAGGGTCTTCGGGAGCGGGATCAACCCGCGCTGTCGAGTTCCCGCCCACCCCCCTGTCCTGCCGGACATCTCCCCCGCAAGGGCGGAGATTGGATGTCGCCCCTGCTTTCGCCAATTGCCGGAGATGTCCGGCAGGACAGAGGGGGTGTGAAGGATCGCTACGTCTGGATCTTTTCGCCACTTCCCAATCCTTGTCACCATCTGTCACCAGTCGTACGCGTACGTCGAATCCGCTTGACAAGTGACGAATTTCGATTTACGATTGACGAAAGTTGAAATTCGTTACTCGTAAAAAAGACAGAGAGCCATGTCTGAAGCTGCCCATATAGTGGCCGACCCCACCCGCCAGGAGAATGTGACGCGCATTCTCGACTGCGCCGAACGCCTGTTTCGCCACTATGGCTACGGCAAGACCAATGTCGCCGACATCGCCCGCGAACTCGGCATGTCGCCGGCCAACATCTATCGTTTCTTTGCCTCCAAGGTCGAAATCCACCAGGCCGTGTGTGGCCGGATGCTCGGCGCAAGCTACAAGATGGCCTACGAGATTTCCCGCCTGCCGATCAGCGCCGAGGAACGGCTGCGGCGCTACGTGCACGCGCAGTACAAGATGACGATGGAGGTCATGCTCGACGACCAGAAGGTCCATGAGATGGTCATCGTCGCCCTCGAGCGTGATTGGGGCGTTATCGACAAGCATATCGACAGCATTCACGATCTGTTCGCCGAGGTGATCCGCGAGGGCATCGAAGCCGGCGAGTTTGCCGACCAGGATCCGGTGATCGCGTCGCGCTGCTTCGGCGCCGCCACGGTCATCCTGTGCCACCCGCAGATGGTGGCGCAGTGTCTTGCCAAGACCAACCGGGCAATGCCCGACGATCTCATCGATTATGCGATCAGAGCCTTGAAGTAATAGCCGCCGCCCGCCGGGCGTCGGTGTCGACAATTCATCTCCAGTCAGGAGCGCGAAAGTGTCTTTGTCCAGTTCCATCATCCGCAGGCTGCCAGTTGCTGGCCTGATCGTCGCCACGCTCGGGCTCGCCGGCTGCTCGCAAGAGAAGGCGGAAGTCAAGGAGATCATTCGCCCGGTCAAGGTGGTCGAGATCGCCAAGGCGAATGATACCCGCGAGATCTCCTACTCCGGCTCGGTGCGAGCCCGCACCGAGATGAATCTTGGCTTCCGCATCAACGGCAAGATCACCGAGCGCCTCGTCGATATCGGCGAGCGGGTGAAGCCGGGCGATGTTCTTGCCCGCATCGATCCCGCCGACTACGAGCTCTCGGTCGGCAGCGCCAAGGCGGCACTTGATGCCGCCGAAAGGGGGGTCGAGACAGCAGGTCTTGCGCGCCGTCGCGCCGAACAATTGTTTGCCAGGAACGTCTCGTCGAAATCGCAGCTCGAACAGGCAACCCTCAGCTACGATCAGGCGGTTGCCACCCGGGATTCCGCCCGGTCATCGCTGGACCAGGCGAAAAACCAGGTCCTTTACACCGACCTCAAGGCGGACAGGAACGGCATCGTCACATCAGTTGCCGCCGATGTCGGCCAGGTGGTCGGCTCCGGCAGTCCGGTGGTAACCGTTGCCGTCGATGGCGAAAAGGAAGTGCTGATCGCCGTTCCGGAAATGGATATCGCCCAGTTCAAGCCGGGCAAGGACGTCAAGGCAGGCTTCTGGTCCGACGATGCGCTGACACTCGACGGCAAGGTCCGCGAGGTCGCCGGCAGCGCCGATCAGCAATCGCGTACCTTTGCCGTTCGTGTCAGCCTGCCAAACGATCCGCGCGTGCTTCTCGGCATGACCGCGACCATTGAAGCCTCTGTGTCTAACAGCCAGCAAAGCGTTGCGATCCCGTTGAGCGCGCTGGCGCAGAAAGACGGCCAGAAGATCGTCTGGACCGTGGACCGCAACGGCGACACCGTCCATGCGCGCCCGGTCAAGATCGCCGAATTCGCTCCCGACGGCGTGCGTGTTGCCGAGGGGTTGAAGCCCGGCGACGTCGTCGTCGCTGCCGGAACGCAGTTCATGACCGAGAATCTGAAAGTAAAGCTTTCCGGCGATGCGGCGCAGCAGTCCGCATCGGCCGATGGCGACACCACCAGCAGCCTGCGCTGAAGCGCAGGCGAAATGAAAGCCCCACTTGTCATTGCCCAGGCGCAAGCCACGGGTTGAGTGGGTCATGGTTTCCGGGCGGTGAGTGCCCGATTGTCGAGACGCGAGGTCGATGTACCCCCCACATCGATCCTCGTGCCCCACCACGACGAGTGTCTCTCCGCTCGGAAAGCCTCGCCGCCCGGAAGCCAGATCGAAAATTCATGAGCAGCAAGCGGGTACGCTGCCGATCAATTGAACAGGACTGCGTCATGACCACCGACAGTACAGAAAAGCGGCCTTTCAATCTTTCGCGCTGGGCAATCGGCCACCCGAGCATTGCGCGGTTTCTGTTCGGCCTGATCATCATTGCCGGGGCACTCGGCCTGATGCGCATGGGTCAGAAGGAAGATCCGGATTTCACCTTCCGCGTCATGGTCGTCCAGGCCGTCTGGCCGGGCTCCTCGATCAAGGAGATGGAGGACCAGGTCGTCAACAAGATCGAACGCAAGCTGCAGGAAACGCCGCATCTCGATTTCGTCCGCTCCTACACCCGCGCCGGCAGCGCCATCATTACGGTTCAGATCAAGGGCGACACCAACCCGGCGCAGGTGGCGGATGCTTTCTACCAGGTGCGCAAGAAGGTCGGCGACATTTCAGGCGATCTGCCGCAAGGATTGCTCGGCCCGTACTTCAACGACGAGTTCGGCGATACTTTCATCACGCTGCATTCGATCAGCGGCGACGGCTACAGCTATCCCGAGCTGAAGAAATTCGCCATCCAGGCGCGCGACATGCTGCTGACGACGCCCGGCGTCGAAAAGGCTGTCATCATCGGCGACCAGCCCGAAAAGCTCTATATCGATGTTTCGTCAAAGACGCTTGCCGAACGTGGCCTGACGCTCACCGATCTGCAGAATGCGATCAAGGGGCAGAACAATGTCGATCCGGCGGGCTCGGTCGATACCGGAACGAACTCGGTGCGCATCTCGGTCGAGGGCGACGTTACCAAGGCTGCCGACATCCGCGAACTTCGCTTGCGCGCCGGCAACCAGGTGACGCGGCTGGGCGACATCGCGACCGTGACCTCCGGCCTCGAAGACCCCTATCAGCGCAAGTACCGCTATAACGGCCACGACAGCGTCCAGCTCGGCGTCGTCATGGCCAAGGGCTTCAACGTCAAAGACGTCGGCAAGGATGTCGAGGCGACCTACAAGCGCTTCGAGGAAGGGCTGCCCTATGGCGTTGCGGTCGACCAGATTTCCGACCAGCCTGAGGTCGTCAAGGACGCAGTCAACGAGTTCATGGAGGCGCTCGGCGAGGCGCTGCTGATCGTGCTCGTCGTCTCGTTCCTGTCGATCGGCTGGCGTTCCGGCCTGGTGATCGCGATCGCCATTCCGCTGGTGCTGGCGGCCACTTTCGCCATTATGTACGAGATCGGCATCGATCTGCAGCGCATCTCGCTCGGCGCATTGATCATTGCGCTCGGCCTTCTGGTCGACGACGCCATGATCGTCGTCGAGATGATGGAACGAAAGCTCGAGGAAGGATTGGTCAAGATCGAGGCGGCGAGTTTCGCCTACACCTCGACGGCCTTCCCGATGCTGACCGGCACGCTGATCACCACCGCCGGCTTCATCCCCGTCGGCTTTGCCGCATCGACCGCCGGCGAATATGTGCGCACGCTGTTCTACGTTGTCGGCATCGCGCTGGTCGTGTCCTGGTTCGTGGCGGTTTATTTCACGCCCTGGCTCGGCCACATGATCCTCAAGCAGCGCAAGCATGCCGGCAGCCATCACGATGCCTTCGACACAAGCTTCTACCGCCGGCTGCGCGCCACGGTCGGCTGGGCCGTGCGCCACCGCGTCATCGTGCTGGTCATGACATTGATGACCTTTGCCACCAGTCTCTGGGCATTCCAGTTCATCCCGCAGAACTTCTTCCCGCAATCGTCGCGTCCGGAAATCCTTGTCGATCTCTGGCTGCCGGAAGGCACCAGCATCAAGGAAGTGGAGACGCAGGCCAAGGCGCTCGAAGCCAGGATGATGGACGACCCAGACAAGCGCTTCATCGCCACCTATATCGGCGAAGGCGCGCCGCGCTTCTTCCTGCCGCTCGACCAGCAGCTACGCAATCCGAACTTCGCCCAGCTCCTGGTGATGGCCAAGGACGAGCCGGCCCGCGAACGGCTGATCATCAAGCTGCGCACCATCCTGGCGCAGGACTTCCCGTCGATCCGCGCCAAGGTCGACCGCCTGTTCCTCGGTCCGCCGACCGGCTGGCCGGTGCAGATGCGCGTCATGGGCCCGGACCGCCAGGAGGTGCGCCGCATCGCCGACGAGGTGAAGGCGAAGTTCCAGGCAAATCCGCTGCTCGGCGCCGTGCACGACGACTGGCTGGAGCCGGTGCCGGCGATGAAGCTGGTCATCGACCAGGATCGCGCCCGTGCGCTCGGCGTCACCTCGCAACGCATTCGCCAGATGCTGCAGGCGACGATGTCCGGCGCGCCGCTCGACGATTTCCGCGACGGCGAGGAGACGGTTTCCATCGTCGCCCGAGAGCCGGAGGCAAGCCGCAAGCTGCTGTCGTCGGTCGACTCCGTCTACATCCCGACGGATTTCGGCGGCTTCGTGCCGCTGTCGCAGGTGGCCAAGGTCGTGCCGGTGCTGGAGCAGGGCGTCGAATGGCGGCGCGACCGCCTGCCGACCATCAGCGTGCGCGCCACGCTGCCGGACGGCGTGCAGTCGAACGATGTCGTCACCAAGATGTACAACGACATCAAGGGCCTGCGCGACGGTCTGGCGCCCGGCTACAAGATCGAGATCCAGGGCGGTGCCGAGGATTCGGCCGAAAGCCAGGCCTCGATTGCCGCGAAAGCTCCGATCATGCTGGCCGTCATCGTCGTGCTGTTGATGATCCAGCTGCAGCATTTCGGCAAGGCGATGCTGGTGCTGGCGACCGGCCCGCTTGGCATCATTGGTGCTGCCGCCGCACTGCTGATCAGCGGCGCCCCGTTCGGCTTCGTCGCCATCCTCGGCGTCATTGCGCTGCTCGGCATCATCATGCGCAATTCGATCATCCTGGTCGACCAGATCGACCAGGATATAGCGAGAGGCATGGAGCGCTCGGAGGCCATCGTCGGCTCGGCCGTCCGCCGTTTCCGGCCGATCGTGCTGACGGCGATGACGGCGGTGCTGGCGCTGATCCCGATCTCGCGCGCCGTCTTCTGGGGTCCGCTCGCCTATGCCATGATGGGCGGCATCCTGGTTGCCACCGTGCTCACCATCCTTGTCCTTCCGGCAGGCTACGCCCTGTTCTTCGGCCGGGAGCCCAAGAAGGCTGCCGAGCAGGCGCCCGAGACAGGGCAGGCGGAAGAAAGCGAAAGGCCGCAACTGCAACTGCCCCTGGCGGCCGAGTGATCTTTGCTGGCGCATAGGATGCGCCGGTCAAAAAATGCTAGAACGCCGTACGTCTGACGTGCGGCGTTGTGGCGTCCTCCATTACAGGGCGGTCACTTGGCTGCCTGTCACATGGAGGAAAATCATGACCCTGGCTCAGGCCTCGATAGAACTTCGCCTGCCGATCGACGGGCGCCATCGGCAGATGTTCATCGATGGCGCCTGGGTCGGCGCCCGCTCGGGCCTGACCATCGAGACCCGTAATCCTGCGACCGGCGCGGTCATCGCCACCGTGCCGCGCGGCGACCGCCGGGATATCGACTTGGCCGTCGCCGCGGCACGCAGAGCCTTCGATGGACCGTGGAGCCGGTTCAAGCCCTATGAGCGGCAGGTGCTGCTTCTCAGGATCGCCGACCTTTTCGAAAAGCACTGGGAGGAGATCAGCCGGTCGGACACGACCGACATGGGCATGCCGGTCGTGCGCACCCGCGCCAACCGCAACCGCGTCATCGGCATGTTGCGCTATTATGCCGGCATGGCGACAGCGCTGCATGGCGAGACGATCGAAAACTCGCTGCCGGGTGAGGTCGTCTCCTTCACGCGCAAGGAGCCGGTCGGTGTTGTCGGCGCCATCATCCCCTGGAACGCACCGACCGCCGCCTCAACCTGGAAGATCGGACCGGCGCTGGCGACAGGCTGCACGATCGTGCTGAAACCGTCGGAAGAGGCGCCGCTGACGCCGCTCCTGATCGCCGACATCATGAACGAGGCCGGCGTGCCGCCGGGCGTCGTCAACATCGTTACCGGCACCGGCGCGGAGGCAGGCGCGGCCCTTGCCGAGCATATGGGCGTCGATAAGATCGTCTTCACCGGCTCGACGGCGACCGGACAGTCGATCGTCCGCGCTTCGGCCGGCAATCTCAAGCGCGTTTCGCTGGAACTCGGCGGCAAGTCGCCGGTCATCGTCTGCGCCGACGCCGATCTCGACAGAGCGGTGCCGGTGGCGGCGATGTCGGTGTTCGCCAATTCCGGCCAGATCTGCATTGCCGGCTCGCGCCTGTTCGTCGAGCGCTCCATCCATGACGAGTTCGTCGAGCGGCTGGCGGCCTATGCCAAGGGTCTCAGGATCGGCGACGGCATCGACCCGGCAACCGAGATCGGCCCATTGGTTTCGCTGCGGCAGCTCGAACGGGTCACCGGCTACCTCGAAGCCGGTACGGCCGAGGGCGCGACGCTCGTCACTGGCGGCGCTCGGCTGACGGAAGGCGCGCTCGCCGCCGGCAATTTCGTCGCCCCGACCGTCTTTGCCGGCGTCTCGGACGAGATGAGGATCGCGCGTGAGGAGATCTTCGGACCGGTCATTTCGGCGTTGCCGTTCGACACGCTGGACGAAGCGGTCGAACGCGCCAACAACACCCCCTATGGCCTTGCCGCCGGGATCTTCACCCGCAATATCACGACCGCGCACCAGCTATCCCGAAAGATTCGCGCCGGCTCGGTCTGGGTCAACACCTATCACGCCATCGACCCGGCCGTATCCTTCGGCGGCTACAAGATGAGCGGCTACGGTCGCGAGGGGGGCGCCGAGCACCTCGACGAATATCTCAACACCAAGGGCGTGTTCATCAAGATCGACTGAGCGGTCGTGCACATTCTTCAGCCGCCTCAAGTTCGCATTTGACGCCAAAAAGCGGGCAGCGGGATTGCGCGTTAAATCACCTTGTTGTACGAACGTTCAACAAGGTGATTTAACGAGTACCTGCCGTGGTACGAACCGAGTTCCCGCTTGCCGTCGAGACCGTCGATCCGTTCTGGATCACACTGGTCGACGGCACGCGCATCGCCGCCACGCTGTGGCGCCCGCGCATCGACGCCAAGGTGCCCGTCGTCGTCGAAATGGTGCCCTATCGCCGCCGTGACGGCACCGTGGCGCGCGACATCGACATCCATCCCTGGCTCGCCGGCCATGGCATTGCCTGCGCCCGCATCGATATCAGGGGCTCCGGCGATTCCGACGGCGGTCTGGCGGACGAATATCTGCCGCGCGAGCAGGAGGATGCCTGCGAAATCATCGCCCATCTCGCCGCCCAGCCCTGGTGCAACGGCAATGTCGGCATGACCGGCATTTCCTGGGGCGGCTTCAACGCGCTGCAGGTGGCGGCGCGCCGGCCGCCTGCCTTGAAGGCCATCATCAGCAACTGCGCCACCGACGACCGCTATGCCGACGACATCCATTATATGGGCGGCGCGCTGCTCACCGAGCAGGAGATGTGGTCGAACTTCATGCTGGTGAAGAAGGCGATGGCGCCCGATCCGCAGATCGTCGGCGACGCCTGGCGCGCCATGTGGACGAGCCGTCTCGCGGCGACGCGCTCGCTATCGGAAATCTGGCTCGCGCATCAGCGCCGCGACGACTATTGGCGGCAAGGCTCGATCTGCGAGGACTACTCCGCGATCGAATGCGCGGTCATGGCCGTCTGCGGCTGGGAGGACAGCTACTCCAATTTCGTGCCGCGCCTGCTCGAACATCTAAAGGGACCGAAGCTCGGCGTCGTCGGTCCGTGGTCGCATGCCTATCCCTGTCGCGGCGCACCGGGGCCGCTGATCGGCTATCTGCAGGAGGCTCTGCGCTGGTGGCGTCATTGGCTATGCGGCGAAAACACCGGCATCACGGACGAGCCGCTCTACCGCGTCTGGATCACCGGCGAGGAGCGGCCGCAACCCTTCTATCTCCCTGATCATGCGGGATCGTGGGCGGCCGAGGATGCGTGGCCGTCGCCACGCATCGAGCGTCGCACGCTGTATTTGAATGCCGCCGGACTGGGTGGCCAGGCAGCACCCGGCGCCACGCGTTCCGTGCGCTCGCCGGCCACCGCCGGGCGCGATTGCGGCCGCTGGGGCGGCTATGGCGGCTCCTGCCCGGACATGGCCATCGACCAGCGTCGCGAGGACGGTCTGGCGCTGTGCTTCGATACCCAACCGCTCGATAATGACCTGACCTTGCTCGGTGCGCCGGAACTGGATCTCGTCGTCACCGTCGATCAGCCGCATGTCAACCTCGCTGCCCGGCTCTGCGACGTCTATCCCGACGGCACCTCGGCGCTGATGACCTATGGCGTGCTCAACCTCAGCCACCGCAACAGCCACGAGCATCCGACGCCGTGTCCGGTTGGAACACCATTCCAGGTGCGGCTGAAGCTCAATGATTTCGCCCGCATTGTGCCCAAAGGCCATCGCATGCGACTGGCGCTGGCCAATCAGCACTGGCCGATCCTGTGGCCGCAGCCGAACCTGTCGACGCTGTCGGTGGCGACCGGCGAAAGCACGGTGATGCTTCCGGTGCGCCCGCCATCGCCGCGCGATCGCGACGTCCGCTTCGAGCCGGCCGAGACCGCGCCGCCGGTTCCCACCACGACGCTGGACGACGGTTTCGATCGCCGCATCGTCACCGACGATGTCGGCTCCGGCTTGCAGACCATCGCGCTGACCTCCGACCACGGCAGCAGACGCTACGACGACCGCGACATCACCGTGTCCTCGGCCAACGCCGACACGATGAGCATCAACGCCGACGACCCGCTGTCGGCCCGGCTAATCACCGAATACCGCTGGGCCATCGCCAGCGGCGACGCCGACACGGAAGCGACAGCGCGCACCGAACTGACATCGGACGAGACGCATTTCAGCCTGAGCTGGCATATCGAGGCGCGAGAACGGGGCAAGCTTGTCCACAGCGCCTCGGCGACGCGGCGCATCAGGCGCGATTTCGCCTGAGGAGAGGGGAGGGAGGCCATGCTTGCATATGCAGTGAAGCGCATCGGTCTCGGCCTCCTGATCCTCGTCCTCGTCATGGTCGCCATGTATGCGGCCGTCTTCCTCGTTCCCGGCGATCCGGCGAGCGTGGCGCTCGGACCGCGCGCCACGCCGGAACTGAAAAGGCTTCTGATCGAGCGCATGGGGCTCGACCAGCCGGTCTGGTGGCAGATCGTCGAATTCTTCCGCAACGCGCTGACCGGCAATCTCGGCTACGACGTCTGGTCGAACCGGCCCGTCTCCACCCTGGTCATGGAGGCACTGCCGAACACACTTGTCCTCGGCCTGACCGCGCTCGCCGTCGCGCTTCTCGTCGGCGTTCCGCTCGGCTGCCTTTCGGTCATGCGGCGCGGCACGCTTGCCGATGCCGTCATCGGCGTGCTCTCCGTCGGCGTCATTGCCGTGCCGTCCTTCGTCGTTGCCATCTATTCGCTGCTGCTCTTTGCCGTCACCTTGCGCTGGCTGCCGGCTATCGGCGCCGGCGAGGCCGGTGACATCGCCAGCCAGGCCAGGGCGCTGGTGCTGCCGGCGGCGGCCATCGCGCTCGGCTGGATTGGCTACATCGCCCGCATGGTGCGCGCCTCGATGATGGAGGTGATGGGCGAGCCGCACATCCGCACCGCGCGCTCCTTCGGCCTGCCGGAGTGGAAGATCGTCTCAAAGTACGCGCTGCGCATCGCCATCATCCCGACCATCTCACTGGTCGCTGTCGGCCTCGGCAGCATCCTGTCCAGCGCCGTCTTCGTCGAGGCGGTGTTCGCCCGGCCCGGCATCGGCAAGCTGATCACCGACGCGGTCAACACCCGCAACTATCCCGTCGTCATGGGCACGGTGCTGATCATGACAACGATCTACGTCTCCATCACCATCGCCGCCGATCTCTTGATTGCGCGGCTCGATCCGAGGGTCCGCGATGTCTTCCGTGGCTGACGCCTCGCTCTCCATGCCGGACCGACAACGATTTCCGTTGCTGCGTGCGCTGCTTGCCGATCCGTTTACTTGCGTGGCGCTATTCTTGGTCATCGGCTTTCTCATCACCGCCGTTTTCGCGCCGTGGCTGGCGCCCTATTCGCCGGTCAAGATCGACGTGCTGCACAAGCTGCAGCCGCCATCGCTCGGGCACTGGTTCGGCACCGATCATCTCGGCCGCGATCTCCTGTCGCGCGTTATCTACGGCGCCCGCACGGCGCTGACGATCGCCATGGTCTCCGTCGCCATAGCCGGTACGATCGGACTGTTGCTCGGGCTGATCGCCGGCTACGGCCCGCGCTGGCTCGACGCCATCCTGGTGCTGACCTTCGACAGCCTGAATTCGCTGCCGATGATCATGTTCGCGCTGGCCATCATCACCGTGCTCGGCGCCGGGACCGGAACGCTGATCATCGTCATCGCCGCGACCTCGTTCCCGAGCTATGCCAGGCTGATCCGGGCGCAGACGCTGGCGCTGAAGAACAGCGATTACATCCTCGCCGAACGCCTGCTCGATGCGAGTGCGGCGCGCATCATCTTCATCCACCTGCTGCCCAATGTCGTCGGTCCGCTGATCATCCTTCTGTCGATGGACATTCCGGTCGTCATCATGGTCGAAGCGGGCTTGAGCTTCCTCGGCCTTGGCGTGCGCCCGCCGACGCCGTCCTGGGGCTCGATCCTCTATGACGGCTACACCAGCATCCGCTCAGCACCGTTCATGGTCATCTTCGGCGGCCTGCCCCTGGTGCTCGCCACGCTTGGCTTCACCTTTCTCGGCGAGGGCCTGCGCGACTATCTCGACCCGCGCCTGCAGTTGCGGAGGCCGGCATGACCGGAGCGCTCGCCGCCCACGATCTCAGCGTCCGTTATGAGACGCAACATGGCGCAGTGCATGCGCTGCGCCATGTCGACATCGAGGCGCATCCGGGCGAGGTCATCGGCATCGTCGGCGAGAGCGGCTGCGGCAAGTCCACGCTGGTCACCGCCATGGCAAACCTGTTACCGCCCAATGCAAGGATCGACGGCTGCATTTCCTGGAACGGCGTCGACCTGGCGAAGCTCGACGCGCATCGCCAGCGCCTGCTGCGCGGCGACGAGATCGCGCTGGTCAGCCAGGACCCGATGACCGCCTTCAACCCGGTGCTGACCATCGGCGACCAGCTCGTCGACTTCCAGCATCACCGCAGGGATCTTGGCCGGGCGCAAAAGCGGGCGCGGATCGCCGCCATGCTTGGCCGCGTCGGGATCTCGGATGCGGAACGGCGCATGCGGAGCTATCCGCACGAGCTCTCCGGCGGCATGCGCCAGCGTGTCGCGATTGCCGCGGCACTGCTGACCGATCCCGGCCTGCTCATCGCCGACGAGCCGACGACGGCGCTCGACGTGACCATGGAGGCGCAGATCATCCACCTGCTGCGCGAACTCCGGCGCGAGTACAACGGCATCATCATCGTCGTCTCGCACCATCTCGGCGTCATTGCCGAACTCTGCGACCGTGTCTATGTCATGTATGCAGGCGAGGTGGTCGAGGGCGGCGAGGTCGATGCGATCTTCCACGACGCCAGACACCCGTATACGCAAGCGCTGCTCGCCTGCGACCCGGCCCGTTTTCATGAACGGCTGGATCGGCTGCCGACCATTCCCGGCTCGCTGCCCAATCTGACCCAGCCGCCATCCGGATGCGTCTACGCGCCGCGCTGCGACCGTGCCTTCGCGCCGTGCAACACCATCGCGCCGCCGCTGGTGAAGCTCTCCGCTTCCCACATCGCACGCTGCCATGCGGTGACTACGCCATGAGCCCTCTGCTCGCCATCGAGGACCTTTCGGTCTCCTTCACCGGCGGCGGGGTGCTCAACCGCCTGATCAATCCGTTCCCCTTGCCGGCCTTCAACGTCATCGACAGCGTGACGCTGTCGATGCTGCCTCGCGAGACGCTTGGACTGGTCGGCGAATCCGGTTCCGGCAAGACGACGCTGGCGCGCACCATCCTCGGGCTTGTGCGGGCAGCCGCCGGCCGCATCGCCTTCGAGGGCAGGGACATCAGGACGCAGGCCGATTTCCGCGCCATGCGCCGGCGCTCGGCGATGATGTTCCAGGACCCGGTCGCCTCGCTCAGTCCGCGCCTGCGCATCGGCATGCTGCTGACCGAACCGCAGGTGATCCAGGGCGTGCTGATACCGGACCGCCGCGCCGCCGCCAGGGCGCTGCTGGCGCTGGTCGGTCTGCCGGCCTCCTTTGTCGACCGCTTTCCGCATGAGCTCTCCGGCGGACAGGCGCGCCGCGTCGGCGTCGCCCGGGCGCTGGCGATGAAGCCGCATCTGCTGCTCGCCGACGAGCCGACCGCCGGCCTCGATGTTTCGGTGCAAGGCGACGTGCTCAATCTGATCGGCGAGTTGAAGCGTGAGCTCGGCTTCGCCGCCATGATCGTCACCCACAATCTGGCCATGATCCGCCATGTCAGCGATCGGCTGGCCATCATGTATCTCGGCCGGTTGGTCGAGACTGGTCCGACGCAAGACGTGTTTTCGTCGCCGATGCATCCCTACACCGCGACGCTGATCCAGTCCGAGCCGATACCCGACCCGCGCCGGCGCAGCCAAAATCCGGCCGTCAGCGGCGAGATCCCGAGCGTGTTCCGGCGGCCTTCGGGCTGCGAATTCCACACACGCTGCCCGATCGCTCAGGAGCGCTGCCGGGCCGAGCCGCCGGCCTATCGACAGATCAGCGCAGGCCGCATGGTGCGCTGCCATTTCCCGCTTGAGACAGGCGGGCAAGAACCACGAAACCAACCAAAGGGGAAACTGCCATGACACGATGGAACATCGACAGACGTGCATTCCTGAAAGCGGCCGGCGCGCTCGGCGCCGGTCTCGCCATGAAACCCGGCTTTGCCTGGTCGGCCGACGGCGACACGCTGCGCATCCGCATGGAGGGCGACCTGCAGACGCTCGACCCCGCCTTCATGATCGGCGGCATCGAGGACGTCATGATGCGCGGCATCTATGTATCGTTGAACCGTCTTGGCGACCTCAGGCAAGGCTCGCCATGGTCGCTCTGGGGCGCGGAGAAACTCGAACTGACCGAACCCAAGACGATCGCCTTCACCCTGATCGACGGGCTGAAATGGTCGAACGGGCTCGGCCGCGTCACCGCCGAAGACGTGAAATTCTCGTATGAGCGCATCGCCGATCCCAAACTCTCGTCGCCCTGGGCTTACCAGTTCGAAAAGCTCGATCGTGTCGAGGTCGTCGACGCCAGGTCAGGCATTATCCATCTCAAGGATCCATACCAGCCGATCTTCGTCACCAGCCTGCCCTATTATGGCGGTCACATCATCAGCCGTGCCGGCACCGAAAGGGCCGGCGGCAAGTTCACCACCGAGCCGCCTGCGACATGCGGCCCCTATCTCTTCACCGACTGGCAGCAGAAGCAGAAGGTGACGCTGACAGCCAATCCGGACTGGCCGGGGCAGAAGCCGGATTTCGGCAAGGTCGAGATCTACATCGTTGCCGACGATCAGGCGGCGCAGCTCGCCTACGAGGCCGACGCCTTCGACTACACCAAGATCGCGATTTCGGCGACCAAGGCGGTCAAGGCGAGCCCACCAGCCAACACCGCGGTCATCGAGGCGCAGTCGACACGCTATGTCTGGCTGACCATCAACATGCTGAGCCCCCGACTCAAGGATCTGAAGGTACGCCAAGCGGTGCAGTATGGCGTCGACGTCAGCCAGATACTCACCGGCGTTTATGACGACCTCACCAAGCGTTCCACCGGCGTCGTGCAGCCCGGCACCAAATTCGCACGCGCCAGCAATCTGATCGCAGCGCCCGATTACGAAAAGTCCGCCGCGCTGCTTAGCGAAGCAGGCGTCAGCGACCTGTCGCTGACCTTGACGGTGATGAACGATTCCATCCGCACCGCGACCGCGCAGATCATCCAGGCCAGCCTCGAGCAGGCTGGCATCAAGGTCGAGATCCAGCCCTATGACGAAGCCGCCTTTTGGGGCGTCGGCGACAAGACGCAAGGCGATGGCTACAAGAACATCGACCTTGCATTGATGGACTTCGCCGGCGGCGTCGACCCTTCCGAAAACCTTGTCTGGTTCCGCCCCGATCAGATCGGCGCCTACAACTGGTCCGGCTTCGACAGTCCCGAATTCGAAGCCAGCTACCAGCAATTGGTGGCGGAAAGCGAACAGGCAAAACGCGTCGCGCTGTCCAACCGGATGGAAGATCTGATGGAGCAATCCGGCGGTTTCGTCTTCATCTGTCACCAGCCACTGGTCGTCATCCACAAGACCAGTTTTGAACCGGTGATCTATCCCGATGGTCACCCCAATCCGGTGTTGTTCAAGAAGAAGGCGTGACCACTCCGTGGACACGAAAGGTGCGATCGATTAGCTGGAGCCT
The DNA here is from genome assembly GCF_000350085.1 of Mesorhizobium metallidurans STM 2683. Classification (GTDB taxonomy): domain Bacteria; phylum Pseudomonadota; class Alphaproteobacteria; order Rhizobiales; family Rhizobiaceae; genus Mesorhizobium; species Mesorhizobium metallidurans. The sequence goes on from NZ_CAUM01000150.1 coordinate 79,000, forward strand.
ATGACGGAAGCCCAACCCACAACAAGGAAGCGCGGCGCGAAGAAAACGCCGCCGCGCTTCAGCCGGGAGCAGCCGGATGTGCGCCGCGCCATGCTGATCGAGGCGGCGACAAGATGTCTCTCGGTGGGTGGCATCGGCGCCTTCACCGTCGATCGCATCTGCAAGGAGGCGGGCGTCTCGCGCGGCCTGATCAACCACCATTTCGAAGGCCGCGATGGGCTTCTGGTCGAGGTCTACAAATCCTCGCTCTACGCCAGCGTCAACAACCAGATCGCGGAGGCCAAACGGCGCCGCGCCGAGAAATCCGACTGGCCGCCCGAGGCGTCGCTCGCCGCCCTGGTGCAGTCCAATTTCTCGCCCGACTATTTCAGCCGTGACAACCTTCTGATCTGGCTCTCTTTATGGGGCGAGATTGCGGTCAATCCACGCCTGAAAGCGGCGCATCGCGAGCTCTATGATGCCTACCGGGCCGAACTCGCAGAGGATATCGCGGCGGTGGCATTGCCGCGCGGCAGGGATGTCGATGCCCCAACACTGGCGCGCAATTTCATCGCCCTGGTCGACGGGCTCTGGCTCGAATGGTGCCTCGACGAAAGCGTGGTGACGCCGCAAGCCGCCGAAGCCGCCGGCTTCGAGATGCTTGAGGCGCAGGTTGGGCCTTTGCGGGGTTGACATTGCAAGGTCAGCGCCAGGCACGACCTCAAATCAATTCAGCGGCGAGCCGCCCTCACGCTTGCGGCGCTCCATATAGTCGCGCAGCGCCTCGTCGATGCCGGGATCGATCGGCGGCTGCTCGTATTCGGCGACCATGCGTTTCCAGACGACGTTGGCCCTCTCTCGTGCCGTCACCTGGCCACGCTCCATCCAGGTGTCGTAATTGTCCCAGTTGGATACCAGCGGCGAATAGAAGGCCCGCTCGTAGCGCTGCATCGTGTGCGCGGCGCCGAAGAAGTGCCCGGCCGGGCCGACCTCGCGCACCGCCTCCAGCGCCAGCGTGTCGACATCGACCACCGGCGGGTCGAAATAGGCCGACATCATCTGCAGCATCTCGGCGTCGATGACCAGTTTCTCGAACGACGCCGTCAAACCGCCGCCGAGCCAGCCCGCCGCATGCAGCACCAGATTGGCGCCGCCCATCAGGCAGCCCCACAGCGACATCGCGCTCTCATAGGCCGCCTGCGCGTCGACGGAATTGGCGGCGGTGACGTTGCTGGAGCGGAACGGCACGCCGATCAGCCGGCACAGCTGGCCGGTGATCTGCGCGGCCTGCGTATATTCGGGCGTGCCGAAGGCCGGAGCGCCGGTCTTCATGTCGACATTGGAGGTGAAGCCGCCATACATCACCGGCACGCCGGGACGCACGATCTGGGTCAGCGCAATGCCGGCCAGCGCCTCGGCATGCTGCTGCGACAGCGCGCCGGCAAGCGTCACCGGGCTCATCGCTCCGGCCAGCGTGAACGGCGTGATGACATTGACCTGGCCGTGCTCGGCCAGCGCGATCAGCCCTTCGGCCATCGGCTCGTCGAGTTGCAGCGGCGAGTTGGTGTTGATGATGCCGGTGAAGACAGGCGTCTCCTTGGCAAGGTTTTCGCGCGTCGTGCCGAGCGAAATCGCCACCATCTCCAGCGCGTCGATGGCGCGTCCGCGGCCCAGTGCCTGTGGCTGCCAGTTCTTGTCGAGCAGCGTGATCTCGGCATAGTAGAGGTCGAGGTGGCGTGTGTTCTGGTGCAGGTCGAGCGGCTCGAACGGCCCGCCTCCTTCCTGGTGCAGCACGTTGAACGACTGGATCAGCTTCAGGTAATCGCACATCTCGGCGTAGGTGCCGGGACGGCGGCCGCGATCATTGTCCATGACATAGGCCGGTCCGCCGACCGACGACAGGATGCAGTGCCGTCCGCCCACCTTGACGTTCTTTAGCGGATTGCGGGCACGCAATTCGAACGATGAGGGCGCCATGGCAATGCGCTCCATGACCATGGCGCGGTCGATGCGCACCCGCATCTCGCCTTCGTCGACATCGCAGCCGGCGGCGCGATAGAGCTGGCGCGCCTGCGGCTGCAGCACCCGCATGCCGATTTCCTCGAGGATGGTGAGGCCCGTATCGTGGATGGTCTGCACCTGGTCGGCCGACAGGATCTCGATCGGCGCGTAGGGCCGCATCAATTGCTTCCACGGCCGTTGTTCGATGCCGCCGACCTCGCGCTGCGGGCGGCCGGGTCTGCGACGTGCCGTGATGCGTTCCATGGCGTCCTAGAACTCCTTGTTTGACGCAATTCCGAACGGAAAACCGTTCACACTTTTCCTGGAATTGCTCTATTCGGCTGCCGTACGCATGTCGAAATCCGCCACCGCGTCGACGATCGGCGTGTCGCGGCGGTAGGGCTGCCAGCGGATATCTGCGCCGATCTCGCGAGCGAGCTTGTGGCCACTGTGGACCGCATGGGTGATGGCGCCCGGAGCCAGCGTGTCGCCAATGCGATCGACGCTGCGGATGCCGGCGTCCGCAAGAGCGTCCGCCCGTTCCGTCAGCGTCTCGAACAACTCGCCGCGCGGCAGTCTCAACCCGACGATCACCACCGAGCGGCAAGCCACGCGTGTCTCCTCCCCGGTGAACAGATGCGCCAGCGTCGCCGTCTCGCCGTCAAAGGATTTTAAGAGATGCAGCGTGGTCACCGCCACCTTGCGTCGCGCCAGCGCCCGATGCACCAGCGGCAGCTCGTTGGTCATGATCGTCCACGCCGAAGCTTGGCCTGCCGGCGTCACGTAGCTGACCGGGATGCCGTGTGCTGCCAGATGTTCGGTGAGGACGCCGCCCATATAGTAGTTGTCGAAATCGAAGACCAGCGTCGGCCCCTGGGGAAGCCGGCCGCCGGCGATGTCGTCGGGAGTGAAAACATCGGGATGGTCGAGTCGGCCGACCGGAATCTCCAGCGAGGAATAGAGCATGTTTGTCCAGCGCGCGCCGGTCGCCAGCACCACGCGATCCGGCGAAAGCTCGATGATCTCGTCCGCGCCAAGCGCGCTCTCGGCATAGAGCGAGACGTTGCTCATCTCGTCGAGACGCGCGAGGCGGTAGTCGACGACGCGGTTCCAGGCCGACAAGCCGGGCAGCGTCTTCTCGAAGGTCAGCCGCCCGCCGAAGGTCCGGTTGCTGTCGGCGAGTGTGACTTCATGGCCGCGACGGCCGAGCGTCAGCGCGCATTCCAGCCCGGCCGGCCCGCCGCCGACAATCAGAATCCGCTCGGGGGTGTCGGCGCGCTCGACGCGCTCGGGATGCCAGCCGCGCCGCCATTCTTCGCCGGCGGTCGGGTTCTGGGTACAGCGCACCGGCACGCCGTCGTGCCAGCTTGAAATGCAGATGTTGCAGCCGATGCATTCGCGGATCTCGGCCTCGCGGCCCTCGCGGATCTTGTTCGGCAGGAATGGATCGGCGATCGAAGGCCGCGCGCCGCCGATAAAGTCCAGCACGCCGCGCCTGATTTGCGATACCATCGTGTCGGGCGAGGTAAAACGCCCGACGCCGACCACCGGCTTTTTGGTCAGCGATTTGACGAAATCGATCACCGGCTCATGGCTGCCTTCGCCGGTGAAGCGCGATGCCGAACAGTCGGTCGGGCTGGAATCCATCTTGACGTCGAACAGGTCCGGCACGTCCGCCAGCAGTGCGACCAGTTCGTGCGCCTCGGAAAGCTGGTTGCGGCCCGGCCTGCCGCGCAGTTCCTCGAGGCTTACCCGCAAGGCGACGCCGCAATCCTTGCCGACCGCATCCTTGGTGACTTCGATCATCTCGCGCACGAAGCGCACCCGGTTCTCGATCGAGCCGCCATAACAGTCGGTGCGATTGTTATATTCAGGCAGCAGGAATTCGTAGCCGAGATAGCCCATGCCGGCATAGACATAGACGATGTCGAAGCCGGCCGTGCGCGCCTTGCGCGCCGCCTCAGTCTGGCATTTCAAAACGTCGCGTATATCGGCCCTGTCCATCGTCTTCGGGCGCAGATTGCCCATGAAACCGACATGGGTGGCCATCCACGGAATGCCGGATGGCGACAGCGGAGGCAGGCGGCTTGTCCGGTTCATCACCGATGCGCCGCCGTGCCAAAGCTCCACGCCGGCAAGCGCGCCGTGGCGGTGCACCGCCTCCGTCATCAGCGCATGCGCACGGATGTCGTTGCCGTCCCACATCGTGGCAAAAGGCAGCGGTGCATCGTCCGAGCTGGGGTCGATCGAACAGGCGCCGGTGCAGATCACGCCCCATCCGCCCTCGGCCTTGGCCTCACGGAAGGCCGCGCGCACCCGCGGCAGTGCGTTGGTCATGCCGCTGGCGTGCGGCACTTGATAGAAACGGTTCGGCGCCGTGACGGGCCCGATGCGCACCGGTTCGAACAGAATCTCGTAGCGGGGATTGCACTGCATCTGGGCTCGCGAAATGCTTGTTGAACGATCGTACAACAAGCATATTCGCACCGGTCGTGGAACGCAATGGCCTGCATGACTTGGCGGACTTGGATCCGGCACCACCGAGACGAAAAAGCCCACCCCGATACTATCAGGGTGGGCTCAGAGGGGAGGTCGGATCGAGCGCGCCGATCTGCGCCCGATCCATTCAGCCTGCCGTCAGATGACGAAAAACCAGTTGGCGAGCAGCATCACCACCACGCCGGCGATCAGCGTCAGATAGGGCAGGATTCCCGCCTTCTTGACCCTGAGATCCGACGACTTCATGCCGAGGTCGGCCAGCATATGGTCGGGGAATTTACCCTTGTCCTGGATGTAATGCCGGAAGCAGAACACCGGGATGATCAGCGCTGCGGTGATCAGCCCCGCCCACAGCGCCATCGGGTTCCAGACCTTGGCGCCCGCACCCATGAAGATCGCATTGACATAGGCGAAGATCGCTCCGATGCCGAGCAGCCAGCTCGGCGCGCGCCATGGCCGCGCGATATGGCCGTTGTCGATGCGGTGGATCCAGCCAGCATTGAGGTTGAGGAAGTTGAAGATGATGTAGCCGCAATTCGATACGGCGAGGATGAAGAAGAAGCTCGTCGCGTCGGCCGAAGCGATGGCCAGTACGATCAGGTTGAAGATCAGGTCGGTCCACATCGCCCGTGTCGGCGCGCCATGCTCGTTGACGTGGCTGAGATAGCGCGGCAGCCAGCCGTCGACCGAACCCTGGTAGAGCGTGCGCGAGGAGCCGGCCATGGCCGTCATGATGCACAGCACCAGCGCCAGGATCATCAGCATCACCAGCAGGCTGTGGATAAGCTGTCCGCCACCAACCATTCCGGCCAGCGCGTCGGCCACACCGGAGCCGTCGACGATCGGCGTGGCCAGCATGCCGTTGAGGCCGAGCACGCCCTGGAAGGTGAACGGCACCAGGATGAACAGCAGCATGCAGAGCAGGCCGGAATAGAAGATCGCCTTGAACGTGTCGGTGCCGGGGTTCTTGAACTCCGACGTGTAGCAGACGGCGGTCTCAAAACCGTAGGTCGACCACGCCGCGATGAACATGCCGCCGAGCACGAGCGTCCAGCCGGCGATGTTCCAAGCCCCGGGCTCCGGCGCATAGGCGGCCGCCAGCGGCACCAGCGGCGAAAAATTCGCCCAGTTGATCTGGCCGGTGAAGATCGGCACCAGGCCGACGATCAGCATCGGGATGATGACCAGCAGGCCGATATATTTCTGCACATTGGCCGTGCCCAGGATGCCGCGATGCTGGATGGAGAAGATGATCAGCATCAGCAGCGCGCCGATGAAGAAGGTGGCGTTGAAGGTGAAGGAGACCGGCCCCAGCGTGTGACCGTAGAGCGTCCAGTTGCGGATCGCGGGCGTGGCTGCCGCAGTCACCGCCGCAATCGCATCGGCAGCGCTCGTTCCTGCATGCGCCGCGATATAGGCGGCCACTTCCGGCGAGGTGTCGGTGAACAGCGGCACTGGCGCCAGCGCGTTGAGGATATAGGCGGCGGCGATCGAACAGCCGAGCGACAGCACCGGCGACCACGCGAACCAGTTGCACCACACCGAAAGCGGCGCAATGAACTTGGAATAGCGCAACCAGGCGGTGGCGCCGTAGATCGAGGCGCCGCCGGACTTGTTCGGAAACAGGCCGGCGATTTCCGCATAGGTGAAGGATTGCAGGAAGCCCATGATCATGGACGCGATCCAGATCGCGAAGGCCAGCGTGCCGGTGGTGCCGGCAATGCCGCCGATCGAAAACAGGACGAGGGCAGGAACGCCGCTTGCCACCCAGAAGGCGCCGCGCCAGTCGATGTGCCTAAGCAGCCTGCTTTCGACAGGCAACTCCACGGCAGTCGTTATCGTGCTCATGTGTTTGGCTTCCCCATTTGCTGTTCCCCGTAGCGAAGGCCCCGACTGTGCGAGGCTTCATCGTCACATGATCTCAACGACTCCTGTGTTTCCACTCAGTCGCATTTTTTTCTTGGCAGTGAAGATTGATCCGCCGCGCTTTCACGTCAAGCGTTTTGTGAGCCTATGCACATCACGCTTGCGAAACACATTGCTACCCGGCCGGCCAGCACCGCCGACAAACCATTGCACGTCTGGGATGCTGCCGTCAGGAACGCGGCCTGGTCTTCTGTGGGTCGTAATGCGCGAAGCCGACCACGCGCGCCGGCAGCCGCTTGGCATGCCCGTCGAGCTTGCCGATCTCGACCTCGGTGCCGGTGGCCGCATGGGTCACATCGAGCCTCGCCAGCGCGATGTTCTTGTTCAGCACCGGTGAACGCATGCCCGAGGTGACGACGCCGATCTGGGCGCGGCCGACATGCACGCAGTCGCCATGGCCGACGGCTGCATTGGCGTCGATGTCGAGGCCGACCAGCTTTGTCTGTGGATGTTCCTTGCGCCTTATCAGCGCCTCGCGGCCGATGAAATCGTCGGTCTTGGTCTTCAGCGGCACGGTAAAGCCGATGCCGGCCTCGAACGGATCGGTCTGGTCGGAAAATTCATAGCCGGCGAAGATCAGCCCGGCCTCGATGCGCACCATGTCGAGCGCCTGCAGGCCCATCGGCTTCAACCCATGCGGCTGGCCGGCCTCCCAGATGGCGTCGAACACTTTTTCGGCGTCGCGCGGGTGGCACCAGACCTCGTAGCCGAGTTCGCCGGTGTAGCCGGTGCGCGAGACGACGACCGGGATGCCATTGCCGCCGCCTATGCGGGCGACAGCGAAGCGGAACCATTCGAGCTCGTCGATCGACGGCTGCAGCGGCGAGGTCCAGATCACCTCCCGCAGGATGTCGCGGCTCTTAGGCCCTTGCACGGCCACATTGTGCATCTGGTCGGTGGACGAGCGCACCAAGACGTTGAGGCCGCCGAGCTTCGTTGCCGTTTCGCGCAGCCATTCGCCGGAGAGATCGTCGCCGCCGACCCAGCGGAAATTGTCCTTGCCGAGGCGCAGCAGCGTGCCGTCGTCGATCATACCGCCATGCTCGTAGCACATCGCCGAATAGACGACCTGGCCGACACCGAGCTTCTTGACGTCGCGGGTCAGCGTGTATTGCAGCAGCGCTTCCGAATCCGGGCCGGTGACCTCGAATTTGCGCAGCGGCGACAGGTCCATGATCACGGCGTCCTGCCGGCAGGCCCAGTATTCGGCGATTGGCCCTTCCTTGGCGAAGGAATTGGCCAGCCAGTAGCCCCTGTATTCGACGAAGTTGCGCGTGTGCTTGGCGAAGCTCGAATGAAAGGCTGTCTCGCGGGTCATTTTCGGTTCCGAATCGGGCGTCATGCGTCTGGCGATCGCTCGCGAGAATTTGTGCTGGCCGGAATAGGTGCGCACATGGATGTCGGTCAGGTTCCAGCCATTGGCCGGCGTCGTGTCGTCGGGGCAGGCGGAGGAAACGCAGACGATGTCGGTGAGCGCCCGCAGCAGCACATAGTCGCCCGGCCGCGACCATGGCTCGTCGGACACCATCACGCCATGCGCGTCGATCGCCGTGTTGAAGAAGAAGTTGATCGCCATCCAGCCCGCGCGGGGAGTTACCCCTTTATCCGACAGCGCCTTGTTGAAATTCTCCGAGCAGTTGGTGTGACCGGGATAGCCGATGTCGTCGTAATATTTGGCCGCGCAGGCGAGCGCGAAGGCATCGTGCCGGCCGCATGTGTCCTGCACCACCTCGACCAGCGGCTCCATGTCCTGGTCATAGTATTTCGAATGCAGGCCTGGCATCGGATAGCTTGACCCCATCAGCGTGCGGGTCGTCGTCACGTCGAGCGGATGGTCGCGGCCCTTGTCCAGCTTGCGCGCCGAAAAGCACTGGAAGTCGGTGCACTGGCGCCCGTCGACATCGATGATCTGCAGATAGTCGCCAGCCTTGACGAAATAGGATTCAGCCGTTGCCGAATGAACCCTGAGATCGAGCACCGGATCGGCCAGCGGATCGCCGAGCTGCGACTTCGCCGCCGGACGGATGGTGGCGCGCCGCACGATGACGCTGAGCGGTGTCGCCGTGTCGTGGCCGTCGACCAGCATCGGGCCGCCCGGCGCGGCGATCAGCATCGCGCCATCGCGGGCGACGGTAAAGCCCTGTTCGGTGCCGGCTGGGGTGACACTGCCGAAGACACGCACGGCCCTGGCATGATCAAGCCGCACCTGCCGGCGCTCGAGCCCGCGGCGGACGGAGGCGAGACTGTCGTCGCCCTCCGCCAGCAACGCCTTGATGCCGGCGGCATTGCTGTTCGATTTTTCACCGAAGATGCCGGGATCGGTGACGCCGGTCTTGTCACAGGCCAGCAGTTCGCAAGCCTGCCCGCCCTCGACATTGCGCACCGTAATCGTGTCGCCGGCCTCGACCTCGATGAGCACCGCCTCGTTGCCCTGGATCGTATAGCGCTCCATGCCCGGCGGCAACGCGATCTGGCCGGGCCGCAGAATCAGGCTTGGCCGGGGTGGTCCGGCTGCAACGGCGGGGTAGGGCGACTGGCTCATCTCGACTCTGAATCTTGAGAAACAAGTTTGCCTGTACGTGAAATTATTTTAGCAGCAAGAATAGGCAGCAAGCCCGGATTTGGCAAGGCGAAGGTGTCGGCCACTCGTCGCCGGCGCGAATGAAAGCTACGCCAATTCCTCGGAGTATCGGATGTCGATGCCGTATTCGGCGGCAGCGTCGAGCATCGTGTGCCACAGGCTTTCGGCGAAGGTCGCAAACACCAGAAGGTTGAACACAGCCTGCCCATCCGGCTGGTCGCCGCCGCGCCAGAGCGTGACGCTGGTATGGTCGATCGAGGTCGCGGCCGCAGCACCAACCGGGAATACCGCCGGGTGCAGATCGAGCGACGACAGCTTGGCGAGCATGGTGCGCGCCTTGGCTCCGGAGATGCTGATCAGGGCGCGTGCGTGCGACTGGTCTGACAGCGAGGCGGGGCCGGAGAACGCCGGCGCCAGCGTGTTCATCGTGTGCTTGCCGTTCTTCGACAGCACTAGGAACTGGTGCGGGCCCGACCAGATCAGCGCGGCGTCCTTGGCCTGGATGGCTTTGGGCGCCTCCGGAGCTGCCACTCCGAAACGCGTTTTGGCGGCCTTTGCCAGTTCGGCCCATTTGCCGCGCCGCGCCATGACCTGGATCAGCTCGAAATTGCGGATCTCGGTCAAAGAAACGCCGGCCTCGATACCGCGCGCGCCGTGGACGCCGGTGGCAAGAGCGTGCTCCAGCGGACTGCGGGAAGCCCAGGAAAAGTCAGCCACGCTGGCGCCCTCCTTCCGGATCGTAGAAGACGGGATTGCAGAGTTCGACATCATAGTCCTCGCCGCGCAGCGGATCATGCGCATGGACGATCTCGCCGATGCGTTCGCGGCCGCGTTCGACCAGCCCGAGCCCGATCCACTGGTCGAGCATCGGCGAGAAACAGACGGAGGTAACGTAGCCCTGGTCGTTGCCCGGACCGGGAATCTCACCCTTCGGAATGATATGCGCGCCGGAGCGCAGGCGGCTTGCCTTGTCCGTCGGCTTGATGCCGACGACGACCTGCCGATCCGCTGCCACCAGCGCCTCGCGCCCGGCCATGACGCGGCCGATGAAATCCTTCTTGGTCGACATCATCTTGCCCAAGCCGAGATCGGCTGCGGTTGTGGTGCCGCTCAATTCCGGCCCGGCGACATGGCCCTTTTCGATGCGCATCACGCCGAGCGCTTCGGTGCCGTAGGGCGTCACCCCAAATTGTTTGCCGGCCTGCATCAGATTTCGGACCAGCGCGTCGCCATGGCGGGCCGGCACGGAAATCTCGAACGCCATCTCGCCGGAGAAGGAGATGCGAAACAGCCGCGCCTTGATGCCGCCGCGCAGCGCCACTTCGCGCGCGCCCATGAAGGGAAAGCCTTCGTTCGACAGATCCTCGGCCGGATCGACCATCTCCCGGAGCAGATCACGCGTCTTGGGTCCGGCGATCGAGAACTGCGCCCATTGGTCGGAGACCGATGTGAGCTGTACGTCGAGTTCAGGGAACAGCACCTGGCGGCAGAATTCGAGATGCTGCATCACCGGCCCGGCCTTGGCGGTGGTAGTGGTCAGGAAATAATGGTCCTCGGCCAGCCGCGACGTGGTGCCGTCGTCATAGACCATGCCGTCCTCGCGCAGCATCAGCCCGTAGCGGGCCTTGCCGACAGCGAGATTTGAGAAGGTGTTGATGTAGACGCGGTCGAGGAAGGCGCCGGCATCGGGACCGTGCACATCGATCTTGCCGAGCGTCGAGACGTCGCAGAAGCCGACGCCGCCACGCACCGCCTTGACCTCGCGGGTGACGGATTCCAGCCAGTCCTTCTCGCCGGCGCGCGGATACCACTGCGCGCGCTTCCAGAGGCCGGTGTCGACGAAGATCGCGCCCTGTTCGGCCGCCCAGTGATGCGACGGCGTCAGCCGGGTCGCATGGAAATTTTCGTCGCGGTGATGGCCGGCGAAGGCGCCGATGGCAACCGGCACAAAGGGCGGCCGGTAGATCGTCGTGCCGGTCTCGGGAATGGATTTACCTGACACGGCAGCCATGATGGCGAGGCCGGCGACGTTCGAGGTCTTGCCCTGGTCGGTTGCCATGCCGAGTGTCGTGTAGCGCTTCAGATGCTCGACCGATTCAAAACCCTCGCGATGCGCCAGCTCGATGTCGGAAGCGGTGACATCGTGCTGCTGGTCGACAAAGGCCTTGCCCTTGCCGACGACATGCCAGAGCGGCGTGAGCGAGAACGCCTCATCCTCGGCGACAGGCGCCGAGCCTGCCTTGCCGCTGCGCCCGGCATCCCGCGCCGCTTGCGCGCCTGCGGCAAAGCCTTCGCGCAGGCAGGCGCCGAGGCTGAAGGCGCCGTTGGCGGCACCCGCCGCAACCATGCCCGGCGGAGCGCCATCCGGCACGAAGGCCGCGATATCTTCCTGCCATTTCGGCCGGCCGCGATGGTAGGAGGTCAGCCCGACCGCCGGGTTCCAGCCGCCCGAGACGGCGAGCCCGTCGGCCTCGACTTCAGCGCGTGCGCCACCCGTCAGCGACACCGCGATCCTCCTGACGCCGTCCTTGCCGCCATCGACTGCGCTGACCGAACCGTTCAGCACGGGGAAACCGCTTTTCGAGGCGAGCGAGCGGTGAGCAGGGGATACATCAGGCCGTGCATCGACGACCGCCGCGATCTGCAATCCCGCGCCAAGCGCGGTTTCGACCGTGCGCCAGCCATCCTCATTATTGGTGAACAGCGCGGCGCGTTTTGCCGGCGTTGCCGCATAGCGCTCGAGATAGGTCCGCATTCCGGACGCCATCATCACGCCGGGCGTGTCGTTGCCGGCAAAGACGATCGGCCGTTCGATGGCTCCGGCGGCGACCACGCAGCGCTTGGCCACGATCCGCCACAGCCGCTGACGCACCTGGTGTTCCGGCGGCGAGGGCAGGTGGTCGTTGACGCGCTCCAGCGCGCCATAGGTGCCGCCGTCATAGACACCGAACAGCGTCGTGCGGGTCATGATGCGGACGTCGGGGAGTGCCGCAAGTTCCGCCAGCGTGCGCGAAATCCATTCGGCCGCCGGCATGCCGTCGATAGTGCCGCCATCCGACAGCAGCCGCCCGCCAAGCGCAAAATCCTCCTCGCACAGGATGACGCGGGCGCCGAAGCGGCCGGCGGCAAGTGCGGCCGCCAGTCCGGCCGGGCCGGAGCCGGCGATCAGCACATCGCAATGCGCCCAGGCCTTGTCGTAATGGTCGGGGTCGGCAACACCGGCGGCGCGGCCTAGACCGGCGGCGCGGCGGATAGCCGGCTCATAGATCGCTTCCCAGAATTTCGCCGGCCACATGAAGGTCTTGTAGTAGAAGCCGGCGACGAAGATCGGAGCGAACAGCTGGTTGACCGCCATCAGGTCGTGACGCAGCGAAGGCCAGCGGTTTTGGCTGGCGGCTTCCAATCCTTCATAGAGTTCCGCCGTGGTCGCTTTGGTGTTCGGCTCGCGCCGCGCGCCTGTCCGCAATTCAACCAGTGCGTTGGGTTCTTCCGAACCTGCGGTCAGGATACCGCGCGGGCGATGATATTTGAACGAGCGGCCGACCAGCTTGACGCCATTGGCGACGAGCGCCGAAGCCAGTGTGTCGCCCTGGAAGCCGGAAAAAGTCTTGCCGTCGAAACGGAAATTCAGCGACGCCGAGCGGTCGATGAGGCCGCCGGATGGGAGGCGATGGGATTGGTTGGAACTCACGATTGCCGGCCTTCCGTGAGTTCGATGAAATGCGAGACGGTTACGCTGCCCCTCATCGCCCTGCCCGTCCTCCGCAGCAGCTGCGCTGCAGCTGCGGAGGGTGGACCGGGCACTTCTCCCCGTATAGTGACGGGGAGAAGGACGCCTTCAGGAAGCGCGCCGAGGTTGCGGCCAGCGCCCCTCTCCCCGTCACTATACGGGGAGAGGATGCCGGCAGGCAGGTGAGGGGCAGCGCTGACCTGGACAGGAATATTCATTTCGCAACCTGCCTCGCCCCAGCACCCGTCGCCGGCTCGACCGAAGAAATCTCATGCGTCAGCGTGTTGCGGTCGATCTTCAGCCAGGTCCGGCAGCCGCCGCCATGATACCAGTGCTCGCTCATCACGCCGGCGATGTTGTCGCGCAGATAGACATAGTCATAGACGGCATCTTCGCCGGCATCCGCCGCCGGGCGTCGCGGCTTGGCGTCGCCGAGATAGGTGAACTCGCCGAGTTCTCGTTCGCCGCAGAAAGGACAGACAATACGCATGATTTCCCGGCCGTCCTCAGTGCAGGTTCGGTTGGGCGCCGACGCCCTTTTCATCGATCATCGCGCCGCGCCGGAATCGGTCGAGGCGGAACCTTGCGGCTTCCTCGTGCGATTCATCGCGCGCCAGAAGATGGGCAAAGACAAAGCCGGAGCCCGGCGTCGCCTTGAAGCCGCCATAGCACCAGCCGGCGTTGAGGTAGAGCCCGTCCACCGGCGTCTTGTCGATGATCGGCGTGCCGTCCATCGACATGTCCATGACGCCGCCCCACTGGCGCAGCAGCCGCACACGGCCGATCATCGGCATCAGCGCCATGCCGCCCTCGCAGACATCCTCCATCACAGGCATGTTGCCGCGCTGGGCATAGGAATTGTAGCCGTCTATGTCGCCGCCGAAGACCAGCCCGCCCTTGTCGGACTGGCTGACGTAGAAATGGCCGGCGCCAAAGGTCATGACGTTGGGCAAAAGCGGCTTGATCGCCTCGGAGACAAAGGCCTGCAGCACATGGCTTTCGATCGGCAGGCGCAGTCCCGCCATCGAGGCGACGCGCGATGAACTGCCGGCGACGGCCATGCCGACCTTGCCGGCGCCGATCCTGCCGCGCGATGTCTCGACGCCGGTCACCTTGCCATTGGCATCTCTGACAAAACCGGTGACCTCGCAGTTCTGGATGATGTCGACGCCGAGCGCGCTCGCCGCATGGGCATAGCCCCAGACCACGGCGTCATGCCGCGCCGTGCCGCCGCGCCGCTGCAGCAGCCCGCCCTGCACGGGGAAGCGCGCATTGTCGAAGTTCAGGAACGGCATCATCTTCTTGACCGCGGCAAGGTCAAGCAGCTCCGCATCGATGCCGTTGATGCGCATCGTATTGCCGCGCCTGGCATAGGCGTCGCGCTGCGCGTCGGAATGATAGAGGTTGATGACGCCGCGCTGGCTGACCATGGTGTTGTAGTTGAGGTCCTGCTCCATCCGTTCCCACAGCTTCATCGACAGCTCGTAGAAACCGGTATTGCCGGGCAGCCCGTAATTGGAGCGGATGATGGTGGTGTTGCGGCCGGCATTGCCGGAGCCGATCCAGCCCTTTTCCAGCACCGCGACATTCCTGATGCCGTATTCGCTGGCGAGGAACCATGCCGTCGCCAGGCCATGGCCGCCGCCGCCGATGATCACCACGTCGTAGTGGCTCTTCGGGCTGGCGTCGCGCCAGGTGCGCTGCCAGTTCTTGTGGCCGGAAAATGCCGCCCGGGCGAGGGAGAAGATCGAGTATTTCATGAACCTGTTTCGCGCCGGGCGTGCAACAATTCCGGATCAGATGTCGAGCGTGTGGTCGCGCTCCCACTGGGTGAAGTGGGAAGCATAGGAATTCCATTCCTGGTGCTTCAGCTTTAGATAGGCCGACGAGAATTCCTCACCCAGCGCCGCCTTGAGCGATTTGTCGTTGTCAAACTCGCGCAATGCGTCGAGCAGGTTGAGCGGCAGCTTCGGCGCCCCTTCGACCGTATGGCCGAACTGGTACATGTCGATGTCGTAGCGCCGGCCGGGATCGGCCTTCGAGCGGACGCCGTCGAGGCCGGCGGCGATGATGACGGCCTGCAGCAGATAGGGGTTTGCCGCGCCGTCCGGCAGGCGCAACTCGAAGCGGCCGGGGCCGGGCACGCGCACCATGTGGGTGCGGTTGTTGCCGGTCCAGGTCACCGTGTTCGGCGCCCAGGTGGCGCCGGAGATGGTGCGCGGCGCGTTGATGCGCTTGTAAGAATTCACCGTCGGGTTGGTGATGGCGGCAAGCGCGGAGGCATGTTTCATGATGCCGCCGAGGAAATTCCGGCCCTTGGCCGACAGGCCGAGTTCCATCGCATTGTCGGCAAAGACATTGGTCTTGCCGTCTTTGTCCCACACCGAGATATGCGCATGGCAGCCATTGCCGGTCAGGCCCTGGAACGGTTTCGGCATGAAGGTTGCGCGCAGGCCGTGCTTTTCGGCAACCGACTTCACCATGAATTTAAAGAAGGAATGCTTGTCGGCGGTCGCCAGCGCATCATCGAAGGCCCAGTTCATCTCGAACTGGCCGTTGGCGTCCTCATGGTCGTTCTGGTAGGCGCCCCAGCCGAGCGCCAGCATGTGGTCGCAGATCTCGGCGATGACGTCATAGCGGCGCATCACCGCCTGCTGGTCGTAGCAGGGCTTCGACGCGGTATCGTATTCGTCGGAAATCGTCTTGCCGTCCGGCGAGATCAGGAAGAATTCGGCCTCGACGCCGGTCTTGATGTGCATGCCGTCGCCAGCCGCCTCGGCAATCAGCCGCTTCAGCGTGTTGCGCGGCGCCTGCTCGACCGATTTGTCGTCCATGATGCAGTTGGCGGCGACCCAGGCGACTTCGGGCTTCCAAGGCAACTGGATCACCGAGGCCGGATCCGGCACCGCCAGCATGTCGGGATGCGCCGGCGTCAGGTCGAGCCAGGTGGCAAAGCCGGCAAAGCCGGCACCGTCCCGCTGCATGTCGGGGATCGCCTGCGCTGGCACCAGCTTGGCGCGCTGCCCACCGAACAGGTCGGTGTAGGATATCATGAAATATTTGACGCCCTTCTCCTTGGCGAAGGCGGCGAGATCGTTCCCCATTATAGTTCCTCGCTTACTGGCATTTTGGTTTGTCTTAGAAGCCGTTCTTGCCCGGTATCCAGTTGGTGCCGGCCAGCGGCACACCGGCCATGGCGGCGGCTTCGATCGTCAGGGCGACAAGATCCTCCGGCTCGAGATTGTGCAGGCTGTTCTTGCCGCAGGCGCGGGCGATTGTCTGAGCCTCAAGTGTCATCACCTTAAGATAATTCGCCAGCCTTCGTCCGGCCGCAATCGGATCGACCCGTTTCATTAGCTCGGGATCCTGCGTGGTGATGCCGGCCGGGTCGCGTCCTTCATGCCAGTCGTCATAGGCGCCGGCGGTGGTGCCGAGTTCGTTGTATTCCGCTTCCCAGCGCGGGTCGTTGTCGCCGAGCGCGACAAGCGCTGCCGTGCCGATCGACACCGCGTCGACGCCGAGCGCCAGCGCCTTGGCGACGTCGGCGCCGTTGCGGATACCGCCGGAGACGATCAGCTGCACCTTCCGGTGCATGCCGAGATCCTGCAGCGCCTGCACCGCCGGCCTGATACAGGCAAGCGTCGGCTGGCCGACATTTTCGATGAACACTTCCTGAGTTGCGGCGGTGCCGCCCTGCATGCCGTCGACGACGACAACATCGGCGCCCGATTTCACCGCAAGCGCGGTGTCGTAATAGGGCCGCGCGCCGCCGACCTTGACGTAGATCGGCTTTTCCCAGTCGGTGATCTCGCGCAGTTCGAGGATCTTGATCTCGAGGTCGTCCGGCCCCGTCCAGTCGGGGTGGCGCGAGGCCGAGCGCTGGTCGATGCCTTTCGGCAGCGTGCGCATTTCGGCGACGCGGTCGGAGATTTTCTGGCCGAGCAGCATGCCGCCGCCGCCGGGCTTGGCGCCCTGGCCGACCACCACCTCGATCGCATCGGCGCGGCGCAAATCGCGCGGGTTCATGCCATAGCGCGACGGCAGATATTGGTAGACCAGCATCTTGGAATGGCCGCGCTCTTCCTCGGTCATGCCGCCGTCGCCGGTGGTGGTCGAGGTGCCCGAGAGCGTCGCGCCACGGCCGAGCGCTTCCTTGGCCGGGCCGGACAGCGAGCCGAAGCTCATGCCGGCAATGGTGATCGGGATTTTCAATTCGATCGGTTTTTTCGCATAGCGCGAACCGAGCACGACGCTGGTGTCGCAGCGCTCGCGATAGCCTTCGAGCGGGTAGCGCGAGATCGAAGCGCCGAGGAACAGAAGGTCGTCGAAATGCGGCAGCTTGCGCTTGGCGCCGGCGCCCCTGATATCATAGATGCCGGTCGCCGCGGCGCGGCGGATCTCGGAAAGCGTGTAGTCGTCGAAGGTCGCGGATTTGCGCGGCGTCGTCGGCGGGTTGCGATAAGTCATTTTGCCTCAATATGCGTCGGCATTGTCGATATTGAAATTGTAGAGCGTGCGCGCCGAGCCGTAGCGCTTGAACTCAGCCGGCTTGACGCCGGTCACGCCGGCGCGGTCGAGCAAACCCTGCAGCAGTTCCAAATGTTCTGCCCGCATCTCCTTGGCGATGCAGTCGGCGCCAAGGCTGTCGACCTTGCCGCGCACGAACAGCCGCGCCTCGTAGATGGAATCGCCCAGCGCATCGCCGGCATCGCCCAGCACCACCAGATTGCCCGACTGCGCCATGAAGGCCGACATGTGGCCGATATTGCCGCGCACGACAATGTCGATGCCTTTCATCGAGATGCCGCAGCGCGACGAGGCATTGCCCTCGATGACCAGCAGCCCGCCGCGGCCGGTGGCGCCGGCATATTGGCTGGCGTCACCCTTGATGGTGATCGAGCCCGACATCATGTTCTCGCCGACGCCCGGCCCGGCCGAGCCGTGGACAGTAATCGCGGCGCCATCGTTCATGCCGCCGCAATAATAGCCGACGCTGCCGCGCACATCGATGGTGACCGGCTGGTCGACGCCGACGGCGACGGAGTGGCTGCCTTTCGGGTTCAGCACCTCCCATGCCGTTTCGTTCGAGCCGGGCGTCAGCTTGTGAAGCGCCTGATTGAGCTCGCGCAGCGACATCGCGTCGAGGTCGAAGACCTGCGATGCATTATCGCGCGCTGCCGTCTTTGAAAGCTTGGTTGCCGGCATCAGCTCAATGCTCCCAGAAATAGACGGTCGCGGGCTCGGGTTCCCAGACCCTCGCATTGTCTATGCCGGGCAGTTTGGTGAGCGCGCGATATTCCGAACCGAAGGCGACATACTGGTCCGTCTCGGCCATCACCGCGGGCTTGCAGGCGATCGGATCGCGCACCACGCCGAAGCCGTTCTTGGTGCCGACGACGAAGGTGAAGAAGCCGTCGAGATCGCTGAGCGTGCCTTCCAGCGCCTCGCCGAGATTCTTGCCGTGCGCCATCTGCGAGGAGAGATAGGCGGCCGCCACTTCGGTGTCGTTCTCGGTCTCGAATGTCATGCCTTCGCGGACCAGCTCGCGCCGGACATTGTTGTGGTTGGAGAGCGAGCCATTGTGCACCAGGCACTGGTCGGCGCCGGTCGAGAACGGATGCGCGCCCATCGTTGTGACAGCCGATTCGGTCGCCATGCGGGTATGGCCGATGCCGTGCGTGCCGGTCATGTGGCGGACGTCGAAACGCTCGACGACGGCTTCCGGCAGGCCGACTTCCTTGTAGATCTCCACCACGTCGCCGGCGCCCATGATGCGGATGTCGGGCCTCAGCGCCTGGATGGCCTCACGCGCCTCGTCGATCTTGTCGGGCTTGGTCCTGACAACCGCATGCGTCGACTTTACCGCCACGCTCACCGGCACGCCGATGGCCTTGGCGAGCTCGGTATCGAGACCGCGGAAATCGCGTTCCGGCTTCGCCGACTGGACGGTGATCTTGGCCTCGTTGCCGGTCGGCGCGCCGTAGATGGCGATGCCGGCGCTATCGGGACCGCGGTCGCTGAGCGAGATCAGCATCTCCGAAAGCATCGCGCCAAGCTTGGGCTCCAGCGCCTTGTCCTTCAAGAAAAGTCCGACGATTCCACACATGTCAGCCTCCCGGCGTTTCTAGCTAAGAGATGATGTACCGAATGAGTGTTTGGAATTCAATCATATGAAAAAAATATTCCTCTAGTTACGTGTGCGGCTCAATGCCGCTGCTCGCGCTATCGCGGTCGCCGCGGACGCTGTGAACCCATTGCGCATAGCGGATGCGCGCCATCCTGTAGGCATCCAGGATCGACAAGGCATAGATCAGGAAGCCGCCGGCATGGCGGCCGATGAAGCTGGCATCGGGCGGTGCGATCCTGACCGTCACCCATGCCAGGATCACCATGAAAAAAAGGAACCGCAAACCGCGCACCGGCAAGCCCAGAATGACATGCCCGCTCGCCGGCAAGACGATCGCCGCGGCGAGAACGAGGTACGGATTTGCCGGCCGGACGCTGAAACTGGTCATGCGGCTTGCCGTTCATTCTGGTTGATGGCATCGCGAAGCGCCGACGCGGATAAAAGCAGCCTCTCGATCAGTAAGGGATCGAGCCTGGCGTTGCCGAAATCCGCCTGCCGGAACACGCCGTAGCGCGCCCGCTCGGCCTCCGCCAGCAGCCAGACAATGCGTACGCCGTTCGGCGTGATCAACAGTTCCTTGGCGCGGCCCTCGGCAAAGATATCGAGATGGCTGGCGATGACGTCCAGAGGGAAACGGACGCCTTTTCGATCCGTCCGCAGCACCGCCTCGCTGGGGAATCCGGCGGCCTTCGGCACCGTGTGGTCAAGATGATCGAAATTGGAGAATGTAGTCGGCGAACCCGGCCGCATCATCATGTCCAAGGTGCCGGATACCGCGACCTTTTCGGTGATCGAGACACTGAGCCAACGCGCCGGAAGCTTTCGCGTCGCCAGCGTGTCGACGATGGTGCGCGCCTGCACGCGCCGGTCGTTCCAGGAGCCGGTCCAGGTGACGACGCCAGCGGTGCCGTCGGACACATTGGCAGCGTCCTTGATCACGGCGTGAACGCTGGCTTCTTCAGCGGCAAGGGCGGCCGAAGCCCTGTTACGGCTGGCGCGCGCAAGCCAGGCGAGGTGGGGGATGAGCGCCAGGGCGACGGCCCCGACGAGTAATGCTGACGTCACTTCAGACATCCCGTCATGCAGCGGCTCGCCCTGCCTTGGGGCGAGCCCTCATCTTCTCGTTCAGCGCATGGCCCTGGAAACTCTGTTTCCGGAAAGGACCATGCGCAAGTTTAGAAGCTGTTAGAGCGTCCTTTGCGTGCCCAATTGGACACGCGGCGCTCTAATAGCCCTGCGGTTTCGGCCACGGCATGGTGAATTGGTCGCCTCGGCGCACGAATTTGTAGCGGTAGAAATGGAACCATAGCGAGATCAGGAAATAGAAGGCGACCATGGCGATCAGCTGCGAGCCGAAGCCGAGGAAGATGGCAAAGAAGGTGACCACGCACAGGCAGAACAACACGATCGCCGGCAGCGGGTGGAAGGGGTGCGTGTAGCCGCGGCGGATCGAGCCGAGCGGCCACTTCTTCCGGAACATCATGATGTTGATGCTCATGAAGGTGTATTGCAGCACGCCCGACAGGATCGAGAAAGTGATTGCCTGGTTGAGGTCGGCGATGAAGGCGAAGGCGAGCGCGATCGGCAGCAGGAACAGGATCGAGCGGTAGGGCGTGCGATATCTTGGATGCACCGCCGAGAACCAGCTCGGCAGATAACGGTCGCGGCCGAGCGAGAACCAGGCGCGCGCGGCATCGTTGATGCAGCCATTGGCCGAAGCAATTGCAGCCAGCAGCGTCGCGATGAACAGCAGATTCTCGAGCAGCGGGCTGCCGGTCAGTTTGCCCGCGTCCCACAGCGGATAGTAGGTGATGCCAAGGTATTCCCACGGCATCAGCGAGGCGCAGACATACCAGGTCATCGCGGCGGCGATCAGAAGCGTGATCATGCCGGCCATCGTGCCGTAGGGCAGCGAGCGCGCCGGCGAGCGCACTTCCTCGGCGGCCTGGGTGGTGCCCTCGATGCCAAGATAGTACCAGATGCCGAACTGGAAGGCGGCGATCACGCCGATCCAGCCGTAGGGCAGCGCATTGCCGGGGGTCACCAGCTCGTTCAGCTTCAGCACCGCGCCTTGCGTCCACGGGCTGACCGAGAAGAACAGGATGACGATCGAGATATAGGCAATTGCGGTGATGATGAAATTGACGTTCAGCGTCATCAGCACGCCGCGGTAGTTGAGCCATGCCAGCACGACGATAGTGGCGGCGATGAAGGAATTGTGGGTGAGCCCATCGACACCCGCCTTGGCAACGATGGTGTCGCCGAGCAGGATGGCGTCCGACACTTCGAGCATCGTATAGGCGAACACCAGGAACAGCGCGACGTTGAACGCCATCAGCGGCCCGACAATGTGCTTGGCCTGCGCATACTGGCCGCCGGCCGCCGCGACGGTCGAGGTCACCTCGGAATCGATCATCGCCACCGAGGTGTAGAGCAGTCCGACGATCCAGCAGACGATCAGCGCGGCGAGCGCGCCGCCCTTGTCTGCCGAAAAATTCCAGCCGGTGAATTCGCCGACCAGGACGATGCCGACACCCAATGCCCAGACATGGGCAGGGCCGAGCACCCTGAGCAGCGAGACCCTGTCGCCATGCACTGCCGGTTCAAGCGCGATCGTCATTGTTCGGTCCCCACTCAGATCCGGTGTTTTTCGGACACGGCTTCAAGTTCACCTTCCCGCGACGAGGTCAGCACCTCTTCGGAATAGGTCGTGTCGACCTTGAACCAGTCGTAGAGCATCCACAGCGCGAGCACGATCGAGATGCCCCAGCATGCGTAAGAGAGTGCCACCCACATGATGCGTCCCCCGGATTACTTGTCTTCGAACTTTTCGTTGATGACGTCGCGATATTCGCGGTCGGATGCGCGGAACAGGAAGACGAAATAGCCGATCAGAACCGCGGCCATGATGATCAGCGTCGGCCAGTCGATTATGTAGTGGAAGCGGTTCTGGATGATGTCGTGCGCGGTCTCCGGCGTGTAGCCGAGCTTTTCCCAGATCGAGGCCATGGTTGGGTTCTGTCCCAGCGCTTCCCAGGTCTTGGTCTCGAGCGCATCGATGGATTTTGCCGCTCCTGCCAGCCCGAGCTTCAGCGGCAGCCACAGCGCCACGAAGATGGCCACCACGACGACGACGATATCGAAGACTTGCCCGGCCTTGCTTTGCACCGGTGGTGTGTAGCGCGACATCTCTTCCCCCTCAGGACTTGCGGTTGTGGAACGCATCGGCGTTCTTGATATCGAGCCCGTAGATGAAGTCCTTGTCTTCCTTGTAGTGCTTGACCATCGCCATGATGGCGGCGGTGTTGAAGATCAGCACGGCGGCGGCCGCGATCGCGACGACGAGTTTGATCCCGCTGTCCGGGATGTATGGCCATGTCATGAAAAGAACGAAGAGGATCGTCGCCCACAGGCAGATGATCAGGAGCGCGGCGCCGCGCACATCGGAACGATACAGCGCTTCAATGCGCTGCTGCAGGTCGGCCATTGGTTTCTCCCCTTTCCAGCCGCCGGCTCCGAACTGGCCGCCCGCTGCCCTCTTTCAAGAGAGTGAAATTTTTTTCATAAATTCAGTCCGAATTCTGGAATTGTCAAGCCGATTTTACGTTGAGTTAACTGTTTGTTCCACGCGGCGAATTTTGCCTGACAATGAAATTATTTGCTTGCGGGTATTGCAGGCTTCCGGCGTTTGCGGTCAATATTCGGCCTACGCTCTCGCCACGGCGCAGAGAGCAGGGGACAGCAAAAGATTTTCGAAACGGAGGACGAGCGGATGACGGCATCCTGGAGATTTTCGACCCTGGCGGATCGCCACCGCGCGCTAGGCTCGAAGCTCGAAGACTGGAGCGGCATGGGCACCGCCTGGACCTATGACAAGGACGCCGACGAGGAATACATCGCCATCCGCACCAAGGCCGGCCTGATGGATGTCTCCGGCCTGAAGAAGGTGCACATCACCGGGCCGCACGCCTCGCACCTGATCGATTTGGCGACGACGCGCGACGTGGAAAAGATCTATCCCGGCAAGTCGGCCTATGCCTGCATGCTGAACGAGGCCGGAAAATTCACCGACGACTGCATCCTCTACCGTACCGGCCCGAACTCGTGGATGGTCGTGCACGGTTCGGGCACCGGCCACGAGGAATTGCAGCGTGCTTCCGTCGGGCGCGATGTCTCGCTGCGCTTCGACGACAATCTGCATGACCTGTCGCTGCAGGGTCCGACCGCTGTAGACTATCTCTCGAAGCATGTGCCGGGCATTCGCGATCTGCCCTATTTCCATCACTTGCAGACGCAGCTTTTCGGCTTTCCGGTGATGATCTCGCGCACCGGCTACACCGGCGAACGCGGCTATGAGATCTTTTGCCGCGGCCAGGACGCCGGCACGATCTGGGACAGGATCCTCGACGAAGGCAAGAGCGCCGGCATCATTCCGTGCCGCTTCACCACGCTCGACATGCTGCGCGTCGAAAGTTATTTGCTGTTCTACCCCTACGATAACTCCCAAAAGTATCCGTTCGAGAATGAAGGTCCCGGCGATACGCTGTGGGAGCTTGGTCTCGACTTCACCGTCAGCCCCGGCAAGACCGGCTTCCGCGGCGCCGAGGAGCACTATCGCCTCAAGGGCAGGGAGCGCTTCAAGATATTCGGCGTTCTTCTGGACGGCGACAAGCCTGCCGATGAAGGCGCTCCGATCTACCGCGACGGCAAGAAGGTTGGCGTGGTGACCTGCGCCATGTATTCGCCGCTGGTCAAGAAATCGATGGGCATCGCCCGGCTCGACGTCGACTGCGCCGTCAAGGACACCAAGCTCGAGGTCCGCAACAAGAGCGGCGCCGTCAAGGCCACGGCGCAGCCGCTTCCCTTCGATGATCCGAAGAAGACCAAGCGCACGGCAAAAGGCTGAGGCATAGTCAACGGCGAGGGGTTCGAGGCATAAAGAGAGAATGGCAGCCAAAAGTATCATTAGCCGGCCCATTTACGGAACCTTGTCTCCGCAGCCCGGCAAGCACCATCTTTTCATCGCGGATGCCGAGGGGGCACTCGCAATAACGGACTTGGCCGCCAAGGCGCCTGCAGGCTTTTTCGGCGATGCCCACATCATCTTCATCCCCGGTCCTGACGGCAAGCATGTCGCGACGCTCGAAGCGTTGAAGCCGGCGCAGTTCTACCAGGGTTATTCCTTCGCCAGTGCCTTGCCACGGCTGAAACAGACACTGGCCAACGCGCACATGGGGCTGCGCCTCTATCTCGCCGGCACCGAAGGCCTGATCGGCCAGGCCATGCAGACGGCACTCGAAGCCGGCATCGACCACACCTCGATGCAGACCGAACATCGCGGCTCGCTGGCGCGGCGCATGCAATGCGTCCATTGCAAGGGCATCACCGAAAACGTGACCACGCAGCCGGCCACCTGTTCGCATTGTGGCCTGCTTCTTCTGGTACGCGACCACTACTCGCGGCGTCTTGCGGCGTTCCAGGGCGTCTGCATCAACGCCGAGGACCGCAGCGAAATTCCTCCCATGGAGGAGATCTTTCGATGAGCACCGGCACCACCAAGCTTGATGTCGTGGTCAGCGATGTCGTCCCGGTCAACGATCTGGTGACGCGCTTCCATTTCCGCCGGCGTGACGGCGAGCTGTTGCCGACATTTTCCGGCGGCGCCCATGTCGTGGTCGAGATGCGCGACGGCGAGCGCACCAGGCTCAATCCCTATTCGCTGATGGGCTCACCGCTCAATACCAGCGAATACACGATCTCGGTGCGGCGCGACGACGTCGGCCGCGGCGGCTCGCTGTTCATGCACCGGAGTGTCAAGCCGGGCCTGGAAATGGTGATCAGCTATCCGGTCAATCTGTTCTCGCTAGATTTACGCGCCAAAAAACACCTGATGCTGGCCGGCGGCATCGGCATCACCCCGTTCATGGCGCAGACCGCGCAATTGGCGGCCGAAGGCGGCAATTTCGAACTGCACTACACCTGCCGCACCGCCTCGCTCGGCACCTATGCCGATACGCTGAGGGAGCGCTACGACCGCCGGGTCAGGCTCTATCACGACGACCGCGACGAGCGCATCGAGCTCGAGCGGGTGCTCTCGTCGCAGCCGCTCGGCACGCATCTCTATGTCTGCGGTCCGTCCGGTATGATCGGCTGGGTGCGCGACCGCGCCGCAGCCTTGGGCTGGCCGTCGGAAACCGTGCATTTCGAGCATTTCGCGGCACCGCAGCCCGGCGCTCCCTTCGACGTGACGCTGGCCGTCACCGGCAAGACGATCCGCGTCGACGAGCAACAGAGCCTGCTCGAAGCGATCGAGGCGGCCGGCGTCGATCCACCTTATCTCTGCCGCGGCGGCGTCTGCGGCCAGTGCGAGACCAACGTCATCTCGCATGACGGCAAGTTCATCCACAATGATCACTGGCTGAGCGAGGAAGACCATCGGTCCGGCTGCAAGATCATGCCTTGCGTGTCGCGCTTCGAAGGCCGGTCGCTGGTGCTGGAAAGATAGGAGGCGAGCTTGGGCATCACCTTTCGCAAGGAAACGTTCCGCGACGACTTCAGCTTCAAGAACAGCCCGGAGCACATCAGGCGGTTTCCATTTCCGTTCCACGAAGACAGCTATATGTATGCGGTCAACATCGAGCCGCACGTCGTCGGGCCGAAGGGCAGCGTGCTGGAAAACCTGATCGACGTCGACGAGCACTATGTCGCCGAGATGCAGGACCGCGCTCTGGTGCTGGCAGAGGATCCGCTGCGCTGCCAGTCGCTGCCGCATATGACGCTGGCCGGCTGGGACCTGCTCGAACTCCTGATGGAGCAGCAGGCGCTGGGCTATCCCGAGCATTTCACGCTGACGCGCGAGGGCGACCACTGGCGCTGGATCAACCGGCCGCTTGGCATCGACGACACCTTCACCTTCGGCGATGTCTCGACGCTGCCCTACGGGCCGATGGAATACATCACAAGGCAGAGCCAGGGCGATTTCTGCATCCTCGACCAACGCGACGGCAATCTGTGGATGGATGCCGGCATGGTCACCACCCAGGCCGACTGGTCGCTCGATTTCGACATCGGCATGAACTTCTTCGAGTGGCACGCGCCGGTGCCGCTGGCACATGAGAAGGGGATTTTCATCCGGGCGCTGAAGTTCCTCACCAACATCCAGCAGGGCAAGCCGGCGCGGCGGCTGAACTGGACGATGACGATCAATCCGCGGCTCGACACCAGCCCGGAAAATTATCACAAATGGGGACCGGACCGGACGACCGTGACGCCCGAGAATGTCGGCGACAAGGTGCATCTGCGCGTCGAGCTGCAAAGCTTCTGGCGCCTGCCGCGCTCGAACGGCATCGTCTTTCCGATCCGCTGCTACCTGATCAAGATGGACGAACTGGTAACGCAGCCGAAATGGGCGCGGCGACTGCACCGCGTCATCCGCGACCTGCCCGAGGAGCTCGCCACCTACAAGGGCCTGACCCGCTATCGCCCGACGTTGGTCGAATGGCTGTCGAAGCTCGACGATGGGAGTGCGACGAGCCCGGGTTTCGGGCCCGACTAAAAAGTCCCCCTCATCCGGCCGCTTCGCGGCCACCTTCTCCCCGCTGGGGAGAAGAGGCGAGCACCGACGCAGATCTCCTCTCCCCTCGGGGAGAGGTCGGATTGCCTCGAATTGCCCTTGCAATTCGCTTGGCAATCCGGGTGAGGGGGCCTTCGTCAGACCGCGCTCACCCCGCGCTGTTCTGCGGATAGCAGATGATCGAGAGGTAGCGCATCGGCAGGACCGTCAGCACTTCCGGCCCATGCGGCGCGTCGGCGTCGAAGAACAGGCTGTCGCCGGGCTTCATCGGATAGAGGTTGCTGCCGTGGCGGTAAACCACTTCGCCTTCGAGCATGTAGAGGAATTCCATGCCCTCATGCTGGAAGGTGGGGAAGACATCCGAGTCCTCGGTCAGCGTGATCAGGTAGGGTTCGACGACGACGCCGCTGGTGTTGGAGCCGATATGGCCGAGCAGATTGTACTGGTGGCCGGCGCGCGTGCCGCGGCGTTCGACATCCAGCCCTTCGCCCGCTTTGACGAAGACAGCACTTCGCTCCTCCTCGAAACGGCGGAAGAAAGCGGTGACGGGAACGCCGAGCGCCCGCGACAGCGCCTGCAGCGTGGTCAGCGACGGGGAGGTGATGCCGTTCTCGATCTTCGACAGCATGCCGAGCGAAATGTCGGTGGCGACCGCAAGATCGGCGACAGTGATGCCGAGCTTCTTGCGGAACGCCCGCACCTCGCGACCGATCGCGACTTCCAGCACCTTTTCGCGGGTGTCGCGAATGGCGTGCGGGTTCTGGGTGAGTGGTGTGCGGATGGTTCGTCCGTCGGCCGCCTTCGGCAATGGCTTGGCCTTGGCCGCGGCAATGCCAGGCCTGGAATCTGAAGACTTTTTCGCCATGTCGCCGCCCCGCACCTGTGGATTTATTTCACTCAAGGTGAACATATTCGTTGCCGATACAATAGCGCAACCGCTGCAACAACCCCTGCGTGATGGATTGCCCGGTTTTCCCGCTGTTGGGCCGTGGCCGCTTTTCCCCGAAAGTTGCGATCGCGCAACGCTGTTTCGACGCAAGGCCTGTTGACAGCACGGGAGCGCCAATTACTGTCCCTGTCAGTGAAATTTGTTTCGTAAGAGCAATTCCAGGAAAAGTGTGAAACGGTTTTCCTGGGAAAAGCTCGTAGCGCTTTCCCTTGGGAATTGCGTCAAGACAAAAGTCGAAATCAGAACGGGAGGTCCGCAATGAAAAGTCGTGTTGCCGTCATCGGAGCCGGACCGTCCGGTCTGGCGCAGCTCAGGGCCTTCAAATCTGCGGCCGACAAGGGCGCCGATATTCCCGAAGTGGTCTGCTTCGAAAAGCAGTCCGACTGGGGCGGGTTGTGGAACTACACCTGGCGCACCGGTCTCGACGAACATGGCGACCCCGTGCACGGCTCGATGTACCGCTACCTCTGGTCGAACGGGCCGAAGGAATGCCTGGAATTCGCCGACTACACGTTCGAGGAGCATTTCGGCCGGCCGATCGGCTCGTACCCGCCGCGTGCCGTGCTGTGGGACTACATCAAGGGCCGCGTCGAGAAGTCAGGCGTGCGCAAATGGGTGCTCTTCAACAGCCCGGTGCGCATGGTCACTTTCTCGGATGAGACGAAGAAGTTCACCGTCACCGCGCACGACCGCGCCAACGACGTCACCTATTCCGAGGAATTCGACAATGTCGTCGTCGCCTCCGGGCATTTCTCGGTGCCCAACGTTCCCTATTTCGAAGGCTTCTCGACCTTCAACGGCCGCATCCTGCACAGCCATGATTTCCGCGACGCCATGGAATTCAAGGGCAAGGACATATTGATCATCGGCCGCTCCTATTCGGCCGAGGACATCGGCTCGCAATGCTACAAATACGGCGCCAAATCCATCACCTCCAGCTACCGCTCCAAGCCGATGGGCTTCAAATGGCCGGAGAATTGGAAGGAAGTGCCGCTGCTGCAGAAGGTCGTCGGCAAGACCGCGCATTTCAAGGACGGCACCACCAGGGATGTCGACGCCATCATCCTGTGCACGGGCTACCTCCATTCCTTCCCGTTCCTCACCGACGATTTGAAGCTCAAGACCGCCAACCGCATGTGGCCGGACGGCATCTACGAAGGCGTCGTCTGGGAGAAGAACCCGCAGCTGTCCTATATCGGCATGCAGGACCAGTTCTACACCTTCAACATGTTCGATGCGCAGGCCTGGTTCGCCCGCGACGTCATCATGGGCCGCATCAAGCTGCCTTCGGCAGAGGCGATGGCGGCGCATGGCGCGAAATGGCGGGCGCGCGAGGAGACGCTGGAAGACGCCGAGCAGATGATCTGGTTCCAGGGCGACTACACCAAGGGATTGATGGACCAGACCGATTATCCCGGCTTCGATGTCGAGGCAGTCAACCAGACCTTCATGGAGTGGGAGCATCACAAGGTGGAGGACATTATGAGCTTCCGCGATCACGCCTATCGCTCGCTGATGACCGGCACGATGGCGCCGCTGCACCATACTCCCTGGCTGCAGGCGATGGATGATTCGATGGAGAGCTATCTCGAAGTGAAGGGGGTTGCGGCGGAGTAGCCGTCGCGCTTCCAGCTACCCCAGCCTTGCCCGTGCCTTCGCCGTCCAGGCGTTGAACAGCCGGTCGGCGACGATGCCGATGAACGCGATGGCGAGGCCCGCGACGATGCCGCGGCCGGAATCGGCCTTGGACAGCGCGATGAACACCTCCTGGCCGAGATCGCGGGTGCCGACCATGGCGCAGATGATGATCATCGCCAGCGCCATCAGGATCGTCTGGTTGACGCCGAGCATGATCTCAGGCAGCGCCAGCGGCAATTGCACGCGAAAGAAAGTTTGGCGCGGAGTGCAGCCCGAGACCTTGGCTGCCTCGATCAGCGCCGGCGGCACCTGCCGGATGCCGAGATTGGTGTAGCGGATGGCCGGCACCACGGCGAACGCGACAGTGGCGATCATCGCGGTGACGTCGCCGACCCTGAACAGCATCACCACCGGAATGATGAAGCAGAAGGACGGCAGCACCTGCAGCGTGTCGATGATGGGCGTCACGATCTTCTCGAAGCGGTCGCTGCGCGCCGCCATCAGCCCGACGGGAATGCCGATCAGGCAAGCGATGAAGGCCGAAATGCCGCAGAGATAGACCGTCGCCATGGTCTTTTCCCAAAGGCCGGTAACGGCGCAGAAGGCGGTCAGCGCGGCGACGAGAGCAGCGAGGCGCAGGCCTGAAAGCTGGTAGCCGGCAAGGCCGAGCAGGAATACTGCCCCCAGCCATGGAAAGCCTTCGCAGAAGGCGCGCACCGGGTTCAGCACATTGAGGATGAGCGCCACTCGGAAGGCTTCGATCGTGTCGAAGAAATTGAGCGTGATCCAGTTCACCGCTGCCTTCCAAAGCGGCGCGGTGGTGAGGGTCATCGCCTTCGGCAGCGCCGCGAAGGCCGGCACGAACAGGCCAAGCAGCGTGGTGATGGCGAGGATGGCGATTGCCAGCGTCAGGTTGGGGTAGCGCCGCCAGAAGCTCGGGCTCACCTCCTGATAGACATGGCCCTGCGCGTGGTTGCGCGCGATGGCCTGGCTCAGCCGGTCGAGCGCGATGGCCAGCGCGACGATGGCCAGGCCGGCCTCCATCGCCTCGCCGACCTTCAGCGCCCTGAGCGCCAGCAGCACGTCGTAGCCGAGGCCGCCGGCGCCGATCATCGAGGCGATGATCACCATGTTCAGCGCCAGCATGATGACCTGGTTGACGCCGACCATCAGCGTCGGCCGCGCCGAGGGCAACAGCACCTTCCACAGTTTCTGCCGCGCCGTGCAGCCGGCCATCTCGCTGAAATCGTCGATTTCGGACGGCACCCTGGACAGGCCGAGCATCGTCGCCCGCACCATCGGCGGCGTCGCGAAAATCGCCGTCGCGATCATCGCCGAGACCGGGCTGTTACCGAACAGAAGCAGCATCGGGATCAGGTAGGCGAAGGTCGGGATCGTCTGCATCAGGTCGAGGGCAGGGGAGACGATGAGCCTCTCGGCCCATGGCTTGCGCCATGCCCAGATGCCGACGAACAGGCCGGTGACGATGCAGAACGGCACCGCGATCGAGATCAGCCCGAGCGTCAGCATGGCGCTGGTCCATTGGCCGAACAGCGCGATGTAGAGGAAGCAGCCGCCGACCAGCGCGCCGAGTTTTCGGCCGCCGGCTGCATTACCTGCGAGGAAGGCAGCAGCGCAAATCCCGACCCAGGACAGGCGGGGCAGGGTGAAGGCGTCGGCGCCGTGGCCGATCTTGAAATTCTTGGCCAGAAGATTGAGCGCGAAATCGAGCGGCACGCCGAGCACGGCGGTGATCGAACGGGTCAGCCAGGAGAAGTTCGACTTTATCCAGCGCATCAGCGCGCTGACCCAGTCGGCAACCGGGACGACCGCCTCGGCCGGATAGTTGACGGCCCATGCCATGCTATCCCGCAACAGGAAGACGACCAGCACGGCGGCAAGCGCCAAGGCCCAGATCGCCAGCCAGCGTTGAACCGGCGGCCTGGATGCGCTGGCGCTTGCGGTCACCGTCATGCGCCGGCTCTCGGGCGCTCTATGCCGGCCAGAAGATCGATTACCGCTTGCGGCGTCACTTCGCCGATCGGCTTGCCGGTGCCGTTGACCACGGCGAACGGCTTGCCGGCGGCAACGATATCAGCCGAGAAGCTCGATATTCTGGCGTCCGGCGCCACCGTGCCGCCATGCTCTGAGCCATCGCAGGCGCGCATCAGGCTCCTTGCCGAGATCACCTTGGCGCGGTGGACATCGCGGGTGAATTCGGCGACATAGTCGGTCGCCGGATTGACCACCAGCTCCTCCGGCGTGCCGATCTGGATGACCTCGCCGTCCTTCATGATGGCGATGCGGTCGGCCAGCCGGATGGCCTCGTCGAAATCGTGGGTGATGAAGACGATGGTCTTGTGCAGCATGGTCTGCAGCCGCATCAGCTCATCCTGCATCTCGCGGCGGATCAGCGGATCGAGCGCCGAGAACGGCTCGTCGAGGAACCAGACTTCCGGCTTGGTGGCGAGGCTGCGGGCGATGCCGACGCGCTGCTGCTGGCCGCCGGACAGTTCGCGCGGATAGAAATGCTCGCGGCCGCCTAAGCCCACAAGTTCGATCACTTCGCGCGCGCGCGCCTCGCGCGTCGGCCGGTCCTGCCCCTGGATGCCGAGCGGAAAGGCGATGTTCTCCAGCACGTTGAGATGCGGCAGCAGGGCAAAATTCTGGAACACCATGCCCATGCGATGGCGTCTGAGTTCGATCAGCGCGGCATCGGATATCTTGAGCAGATCCTTGCCCTCGAACTCGACCTTGCCATGCGTCGGCTCGACCAGCCGCGACATGCAGCGCACCAGCGTCGACTTGCCCGATCCCGAAAGCCCCATGATGATAAAGATCTCACCTTGGCGGATTTCGAGGTCGACGGCGCGCACCGCGCCGACCAGTCCGGCCGCAGCGACCTCCGCCATGCTGGCCTTGCCGTCGCGCTGGCGGATGAAATGCGCCGCGTTCGATCCGAACAGCTTCCAGACATTGCGGCAGGCGAGTTTTATCGGCCCCTTCGGCGTGCCCGCCACCTTTGACCCCTGTTCAGCCTTGTCCGTCATCCAATCGTCCTTCTGGAACATCAAGAATTGAGGCCCGGCTGGTCAACAGCCGGGTCTCACCTCTCCAGTCGAACGATCACTGCGCCCAGGCTTTCCAATCGGCCTCGTGGGCGGCTATCCAGGCAGCGGCAACCTCCTCCGGCGTCTTGCCGCCGAGATCGATGTCGCCACTCATCTTGTTAAGCTCGTCGGTGTCGACCGTGTAGGCCTTCGCCACCTTGTAGGCGACCGGCCATTTGTCCTTCATGCCGGCCCAGGAATATTTCCATATCTCGCCATGCGGCTTGCCGCAGTCGTATTTGGCGTCGGGGTTCGTGCCCCATTTCGGGTCGCTGTAGCATTCCGGCGTATATTCGGGGAATTCGATCCATTCGCCCTTGTATTTGGCTGGCGCCCAGTGTGGCGAATAGACCCAAAGCATGATCGGCGCCTTGCGCTGATAGGCGGAATCGAGTTCCGCGAACATCGCCGCGTCGGTGCCGGCATGGATGACGGTGAAGGGCAGTTTCAGCGCCTCGACGCGTTCGTCGTCGAAGCCTTCCCAGGTTACTGGGCCGCCGAGATAACGGCCCTTCGGCGCCGTCTCGGCCGTCGAGAACGCTTCAGCGCATTTGGGATCCTTCAGCGCTTCCCAATTGGGCAGTCCGGGGCATTTCTCCTTCATATATTCGGGAAACCACCATTCTTCCTTGGCCTTGGGCCCAAGTTTGCCGAGCCGTTCGGTCTGCCCGGTCGCATCGGAGGCCTTCATGGCTTCGCCGGCGGTCGTGTCCCAGAACTCCATGCCGACATCGAGGTCGCCATTGGTGAGGCCGGTGGTCAGGCTGGAGAGATAGTCGGCGGTCGGGTACTCGACCGTGTAGCCGAGCTTTTCAAGGATGCCGCCGAGGATCTTGGCGTTCAGATTGACGCTGGTCCAGTCGAACAACGCGATCTTGATCGGGTCGTTGGATTCTGGTGCGGCCGCTTGCGCCGCCGGCGTCAGTGTGCTTGCCGCGGCAAGCACGAAGGCTCCCATTGATGCTTTGGAAATCATGCTCCGAAGTGACATGCTTGTTCTCCTGTCAAGCTCTGGTGAAGATTCGTTCCCTTTTCGCGTCTTTTTCTGATTGTGTTGGAAAAGCTGGTCGCTGCGCAAGGCCTTGACGCCACAATGCTATCGCCGCCGATGCCGGCGCGGAAGGGTGACGCCAAATCTGATCAGGATGTCGTGCGGGGACGGGCCGCGTCATGGCATCAGGTGGGGTGCTGCGTAAGCAGTCGTCCGCGGATCGATCGTTGGTCGTGCGGTGCTCCGAAACCTGCGAGCCATCAAGGTCCCATGATCTCGGCTGCCGGTCGGACAATCGCCGGCTGGCCGAGGCCTTTCATGAGATGAAATTATATATACCAACGTTCATGTCACGCAACGCATATTGCTATCAGAGCATCGGACCGAAAAGTGTGAAGCGGTTTTTCGGATAATCCGACGCTCCAGCAAGGAACATCGTGCAATTCGAACGGGATGCTGCCGTTCGGCCATCCTCACGACATGATCAGTCCGCCATCGACATTGATGGTCTGGCCGGTGATGTAGGCCGCGTCGTCGCTGGCCAGGAAGCTAACCAGGCCGGAAACGTCTTCGCCGCTGCCGGCGCGGCCCATCGGGATGTTCTCGACCCATTCGGCCATCAGTTCGCCGGGCTTGTAGTCGCCCATCAGCTTGCCCCAGGCGGCGTCGTTGTAGGCCCACATGTCGGTGTCGATGATGCCGGGGCAAATCGCGTTGACGGTGATCTTCTCCTTGGCCACTTCCTTGGCGAGGCTCTGGGTGATGCCGACGACGCCGAATTTCGACGCTGCGTAGTGCGGCGTATAGATGAAACCCTGCCGCGCCTGGCCGGAAGCGGTGTTGATCAGGCGTCCGCCCCCGCCATGCTTGCGCATGCGCGCGATTGCCTCCTGGCAGCACAGGAACACGCCCTTGGTGTTGACCGCCATCACCTTGTCCCATTCGGCCTCGGTCATCGCCTCGATCCTGGCGATGGTGATGACGCCGGCATTCTGCACCGAGATGTCGACGCGGCCGAACTGCTGCTCGGCGAGATCGTAGAGCGCGGCGACCTCCTCCTTCCTGGTCACGTCCATCCGCAGCGACGCCACCTTGGCGCCTTCCGCCTTCAGGCCGGCGGCGACCTCATCGACACGCGGGTCGATGGCACTGACGACGACGGCGGCACCCTCCGCAGCGAAGCGCCTGGCCATGGCGGCGCCGATGCCGCCGCTGGCGCCCGTGATGACCGCCGTCTTCCCTTGAAACCGCTTCTGCACTTTCCTGTTCTCCTACCAGCAGACAAAGCCGCCATCGACGATCAGGTCGATGCCGGTGACGAAACTCGAAGCACGGCTGGCCAGGAACACGGTCGGGCCGACCATCTCCTCCGGCGTCGCCATGCGTCCCATCGGCGTGTCGCGCTCGAAGATCTTGATCTGCTCGGCAACCTCCGGCCGCCTGTTCATCGGCGTCAGCGTGTAGCCTGGGCTGACCACGTTGACGCGCAGGCCGCGATCGGCCCATTCCATGGCGAGGCTCTTCGACATGTGGATGACGGCCGCCTTCGACGAATTGTAATGCGCCTGGGTCAGGCCGCGATTGACGATCGAGCCTGACATAGAGGCGATGTTGATGATCGAGCCCTTGCGCCGTTTGAGCATGGTTCGCGCCTCGGCCTGGCAGGACAGGAACACGCCGCCGACATTGACGTCGTAGAGCTTCCGCCACTTTTCATGCGACAGCGTCTCGGCCGGCTCAGCTCCGGCGATCCCGGCATTGTTGACGGCGATGCTCAGCGCGCCGAGTTCCTTTTCCGTGCGCTCGACCGCCGCCGCCAGATCGTTTTCGGAAGTCACCGTCCCGGTCAGCACCAGCGCCTTGCGGCCAAGCGCCGTGATCTTCTGCGCCGTCTCTTCCAGTCCGCCTTTGGAGGCGTGGCCGAAGCAGGCGATGTCGGCGCCGGCTTCGGCAAGCCCGATGGCGATCGCCTGGCCGATGCCGCTGCCGGCGCCGGTTACCAGCGCCACCTCTTCATGAAGATCGAATAATGTCATCGTCGGTTCCTCTGCTCCAACCGCCGTCCTCTGAAATGAAGGAGCGCCAGTTCTGCTGGCGCCCCGCGCGGTCCGGTGCCTGGGAGGGTATCACCTGCTGCGCTTTGTTCCGATTCCTTGCCGTACCTCAGCTCGTCGCGAGCTCCATCACCGCGACATTGCTGGCTTCGCTGCGGTCGAGGATGCCGCGCTGGCGGCCGCGGCTCAGCACCAGCACGCGATGCGACAGGCCGAGCACCTCCTCGAGGTCGGAGCTCACCACCACCACCGCCATGCCGGAACGGGCAAGGTCGGCGATCACATCGTAGATCGCCGCACGCGCGCCGACATCGATGCCGCGTGTCGGCTCGTCGAGGATGAACACCTTGGGTGGCCGCGGCACCCATTTGGCGATGATCACCTTCTGCTGGTTGCCGCCGGAAAGCTTGCTCACCGCCTGGTTCGGCTTGCCCTTGACGCCGAGCCTGGAGATGCCGGCCTCGGCGAATTTCTGCACCGCCTTTGGAAACACCCAACCCTTCGGCGCGACATGGTCGAAATTGCCGAACGCCAGATTCTCGCCGATGGTCTGGTCGAGCACCACGCCTTGCGCCTTGCGGTCTTCCGGCACCAGCACAACGCCCGCCTTGATCGCCGCCGCCGGGCCATTGAGATGCACCGGCTTGCCGGCGACGCGCACCGAGCCCGACGAGATCGGATCGGCTCCGGCGATCGCCCGCACCAGTTCGGTGCGTCCGGCGCCGATCAATCCGGCAATGCCAAGGATTTCGCCGGCTCGCACCGAAAAGCTGACATTGTTGAAGCTGCGCTCCGGCGAGGACAGGTTCTCGACCTCAAGCAGCGTCTGGTCGCCCGGCGGCGACAGTTGCGGAAACATCCGCTCGACCGAACGGCCGACCATCTGCTCGACCACGGTGCGCACCGGGATGTCGGCGCGCTCGTGGCGGGCGACGATGCGCCCGTCGCGCATCACCACGACACGGTCAGCGATCTCGGCGATCTCGTCCAGCCGGTGGCTGATATAGATGAAGGACATGCCTTCCGCCTTGAGCTTGCGGATCTGCTTGAACAGCAGTTCCGTTTCCTCGCCGCCAAGGGCGGCCGTCGGTTCGTCGAAGATCAGCAGCTCGGCATTCAGCGTCAGAGCCTTGGCGATCTCGACCTGCTGCTGGGCGGCGATGCGCAGCGTGCGCACCTTGCGCTCCGGCGAGACGTCGAGGCCGAGGCGCTTCAACTGCGCCGATGCCTGCGCATTCATCGCCGCGCGGTCGATGCGGCCGCCGCGCATCGGCAGGCGCCCGACATAGACATTCTCGGCCACCGAAAGATCCGGCAGCAGCTTCAGTTCCTGATGGATCATGCCGACGCCGGCATCGATGGCCGCGGCGGGGGAGGCGGGGGAATAAGGTTTCCCCCGCCAGGTGATGGCGCCGGCATCGGGCTTGGTCGAGCCGGCGATGATGTTCGAGACGGTCGACTTGCCGGCGCCGTTCTCGCCGAGCAGCGCCACGACCTCGCCCGGCCGCACCTCGAAGCTTGCATCGGCGAGGACCTGGACCGGTCCATAGCTCTTGCAGAGGCCGCTGACGAAGAGCCCGTTGTGCGGGCTCTCTGTTTGGCGAGGATCAGGAGACATCGTTCCGCTCGTCAACTTTCAAATATGCCAGGCCTTAGGGATGCTTGGCGATGAACTGCTCGACATTGTCCTTGGTGGTCAGCGTCGCGTCCTGCAGCTGTTCGGCGGGAATGGTTTCGCCGGCCACCAGCTTGATCGCCGCATCGACGGCAAGCCGGCCCATGCCTTGCGTCTGCTGCGTCGCGGTGACGTCGAAGACGCCGTCCTTGAGCGCCTTGAGTGCCGCCACGTCGCCGTCGAAACCGGCAACCCAGACCTTGTGGCCGGGATTGGCGACCTTGACCGCCTGCGCCGCACCCAGCGCCAGCGCATCGGCCTGGCCGATGACGATCGAGACATCGGGATTCGCCTGCAGCAAGTCCTGGGTCAGCTTGAAGCCTTCGTCCTGGTGCCAGCCTTCGCTCCACAGTTCGCCGACCACCTTGATATCGGGATAGGCGGTCAGCGCTTCGCTGCAGCCCTTCGAACGGTCGACTTCCGGCGTCGTGCCCTTCTGGCCGTGGATGATGATCAGCTCGCCCTTGCCGCCGGCCTGCTTGGCTATGTAGTCGCACACGGCCTTGGCGGACGCGACGCTGTTGGTGGCGATGAAGGTGTCGCCCGGTGCGCCGTCGGCGTTGCGGTCGACATTGACGACCGGAATGCCGGCAGCCTTGGCGGTCTTGGTCGGAACGGTGGCGGCGGTGGCGCCGGCCGGAATGTAGATCAGTGCGTCGATGTTCTGCGTGATCAGATCCTGCACCTGGCTGACCTGCGTCGCCGAATCGCCCTTGGCGTCGACGGTGACGACTTCGATGCCCTTCTCCTTGCCATAGGCTTCGACGGACTGCTTGATCTGGTTGAAGAAATCGGCTTGCAGATTGGCCACCGCAAGGCCGAGCTTCTTGGCCTCCTTGGCCGAAGCCATGTCGGTGAGACCGAGCAGCGGAATGACGGCCGCGGCGGCAAGCAGCAATGAACGTTTGGTCAGCATGTTTTTCCTCCGTTGATGTTCAATCTGTCCCGCCTGCGCCCCGCGGCGCCCCTTGGCTGAACATTCCCAGTTTCGGATCGACCGATCCGTTTCCGCCCGGACATCCCAGGCGAATTCATTGCGCCCCACTCTTCATTGCGCCCCGATCTTCATTGCGCCCCGATCTTCATTGCGCTCGACGCCGCCAGGTGTCGGTGGCGACCGCCAGCGCGATCACCACGCCGATCACCACCTGCTGGATGAAGGGCGAGACGCCGAGCAGGTTGAGCCCGTTGCGCAGCACGCCGATGATGAGCACGCCGACGGCGGTGCCGCCGATCGAGCCGACGCCGCCCGAGAGGCTGGCGCCGCCGATCACCACCGCCGCGATCGTGTCGAGTTCATAGCCGAGGCCGGAGCTCGGCTGCACGGAATCGAGCCGTGCCGCCAGCACGATGCCGGCAAGCCCGGCGAGCACGCCGCAGATCGCGTAAACCCAGTTGGTCAGCGATTTGACCGGAATGCCGGAGAGCCGCGCGACCTCGGCGCTGCCGCCGATCGCATAAAGGCTGCGGCCGGTGGCGCGATAGTTGAGGAAGATGGCGAAGATGATCGCCAGCACGATCATCAGCCCAACGGTGACCGACAGGAAACCGAAATGACGGGTGATCGACAGGCTGGTGAACCAGTCGGGAAAGCCGACGATCTGCGAGCCGTCGGTGATCATATTGCCGAGGCCGCGCGCCACCGACATCATGGCCAGCGTAGCGATGAAGGGCGGTAGTTTCGTCACCGTCACCAGCAAGCCGGAGACCAGCCCGCAAAGACCGGCGACGACAAGTGCCGCGACGATGCCCGCGGGCATGCCGAGATTGAGATAGTCCGGATGGGCGACAAAACCCATTACCATGGCGGCGAGCGCCAGCACGGAACCGACGGAGAGGTCGATGCCGCCGATCAGGATGACCAGCGTCATGCCGATCGCCATGATGCCGAGCACGGTGATCTGGTCGAGCACATTGAGGATGTTGCGTACCGTCAGGAAGGTGTCGGTGGTCAGCGTCAGCGCCAGGCAAAGCAGCACCAGGCCGATCAGCGGTCCCATGGTTCCGGCGAACAGCGCCGAAAGCTTCGCGCCGGTCGCGGCCTGTGCGCCGGCTTTCAAATCGCTCGCATCGTTGCTCACAGCCACTTCGTCTCCTCCCGTCAGCGACGCGGCTATGGCCCGCCGTCCGCTTTTGCTCACCAGGCGCCTCCCTTGTGAACAATTTATCTTTGATATGCAATTTTGTTCAGCTAAACTGTTCATTAGAAAATTGTCAAGGGCCGTTGCGCCATTCTGCGGCGGTTGCGCCGCAAGGCGGTTTGCCCTCCACGGAAGTCAAAGGCATGATGCCTCGCCGGAATCGGGTTCCCCGGTTCGCACGTTTCCTGGTCACGGGGACAGCGGCCGGGACAAGTTAAGACGGCTGTGTACAGCCGTGGGAGGACGCGAGGATGGCGGTGATCGAGAACGAAAAGGCCTCGCGCTTTCCGGATGCCGAGCTCAAGGCCCGTGCCGCCTGGCACTATTATGTCGAGGGCCTGACGCAGGAGAGGATTTCCGAGATCCTCGGCGTCGGCCGCATCAAGGTGCATCGCATCCTCTCCGCCGCCCGCGAGGAGGGCATCGTCCAGTTCCGCATCCGCGACAGCGTCGTCGAATGCGTGCAACTGGAAGAGAGCCTGAAGCAGCGCTTCGGCCTCAGCCAGGCCGTCGTCGTCCCGTCAGCAGCCGACAGGAGCAACGCACCGCTGATGATCGGCCACGCCGCGGCCGCCTACCTGGCCGACAATGTGAACCCCGGCGACGTCATTGCGCTGGGCTGGGGCCGCACGCTGAAATTCGCCATCAAGGAACTGCCGCGCCGGCCGATCGCCAGAACCACGGTAGTCTCCATGCTTGGCGGCCTCACCCATGCGCAGCCGCTCAATCCGACTGAAAGCGCCTGGGAATTCGCCGAGAAGATCGGCGCCGAATGCTTCCTGCTGCCGGTGCCGGTCTATGCCGACAGGCCGGAACAGCGCGACGCCTTCATGAGCCAGCGCAGCGTCCAGGATGTCGTCTTCCGCGCGCGCAGGGCGAACATCGCCGTGCTCAGCGTCGGCTCGTTCTCCAACGACAGTCCGATCGCCAACTACGGCTTCATCAAGCCGAGCGAGCTCGAGGAACTGCAGGCAGCGGGAGCGGTCGGCGACATATTGTGCCATTTCATCGATGCCGAAGGCCGCCCGGTCGACCATGAGGTCAATCGCCGGGTCTGCGCCTATCCGCTGCAGGACCTCTCCGACATTCCCAACATCATCCTGGTTTCAGGCGGACAGGAGAAGGTCGCCGTCATGCGGGCAGCATTGGCCAACGCCAAGATCTCGGTGCTGATCACCGACGAGGATGCGGCCAAGGGTTTGCTCAGTCGCTGACACCTCCGCGCTAAGGATCCCTGTTGACGCTCAAGAACGCAGCGGAGCAGATGGCAGCAGTCGCGATCCTTCGCGCCCCCCTCTGGCCTGCCGGCGTCTCACGTCGTAGCGTGACTAAACTAAACGTGCCCAACCTCACCTAGCCGCGCATGAATGTCGCGCGTCGCGTGATAGAGGTCGCGGTAGATATCTTTGCGCGTGCGATAGAAGGAAACCAGCTCGCCGACCGGCTCGACATGCCTGGTCGGCGCTGCCGTCATCGCTTCCGCCGCGGCCTCGGGCGAGGCAAACCAACCGATTGCCGAGGCCGCGAGCATGGCGGCGCCCAGTGCCGCCGCCTCATTCACTGGTGAGACGGAGAGCGGTCGTTCCAGCACACTGGCCATGATGCGCATCAGCAGCGCCGAATTGGTGCCGCCACCAGCCGCGATCATCGCCGTTGGCTTGCCGCCGGCTTGCGCTTCCATCGCTTCGCTGGCGATAGCCTGCTCGAAGGCGATGCCTTCCAATACGGCGCGGAAGAGATGCTTCGGCTCGTGGTCGAGCGACAGGCCGACGATCGCGCCGCGCGCCGCGCCGTCCCAATAAGGGCTCATCACGCCGGCCCAATAGGGCATGACGAGCAGGCCGTCGCTACCGGCGGCGACATCGACCGCCGCCTTCTCCAGTGCCGCCGCGGAGGCAGAGTTTGTCGTGCGCACGATCCAGTCGACCAGTTGCATGCCCGAGCGCAGCACGGTCTCCAGCATGAAGCCGGAGCCGGTCGGCGAGACCAGCGTTCGAAACGCATCCGAGGTGGCGACAGTGCCGGAATGGCAGCCGCTGACGACGCCGGAGCCGAGCGAGAGATAGCTCTTGCCCGCGCCGTGGACACCCATGCCTAAGCCCATCGCCTGGCCATCGCCGGCGCCGGCGACGACAGGCGTTCCGGCCCTGAGACCGGTCAGCCGGGCAACGCTTTCTGTAAGGCCGCCGCAGACCGTGCCGGGCGCGACCAACTCCGGTAACTGCTCCAACCGCAGTCCGGCAGCCTCAACGAGGCGCGGATGCCAGGCGCCTTCCGCTATGTCGATCAGTCCGAGCGGATCAGCACTTGCCGTGCTGGTGACCAGCCGCCCGGTCAGCCGGTGGACGAAGAAGACATGCACATCGACAAGTGCCGCCGCCTTGGTGAGCGCCTGGGGTTGGTGTTCGGCCAGCCAGGCGATGGCGTAGAGCGCCGGGGTGGGATCCGGCGGCTTGCCGCTCCAGTCGCGGATCGCCTCGCGGCCGAGTTCGGCCGAAAGCCTGGCGACCTGCGGGCGGGCGCGCTCGTCGAGCCACAATATGGCGGGGATGAGCGGCTTGCCGGCGCTGTCGATCAGCGTGAAGGTCTCGCGCTGGTGAGCTATGGCAATCGCCGCCACGCGCGCGGCGCCGACCTTGTCGGTGACCGCTTTCAACGCGCCGAGCAGCGCCGTCCACCAATGTTCGGCGTCCTGTTCGAAATGGCCGGGTCTGGGATTGGAAAGCGGATAGGTTTCCCGCGCTTGGAAGAGTTCTTTGCCGTCACGCGTGAAGGCGATCGCCTTCACGGCCGTCGTCGAGGCGTCGATCCCGATTACGACATCGTCCATCAGGCGAATATCCGGTGGAGATCAGGCAGCGTTGGTTACGAACCGTCCGTCCGACTGGTCGAGACGACGGCGGATCTGGGTTATCACCATCGAATCGTCGGGTACACAATTTTCATAGGTGAGGAAGTCGCCTGTCTTGACCGGCTTGACCACCTTGGCGCGCTCGGCCAGCCCGAGCGGCAGGGCGCCCTTGGCGCGTGCGTCCTCCCAGGTCATGGCAAAGCCGCGATAGTCGTTCTCGCCGATCATGCCGAGCGACTGTCCGTGCCCAAGGTCGCTCTTGGCCACCGCCACCGCTTCGGCCACCGGATGGTCGAGCGGCTCCATGTCGGCGCGCTTATAGACCACGGCGCGCGCCGCCGACAGCGGCACTTCGAGGCTGGTCAGATGGTAGGGGCGGAAGATCGTGAAATAGGGGCCCTTGCCGACCTTGAGGTCGACCATGCGTTCCAGCACGCGCGGATGTCTGGTCTCGATGATGCAGAACACGCCTGGCGCCACACCCTTGCCGATCGAATAATCGACCACGCCCTTGCGATGCAGCACGCCGCCATCCTCGCGCGGGCAGAGCACGCTGGCCAGTTCCTCCAGCGTCGCCGTCGGACCGTGCATGCCGGGCACATCGGGCACCAGGCCGGTGGCGTTGGCAATCGCCACCATCTCGATCGCCGTCTTGGAGCCGTCGACGAACTCGACCAGCATGCGCGCATTCATGTTGCGCTCGCTGGCTTCCTTCTCGTAGTCGGCCGGCATGGCATCGATCTTCAGCGGATTGTTCTTGCCCTTGCCGGCGGCAATGATGTTGAAGCCGAGGCTCCTGGCAAAGCCGATGATCTCCAGCGTGCAGGCGGGTTCGTCGCCGGCCGCACCGGTATAGACCACGCCGGCCTTGCGCGCTTCCTCTTTCAGGAAACGCCCGATGGTGATGTCGGCCTCGACATTGAGCATGACGATATGCTTGCCGTTCTTCATCACTTCCAACGCAAACAGCGTGCCGATATTGGGATTGCCCGTCGCGTCGATGATGACGTCGATGCGGCCGGCTGCCGCCAGCGCGTGCAAATCCTCGGTCACCGCGATCTTGCCGGCCTCGATGGCGCGGTCGATGGCGGCCGCATTGGCCGCCTGCACGATGTCGGAGCGGTCGTGGCCGGCGAGCAGCGCCGCGTCGATCGCTGCTTGCGGCCTGACCTCGGAAATGGCGCCGATGCGCATGCCCGGCATCAGCGCCACCTGGACGACGATGTCGGTGCCCATCTGCCCGGCGCCGGCAAGTCCGATGGTGATCGGTCCCTGCTTTTCAGCACGCTGCAAAAGTTCCGCTGCGAATTGCGGATGGGACATGTCGCTTCCTCCAATTCCTGACGCGCCGCCGCGCCGAACTCATCTTTTGAACATTCCTATTTCCATTTGAAAAATATTTCAATCGACAATTCGGCAAATCTTCGACAGGCGGTGCTGGTATCAGCAACGCGAACTAACTAGGGATTCGTGGAGGGGCAGCGTCGGATCACCGCAATACGACGCAAACGCACAGCCACAGCGACGGCACCTTGCAGTCACTGCGGCTATTGGATCTCAGCAGACGATTGGAGAAGAACAGCCTTAGAAATAGCCGTCCGACGCGGCCGTGGCTTCCTTGGGAATTTCGACGCCGTCGACCAGGATCTTGTCGACCAACTCGTGGTGGAAGCACACCAGCCCCTTGATGCGCTCGGCCTCGTGCACCGGTTCGGGATAGTACCAGACGAGGTTCTCGTGGCGCTTCTTGGGAGTCGTCACATGGTAATAATTGGAGATGCCCTTGTAGGGGCAGCGCGAAATGTAACGGCTGGGCGCGAACATATCGAGCCTGGTGTCGGAGATCGGCAGATAGTGGCGCACCGGATGGCCGGTCTCGAACAGGAACACACCGCGGCGGGAATCCGCCACCTGCTCGCCATCGAGGATCACCTGCACGCGTCTTGACGAGGGCAGGCAGTCGACGCGGCGGAACGGGTCGCGGGCATGGACGAAGATTTCCTCGTCCTCCTCGAACCAGTGCCCCATCTTACTCCAGTGGAAGGATATGTAGTCCGCTATTGGCGGGCAGCCCTTGACCGGATCGAGATAGCGCCAGGCGCCGTCCTCGACCAGCGTGATGCCGGTATTCAGCGAATAATGGGTGGCGACGCCCTTGAACGGGTCCTCCGTCGTCGTCTTGCTGGGCAGCAGGAACTCCTCGCGCACATCGCCGATCGGGAAATAATAGACCGGCAAATGATCGGATTCGTAGAAGACCAGCGCCTTGGTCGTGTCGGCGACGGTCATCGAGCCGACCTGCACGCGCAGCCGCTTGGGGCAGGGCATGGTGAAGGCGACGTAGCCCGGTTCGAACTCATACTGCACGACGGTGTCGAGCAAAGGGAAATGCGGCCCGCGGCCGCGTAGATGGGGCTTGCGAATGATAGTCTCCCGTTTCTTTTCTTTTGCGATCGGGCGTTGGTGCGCGGTCATGATCAGCCTATGGAAACGCGATCGAGCAGCAGCCCGGCGGCGATCGGCGGCAGGCCGCTGACATTCTTGCGCACCGGCACCAAAAGGTCGGGGAAATAGCTGAAGATGACCGGCGTCTCGTCGAGCAGCAGTTTCTGGATGTCTGACGCCGCGCTCTGTTGCGCGCCGATATCGAGCGCCTTCAAATAGCTGGTGACCATGCCGTCATAGGTCGAATTCTTGAAGTGCGCCGCGTTCCACGGCCCGTCGCTGACCAGCGGGCTTTTGAGGAACACGTTCGGCACGCTGCGATGCGCGTAGTCGGTGATGCCGAGCGGGCTGTCCAGCCAGTCCGACTGGCCGAACACCGCCTTCCCATAATATTTGTCCTGGTCCTCGATGTTGAGCGAAATGCGGGCGCCGATCTCCTTGGCGAAGTTCTGGAACAATTGCGCGTAGCCCGGAATGTCGGAATAGCGCAGCGTCGTCAGCGTCATGTCGAAGCCGCTGGCCAAACCAGCCGCTTCGAGCAGCTGTTTTGCTTTGGCGATGTCCTGCGTGCGCTGCGGCACCGATTTGTCGGTCGCCGGGAAGGCCGGCGCGAATGGGCTGTCATTGCCGGTCGCCGCCATGCCGCGGCAAAGGCCATCGACCAGCTTCGAGCGGTCGATGCACAGCGCCAGCGCCTGG
This sequence comes from Mesorhizobium metallidurans STM 2683, assembly GCF_000350085.1. GTDB lineage: Bacteria > Pseudomonadota > Alphaproteobacteria > Rhizobiales > Rhizobiaceae > Mesorhizobium > Mesorhizobium metallidurans. The sequence goes on from NZ_CAUM01000150.1 coordinate 123,969, forward strand.
CGCACGCGCTTGTCGGTGAAGGGCGCCATGTCGCAGCGCATATGCAATTGTCGGTGGGCGGTAGAGGCGACGCGCAAGACGGTGATATCGGGACTGTTCAGCACCACCTGGCTGACATCGAGCGGGACGGCGTCGAGCAGGTCGACCTCGCCCGCCTGCAGCGCCAGGATGCGCGGCTGCACGTCGCCATAGAACTTGAATTCGAGTCGATCAGGAAGCGCCTTCTCGCCCCAATAGTCGGGATTGCGGATGAAGGTCGCGCCGACCTTCGGCGTGTAGCTCTCCAGCCGGAACGGTCCGGTGCCCTCGAAGGTCTTTTCGTAGTCGCCCTTGTAGCTCGCCGGCAGGATGACGGCGTTGTAATTGTCGATCGACACCGAATAGGGAAAGCTGCCGTTGGGCGCATCGAGATGGAAGGCAACGGTATAGTCGTCGACCTTCCGGGTGCCCCCTTTCGACAGCAGTCCCTTGAACACTGACAGCGCGTTGGACGACCCGCTCGGATCGGCCAGTCGGTCGAACGTCGCCACCACGTCAGCCGCCTTGAACTCTTCGCCATTATGGAACTTGACGCCCTTGCGCAGCTTGAAGGTCCACACACTGCCGTCCTCGTTCGGCGACCAGCTTTCGGCCAGCACCGGCTTCAAGGTGAGGTCCGGCTGGGTGATGCAGAGGAATTCGGCGGTCTGGAACACCAGCTGGTAGCTGCCGCTGTCGTAATAGGTGACGGGGTCGATGGCACCGCCCGGCGTCGCGACGCCGGCGCGCACGGTGCCGCCCGGTTTGCCCTCGGCGCGCGCCTGCGGTGCGCCAAGGCCAACCGCCGAGGCGATGCCGCCGAGAAACGGCAGCGACAGGCCAAGCAAGCTGCCATGACGAAGAAAATCGCGGCGGCCGATCCTGCCGGCCAGGAGTTCCTCGATAGCGGAATTTTCGATTGCGGTGAGGTTTCTGCGGGCGGTATCGATCATCCTGAAATGCTTTGGCATGGCGGCATTCCTTGCTTATCGCGGGGGCTTCGCCATCTAGTTCATTGTTGACCCCACCCGGAAAGCGATATTTTTTGATGGGGTCATCGAAATTTTCGATGCGAGAGGCCTAAACATGGACACCGAAAATCTGCGCAGCTTCCTCGAGGTCGCCGCCCATGGCAGCTTCACCGTCGCGGCCAACAGGCTCAACCTTGCCCAATCCACTGTCAGCGCGCGGATCAGGGGCCTGGAAGAGCAATTGGGACGCCGGCTTTTCGTTCGCGACCGCGACGGCGTAGCACTTACCCCGGCCGGGCGGCAGTTCCTGCCGCACGCCTCCTCGATCACCCGCACCTGGGAACAGTCGAGACAGGACATCGCCGTTCCCGACGGCTATGAGACGCTGCTCAGGCTCACCGCTCCGGCCTATCTCTGGGACCGCATCACCTCGCCCTGGATCGCCTGGATGCGCGAAAGGCGGCCGAACGTTGCGCTGCGGCTCGAGGGCAGTTTCCCGGACCTGGCGATCGACCAGATGGCCGAGGGCCTGTTCGACATCTGCATCCTCTATCTGCCGCGGCCGCACCCCGGCATCGTCTATGAAACGCTGGCGGTCGATCAGGTCGTCCTGGTCCAGCATGCCGCGCAAACCGGGCCTTGGACCGAGAATTATATTCTCATGGACTGGGGGCTGGAATTCCGCATCGAGCACGACCGGGCCTTTGCGGCGATGGTGAAACCGGCAATATCGGCCGGGCTGGTTTTCATCGGCCTGCAGCATGTGCTGTCGCAAAAGGCCGCCGCCTATCTGCCGCTCAGTGCAGTCAGCGGCCACATCGAGCGTGGCGAGTTGCGACGCATCGCGGACGCGCCGGTATTCCAGCGCCCGATCTACCTGGCCTATCCCGAGAATCCAACCTCGTCGGACATTCTGGAGGTTGCCCTGGAGGGATTGCGCACGCTGGCAAACGCGTGGTCGGCAGGTGAAGGTTTCGCCGAAGGCGATCGTGCCTTCAGCATGGCTGACGCGCTGCCGGGCGCGTAGCCGTCATCAGGCCGGTTCCGGCTGGACGACCTTCTTCTGCAGTGTTGCCAGTTCGGCATAGGGGATATGGCATCGGATTGCGTGTCCGGGTTCAGTCTCGCTGAGTGGCGGCTCCTGTTGCTCGCAGATTGGGCCGAGCTTGCGCGGGCAGCGGGTGTGGAAGACGCAGCCGGGTGGCGGGTTGGTGGCGCTGGGGATCTCGCCGTCGAGGCGGATGCGTGACGTCTCGGTCTGGTCGAGTTTTGGCACGGCCGACAGCAGCGCTTCGGTATAGGGATGATGCGGCCCGGCAAAGACAGCTTCTGACGGTCCGAGTTCCATGATCCTGCCGAGATAGAGCACGGCGATCTGGTCGGAGAGATAGCGAACCACGGCAAGGTCATGCGAGATGAAGATGTAGCTGACATCTTCCTTCGACTGCAGGTCGGCGAGCAGGTTGAGAATGGCCGCCTGCACCGAGACATCGAGTGCGGAAGTGGGCTCGTCGCAGACGACAATGCGCGGATCACCGGCGAAGGCGCGCGCGATGGCGACGCGCTGCTTGAGCCCGCCCGAGAGCTGGCGCGGCTTGACGGCAAGATGGCGCTCGGTCAGCCGCACCGAGCGGACGAGATCGGTCAAGCGGGCTTCGAGCGCCTTGCCGGAGAGGCCTGCCAGCCGCTTCAGCGCCCGGCTGATCAAATGACGGATCGAATGCGAGCGGTTGAGCGCAGAGTCCGGGTTCTGGAAGACAATCTGCATGGCCTTGACCTGGTCGTCGCCGCGGCTCTCCAGCCGCGGCGCCAGCGGCTTGCCTTCGAGCTCGATCATGCCGCCTTCGTCCGGCGCCACCAGGCCGAGCAGCAGCCTGGCGAAGGTGGTCTTGCCGCTGCCGGATTCGCCGACCAGACCGAGCGTCTCGCCAGGCCGCAGGCTGACCGAGACATCCTTGACCGCACGCAAGGGGTGGCCATGGCTGGCATAGGTCTTGTTGAGGCCCTCGACGCGCAGCACCGCCGGCGATGCCGCTTGTCGTGCGGGAGCCGCTATATTGCTCGGTGTGGCGCGCGGCAGCGATTGCGCCTGTTCGTGATAGTGGCAGCGCGACAGCCGGTTCCCCGCATCGTCAGCCAGCTCGTAGAGCGGCGGCGGTTCGGTGCGGCAGCGCTCGGTGGCGAGCGCGCAGCGGTCGGCGAAGGCGCAGCCTTTGATGTCGGAGCCGATGCCGGGCAAAAAGCCGGGTATGGTGTCGAGCCGGCCCTGGTCCTTGCGCTGGCCGCCACGCGGCAGGCAGCGCAGCAGCGCCACCGTATAGGGATGGCGCGGATCGTTGAACACGGCCTGCGTCGGTCCTTCCTCGACCAGCATGCCGGCATAGAGCACGCCGACCCGGTCGCACATCTTCGAGACGACGGCGAGGTTATGGCTGATGAACAGGATCGAGGCCGACAGTTCCTGGCGCAACTGCCCGATCAGGTCGAGCACTTCGGCTTCGACCGTGGCGTCGAGGCCGGTCGTCGGCTCGTCGAGGATCAGCATCGAGGGATCGTTGGCCAGCGCCATGGCGATGGCGACGCGCTGCTGCATGCCGCCGGAAAGCTGGTGCGGATAGCGCTGCATGACGCTCGCCGGATCGGAGATGCGCACCCGGTTGAGCATGGCGACCGCTCTGCCGCTGGCTGCCTGTCCCGAGACGCCGGCAAGCTCAAAGATCTCGGTCAGCTGACGGCCGATGCGGATCGACGGGTTCAGCGCCTTGCCCGGATCCTGATAGACCATGGAGACGCTTTCGGCACGGGCGCGCCGCAAGGCTTCGGCATCGAGCTTCATCACATCCTGGCCGTCGAGCGCAATCGCGCCGCCGGTGATCGAACCATTGCGCGGGAGATAGCGCACCACCGACAGCGCCACGGTGGACTTGCCGCAGCCGGATTCGCCGACCAGCGCATAGGCTTCGCCCTGGCCGATGGTGAGATTGAGATTACGCAGAACCGCCCGGTCGCGGCCGCCGACGCGGTAGGCGACCGAGAGGTCGCGGAGTTCGAGCGCGTTGGCGGGTTCAGTCATTGAACGCTCCATGGACGCCATCGGCCGCCAGATTGACACCGATCACCAGCGAGGCGATGGCCAGCGCATCGAACAGCACCGTCCACCAGAAGCCGCCGCCGATCATGCCGTAATTGCTGGAGATCGACAGCCCCCAGTCGGGTGACGGCGGCTGGATGCCGAAACCCATGAAGGAGAGCGTGGCGACGGCGAAGATGGCGTAGCCGAGCCGCACCGTGGTCTCGACCAGGATCGGCGGGATGACGTTGGGCAGAATCTCGACGAACATCGTATGCAGTGCACTTTCGTGCCTGAGCTGGGCGGCGGCGACATAGTCGAGCTCGCGTTCGGCCAGCACGGCCGCGCGCACCGTGCGCGCAATGATCGGCGCGAAGCTCAGGCCAATGACGACGATGACCGTGGTCTTGGAGGTGCCGAGCGCGACGATGGCGAGCAGCGCCACGATGACCACGGGGATGGCCATGAAGGCTTCGAGAATGCGGCTGATGATGTCGTCGACAATGCCCCGGAAATAGCCGGTGAACAGCCCGAGCGCGGTGCCGGCTATCGTCGCCAGCAAGGTCGCGAGCGGCGCGACGGTGAGGATGTCGCGCGAGCCGACGATGACGCGCGAGAAGACGTCGCGGCCGATCTGGTCGGTGCCGAACCAGTGTTCGGCCGAGGGCGGCGCCAGCGCGTTGATGATGTCGTCGGCCAGCGGATCGTACGGAGCAAAGTGTTCGCCAAACAGCGCGCAGGCAACCCAGAACACAACGATGGTAAGCCCGGTGAGGAAGGTGCCCGACCTCAGCAAGGAGAAAAACACCTCGGCCAGCGGCCCGCGCCGGCTGGTATCGTTGGGTGCCGGAGCCGGCATGCCGGCGGAACCGTCGGTGGCGCTCATTGGTCTGTCCCCAGCCTTATGCGTGGATTGAGCACGGAGTAGAGAAAGTCGGCGGCCAGGGTTGCCACCGCATAGACGATGCCGATGGTCAGGATGCCGGCCTCCAGCACTGGAAAATCCTTGCCGCGCGCGGCGGTGAAGATCAGCGAGCCGATGCCCTGGTAGCGGAACAGCGTCTCGATGACGACGAGGCCGCCGATGAGATAGCCGGTCTGGGTGGCAATGACGGTGATCGTCGGCAACAGCGCATTGCGCAGCACATGGCGCCAGATCACCGTGCGCCACGGCAGACCCTTGAGCACGGCGGTGCGGGTATAGTCGGAATCGAGCGCCTCGATCATGCCGGAGCGCGCCATGCGGGCGATGTAGCCGAACAGCACCAGGAACAGCGGCAGCGAGGGCAGGATCAGGTAATAGAGCTGGGTGAAGAAGCCGGCATCCCTTGGCCATGCGGCCGAGATCGGCAGCCAGCGCAGCCAGACGCCGAAGATCAGAATGAGGATGATGCCGGTGACGAATTCGGGCAGCACCGTCACCGACAGGCCGCCCAGGCTGATGATGCGGTCGAGCGGCCGGTTGAGGTTGAGCGCGGCAATGACGCCGCCGAGGATGCCGATCGGCACCACCAGCACGAAGGCGACCGCCGCCAGCTTCATCGAATTGCCCAGCGCATCGATGACGAACGGCGCCACCGGCGAGCGGAAGATATAGGACGTGCCCATGTCGCCCTGGATGAAGTTCCAGATCCAGCTGCCATACTGGGTCAGCAGCGGCCGGTCGACGCCAAGCGAGTGATTGAGCGCATCGACCGCGCGCTGGTCGGCGAACGGACCCAGTATCGCCCGCCCGACATTGCCCGGTAGAACCTGCCCACCCAGAAACACCATGATGCTCAACAGGAACAATGTCACGAGCGACAGGGCGATGCGTCGGATAAGGAAGCTTAGGATGTCGCCGACTCCTTATGAAAAGCCCTTCGGCCCTGGCAAGTCAGGGACGTCGGGCAAACTCAACATAGCAGGTGGATCGAACGCCGTGACCGGTGGAACGGTCCCCGAGAAGCGCGACACCTGAACCAGCGTCGAATTGCAGGTCGGCGATTGGGCCAGTCGTGACGTGCCTCGATCGGCCGTAAGCACATTCGGGTTGCCGTGCTTTTCCAGACTGGGCGACTGCCCGGGCTCGGAAGGATCGAACCAGGCGCCGGTCGGCAGCTGCACCACCCCCGGCATCAGCCCGTCCGTCACTATTGCGCCGGCCAGGCACGATCCGCGGTCGTTGAAGACGAGAACGATCTCTCCGTCCTGAATGCCGCGCGCCGCGGCGTCCATCGGATTGATCAACAGCGGGGCACGGCCCGACACCTTGCCGGCGCGGCTGACCGAGCCATGGTCATACTGGCTGTGGAGCTTGTCGGCCGGCTGCGGCGACAGCAAGTGCAGCGGGAACTGTCCAGCCAGGCTGCTGCCCAGCCATTCCAGCGGCTCACGCCAGACGGCATGGCCTGGGCAGTCATCATAGCCGAAGGCATCGATCGCCAAGGAAAACAGCTCGATGCGTCCCGACGGGGTCGCCAGCCGGTGCCGCTCGGGATCCGCGCGGAAAGCGCCGAGGAATATCTGCGAGTTGATTTGCCGCCTCAGTTCGGCATGGCCGTCATGCCAGAAGCGCTCGAATGGCGGCATGTCGATGCCGACGGCAGCGGCGTTCTCTGCTGCCTGCGCATAGAGCAGCCGAATCCATTCGCCTGCGTCGCGCCCTTCGGTGAAGGGTTCGCGCACGCCAAGCCGCGTGGCCAGATCGGCAAAGATCCGGTAGTCGTCACGCGCTTCCCCAACCGGTTCGATGACCTGTTTCATCGCGACCATCAGATTATCGCGATTCGAGAAGGCGAGATCGTTTCTCTCCACCGTCGTCGTGACCGGAAGGACGATGTCGGCATGCCGCGCCGTCGCCGTCCAGAACGGCTCATGGACGATGATCGTCTCCGGACGCTGCCATGCCTCGACGAGCCGGTTCAGGTCCTGATGATGATGGAACGGATTGCCGCCGGCCCAGTAGACGAGCCTGATATCGGGATAGGACAGGGCGGCGCCGTTGAACTCGAACGATCCGCCCGGATTGAGCAGCATGTCGGCCACGCGCGCGACGGGGATGAAGCTCGATACCTTGTTGTAGCCTTGGGGCAGGGAGGGCCATCGAAATCCGAGTTCCGGTCTTCCCGCGCCGTTGGTCGAGGAATAGCCGAATCCGAATCCGCCGCCCGGCAAGCCGATCTGACCGAGCAAGGCGGCGAGCGTGATCGCCGCCCAATAGGGCTGTTCGCCATGATCGGCGCGCTGCAGCGACCAACTGACCATCACCATTGTGCGCTTGGCCGCCATCTCTCTCGCCAGCGCCACCATTCTGTCCTCGGCCACACCGGTGAGGGCTGCCGCCCATGCCGGGTTCTTCGGCTGGCCGTCGCTCTCTCCCATGACGTAGGCCCGCACCATCTCGAAGCCGGTGCAGCAGTGTGCCAGAAACGCTTCGTCGTGGCGGCCTTCGCTGATCAGGGTATGACACAGAGCCAGCATCAGGGCAGTGTCGCTGTTCGGCCTCAGACGAAGCCACTCGGTCTCGACTGCGCGCGGAGCATCGTCGCGCACGGGCGACACGTTGATGAGCCGGGCGCCGTTGCCGACTGCCTTGCGCAAGGCGGCGGAAGCCTCGTGCCGCCCCGTGCCGCCACCTTGGATCTGCGCGTTGCGCCAGGGCAACCCACCGAAGGCAACGATCAACTCGCTATGCCGCACGATGCCGTCCCAGGTGGAATGATTGCCCGTCAGGCCGTCGGTGCTGCCAAGCACATGCGGCAGGATCACCTCCGCCGCACCGTAGGAATAGCTGAGGATCGAGCGTGTGTAGCCGCCTATCGTGTTGAGGAAGCGGTGCACCTGGCTCTGGGCATGGTGGAAGCGCCCGGCGCTCGCCCAGCCATAGGATCCGGCATAGACTGCGGCATTTCCGTGCTCGACGCGGACCCGGTCCAGTTCGGCGGCCACGAGATCCAGTGCCGTTTCCCAGGGCACTTCGACAAAAGGCTCGCTGCCGCGCCGGCCGCGGCCGGCCGATCTGTCTCCCTCGAGCCAGCCGCGCCTGAAGGCGGGGCGCGAGACGCGCATGCTTCCCTCGGTGGTGCCGAGCATGGACCTGCCGATCGGCGACGGATCGGGATCGCCGCTCCACGGCTCGACACCGACAAGCCTGCCGTTCTCGGCACTGACCTCGTATGTCCCCCAATGCATGGTGGTGAGCAGGGTTCTGGACTCCATGGGATGCGTCAATGCTGGATCATCGTCCCGCCATGGCCAGTGCCGGGCAAGGCGCCGCCCCACCCTTTCCCGGCTGGTCGCGAAGTGCCAGCCCTTTCTCGGGGCTGGCGGTCGCAGGCATCAGCTCTTCCTCCCGATCAGGCCTTCGCGGCCTTTTCCAGGAAAAGCTGCGACATGGCGGTCGGCTGCACGCCGGTCAGGCCCTTCGTGGTCGCCGTCAGATAGTCGTAGAAATAGCCGAAGATGACAGGCGTTTCCTCGAGCAGCAGCTTCTGGATCTTGCCGGCAGTTGCCTTCTGCGCCTCGAGGTCGAGCGCTGCAATGTAGCTGGTCGCCAGCATGTCGTAGTCCTTGTTCTTGAAGTGCGCCGCATTCCAGGTGCCGTCGCTCTTCAGCGGCGCTGCCAGGAAGACGTTCGGCACGCCGCGGTGGCCGTAGTCGGTGATGCCCATCACCGAATCCAGCCAGTTCGACTTGCCGAACACCGCATCGCCGTAATAGGCGCCCTGGTCTAGGATGTTGAGATCGAGCTCGACACCGATCTCCTTGACCCAGTTCTGGATGAGCTGGGCATATTCGGGAATCTCCAGATAGCGCTCGGTGGTTAGCGTTACCTTGAAACCCTTGCCGGCGCCGGCTGCTTCCATCAGCTGCCTGGCCTGCGCGATGTCCTGCTCGCGCTGCGGCACGGTCGGATCGGTGGAAGGATAGGCCGAGGCAAATGGGCTGTCGTTGCCTTCGATGGCGCGCCCCTTCATCAGGCCGGCGACCAGCTTCTTGCGGTCGAGGCAAAGCGCGATGGCGCGGCGTACGCGCGGGTCTTTCAACGGATCGGAATCGCAGCGCATGTGCAGTTGCTGGTGCGCAACCGATTTCAGGCTGATGATGTCGATGGCCGGATCGTTGAGCAGGCCGACGCCTGCCAGCACCGGCAGCTGGTTGATGATGTCGACCTGACCGCCCTGCAGCGCCAGGATCATTGGCTGCGTGTCGGCGAAGAAGGTGAACTCGGTGCGCTCCGGCAGCGCCTTGTCGCCCCAGTAATCGTCGTTGCGCACGAAGGAGGCGCCGACCTTCGCCGTGTACTTTTCCAGCTTGAACGGCCCGGTGCCGTCGAAGCTTTTCTCATAGTCGCCCTTGTAGCTCGCCGGGATGATGACGGCGTTGTAGTTGTCGGACGACACCATGTAGGGAAAGTTGCCGTTCGGCGCGTCGAGGTGGAATTCGACGGTGTAGTCGTCGACCTTCTTGGTGGCGCCCTTCTGCAGGATGCCGGTGAACACCGACAGCGCGTTGGACGAATTGGCAGGATCGGCGAGCCGATCGATGCTGGCCACGACATCATCCGCCTTCATCTCGCCGCCGCTGTGGAACTTGACGCCCTTGCGCAGCTTGAAGGTCCACACAGTGCCGGTGTCGTTCGGCTTCCAGCTTTCGGCAAGGGCCGGCTTGAGCACGAGGTCCGGGCCGTCGATGCAGAGGAATTCGGCGACCTGCTGCAGCACGACAAGGCCGCCGGCGTCGGCGATAGTCACCGGGTCGATGGCCGCGGCGGGCACGCTGCTCGCGACGCGAATGGTGGCGCCGGGCGCACCCTGGGCACGGGCAAGAGAGGGCGCGGCGCCTAGGCCCGCGGCCATGCCGATGCGGCCGAGCAGCGGCAACGACAGGCCGAGCAGGCTGCCGTGGCGAATGAAATCGCGGCGGCTGACCCGGCCATCGACGAGCCCGTCGATAAGATGATTTTCGAGCGGCGAGCGATTGCGCCGGATGAGATCGAGAATGCGATAATTCTTGCTCATGGGTTCTACCCTTTCCCCTATGTTCTTGTGATTGACGAATTCAGGATGTTCTCCGTATCCCGGCCGTCAACGAGGTCTGTCGAGACTGTAGCATGCGGTCTTGGCCGGTCCACCCCGTCCTTGCGGCGGAGGGGCCGGTTTTCAAGGCACTGCTTCCACCATTCATTCCCGTTCGTGGCTGCGGCTTTTCCTGTTGTAGCTGTCTCCTGTCGGTTCGTGTGATCACTCCTAGTTCAACGGCAGGCGCCGATAGGTCCCCGGCTTTGCCGGGTCATGATATTTGTTGCACGGTCCGTTCTCGATGAAGTCGCGATGGCAGGCGGCAAGGTTTTCGCGCGACAGGGTGACGCCAAGGCCATGGCCTTCGGGCACTCGCACGACATTATTCCTAGGCGAAAACGGCCCTTCCTCGATGACGTCCATCGGCAGCATGCGAAACAACGACTGGTTCGGCTCCCTGATCCAGCCGAATGCCGCGCACAGATGCAGATAGGCGGCGCTGCCGATGCCGCTGTCGCCGCTGTAGCACCAGAAATCGATGCCGGCATGCTCGCAGGCGCCGACGAAGCGCAGCATGCGGCCGATGCCGCCATGCGCGGTCGGATTGCCGACGAAGGCGTCCGGCACCTTGATCTCCATGGCGCGCGCAATGTCGATATTGTGGGTCGAGAACGGGATCGAGCAGTGGCGGCGCAATTCGCGCATCTCCTCGATGGTCGCCACCGGGTCTTCCCAGTTGCGCACGCCGAGCTCTTCCAATGGCCGCGCCAGCCGTCTGGCCGTCGTCAGCGAATAGGCCTGATTGGAATCGATGCGGATCATCGCCTCGTCGCCGAGTTTTTGGCGGATCAATTCCACCATCTTCAGCGAGACCTTCGTATCCCCGGTCGAAAACTTGCCTTCGAAGAAGGTCGTGCCATGCGTCTCGTGCAGCTGGACACAGTAGTCGGCGACTTCTTCCGCTGTCTTCTCGCCCTTCACCTGAGGCCCATCGCCGCGCAGCGAGAAATAGTCGGTAAAAGGAATGTCCTTGCGCACGGCGCCGCCGAGCAACTGGTAGAGCGGCTGCCGCCACGCCTTGCCGCGCAGGTCCCACAACGCCATCTCGATGGCGCCGAAGGCCATGATGCGGCTGCGGTCGTTGATTGACTGCACGCCGGTCCAGTAGGGCAGGCAGACCTCTTCGGCACCGGCGATGTCGAAGGCGTCGCGGCCGACCAAGCGCGCCGCAAGATTGTCATTGATGATCGCCGCCGCCGCCGGCGTCGGTGCCTCGCCAAGGCCGATCAGCCCATCCTCGGTCTCGACTTCGACGATGGTTGGCGAAAACCCGTCGAGTTCGCCGAACACCCAGGCGTAAGGTGCCTCCAGCCGGAGATTTATCGGTGTGGCCCGGATGCGGCGGATCTTCATCTCAACTGCCGACCGCGAAGAAGGGTCTGCCAAGCAGGTCCGGAAGGACATCGATGCCGAGGCCGGGTCCATCGGGGATGCCCATGCGGCTGCCGGTGACCGGCGGCATGTTCGATGCGGTGCGCACCGTCACCCATTCATGGAAGGCAATTGCATGCAGCCGGCGCTCCTGCGGCGTCGACAGCGACAGATGCGCCATGGCTGATGTGTCGATCTCGGCGCCGCCGGTGTCCTCGACGGTGATCATGAAGCCGAGGTCGACGGCGAGATCACGGATCTGGCGTGTCTTCGTCACGCCGCCCAGCCGTGAGATCTTCAGCGTCAGCCCGTCGGCCGCGCCCTTGCGGTGGATATCCAACATGTCGTCCAGAGAGGCGACGGATTCGTCGAGCACCATCGGCTTGTCCAGCGAGCGGCGCACCGACATGTTTTCGTCGATCGTCGTGCAAGGCTGTTCGAACGTGTAGTCGATGGCACGCGTGGCATCGGCGAACTGACGCGCCTGATAGGGCGTCCAGCCGGCATTGGCGTCGCAGAAGATCACGGTACCCTTCGGCACCGACGCGGCGACCGCGCCGACGCGCTCGATATCATCATGGACATTGCCGCCGACCTTGACCTGCAGCCGGTGGAACCCGTCCTTGACGATGCGCCTGGCAAGTGCCGCCATCTCATCGACCGTGCCATGGGTGACGACCTTGTAGAGTTCGGCCGTCTCGCTCTCGCGCCCGCCGAGCAGCGTGACCAGCGGTACATCGGCGGCACGCGCTGCCAGGTCCCAGCACGCCATGTCGAGCGCAGACTTGATGTAAGGGTGGCCCTTGAACACTGTGTCCATCAGCCGCCCTATGCTGGCCAGCCCACGCGGATCCTGGCCGATGAGATGCGGCGCGATTTCGACAACGCCGGCGCGTGTGCCGGCGGGGAAGGCGGGCGAATAGAAATTGCCGAGCGGCGCCATCTCGCCCCAGCCGGTGAGCCCGCTGTCGGACGTCATGGCGATGATCACCGCATCGAAAGCGTCGGCGACCCGCCCCTTGGACATGCGGTACGGCCCGTCCACGAAGGGCTGCACGACATGGTAGGCCTTGATGGTTTTGATCTGCACGTTTCTCTGTCCGTTGTCTGTAATGCCCCGACGAAGCCGCCAATTGCGGCTTCTGTCGACTCAGCCGCGTTCCGGTCGGCCGTGCCCCTGACGGGCACGATCGGCCCGGCCACCCTTGGATGCCCGCTGTTCGAGGCTGCGCGCATAGGCAAGCAGTTCCTCGAAATCGAGATCGATATGCTCGCGGGCATGGCGCTGGGCGGCGCGCATATCCTTGCCTTTCAGGAGCCGCACATAGGTCTCGTGCATGTCCTCTGATGGCACCGGTTCGTTGCGCGCCCGCTGATGCAGGGCAAAATACATCTGCAGCCGGCTGGTAAGCCGCTGCCAGGTCTCCAGCAGCACCGAATTGTCTGCCCATTCGTGGATGAGGCCGTGCAATTGCAATGCGGTTTCGATCTGGCGGGTGGTGTCGCGGTCGCGGGTCGCCTGCTTCACCGCCTCATGACGCTGGTCAAGCTCGGCGAAGAAGCGCTGGTCGCGCAGCTTCCAGGTCAGTTCGATGGCGAACTCGTCCAGCACCTTGTTGAGCGAGTAGGCATCGTCGATATCCTTGGCGGTCACGTCGATGACGAAGGTTCCCGCATAGGGAATGCTGGTCAGTATGCCTTCCTGCACCAGTTCGCGCATCGCCTCGCGCAGCGGCGCGCGGCTCACCCGCATCTGTTCGGCAATCCTGAGTTCGTTGAGCTTCTGCCCCGGCTCGAGCTGGCCGGTCAGGATCGCGCGCCGCAGCAGCGCCACGATCTCGGCCCTGCGTGTCGTATCCGCGATCGGACTGAAATCCAGCTTGCCCATTCGGCCACTCCAGAGGAACCGAAAGCTAGACAAGCAGATTGTCGACAATCTGACAAGAGCCTATCTACTGGATCGCACACTCATTCAGGCGTTCGGCAGTCAGGCGCCTCAGGCCGCCCGACCATAGAAGCCGACCCGTTCTTCGTCGCTGAACATCACGCCCGGCTTCTCGTAATAGGAGAACACTGCGATCATGCGTTCGCGCTCGCCCTCGACGGTGGTGACGCGATGCGCGGTGTTCTTGCCGCGGAAGACGTTCAGCGTACCTGCCTTCAAGCGCAATATCCTGGCCTCGGGATCGCGTCCTTCGAGCAGCCTGGCCACGCCGTCATAGTTCGGATTGTCGTCGGAGCGCAGATCGGTGCGGTATTCGAGATCGCCGCCGCGCTCCGCGGCCTGCAGCAGAAGTGTCGTCGTAAACTCAGAACGGTCGAAGTGCCAGTTCAGCGCCTCGCCGGCCCGATAGGCCATGACATTGGTGCGGGCGAGGGGATCCTGCATCACGTGCAGCCGCGGCTTGCCCATTGCCGCCGCCAGGAAGCGCACCAGCGGCTCATATTCATAAATGGCAAGCACGGTGCTGCCCGCAATCTGGTCGGCGCAGACCGTGTGGCTGATCGTCTCGACCTTGCGCAACGCCGGATGGTCGGGCGCCAACTCCGGAATCGATGGCTTGAAGTAGATGTTGTGCATGCGCTTGTGCACATGCGAGCGCGTGTCCATCACCGGCCGGATTTCAGAGACCGCCCGCTCGGCAATGCCCGGGCGCAGAAAGCCCTCGAAGTTGAACATGCCGTTGCTCGCCAGAGCGGCGCCCGAGGCCTCCACCAGTCGCTTCCATTCGGGGCTGCCCTCGCGGTCGAGCGGGTAGCGGTCCAGGTCGAGAATGTCTTTCATCGTCGCGTCCTCGTGAAATCCTGAAGCGACTAGACAGCAAGTAAATCTTTCTCTCAATGCGGAAAATTGTTAGGCTTGCAAAAGGAAAACTTGGGAAGAGGGGCGAGCATGGAAAAACTCCCGCCGCTGAATGCGGTGCGGGCCTTCGAGGTCGCTGCGCGCGCCGGCAGCTTTACGCTGGCCGCCACGGAACTCGGCGTGTCGTCGGCGGCGGTCAGCCAGCAGATACGCAATCTGGAAAACTGGTTCGGCAAGCAGCTGTTCGTGCGCAGCGGCAACCGCATCGCGCTGACCGATGCCGGCCATGCGATCTATCCGCAGACCGCACGCGCTTTGGGCGACATCGCGGCCATCGGCCGACGCATGCTGGAAGGCGGCTTGAGAACGCGTCTTGTCGTCAGCGTGCCGTTTTCGCTGGCCGAACTCTGGCTCGCGCCGCGGCTGGCCGTGCTGCTCGATGCCTTTCCACGGATGGCGATCGATGTCCGCGTCGAGGATGACCCTGTCGATGTCGTGCGCCAGAACATCGATCTACGCGTCAGTTATGGCGACTATCACTATCCGGCGCTCAGAATGGTCCGCCTTGTCCATGACGATGTGCTGCCGGTCGTCGCGCCCGACTTCTGGCAGCGTCACAACAACGGCGCCTCCGGTCTGGCCGAGGTGCATGAAAGTCTTTTCATCCACACCAATTGGGGGCCGAACTATGCCTCGCACCCAAGCTGGGCGGACTGGTTCGCAGCGTCAGGAGGAAGCCGCGCGCCCGATCCCTCGCATGGACGGCGCGTCGGCCTGTCCAGCCTGGCTATCGCCTCGGCGAGACTGGGTCTCGGCATTGCGCTCGGCCAGCGGGTCATGGCCCGTGCCGATCTGGAAGCCGGGCACCTGATCGCGCTCTCATCCGTTTCGGTCCGCCTCGGCCAGCCCTATTGCGCCTTCATGGCTCCTGCCAAGGCCGAGCGTGCCGACGTCGCGGGTCTGGTTGAGCTACTCAGCAAAACGGCGCCCTCGACGTGGGGGTCGAGGGCGCCACAGGACCGGATCTGATGGGGGTTATCAGGTAGCCGGTTTCTGTTGTGGCAGGGGCGAAACCGGCATTCCCGGTCCGATCTTCTGCAGATTGCCGGTGATCACCTGGTCGCCTTCGGCAACGCCGCTCAGGATGGCCACCTGATCGCCATTGACCGGTCCGAGCGAGACGATGCGCTGGTCGACCGTGTTGCCCTTTCCGAGCACGTAGAGGTATTTGCCGAGCTGGCTCGAGCCGAGTGCGGCTTGCGGCACCATCAGCGCATCGGGCTGCTGCTTGATATGCAGCCTCACACGCACATATTGGCCCGGTAACAGCGTGAACTTCGCATTGCCGATCGTCGCCCTTGCCGTGATGGTGCCGGTCGAATGATCGATCGTGTTGTCGATGAAGGTGAGCTGGCCCTTCTGGCGCGGCTCCGTGTCACCGGGCAGCAGGACATCGACATCGACAGGCCCCGCAGCACGGGCTTCCTCGAGCTGCGCCAGATCGGTTTCGCTCGGGTTGAAGGTGACATAGATCGGATCGAGTTGCACCAGCGTGTTGAGCACTGTGCCGGCGACGCTGACCAGCGTGCCGACCGAGGCCTGGTTGCGGCCGATGCGCCCGGCGAACGGGGCACGGATTTCAGTATAGCCAAGATTGAGCTCGGCGGTCCGCACGGCGGCCTGGTTCACCGCGAGCGAAGCCTGAGCTTCGCGCAAGGTGCTGGTGCGCTGGTCGAAACTGTCCTTGGCGAGGTAGCCACTCTTGGCGAGTTCGGTGCCGCGGCCGAGATTGGAGCGTGCGTAGTCGACCGTTGCCGTGTCGCGCTGGACCTGAGCTTTCGCCTGGTCAAGGGCGGCCTCGAAATCCTGCGGGGCGATCTTGTAGAGAAGATCGCCCTTGCTGACGTCGCTGCCGTCTGCGGCAGCCTGCTCCTCGAGATAGCCCGGCACGCGCGCCTGTAGCGTGATGCTGCGGATGGACTCCACCCGGGCCGCATAGTCGAGATAGATCGGGATCGTCTTCTTGACCACGCTCACCACCGGCACCGGCATGACGAACGCCGCCGGAGCAGGTGTCGCGGCCGCTGTGCCGGCATTGAGGCTGAGATTGCCCATGTCGAGCCAGTGAACGCTCGCCATCGAGATCGCCCCCAGCGCGACAGCCGCTCCCAACGCGATTTTCCATTTACGCATGATTGATGTCTCCAATCCTATTCGGCCGCTTCCGCCAATCGCACAGGCGTCGGTTCGGCAGTCGGTTCAATATGGTCTTGTTCATGTTCGGCGGCGGGTTCGCTCTGCCCGCGGCCCTCGCGCAGTTGCTCGATCACCGCATAGAAGACCGGCACGAACACCAGCGACAGGATCGTCGCCGCGACCATGCCGCCAAAGACGGTGGTGCCGATCGACTGACGGCTCGCTGCACCAGCACCTGTGGAGAACATCAGCGGCAACACGCCGAGGATGAACGCGAAGGCGGTCATCAGGATCGGCCGCAGCCGCAGGCGCGCCGCTTCCATTGCGGCATCGACGATGCTCAGGCCTTCCTCGCGCCGGCGCCGGGCAAACTCGACGATCAGAATGGCATTCTTCGCCGCCAGGCCGATCAGCATGACGAAGCCGATCTGCGAATAGACGTCGATCTGCATGCCGCGCACCAACAAGGCAACAAAGGCACCGAACAGGGCAAGCGGCACCGCCAGCAGCACCATGAACGGCATCGCCCAGCTCTCATACTGCGCCGCCAGGATCAGGAAGACGAAGACGATGGCGAGCCCAAAGACGATGGACGCAATCGATCCGGCCTTGAGCTCCTGATAGGTGATGCCGGTCCATTCGTAGCCGAAATCCTTCGGCAGCGCCGTGGCGGCGGCCCGTTCCATGGCGGCGACCGCCTGGCCGGACGAAAAGCCGGGCGCCGCACCGCCATTGATCAGCGCCGACGCATTGTTGTTGTAATGCGGCACGGTTTCCGGGCCGACGATGGGCACCAGCTTGCCCAGCGTGCTCAACGGCACCATGCCGCCGGAAGCATTGCGCACATAGAGCCGCGAAATGTCGGCGGCACCGGCGCGCGCATCCTTGTCGGCCTGAATCGTCACACGAAAGGTGCGGCCGAACAGGTTGAAATCGTTCACATAGAGCGAGCCGAGATAGATCTGCAGCGTGTTGAACACATCAGGCAGGCTCAAGCCCAATAGCTTCGCCTTGTTGCGGTCGAGGTCGTAGTTGAACTGCGGCGTCGAGGTCGAGAACGACGAGAACAATTGCTGCGGGTTGAGTTCGGGCTGCTTGCGCGCCTCGGCGAGCACGGCTTGCGTCGCATCGTTGAGGGCAACGCTGCCGCGGCCGGTCAGATCCTCGACCTGGAATTCGAAGCCGCCGGTCGTGCCGATGCCAGGGATCGAGGGCGGATCGAAGCTCAGCGCAAAGGCTTCCGGAATCTGCATCAGCTTGCCGCGCACATCGGCGACGAGCTTGGAGGCGCTCTGGTCGGGTCCGCGTTCGTCCCATGGCTTCAGGATGGCGAATTCGACCGCCGAGTTCGACTGGGCGGCGCTGGTCAGGAAGTTCAGGCCGCTGATCGAGCCGACGATATCGACACCGGGCGTGTTCTGCAGGATGTCGCGCGCCTTCTGCGCCACCGCGTCGGTGCGTTCCAGCGACGCCCCGTCGGGCAACTGGATGACGACGAAGAAATAGCCCTGGTCCTCGACCGGAAGGAAGGTTGAGGGCAGCTTCTGCCAGACGAAATAGGTCGCGACGAGTCCGGCCGCGAACAGGCCGAGCATGATCCAGCGCAGGCGGATGAGGATGCCCACGCCATGGGCATAGGCGTGCGACAGCCATTCGAAGCCCGCATTGAACCAGCGGAACGGCGCGAATTGCGTTTCCCCGCGGTGACGCAGGAAGGCGGCGCTGAGCGCCGGGGTGAGCGTCAGCGAGACGAAGGCTGAGATGCCGAAGGAGATCGCGACCGTCAGGGCAAACTGGTTGTAGAGACGGCCGGAAACGCCGGGGATGAAGGCGACCGGCACGAACACCGCCATCAGCACGGCGGTTGTGGCAATGATCGGACCGGTGACCTCGGCCATCGCCGCGCGGGTGGCTGGCAGCGGCTTTAGTCCGGCCTCGAGCTGTCGCTCGACATTTTCGACCACGACGATGGCGTCGTCGACGACGAGGCCGATCGCCAGCACCATGCCGAGCAGGCTGAGCATGTTGAGCGAGAAGCCGAACATATACATGACGACCAGCGTCGCCACCAGTGACACGGGAATCGCGATCGTTGGGATGATCGTGGTGCGCCAGCTCTGCAGGAAGATGAACACCACGGCGACAACCAGAACCAGCGCCTCGCCGAGCGTGACCAGCACGTCTTGCATCGAAGCCGAGACGAAGCGCGTCGTGTCGTAATGCATGGCGTAGCTGACGCCCTTCGGGAAACGGCCCGACAGTTCCTGCATCTTGTCCTTGACGCGCTGCTGCAGATCGAGCGCGTTCGAACCCGGCATCTGGTAGACGGCGAGCACTACGGTCGGATCCTTGCCGAAATAGGCCGACGACGAATATTGCAGCGCGCCGAGTTCGATGCGCGCGACGTCGCGCAGCCGCACCAGCGAGCCGGTCGCGGCATCGGCGCGCACGACGATGTCGCCGAATTCCTTGGGATCGCTCAGTCTGCCGACTGCGTTGACCTGCATCTCGAAGGCGGTACCGGCCGGCGCCGGCGACTGTCCGATCTTGCCGGCCGCGACCTGGACGTTCTGCTCGGCAATGGCGTTCTGCACGTCGACGGCGGTGATGCCGAGATTGGCCAACTTGTCGGGATCGAGCCATACGCGCATCGAATAGCGCCGCTCGCCGAAGATCTGCACGTCGCCGACGCCGGGCAGGCGCTTCAGCGGGTCGACCACCTGCAGATAGGCGAGGTTGCTCAGCGCCACCGGATCGATGGAGCTGTCGGGCGAGGTGAGGTTGACGATCAGCACGAAATTCGGGTTCTGCTTCTTGATCGTCACACCACCCTGGTTGACGATCGCCGGCAGCGAGGAGGCGGCCTGCGACACCCGGTTCTGGACATCGACAGCGGCGGTGCTCAGCGAATAGCCGACCTCGAAGGTGATGGTGATTGTCGACGAGCCGTCATTGGAGCTCGACGACGACATGTAGGTCATGCCCTGCACGCCGTTGATCTGCTGTTCGAGCGGCGTCGTGACGGTATCCGCGACGACTTGCGCGCTGGCGCCGGGATATTGGGCGCTGACCACGACCTGCGGCGGGGTGATGTCGGGAAACTGCGAGACAGGCAGTAGGAAATAACAGATCGTCCCGGCGAGCACCATGATGATGGCGATCGCCGATGCAAAGATCGGACGGTGGATGAAAAAGTTCACCATGAAACGCACGCCTCGTTGAATGCTTTTGCTTCGCCAAATGCCTTGGCAATCCTGGACAGTTGCCGGCCATGCCCGGATCCCGCGTCTCCTGAAAAACGAGACGGCGGCGCCTTGCGGCCCGGATGCTGCTGATCGGCGAGCGACCGCAGCATCCTCTCGAATGCATGCGGGTCGACGCCGTCCGCCTTCATCACCAGCCGGATCATCGGATCCCGGATGGCTTCATCGATTGTCAAATCCTTGCGCTGCGACATCGAAGCGGCTCCTTGCTGGCGATTCGCATCGAATGATCGCGAATCGTTTTTCGTGGTTCTCACCGGCCGAAGCCGCATGACAGGCAGTTTCCTTACCCTGGTTCCGTCCCGGCAGGGCCTAACGGCGATGTCGATCGTTGACGGCAGGCAAGATAGGTGTTACCAGTAAGTAACATTCGTGACGTTACAGACCGGTAACACCCTAGTCAAGAGGTGTGCTGAATTTTTAGGGAGCCCCAATTCTTAGGGAGCCAAGGAGACTGCGATGGCAGACGGCATTTCGGAACGCGTCCGGCCCCGGGAACGAATCCTGGAGACGGCGCAGGACATGTTCCACAAGCATGGCATCAAGGGCGTCGGCGTCGACGCCATCACCGAAGCCGCCGGCACCAACAAGATGACGCTCTACCGTCATTTCGAATCCAAGGACGATCTGATCATCGAGTGCCTGCGCGCCACCGCGTGCAAGGCCGGCGCGATGTGGGACGCATTTGAGGCTGAGTACCCTGGCGACAAGCTCGCGCAACTGCACGCCTGGGTTCGCAAGGCCGCCCAGATGCTCAGCGCCGACAGCCGCGGCTGCGACATGGCCAATGCCGCCATCGAGTTGAGCGAAACCGATCATCCGGCAAGGCGTGTGATCAAGGAACTCAAGGAAGCCCAGCGCGAACGCCTGGTGAATTTGTGCCGGGAGGCCGGCGTCGGCCAGGCCGAGCTTCTCGCAGACACGCTGTCGCTATTGCTCGATGGCGCTCGCGTCAGCCTGCAGAGTGTCGGCGCCGCAGGCCCCAGCGCGCAGTTCGTGCGCATGGCTGAAGGCCTGATCGCATCGTTCAAGGCGCGGTAGTGGCGGGAGACGACCCGTTGCGGACGTTCTTAGGTTTGGAGGCCGTGTTAGGTTAGAGCAGTAAATGGAACGCATCACGGCAGGAACGCTGCACACTTCCTACCAGCTTGGCAGCCTTGTCTTCACCGCCCTCCGCGATGGTCATGTCGATATGCCGACTACCCGCCTACGTCAGCCAGGCGATAAGGTCTTTGGGGATGACTTTCCTACCCAGGTTCAACTTGTCAGCGGTCAGCTCAGGCTTTCGGTCAACGCCTTTGCAATCGACGATGGCGCGGACGTGACATTGATCGACACCGGCGCGGCGAATACCTGGCACCCAAGCATGGGGCTGCTTCCCGAGGCCTTGAGCGAAGCCAATATCTCGCCTGATCGGGTGCGGACGGTTGCGTTCACCCATACCCATCTCGACCATATCCATGGGCTCATTCTCGCGAACGGCGAAAACGCCTTCCCCCGGATGTCCAGGCTCCTTGTTCCCAGGGCGGAACTCGATATGTTTCGCAGCGAGTCAAGGCTCTCGCGGTTTCATGACATGGCTGAGCCCTTTGACGGCGGGCAGCGCCTGCAGGAAGGTTTTGAGGCTGTTGCGGCGCCCGGCCACGAGGTGGGGCACACATGCTTCCGGACTTCGAGCGGAGGAAAAGCTGTTCTGGTCTGGGGTGACATAATCCATGTTCCCTCCCTTCAGTTCGAGTGCCCGGAAGTGTCCTGGGAGTTCGACGCTGATCAAGCGCAGGCGCGTGCAAGCCGGCTCATGATTCTAGCGCACGCATCAGACGATCAGCTCTATGTCGCCGGAGCACATCTCGACTCTCCGGGCGTGGGCCGTGTCGTGCGCGCTGGAGATGGCTTCGTTTTCGAGCCGCTATGAAGGTCCTGGAGCGTCCGCTTTCCACCCAGAGCCGCAGTTGCCATCGGTACCAGGTGTCAGGTTTTCACCACTAGGGTCCCGCTATACGCGTCCGCATTTTGGACGCGGACGACATCTCCAAGAACGAAAAATGAAAAAAGCCCGCTGCCGGGAGGAGGTGGCGGCGGGCTTGATTTCGAATGCGGCGCGGGAGGAGGTGCACCGAATTCAAGGCCGGCATCGCATCTGGGAGGAGTAGATGGCCGACAACTATGAACTTACGGATTGCCTAACGATTCGGCAATTGCGAAAGATGCATAGCAGATGTGCATATTTGCCGTATCAGCTATGATCCGAAGCCGGAAAACGGCGTCATTGCACCGGGACGTTTTCCTTGAAAATCAGCCGCGGCTCGATGAATTTCCGGGTCAGATAGGGCGCCGACGATGCGATCGAGCCGAGCAGGCGAATGACCGACTGCTCGGCGATCAGCCGTGCATTCTGGTCGATGACGACATCGAGCAGATCGTCGACGAGATAGCCGCGTGTCGCCCGCGTCAAATCATGGCAGATGAACACCGGCTTCTTCTGCGGCCTGGCGTCCAGCAGCGCCTTGGCCACGCCCGAGCGGCCGGCGCCGACGCAATAGATGCCGAGCAACTCCGGCTCATTGTGCAGTGCCTGCATCGTCGCGGTGTAGCTGATGTCGGGCTCGTCGTTGATCTCGACGGCGCTGGTGACGGTCAGGTTGGGGAACTCCTCGCTCAGCACCGAGCGAAAGCCCATTTCACGTTCCTCGTGCCCGCGATAGGAGCGTGAGCCGACGACCATTGCCAGATGGCCCGGGCGCCCGCTCAGGAAACGTCCCATCAACAAGGCCGCGGTGCGGCCCGCAACACGGTTGTCGATGCCGACATAGGCCGATCGGGGCGCACCCGGCACGTCGGACACCAAGGTGACGAGGCGGATACCGGCCTCGACGATCTCGCGCAGGATGTTGCGGGTTCGCGGGTGATCGATGGCGATCACACCGACGCCGTTTGCCCTAAGCGAGAGATTTTCGATCGCCGCCTGTAACGCGCCTGGCGAAATGCCGGCCAGGTTGTGGATCCGGCAGGAGGCGACCAGCGGCAGGCGCGCCGCATAGTCCTCGATATGCCTTGCCAGATCCATCATGAAGGCGTTGGAACCGATCGGCAGGAAGAATTCGAGATGCGCCGGCCGCGAGGGCAGCGTCACCTGGTCGACGACCGGCAGATAGCCGAGCTGCTTGGCCGCTTCCATCACCCGTTGCCGGTTGGCCGCACTTGCGCCCGGCCGGTTGTTCAGCACCCGGTCGACCGTCGCGGTCGACAGCCCGCAGTTCCTGGCGATATCCGAAACGGTGGCTTTCATGGTCCCAGTCATAGGAGCGGATGCGATCCCGTGCCAGACATGCGGCCTGGCTGCTGCTCAGGCCCCCGAATGCTTGCCTTCGGCGATGGCGTCGCGGATCTCCTTGTCGGACATGCCGGTGATGACGCGTTCGACTTCCGTCACGTTGGTCTTCTTCGGGTCGATGTCGTCGGCGACCACCTTGCCCCGGCGCATCACGACGATGCGGTCGACCACCTGGAAGACGTGGTGGATGTTGTGGGCGATGAAGATGCAGGAATGGCCCGAATCGCGGGCGCTGCGCACGAAGCTCAAAACGCCTTGCGTCTCGGCGACGCCGAGATTGTTGGTCGGCTCGTCGAGGATGATGAGGTCGCTGTCGAAATGCATGGCCCGCGCGATCGCCACCGCCTGCCGTTCGCCGCCGGACAGCGAGCCGATCGGCGTCGTCGGCGGGATGTTCTTGGAGATGCCGACCTGCTTCAGCAGGTCGCGGGCGACCACGTTCATCGCCTCCTGATCCATCCGGTTGAGGAAGCGCGGCGACTTGATCGGTTCGCGCCCGAGGAACAGATTGCGGGCGATCGACAACTGTGTGACCAGCGCCGAGTCCTGATAGATCGTCTCGATGCCATGGGCGATGGCGTCGCTGGTGCTGCGGAAGTTGACCTTCTTGCCGCGGATGAAGATGTCGCCGCTGGTCAGCGGAACCGCGCCCGACAGCACCTTGATCAGCGTCGACTTGCCGGCGCCATTGTCGCCGAGCAGCCCGACGATCTCCCTTTCATTGACGTGGAAATTGGCTTCCACCAGCGCTTGCACGCGCCCGTAGGACTTGCGGATGTTCTCCATGCGGACAAGCGGTTCGGCCATGGTTCACGTCCCTGCCTGATGCCGGCGTTCCAGCCATGAGTGGAGCGCCATCATGCCGAGGATGATGGCGCCGATGAAGATGTTGTAGGCAAGGCCAGGCACGCCGATCAGCACGATGCCGTTGCGCATCACCCGCAGGATCAGGATGCCGAGAACGGTGCCGATAATGGTACCGCGCCCGCCGGTCAGCGCGGTGCCGCCGATCACCACCATGGCGATGACTTCGAGCTCGTAGCCGGTGCCGCTGTTGGGATTGGCCGCCGAGGTGCGCAGCGAGGAGATGACGCCGGCGAGCGAGGCCATCAGCGACGACAGGATGAACAGGCCGATCTTGACGCCGCTGACATTGACGCCTCGCGCCCTTGCCGCGTTGGGGTTGCCGCCCGCCGCCTGGATCCAGTTGCCGGTGCGGCTCTGCGTCAGCACATAGCCAAGCGCGATTGCGGCGGCGATGAACCAGAACAGCGACATGTAGATGCGGAACGGCCCGATGAAGAAGTCGCCGACCAGCACTTCCGCGAGCCAGCTGCCTTCGGCGCTCCAGGTCCGCTGGGGGAAACCGTCGGTGACGAACAGGGCAGTGCCGCGCACGACAAGCAGCATGCCGAGCGTCACCAGAAAGGACGGGATCTTGAGCTGCGTGACGAACCAGCCATTGACCAGCCCGATGAACGCGGCGACCACCAGCGCGATGAGGAAGCCCATTTCCAGCGAGGTGACGCCGCTGTTGAACAGGGTCCACATCAGAACCGGCGAGAAACCGAACACCGATCCGACGGAGAGGTCGAATTCGCCCGAGGTCATCAGCAGCGTCATCGCCAGCGCGATCAGGCCGAGCTCGACCGTGAAGGCCAGCGTGTTGGAGATGTTCTGCGGCGACAGGAAGCTCGGGTTGATGCTCCAGAAGACCGCGATTTCGACGACGAGCAGCACGAAAGGACCGAATTCGGGCCTCGCGATCAGACGTTGGACAACGGAACGATTTTCCACTTGGACCCGCGAAAGGAATTAGCCGAGACTTGCGCCGCACCCGGCAGCCTCGGCGAAAGGAAAGCATAGTCGCGACCGCAGGTGCGGCCGCGACTGTTCTGATTGCGGATTATTTGCCGGCCAGGATCTTGTCGTAAACCTCGGCGGTGTCCTTCTCGTAGAGCGCGCCGGTGATCACGTTGAAGCCGGGCGGAATGCCGCTGGCGGCCATGTTGGCCAGCGAAAGCGCCACATAGCTGGTCGCCTGCGGGTCCTGCCACTGCCCGGCATTGACGTAGCCGTTCAGCACTTCCTGGGTGGTGTCGAGCGAGTTGCCCCAGCCGACGACCGGGATTTCGCCCGGCTTGACGCCGACCTGGTCGAACACCCGCTTGATCGAGCCGGTCACCAGATCGCCGAGGCCGATGATCGCCTTGACCTTGGCCTTGTTGGCGGTGAGGTAATCGACCATGCGGTTGATCACTTCGGCCTGGTCGAGCGTCGCTTCGGTGATTTCATAGGTAATGCCGAGCGGCTCGAAGACGCTCTTGATGCCTTCTTCCTCCTGGACGCCATAGGTGGCGCCTGGAATCTCGACCGGCATCCAGACGAAATCACCCTTCTTCACCAGGCCCTTGTCGACCAGATACTGCGCCCAATGCTTGCCGAAGGTGACATTGTCGCCGCCGACATAGGCATTGAAGTCCGCCTTCGGATCGGGCGTGTTGAAGTTGATGATCGGGATGTTCGCCGCGCGGGCTTCCCCAACGATCTCGACAAGGCTGCCCGGATCGGGGCTGGTGGTGACGATGCCGTCGGCCTTGGCCGATATCGCCGCGCGGACGGCCTCCTGCTGGGACGCCACGTCGCCATTGTGGAACGAGGTGTTGACGGTGTTGCCGGTGTCCGTCGCCCACTGCTTGGCGCCGGCGAGGAAGTAAGTCCAGACCGGGTCGGCCGGGCCGCCATGCGAAATCCAGTAGAACGTCTTGGCCTGTGCCACGGCCGGAATGGCCAGCGCCATGATCAAGCCGAATACAAGCAGTCGTAGCCTTGTCAGCATTTGATTTCCTCCCATTTGAAAGTGATCTCCACATCGGGCGATCCGGGCGAAGCCCTGACCGTACCTCCTGTCATCGCCGATCCGGACGCCCAAGAGCATTCCCTTTTTCGGTCGATGGCAAGCCTCCATCCGCCAAAGGATGTTGGCGCAACGCATGGCGCCATCAGCAATCCCATCAGATTGCATCAGTTTGGCTGATATTTTCCAAGCGCAGAGACGCCTCAGCGCTTCAGGCGCTGATGCAAGGCCAGGGTAATTGAAAAGCCGGCTTGCCGCCGGTGCCTGCTCAGAGACTGTTTCGAAATTCGCTCAGGCGAGTCATATGGTGGTGGTTTCGAGAACCGGAGCGCAGCGGACATTTGGGTCCGTGAGCACCGGCCTACGCCGGCCGTAGCCTTAGCTACCACAACTGCTCATGAGTGCTTCGGCCGGCGAAGGCCGGAAGCGCAGAAAACGCCATCAGATGGCCGCCAGAGTAGAATTTCCAAACGGTCTCTCAGAACCGATAGGTCAGGCCGCCCTTAACCGCATTGGTGCTGGTCTCGCTGGCCAGCTGGCCTTCATAGTCGACGTTCAGCGAGAGGTTCTGGCTGACGTTGAAGTCGAAGCCGGCACTGAGAGCGAAGCTGTCCCTGGCGATCGGCGCGCCGGCAACGCTGAAGCTGCCGCCGGTCTCGACAAACGACATGGCGAGTTCCGGCGTCACGTCGCCATAGGCATGGCGCCAGGCAAGCGTGGCGTGCGGGGTCAGGGTGCCGGCGCCGACGGCGAAGCTTTTCGCCAGCCTCAGGCCAAGCGTGGAATAGGGCACGTCGAAAGAGAGGCCGGACGAACTCAGGCCGGGGGCGGGCGCATTGGTCTCGCTGAAATTGTCCGTCTCGATCCGGCTCCAGGCCAGCTGCGCGAACGGCTCGAAACCCATGCCGCCGGCTTCCGCCGCATAGGCTGCCTCGACGAAGAGATTGGTGGTCGAGCCGTCATAGGAAGCTGTCGGCTGTTCGGCGAGGCCGAGCATGCCGGCGGTGCGCGTGGTATCGATGTCGCTCCAGCCATGGCTGGCGCCGCCGCGCAAGCGGAAATCGTCGAAGCTCGCGCCCGCATAGGCGGCGATCAGAACCGTCGCGGCGTCGGCGCTCGACAGCCGCGCGTCGACATCGCTGCCGGCCGAGGCGTAGCCGGCGGCAATGCCGAACGTTGCATAGCCCATGGTCACATCCGCGCCGGCGAGGAAGCCGCCAAGAGAGCTGTCGAGCTTGGCCGCGTCGCCACTCCCGTCGGCGCTGTTCCACTGGCCAAACCCTTGAGCCCAGGCGGAGTAGATTGGACCCGTCGGCCCGGCTGCCGGCGCGTTAATCGGAAACGGGGTGGCCGGTGAGGTCGGACCATAGGCCAGAACCGGACCGTTGAAGGCGAGCGCCGCCGTGGCGGGCGACGTACCGGCCGAGGCTTGGCGCAGGCGGCCGACCAGCGTGTCGGCGACCAGCGTGCTTTGATTGAACAGCGTGTTGCCGAGCGAGGCATGTGCCTCGCCCGAGAGCAAGTCGTAGCCTGCCGCGATGGCGGCTTCTTCGCCGGCGGTCGCGGCGGCGAGCGTGGAGTAGAGCGTGCCGCCGCCCGCTGCGCTCAGAGCATCGGCGACCGCCGCCTGGTTGGCGGTCTGGGCGAAACCGGCGAAGGAGACGCCGTTCGATGCCAGCTCCAGCGTTATCGAAGCGCCATCGCGCCCCAGTGTCGCGTCCGTGAACAGGAAGTCGGGAGCGACGAGCGTGTCGAATTGCCCGTCTGGCGTCGCCGTCTGCGCCGCCGAGACGATGGTGTAGGTGCCGAAGGAGAGCGACCCGAGGGCGGACAGTTCGACCGTGCCGCCATTGATCGCCGAGGTGCCGGCAACGATCTGGTCCGAGCTGCTGCCGCTGACCTCGACACGGTAGGTCGAGCCGGCCTCGAATGTCGCCGTGCCGTCGACCGTGATGGTGCCGACCGAGTTGCCAGGCGAAACGGTGCCGCCTGTTCCCACCGTGAGGCCGCCGAGGGTCGCATTGCCGCCCAGCATCGCTCCATTGCCGACACTGACGTCCGCCGAGGCGAGCGAGCCGTTGAGGACGAGGCCGCCGTTCAGCGTCACCGCGCCGGCAAAGCTGCTGGTGCCGGTGGCGGTGAAGCTGGAGCCGGCTCCGACGAGCAGCGTCTCGAAGTCGCGATATTGCGCGTCGTTACCCAACAGGCCGAGGTCGAAACCCCCGGTGCCGCCCAACTCGAACGTGTCGCTGCCCGTGCTGCCGGTGACATAGCCGATCATCTGGCTGCCCGAGCGATAGACGAAGCGGTCGTCGCCGTCGCCCATGTCGACGGCCTTGGCCTCGGCATCGCCGGTCTGAATCGTGCCGGCATTGTCGATGATGTCGTCATTGGCGCCGATGAACGTGACCGCAACGCCGTCCGAGCGGATCACGCCTTCATTGGTAAGCGTGGTGGAGAAGGGCGCCGGACCCTGCGCGCTGTCGTCGATGAGGATGGCACGCCCGACATTGTCGAGGCCCTCGTTGAAGTAGTTGTCATAGGCCTCGATGACGCCGCCGGCATGGTTGTGGATCACGCCGCCGCCGGCGGCGATGCCGTCGGCGGTGTTCAAAGCGCCGTCCTTGGTTCCGGTGGCGCCGGTGCCCTGAATCAGGCCGTAATTGTCGAGCGCGATCCGGCCGTCGACATCCACGCCATCGCCATCGCCGTCCGGCACCGCAGGGTCGCCATCGTCGCCGAGGAGGCCGGTCGCCGCGCCACGAATGGTGCCGCGGTTGGTCACCGTGACGACGGTGTCGCCGGAGCTGTCGACGTTGATGCCCGATCCGTTGCGGCCGACGATCAGGCCGCCGGCCTCATTGGTCACATCGATCGCGCCGTCGCCGGTAATGCCGTGCTCGGCGCCGAGAATCTGGCCGCCGGTCTTGTTCACCACCGTGCCGCCGGCATCCTGGAAATCGACGCCGTCGCCATCGCTGGTCAGGTCGGTTGACTGGATGAGTCCGTAATTGGTCACGGTCGCGCCGGCGCCCGGGCGCATGGCGTCGGCGCTCTGCGATTGGATGATGCCGCTGGCATAGTTGGTGACGGTGATCACATTAAGTGAGGTCGGCGAAGTCGAGCGCCTGGCCTTGGCCGCCGTCGATCAGGCCATAATTTCCGATGCTGACCACCGCGCTCGTGTCATCGCTGTCGGCGCTGATCTTGAAGGCGTCATCGGTGCCCAGAATCCTGCCGCCGAGTTGGTTGACCAGATCAAACGACGTCAGCGTCTCGATATTGCCGTCATCGTCGAAGCTGAGGGCGCGGTTCCCGTCCTGCGCCTCTATGGTGCCGGAGTTGATCAGCGTGATGCTGCCGGCGCCGAAGCGGATCGCGTCGTTTTGCAGCGCGGTGATATCGCCGGTACTCTCGATCAGCACCGTGGCCGTCGCCGACGTGGCGCCATTGAGATCGAAGACCTGGCCGGTGCTCGAAGTCATCGAACCGGTGTTCACAACATGCAGATTGCCGTTGTTGAACGCATTGTTGATGCGCAAGGTGTCATTCGCGGATTCGATGCTGCCATTGTTCTGCAGCGTGAATGGCCCGCTTACCGCGCCGCTGGTGTCGATGGCCCGGCTGCCGCTGATGATCTGACCGTCATTGACGATGCTGACGCCGGCGGGGCCGGTGGCCGCGCCGTTCCAGATGATGGCGCTGCCTGGCACATCAAGGGTGCCGCCGGCTTCGATCTGCCCGGTATCGGTGCCCGAGACGGTTTGCTGGCCGGTCTGCGTCGTGCCTGTCGCCACCGTGAATGAATCGGCGCTGGCGGTGAAAGGAACGGACAGGACAGACCCGGCGGCGAGCAGCGCAAGATAGCTCGCCGACGACGAGAAGAAGCGGTTCATGATGGAGGCCCCCAAGCCAGTTCTAAAGCCAGTTTGTCTTCATGCCCCGCTAACCAATGCGGATGACAAACAGGTGACAGTTGGGGTGATGATTGGATGGTCCTGCCCTGGGGTGTGTTGAGATTCAGGTCAGGCCGAGCCGAAAATGGCGGTTTTCGAGAACCGGAGCGGAGCGGACATTTCGTCCGAGCACCGGAAGCGCAGGAAGCCGCCGTTTGCAGGCCGGCATCACCTGAATATCAATACATCCTAGT
>NZ_CAUM01000149.1 GCF_000350085.1 Mesorhizobium metallidurans STM 2683
CTCCCCCGCAAGGGGGGAGATCGGATGACGCTTCGGCTTTCGCCAGCCACCATGCTGGAAGGCAAGGCAAGGCGCGGCGCCAACCTGAAGCGAATTCCTGCGGCATGAACGCTTGCTTATGACGTCCACGCACGCCATGCTCGGCCAGCCGCTCTTCCCGGATGAAGGTCGGAGACTCAAACCCCCGAACGAGGCAAACCATGACCAGCATGAGAGACCGTCAGGAAGGCTTCGAAAAGAAGTTCGCCATGGACGAGGAAACGAAGTTCAAGGCCATGGCGCGCCGCAACAAGCTGCTCGGCCTGTGGGCCGCTGAAAAGCTCGGCAAATCAGGCGCGGACGCCGACGCCTATGCGAAAGAGGTGGTGCGTTCGGACTTCGAAGAAGCAGGCGACGACGATGTGTTCCGCAAGGTCCGCGCCGATTTCGACGCGGCCGGCGTCGCCCTGTCGGATATTCAGATTCGCGGCGCCATGGCCGAACTCCTGATATCAGCGGTCGAGCAGATCAAAACGAGCTGAGCACCGCTCGGCGCCGTCACGCCGATTTGCCCGATTTCCAAAGTCAGTGGCAGCATGCCTCGCCATACTGCAACTGCTCGTCCCAGTCCGGCCTGCCCCCAGGCGTAAAATCCATCAGGTTCCACAAGGGCTCGCAGGTGCCGATGCCGCGCGCGTCCTGGCCGGGCTCGGCCGGAGCGAAGTCCAGTTCCGACGACCAGAAATGACGGATGCCGTCGGCGTCGCGATGGAACACCGACAGCAGCGGCAGTTGCGCGCCGTCCTCGGCCTCGGCGTGATAGTCGCGCTTGAAGTCGTTGCCGGCCGAGGAGATGAGCCGCATGTTGGTCCAGCCGCGGTCGCTGCCGAGCGTCAGCATGTTTTCCAGCGCGGTTTTGCCGACCACGGCGAAATTGAAGCCGGCGGCCTCGAGATGGCCGACCGCGCCGTCGAACTGGTCGAGCAGCGCCGTGCAGGATGGGCACGGCTGGTCCGGCCGCGCAAGCTTCGCCGTGCCGCCGCTGGTCGCCACATCGCGCGTCTCCTTCGGATGGCGCGGAAACATCATGTTGTAGAGGATCAGCGTATCCTTGCCGGGCGCAAACAGCTCCGACAGCTTTATGCGCGCCGGCCTGCCGCCGGGACCAAGCCCGTCGAACACATAATCCCGCGGCACCAGCCCGCCCATGGGCAGCGCGCGGCGGGCGACGGCCACATCCTCCATGGCGCGGCGCAGCTCGATCTCCTTCTGCAGCAATTTTTCGCGGGCGGTGCGGTATTCGCTGGTCTCGTTGGGAAAGCTGATCATCGTCATCTCCATCTTGGAATTTTGACGACGCGCGCCAAGGTTCCGGCAACGCGCCTTGCCTCTCAAGGACGCATGGCGAAGGACGGTTCCGACATTCGTATGCGCAGACGGGCGGTAGAAGTCCCCCTCACCCGGATTGCCAACCGAATTGCGAAGCGCAATTCGGGGCAATCCGACCTCTCCCCGAGGGGAGAGGAGGCCGCCGGCGTCGATGCCAGCCTCTTCTCCCCGGCGGGGAGAAGGTGGCCGCGAAGCGGCCGGATGAGGGGGCCGCCTCGACGGGATAGCGGAACAAACGAAGCTACTGCGCCGCCGGTACCGGGCAACTGGTGTCGCCCTCCTGGCAGTTGAGGTAGCCCTCGAAATCCTTCAGCCTGCTGTCGGTGAGTGCCTCCTGGCAGCCGGCGACGACCATCGGATACATGCTGCCGGCCATGTCGCGCGGGCCGCCCTGGAAATTGCATTCGGCATCGCGGAAGCCGACCCAGGCGCGCTGCGCATCGACCAGCAGTTTCTTCGACGCCGCATCGTCCTTCAGCCGGCTCTCGATCTGCTTGTAGGCGTCGTTGAGCTTCTTGTCGGCCGCGGCAAATGACTTGCCGGCGCATTCGTTCATGGTCGCTTGATCCATCGCATTGGCGCAATCGTCGGCCGCCCGCGCCGCATGAGTGAACAGCGGAATGGCGAGGATCAAGGTGGCGAGGCCGGTTTTGGAAAGCCGCATCGTGTTTCTCCGGTTTTCGAGAGCCCCCGCTGTAACAAAGCTTAACCGCGGGACGAACACAGGCAAGATGCAGCCTGTCGCCTTGGTGGACAGTTCCTTTCAGGCCGCTTCCGTCGACAGGACAGCAATAGCGTTGCGGTACGGGAAGCACTCCGCCGCATTCTTCGTTCAGGTCTATAGCTCCATATCGGGGAAAATCATGCGCGAAGCCGACAATGACGAAATCGACCTGTGCTGCCCGCAGATCGTCGCCGACAATGCCGCCAAGGGCCTCAGGCTGCGCGGCATATTTGGCCGCGGCGGCACCGAGATCGGGGTTGCGAGGGCCACCGAGCTCAAGAACCGCGACAAGCTTTCGCCCTCCACGGTCCGGCGGATGGTCAGCTATTTCGCCCGCCACGAGGTCGACAACAAGGGCCGCAATTTCGGCAGTGAAGAAAACCCGTCGGCCGGCTACATCGCCTGGCTTTTACGGGGCGGCGACGAAGGCCGCGCCTGGGCGCTCGACCTCAAGCAGAAGATCGGCAGCGCGCCCGATGTCCGAGCATGAAAGATCTTGGGGAACAGGAGGATTCGCGCGGTGCCTGCTAGTGTACAAGGTGGCGGATCCCGATAAGCCCGCCTCGGTAGAACCCCCAACCTCGGGACCCGCCGTGGAGTGCGGCTGACACATGCCGGTGCAGCCCCTCCGACACCTTCCGCTCGTTACCCCGACCGACCGGCGTGGCAGGTGGTTAGCATTTGCCGTTCGCGGCCTATGTGAAGCGGTTCACAAAGGATGCACTTTTTTCGCAGGGCAGAGCCGAGCTAGCCTTCCCAGGCGACCTCGAACATCCCCAGCCGCTCGTAGAGCCTGACGGCTGCGGGGTTCTCGACCGTATTGGTCTTGAGATCGACATGCGCGGCTCCCCGCTCGCGAAATTCGGCGAAGGCGTGCCACATCAGCGCCTCGGCGATGCCCCGGCCGCGCGCCTCGGGATGGACGGCAAGGTCTTTGACGAAAGCCCTCGTCCAGCACAGCGCCGCGCCCACCAGCCGGCCTTTGCCGTTGATGACCAGGAAGCACAGAGCGGGATCGAATTCCGCGTCGCCCGAAACGCGCGACCACCATTCGTCGAACGGCCCGTCGGTGCCGTCGTCGAACACTTCGGTCAAAAGCGCGTGCAAGGCCGGCGCATCGGCTGGTTCGAAGCCGCGCATGACGAAGCCTTCGGGCCAGCGCGGCGGCACCAGCGTCACGTCGAGGATCTTGCGCAGCCTGATGTCGTTTGGCGCCGGCGCGCGCGGCTCAGGCATGACGTTCAATGCCTGTCGCGCAAAAGCGCGCTATCAGGCATCAGGCTGCAAGCGCCGCCGCTTGCGGTCGATGCCGAGGCCGGTTTCCTCCAGCATGCCCTTGCGCTTGGCGTCGTAATAATAGCCGGTCTGGTATAGCCGGTCGGCGCGCTTGGCGTTGCCATCGGACACCAGCCAGGCGCCACGCAGATATTTGACCGCGTATTTCAGATTGGTCTCGGCATCGAACAGACCGCGCGCCGGCCCGGCATAACCCATGCCGCGCGCCGTCGCATGCTTGATCTGCATCAGCCCCCAATGGCCGCGATTATAGGCTTTAGGATTGAAAGTGCTCTCGCGGTTGACGACACGGCGCACCAGGTCGACCGGCACCTGATAGAACGCGGCATATTTCTCGATCAGCCGCTCGATCTCGGCGCGCGGTCCGCTCGCGGGTACTTCCGGCGAACCGACAGGGGCCAGGGCGCTGGGATTCTGCGGCACGGCATAGGCCACCTGCTGAACCCCTGATATGCCGGCTTTCCCGGCGGTGGTCGGCACGACAAGCCCGGCAGTGGTGTAGACCGGCGCCGCGGCGTTGACCGGCAGAGCGGCAGGCCCGGCCTTGTTGGTCATGACGGCAGGCACGGCCGCGGCTCCCGGCGTCGACCCGGCGAAAGCGGCGGCGGGTTCGACCGGCGGTGCGGCCTGATCCGTCGACAGCGCAGCCGTCTGCACCGGCGTGTTGCCTGAAGGCTCGGGCAGGACCGAAACGGTGTCCGGCAGCGCCAGGGCGAAGCCTGCGTCGGCGCCGGCTGCAGCGGCTGGTTCGGCGAAGGAAGTTGCAGGCTTGACCTGCGAGGTCGACGTGCAGCCGGCCAGGCCGGCCGCCGCAAGGACCGCGCCGATCGCGATGAGGTTGAGTTTTGCTGGCAAGCCGCGCTCGGGTCCGGTTCGTTTGTTAAGAAATTCCTTACACCAGCGATTCTTGCCCGGCAATCGGGGCGTGCCGGCGGTTTTCGGGTGGCGAGACTCAAGTCCCAGTGCCATATTGTTCTGGATATGTACCCGTTTTTCGTCGTTTTGCCTGGAGAACATGCCATGGAAAACCCCACTTCGATCACCGCCGGCCACGCAGTGTTAGAAACAGTGATCGGCTTAATGGGCATTGCCTGGAGCGAAGCCGGGCTCATCCGGCTTTGCCTGCCCGAACGCAGCCGCGAAGCAGTAGAGCGCCGGCTGCTGCGCCAGGCCGGCGTTTCGCCCTCCACCGTCCAGCCGCAATGGGTCGTCGAGCTGGTCGCCTCGATCAGGGCCTACGCGGCCGGCGAGGACGTCGATTTCTCCAACGTGCCGGTCGATCTCGCCGGCATCGACGATTTCCGCCTCGCCATCTATGACGCCGCCCGCAAGCTCGCCTTCGGCGAGACCACCACCTATGGCGAACTGGCCAAAAGCGCCGGCCATGCCGGGCTGGCGCGGGAAACGGGCGCCGCGCTTGGCGCCAACCCGGTGCCGCTGGTCATCCCATGCCACCGCATTCTTGCCGCCGGCGGCAAGATCGGCGGGTTTTCCGCCCCCGGCGGCTCGGCCACCAAGGAAAAGATGCTGGCGATGGAAGGCGTGCTCGTCGGCCCGCCGCCGCCGGCGCAAGTGTCTTTCGGCTTCTGAACAAGTCTCGTTCGGGTTCTGAATTCAGTGGCGCCGCAGGATGCGCCGGCGGAAATGGTCGACCTCCACCCGCTTGCAAATGTAGACCGGGCAGGATTTCGCATCGGCACTCGGCACATAGGCACGTGTCCTGACCTCACCCATGGTGCAGAATTGCTGGCTCTGCACATAGCGGTCGTAGAGCGGCAACCCCGGCACGCGCTTTGACTGGTAGCGCAGGATCACCGCGCCCTGCCGGGCGATCGTCGCCTGCACCCTGCCGCAGCTCATGCGGGTCGGGTCATAGCGCGAGATCGCCTGCGCTTCGGCGGCTATAAGCGTCAGGCAGGCGGCAAGCAGAACAATTCTCATGGTTCCTCTCCCAAAACCGAACCGGCGCCTGAAGGTATTGTGCCCCCTTCCCGACGCGCAATTCCTCAACGCTTTCATGCGATTGGGGCGGCCGTTGGGCGGCGCCGCGTCAGCGCCATTGTCACGCAGACTTGTTTTTCGCGCAAAACCAGCCTATATGCGTTCCATTGATATTTCGGCCGATCGATCCGGGCCTCGCGATATTCGCGTTTGCTGACGTCTATCTCCAAAATCTCGATGCACACCGGCTGGATTTCGGTCTGGTCAAATAAAAGCAAATGTGAAGGACTATCGAAATGGCAACTGGTACGGTCAAGTGGTTTAACTCCACCAAGGGCTTCGGCTTCATCCAGCCTGACGCGGGCGGCGCGGACGTTTTCGTCCACATCTCCGCAGTCGAGCGCGCTGGATTGTCGACCCTGGTCGAAGGCCAGAAGATCAACTTCGAGATCGAGCAGGACCGCCGCACTGGCAAGTCGTCCGCTGGATCTCTGAGCAAGGCAGCCTGATTTTGAAAATGGCGCGCGCCGGGCGAGAGCTCGGGGCGCGCGGCAAGTCACGGATGTACTGACGGTCGCGCGAGAAGCGCGCCGGAGCGGAAAGACCCCGACCAGCCGAAGCAGCAGATTGCTGACGGCCCGGCCAAAACGCTCCAGTCAGGCTACCAAGCATGGGAAGGCGGGATTTTGTCCCGCCTTTTTATTTTGCCTGGATTTCAGCCAGCTTGGCCTTGCAGCGCCGAAGATGTATTTTCTGCCCATGACCAAGCTCGAAGAGATCAAAAAATCCATTGCCGAACTGAGCCGCGAAGAACTAAAGGGCATTCACCGCCTGGTTCGAGGCATTGCAGGCCGATTTGTGGGACCAACAGATCGAGGCCGACGCAAAAGCAGGCAGGCTCGATGAGCTTGCAGAGCAAGCTTTAGCTGAGATTCGAGCCGGCCGGATCCGCCCGCTCTAAATCGCACCGCCACATTCACATAGTCTGAATAGGCTCCGTCGGCCGAAGGCCGCAAGCCCGACCGGGCGTCGCGCCATTACAGCGCCGCGCGCCCTCTCGGACGCGCAAAGGACGCTGTAACACTTTTGATTTTGCGCATGATCCTTACCGAAAATCGAAGTCGATTTTCGGGGTCATGCGCCGGCGCGCCCGTCCGGAGCAGCCGCGAAGCGGCGACGGCGTGAGGACAAAAACTACCCCACCCACTCCATCGGCACATGCCCCTTGTCCGCCTCCACCCTTTTCAGCCAGGCCGCCACCGCCGGGTAGGCATCGAGTTGGAAGCCGCCCATCCCTGCCGTATGCGTATAGGCGTAGAGCGCGATATCGGCGACGCTCAATGCGTCACCGGCGAAGAACACACTGCCTTCCAGATATTTGTTCATCACGCCGAGCGCCTTGTTGCCGCGCTCCAGCGTCACCGCCAGCCGCTCCGGCGTCGCATCCCCAGCTCGTTCAGGAAAAGTCAGCAGCGCCCTGCGCACCGCGATATAGGGCTCGTGGCTGTATTGCTCGAAGAACAGCCATTGATAGGCCAGCCCGCGCTCGTATTTGTCGGTCGGCAGGAAGCGCGTGCCTTCGGCGAGATAGAGCAGGATGGCGTTGGATTCGGCGAGCCGCCTGCCGTCGTCGAGTTCCAGCAGCGGCACCATGGCATTGGGGTTCTTGGCGACATAGTCTGCTTTTCGCGTCTCGCCGGTGTGCGAGCTCACCTCGATATTGGTGAAGGCGATGCCCAGCTTCGCCATCAGCAGACGCGGCTTGTAGCAATTGCCGCTGTCGATCATTCCATAGAGTATGGTCATTTTATTCCCCTGCCGTTCCCTTGCCGATGCAATTATGGTGGCGGCGGCAGCCTGATCCAGTGATTTGTTTTGTCGCGACCATCAGCGCTGCTGATGCATTATCTCGGCATATCCTAACCGAACAACGGGATGACCTTGCTATCCATGCCGAGCAGCCTGTCGATGGACAGCGGCTCCTCGTCGAAGACCGTGCCGGCCAAAGCCGGCCGCCCCAGATGAAACCCCTGCAGGAGGTCGACGCCGCCATCCAGCGCGACGCGCAGATGGGTGGCCTGCTCGATCCCTTCGACCAGCACCTTGGTGCCGCGGTCGTGCAGTGCCGAAACCAGCGGCCGGAAAAATCGTTCGGCGGCGGCATGGCGGCAGAATTCCGCGAACCATGTGCCGTCGATCTTGACGATGTCGGGCTGAATAAGCGCGACCCGCTCCTCCGTCGAATGCCCGGTGCCGAAATCGTCGATGGCGATGCGGATACCGTCGCGCCGCATCTCGCGCACCAGGCTGACGAGCAACGCGTCGTCGGCCGCCTGTTCGGTGATTTCGCAGATCAGCATGCCTGGATGCAGGCCGAAATCGGCGAGATGCCTGGTCATCAGCCTGATTTCGGCCAGCGCCCGCCCGGGATGATCGTTGATCAGCGGATTGTAGTTGAAGAACAGGTCGAGCCGGTCGACGCCGATGTTGCGGAAGTTCCTGAGATGCAGCACCCGGCACATCGTCTCGACGAACAGCCGATCGGCCGGGGGCAGGCCCTCGAAAAACACCGCTGGCGCCACCCGCCTGCCGGCACGGTGCGGCTCGATAAGGCCCTCGACCGCGACGGCCCGCAAAAATCTGCCGCGCGGCGCGAAAATCGGCTGATAGGCGCTCCTCAGCCGGAATGCGCCATAGACGCCGTATTCGATCCCGACCTCGTCGGCAAAGATCGCCTCGCCGACATTGCGCCGCCTGTCGGGCCGCCCGGTCATTGCGCCACCCGGCGCCCGAAAGCTCGCGCCGGCCGCGGCGAAGGCTGCACGAGCGCAGGCGCCCGTCCGACATTGTCGGCGGCCGCAGGCATCTGTGTGTCCTTGCCGAAGACATGAAAGCTGGTCGGCGCAAGCTCGGGACGCGCCAACGCGAACCCCTGCACCATCGAGGCACCCGACTTCTCGGCCAGTTCAAGCTGCCAGCCTTCCTCGATGCCCTCGAATACGGTGCGGATACCCTGTTCCTCGAAGCTCGCCACCATGGCCGTCAGCAGCGCGAAGCCGGCGCCGGACTCCATCAGTTGCATGATCCACTGGGCATCGAATTTGACGATATCCGGCCTGAGCTCCTTGATGCGGTTGATGTCGGATTCTTCGGCGCCGAAATCGTCGACGGCGATGCGAAAGCCATTGCCCCTGAGCGCCTCGACGAAATTGTAGAGGGTTTCCTGCGATGCCGATTTCTGCTCGGTCACCTCGCACACGACGCGGTGCGGATCGATACCGGCTTCGTGCAGCACCAGCCGCATCTCGCGCAGCGCCTTGTCGGCGATGCCGCGGTCGGTGAATACCGAAGGGTCGAAATTGATGAAGATGGACGCCTCCTGCGGCAGGCAGGCGCCGGCGTTCAAAAGGTGCAGCGTCCTTGTCAGCGCCTCGATATGCAGGCGGTCGGCTGCCGGACAGGTGTTGAAGAAACTCATCGGCGGTTGCGCCTCGCCATCGCGAAACGGCCGGATCAGACCCTCGAAGGCGGCGACCGACAATTTGCCGTCCTTGAAGGCGAAGATCGGCTGGAAGGCGCTTTGCAGCGTGTAGATGCCACAGACACCGCTGGCGGTGCCGTCATCATGGTGGATGATATGGGCAAGCCCGATGCTGCGCGACAAGGGTTCCTCGCTCCGCGAGACTGGCAAAATTGGATTGCGATCCTGCCACTCAAGGGTTTACCGGCCGTTGATGAATTTATTGTTGCCGGGGATTTGAGCCCTGGCTCATCCGACTGCGCTTGCACTTCGTGGAATGATGCGACATGAGAGGCGCCGCAGCCATCCTTGGCCGCTGCCGCTCCCTGGAGACATCGTTTCATGGCCTTTCTTGCTGACACCCTTTCCCGCGTAAAGCCTTCCGCGACCATCGCGGTGACGCAGAAAGCGCGCGAGCTGAAAAACGCCGGTCGTGACGTGATTGGGCTGGGCGCCGGCGAACCGGACTTCGACACTCCCGATAACATCAAGGAGGCTGCGATCGAGGCGATCCGTCGCGGCGAGACAAAATATCCGCCGGTTTCAGGCATCGTGCCGCTGCGCGAGGCGATCGCCAAGAAGTTCAAGCGCGAGAACAATCTCGACTACAGGCCGGAGCAGACCATCGTCGGCACCGGCGGCAAGCAGATCCTGTTCAACGCCTTCATGGCGACGCTCAATCCCGGCGACGAGGTCGTCATCCCCCGCCCCTACTGGGTCAGCTATCCCGAGATGGTGGCGATCTGCGGCGGCACCTCGGTCTTTGCCGACACCTCCATCGACAGCGGCTTCAAGCTGACGGCTGCGGCGCTGGAAAAGGCGATAACGCCGCGCACCAAATGGCTGTTGATGAACTCGCCGTCCAATCCGTCGGGCGCTGCCTACACCGGGGCGGAACTCAAGGCGCTGGCCGATGTGCTTTTAAAGCATCCGCATGTCTGGGTGCTGACCGACGACATGTATGAGCACCTGATCTATGGCGACTTCGTCTTCAAGACCATCGCCGAGGTCGAGCCCAGGCTCTACGAGCGCACGCTGACCATGAACGGCGTGTCGAAGGCCTATGCCATGACCGGCTGGCGCATCGGCTATGCCGCCGGCCCGGTGCCGCTGATCAAGGCAATGGACATGATCCAGGGCCAGCAGACCTCCGGCGCCTGCACCATCGCCCAATGGGCGTCGGTCGAGGCGCTGAACGGCCCACAGGATTTCGTCGCCAGGAACAAGGCGATCTTCCAGGCCCGGCGCGATCTCGTCGTGTCAATGCTCAACCAGGCGCGCGGCATTTCCTGCCCCTCGCCGGAGGGCGCTTTCTACGTCTATCCGTCCTGCGCCCAATTGCTCGGCAAGAAGACCAAAGCCGGCAAGGTGATCGACAACGACGAGACCTTGTGCTCGGAACTGCTCGACGCCGAGGGCGTCGCGGTCGTGTTCGGCTCGGCCTTTGGCCTCGGCCCGAACTTCCGCATCTCCTACGCCACGTCGGAGGCGTTGCTGGAGGAGGCCTGCACGCGCATCCAGCGCTTTACAGCGTCGCTGACCTGAGACGGCCCATCAATCTAAAATGAAACCCGGGTTTCAGTCCGAAAACTCAGCCGCCATACTGCGCGTCGGTCACCTTCTCCAGCCAGTCGGCATGGACGCCGTCGAGCGCCTCCTGCATGGCGATATGCGCCATCGCCGATTTGGGAGCAGCGCCGTGCCAGTGTTTTTCATCAGCCGCGAACGAGATGACGTCGCCGGCCCTGATCTCCTGTATCGGCTCGCCCCAGCTTTGCGCGAGGCCGGCGCCCGAGACGACATAGAGCGTCTGGCCAAGCGGATGCGTGTGCCAGTGGGTCCGCGCGCCGGGCTCGAAACTGACCATCACGGCCCTGAGCCGCGCCGGCGCTTCCTTCTCGATGATCGGCGTCTGCAGCACTCGGCCGGTGAAATACTTCTCCGGCGCAAGGATGGTCGGCACGCTGCCGCAGGCAATGATCTTCATCGTCGATTAGTCCTCAGGCTGGCGGCAGTTTCGCCCAATACCCGCCATGGCGCAACCGGCTGTTCAAGCCCGCATCCAGAGGCTTCGCCAATCACGGTTCATGCGCGGCCAGAACAGCCCTGTGCGTGCGCGGTAGGCCGCATAGGCGCCGGCCAGCGCCGTGCGCGAAAACTTCCTCTCCTCGTCCAGCGCGGCGATCGTGTAGATCGCGACGATCCCGGCGACAGGCACCACCGCCC
Source organism: Mesorhizobium metallidurans STM 2683 (assembly GCF_000350085.1). Classification (GTDB taxonomy): domain Bacteria; phylum Pseudomonadota; class Alphaproteobacteria; order Rhizobiales; family Rhizobiaceae; genus Mesorhizobium; species Mesorhizobium metallidurans. Next base: position 11,076 of record NZ_CAUM01000149.1, read on the forward strand.
AGATCGACCAGGTCGCGACGCCCCATCCGATCCAGAAGATGATGTAGGATGCATAGAATGGATGGCGGACATAGAAGTAGGGCCCGTCGGTCACCAGGCTGTCGGGATTGTCAGGGTCGAATGCGAAGCGCAGCCGCGCCTTGCGCGAAATGACAATCGCCCACCAGAACAGGGCCGCGCTTGCCAGTTCGATGGCGAGCCCGCCGAGCTTCGCCGTCACCGGCTGCCGTTCGATCCACAGGATTGACAGAAAGAACAGCGCCACTCCGATCACCACGGCGGAAATGATCATGGCGCCTGGGGGCATGGTCGGCGACTGGAAATGGGCACGCATGGACCAGGCATATTGGCCGAGCGTCGCAATGCTGCCGATCGAGACAAGGAGATCGAGCACGCCTTCCATCATCGAAATCCCCGGTTATCGCATTGGCCCCGAAAATCGGAATCGATTTCGCAGAGCACGTGCGCAGGTTCTAAAATGCTGGAGCGTATTTTTTTGCGCCCAAATGGACGCATGACGCTCTAGCCGTGGATTCGCTCATCATACCCTGTTGGCGCAGAGAAATCCTTTCTTAACCACAAACCTAAACAACATAGTGACAGCAGGATGCGATGTTGGCCGTCGGGCAATCTGAGGGTCTAATCCAGCATGGTCGTTTCCCACCGGACGGTCCGCACCGAGCAAGCGGATTTGCGCCTCAGCCAGTCGTCGGGCTCCGGCCTTCCCATTGTATTGATCCATGGCTCGGGCAGTTCGCGGGCCGTCTTCGCCCGCCAGTTCGACAGTCCCTTGGCTGCGGCCCACCGGTTGATCGCCTTCGATCTGCCCGGCCATGGTGAATCGTCCGACGCCCGCGATCCGGCAAACGCCTATACGGTTGCCGGCCTTGCCCAATCGGCGGCTCAGCTCCTCGACATCATGGGGATCGACCGCGCCGTCGTTTTCGGCTGGTCGCTTGGCGGGCATGTCGCCATCGAGCTCGCGAGTTTTCACCGGGCCGTCGCCGGGCTCATGCTGACAGGCGCGCCACCGGTATCGAAAGGGCCGTTCGGCATGCTGCGTGGCTTCCATGCCCATTGGGACATGTTGCTGGCGTCCAAGAAGACCTACTCCGAACGCGATGCCGAGCGCTTCGAAACATTGTGCTTCGGCGACACTGCCGATCCATCGTTCCGCCAGGTCATCCTGCGCACCGACGGCCGGCTGCGCGCTGCTGTGACGCGCGGCATGTTCACCGGCAAAGGCGCCGACCAGAAGCAGGTGGTCGAGCAGGCTGCATTTCCGGTCGCGATCGTCAACGGTGAGAACGACCCGTTTGTCCGTCTCGGCTATTTCGAAACCTTGGCCTACGGTTCGCTGTGGGAGCATTGCCACGTCATATCAGGTGCCGGGCATGCTCCTTTCTGGGAGCATCCGGATCTGTTCAATCCGCTGCTGGTGCGCTTTGTCGATAGCGTAGTGATGCACGGCGTGGACGAGACCATGCTGGCACGGCGCCGGACCAAGATCGGCTGACCTCCCCACCGAAGCTTCGTCCGCACAGAATCCGCGGCAGCAACAGCGGCGACGCGTCAGCCCCTCCCTCAAATCCCTTGCCCTCCTCGCTAACCCGTGGGACGATGCTTTCGGGTAGGTGGCGAACTAAAAAAGCCCCGCCCGCGACGGTCGCCAGGCCGGCCGCCGCTCCCAGGGAAACGCCTGAGTGGAGGTCAGCCATGGGAACTCGCGCCGGAGGACGACGCACGGGACCGAAATGCATTGCCATAGTCGGTCCCTTCGCAAGCGGTAAGACGACACTTCTCGAAGCCATACTCGCCCGCACGGGCGCCATTCCCCGCCAGAATCCCGTTTCGTCGGGAAGCACCGTTTCCGATCATTCGCCCGAGGCGCGCGCCCACGCCATGAGCGTCGAGGCGACCGTCGCCACCACCGACTTCATGGGCGAGCAGCTCACCTTTGTCGACTGTCCCGGTTCCATCGAATTCTCCTTCGAGGCCGAGCCGGTGCTGGCCGCCTGCGACATCGCCGTGGTCGTCGCGGAGGCCGACGAAAAGAAGATCCCTGCCCTGCAGCTCATTATGCGCAAGCTCGACGAGCTCGGCGTGCCGCGCATCCTGTTCCTGAACAAGGTCGACAAGGCGATAGCAGGCGTGCGCGACACGCTGAAGATGCTGCAGCCGGCAAGCTCGCTGCCTTTGCTGCTGCGCCAGATTCCATTGCGCAAGAACGGCGTCGTCATCGGCTCGATCGATCTCGCGCTGGAGCGCGCCTACATCTACCGCGAATATGCCGAGAGCGAGGTCGCCGAGATTCCGGGCGACGACAAGGCCCGCGAGCTGGAGGCACGCTTCTCCATGCTGGAGACGCTCGCCGACCATGACGACCAGTTAATGGAGCAGCTTCTCGAAGAGATCGAGCCGCCGAAGGACGCGATCTTCGACGACCTTGCCGCCGATCTGCGCGCCGGCGCGGTGACGCCGGTGCTGATCGGCACCGCCGAGAAGGGCAACGGCGTGCTGCGCCTGTTGAAGACGCTCCGCCATGACGCGCCCGACATAGAGGCGACCCGCAAACGTCTCGGCGCACCCGATGGCAACGCCACCGTGGTCCAGGTGATGAAGACCATCCACACCGCGCATGGCGGCAAACTGTCGGTCTCGCGCATCCTCTCCGGACAGCTCGCCGACGCTTCCGAACTCTACCTCTCGAATGGCGACACGGCAAAAGTGTCCGGCATCTACAGAATGCTCGGCAAGGACCAGACCAAGCTCACCGTGGCCAAGGCCGGCGACACGGTGGCGCTAGGCAAGCTGGACAACGTCAAGACCTGCCAGACGTTGAGCTCGGCCAAGGGCGGCATCAGGCCGCTGCTGGCGCTGACACCGCCGCAACCGGTCTTCGCCTTCGCGCTGCGCCCGAAGGAACGCAAGGACGAGGTCAAGATGTCGGCAGCCATCCAGCGCCTTGCCGAGGAAGATCCCTCGCTCAGCCTGCGCCACAATCAGGATTCGGCCGAGACCGTGCTGTCAGGTCATGGCGAGATGCATCTGCGCGTCGTGCGCGAGCGGCTGGAAGGCAAGAACCAGATCCCGGTCGAAGGCCATGCGCCGGCGGTGCCTTATCGCGAGACGATCCGCAAACCGGCGCAGCAGCGCGGCCGCCACAAGAAACAGTCGGGCGGTCATGGCCAGTTCGGAGACGTGGTGATCGAGATCAAGCCGCTGCCGCGCGGCTCCGGCTTCCAGTTCACCGACACCATCACCGGCGGCGTCGTGCCGAAAACCTATATCCAGTCGGTCGAGACCGGCGTGCGCGACTATCTGAAGTCCGGTCCGCTCGGCTTCCCGGTGGTCGATGTCGCCGTCAACCTGTCCGACGGCTCCTACCATGCGGTGGATTCGTCGGACATGGCGTTTCAGATGGCGGCGAAGCTGGCGATGAAGGAAGGCATGGCCGCTTGCTCGCCGGTGCTTCTGGAGCCGATCATGAAGGTCGAGATCGTCACGCCCTCCGATGCGACCTCGAAGATCATTGCGCTCATCCCGCAGCGGCGCGGCCAGATCCTCGGCTACGACGCGCGGCCCGATTGGCCGGGATGGGATGTCGTCGAGGCGACCATGCCGCAGGCCGAGATCGGCGACCTGATCATCGAGCTGCGTTCGGCCACCGCGGGCGTCGCCAGCTATAGCGCCGCCTTCGACCACATGGCCGAACTCACCGGCCGCCTGGCCGACGAGGCGATGAATGCCAGCGGCAAGGCCGCTTGATCGGCGCACAAGGAAACGGCGTCCGGATGATCCGGACGCCGCTCTCTTGCGGACCGTCTTCGTGGGAGGCGAAACGGCAGGTCCGCCGCTCATGCCGCCAGCGCCTGACGGCGTCGACGGTGGAATTGGTTCGGACGCGGTAGCCGCCTGAGCCCGGATCGTCCGAGTGATGCCCCCATCTCCCGCACGAACCACACCGCGTCCTATGATCTGCTTACTCGATACCGCGTGTCTGCAACATGTTACCTGGGGTTACATGTCACTGTTACGCGACAATTTTCGGTCGGTTTTCGGAGCAGTGCAGATTTCAGGCAACAAAAAAGCCGGATCAACGAAGATCCGGCTGAGTTTGATTGGAAGTGCCTGTTAAGGCTAACCTCCAGAGGGGAACACTCGAGGGCGCTAATGGGAGGAGAACGCGCCCAGGAGATGAACTATATATCTGCTCATCATGCCCAAGAAACAAGCATCTATTTTGCAACACTCGCATGCAAAAAGAGGCAGGCTGTGGTCTAACCCATTCCGCAAGCCCATAGGACCAGCGGAATCGTCGAAATGCAGCGCGTCGCGAGCCTGAATCGTAGCGGGAGAAGCGAAACGGAATTGATTCCCGGCCAAAAACGCAGAAAACGCCGAATGATGTGGAATCGGGCAGTCCACGTTCATTTTTATGGCAATCGGGCAAGGAGGCATCGGTGCGGACACGTCAGGCGATTGCCGGCAGCGCGCTGTTCTTCGTTGCGGCGCCCGGCGTGGTCGCGGGACTGGTACCCTGGCTGCTGACCGATCGTTATCGTCTGGCATGGTCGACCGTGCCCGGCTTCGTGCCGGTCGGCTGGGTTCTGATCGTCGCTGCCGCGGCGTTGCTGCTGCATGCCTTTGCCCGCTTCGCCCTGGAGGGCCTGGGCACGCCGGCCCCGGTTGCGCCAACCGCGAGACTGGTCGTCGGCGACATCTACCGCCACGTCCGCAACCCGATGTATGTGGCGGTGCTGTCGATCATCCTTGGCCAGGCGCTGCTGTTTTCGAGCTGGGCACTCGCCGCTTACGTCGCCATTGCCGGCACAGCCATGGTCTCGTTCGTAAAGCTCTATGAGGAGCCGACGCTTGCCCGCCGCTACGGCGCCGAATACGAGGCCTACCGGCGCGCCGTGCCCGGCTGGCTGCCTCGGCTGACGCCGTGGCGCGGGTGAGTCACGCTGTATCGGCGCACCCTAGAATGACCAGCTTCGAGCCTTGGCTATGATGAAGTCGCGAAAGACATGCAGCTTCGCCTGATTCTTCATCGCATCGGGATAGGCGAAATAGGTGTCGAAGGACGGCACTTCGGTCTCCGGCAGCAATTGTACCAGGCCTGAATCCTTGGAGATGACGTAGTCGGGCAGCATGGCGATGCCGGCACCGCCCTGCACCGCGCGCTTGATCGACAATATGTCGTTGATCTGCAGTGTCGGCACCCTTTGCCCGCCTTCGAAGTCGCCTACCGTCTCCAGCCAGTTCAGCTCCGACAGATGCGCGGGCACCGGCACGCCGAAGGTTACGATACGATGGCTCTTCAGCTCGGTGATCGAAGCCGGCTTGCCGAATTTGTTGATATAGGACGGTGCCGCGTAGAGATGGAAATGCACTGTGAACAGGCGGCGCTGGATAAGGTCCGGCTGTTGCGGCTGGCGCAGCCGGATGGCGCAGTCGGCCTGGCGCATGGTCAGGTCGAGCTCCTCATTCGCCAGGATGAGCTGCAGGTTGACCTCGGGATAGAGCTCGATGAATTCCTGCACGCGTTCGGTCAGCCAGCCGGCGCCCAGACCCACCGTGGTCGTCACCCTGAGCACGCCGGAGGGCCTGTCCTTGGTCTCGGTCAGCCGCGACTTGATCGTCTCCAGCTTCATCAGCACGTCATGCGCCGTGCGAAACAGCATCTCGCCCTGCTCGGTCAGCACCAGGCCGCGGGCGTGACGATTGAACAGCGGCACGCCGACGTCATGTTCGAGCGCGCTGACCTGCCGCGAGATCGCCGATTGCGACAAATGCAGGGTCTCGGCCGCATGGGTGAACGACCCAGCTTCCGCCGCGGCGTGAAACACGCGTAGCTTGTCCCAGTCCAGCGCCATTTTACCCCTCGTGCTTTCTTTGGCGTCTGCTCGTCCTTAGCGGCTGCCCACTCTTTAGCGTCTGGATGAAAAAACAGGCTTTTGCACGGCTTTTCTCAGCCGCCTCTTGAACTTTTACTCCGCCGCTTCGCGGTGAACCTCTATGCCGGCGAGGTATTTTTCCGCCTCGAGCGCGGCCATGCAGCCAAGCCCTGCCGCGGTCACCGCCTGGCGGTAGATGTCGTCGGTCACGTCGCCGGCTGCGAACACGCCCGGCACGTCGGTGCGGGTCGAATCCGGCGCCGTCCACAGATAGCCATTCGGCTTCTGCTTCAGCTTGCCGGCGAACAGCTCGACCGCCGGCGCATGGCCGATCGCCACGAACACGCCGTCGACCTTGAGATGCGTCACCTCACCGGTCGCCACATTGCGCAGCTTCAGCCCTTCGACCGACGGCGGCAGCGGCATCTTGCCGGGCTGGCCCGTGATCTCGTCGACGATGGTGTCCCAGATGACGCGGACATTGTCCTTCTTGAACAGCCGCTCGCGCAGGATGCGCTCGGCGCGGAAATCGCTACGCCGGTGAATCACCGTCACGCTCTTTGCCAGGTTGGATAGGTAAAGCGCCTCCTCCACCGCCGAATTGCCGCCACCGATCACCGCGACGTCCTTGCCGCGATAGAAGAAGCCGTCGCAGGTGGCGCAGGCCGACACGCCGAAGCCCATGAAGGTCTGTTCGCTCGGGATGCCCAGCCATTTCGCCTGCGCGCCGGTGGCGATGATCAAGGCGTCGGCGGTGTAGGTGGTGCCGGAATCGCCCTTGGCGCGGAACGGCCGCACATTGACGTCGACCTCGGTGACGATGTCGTTAATGATGTCGGTGCCGACATGCTCGGCCTGTTTGAGCATTTGTTCCATCAGCCACGGACCTTGGATCGGATCGGCGAAGCCCGGATAGTTTTCGACATCGGTGGTGATCATCAACTGGCCGCCCTGTTGCAGGCCGGCGACCAGGATCGGCTTCAGCATGGCCCGGGCGGCGTAGATCGCCGCCGTATAGCCGGCCGGACCGGAGCCGATGATGAGGACGGGTGCGTGCTTGGTGGTCATGGACAGCTTTCACAACAACCGGACGCGAATGGGCGTCCGGCACAGGGAGCGATATCGCGCCTAATCTAGGTGTTGCAGACGACGCCAGCAAGACGACCTGAGCTTCGTCCCCGGAAAGCTTCGGCGCAAACAGACGATCCATGAACATCTTGCGCGGTGACTGTGAGAAAATCGCCGATTGAAGCGAGACGCGTAAGTCGTTTAATTGCAAGATCACGAAAGATTCTTGCGCGAAACGCCGAAGGGTATCCATGCCGCTCAAAGCCGATCTCGACGCCATCGACTGGAAGATCCTGCGCGAGCTTCAGCAGGACGGGCGCATGACCAATGTCGAACTGTCCAGCCGCGTCGGCATTTCGGCGCCGCCATGCCTGCGCCGCGTCAGGCGGCTGGAAGAGGCCGGCATCATCCGCGGCTATCGCGCGCTGCTCAATGCGCCGGCGCTCGGCATGGACGTCGTCGCCTTCTGCCTTATCGGCCTGCATCACCAGGCCGACGCCGAGCTCAAGACCTTCGCCGAACGCACGCGCGGCTGGCCAATCGTGCGCGACGCCTGGATGGTGTCGGGCGAATCCGACTTCCTGCTGCATTGCGTGGCAAGCGACCTCGGCGCCTTCCAGACCTTCGTCATCGAGGAACTGGCCTCGGCGCCGAATGTCGATACGGTGCGCACCGCGCTGACCATCCGCCGGGTCAAGGATGAAGGTCTGGTGGCATTCCCGGCTTGATCGCAATGCCAACGGGGAGACGGAGCACGAACACTCAAAACCAGCAAAAAACAATGACGTAGAGCAGGAACCTGACTCTATCTGGGCGAACCGGGCCTACAGCGCCTCGATCGCCGCATGCAAGCCGGCCAGGTCGTTGCCGTCGCGCAAGCGCATGGTGCTGAATCCGGCCCGATCAGAAGCCTCGCCATCGACCAGCCAGCCCCGCGAAAGACCCGCGCGCCGCCCCGCCTCCATATCCGCCAGCTTGTCGCCAACGATGAGCGAGCGCGTGAGATCGAGCTGCAAGCGCTTCGCTGCCTCAAGCAGCATGCCCGGATTGGGCTTGCGCATCGGGTGGTCGGCGATGGCCAGCGGCTCTGTGCCTGCCTCGTGATAGGCGCAGGCAAGCACCATGTCCACGAACGCGCCTCGATCGCGCAGCAGCTCCAAAACGCGGCCGTTCACCTTGGCGAAAACGTTCCAGTCAAAATACCCGCGCGCGATGCCGGACTGGTTGGTTACCACTACGACCGGGATTCCGGCCCGGTTGGCAGCAGCGATCGCTGGCGCGATGTCTTCGCACAGCACGATCTCGGCCGGATCGCTGGGATAGTCGGTGTCGACATTGATGGTGCCGTCACGATCGAGAAACAGCGCCGGCATAGGTTCGGGAAAAACCTTATCGCCGATCCGCTCCACCCACAGACCGGGCTCCAGCAGCGGGTTCGGCGTCACGGCGGCGCCCATCTCAGCCATCGCTGAGGCGCGCTTCGACCATTTCGCACAGATGATGATAGAGGCACAGATGCCCCTGCTGGATGATCGGCGTCGAAGTCGAGGGCACGTTAAGCAGGATGTCGGAAAGCGGCTTGAGCTTGCCGCCGGTATCGCCGGTCAGGCTGATCACCGTCATGTCCATCATGCGCGCCTGTTCGGCGGCGGCCAGGATGCTCGGCGAATTGCCGCTGGTCGAGATGGCGAGCAGCACGGCACCGGCCGCACCATGCGCCTCGACCTGGCGCGAAAACACCGTATCGAAACCGTAGTCGTTGCCCCAGGCGGTCAGCACCGCTGCATTGGCCGGCAGCGCGATGACATTGTAGGCCTTGCGTTCCTTCAGGAAGCGGCCGACGAGCTCGCCGGCGATGTGGATGGCGTCGCTGGCCGAACCGCCATTGCCGGCTATCAGCAATGCCTTCCCCGACGAAAGTGCGGCGACGACGGCGCTCACCGCGCGCTCCATCTCACCGGTGAGGTCGCGTTCGACCATCGCCGAGATCGCGGCCGCTGAGCGTGCCAGATAGTTGTTCAGTTCGGACATGAATTCCTCAATTGGTAATGCCGCCGGCGCGCAATTTGCCGATGGTGCCGGTGGTGCTCTTGCCGGCGACGAGGTCGACCAGCACCACCCGCCCGCCGGCCTTCTGCACCACATCGGCGCCAACCACGGTGCCGACGGTGTAGTCCGCACCCTTGACCAGTATGTCGGGCAGCAAAGCCTCGATTAGCGCCAGCGGCGTATCTTCCTCGAAGACGACGACGGCATCGACCGAGGCAAGGGCGGCCAGCACACAGGCGCGGTCATGCTCATCGTTGACCGGACGCCCCGGCCCCTTCAGCCGGCGCACCGAGGCGTCGCTGTTGAGGCCCAGAACCAGCCGGTCGCACTGGCTGCGTGCGGCGTGCAACAGGCTGACATGGCCGGCATGCAATATGTCGAAGCAGCCATTGGTGAAACCGACGCTCAAGCCCTCGTTCTTCCACGTCGCCACCAGCCTTGCAGCGGCAGCGGCATTGAGGATCGCGCTGTGATGAGCGACCGGCCCGTGCGAGCGAAACAGCGCGCCGGTCAATTCCTCGACCGTCAACCGCGCGGTGCCGCGCTTTCCCACCACCACGCCGCCCGCGGCATTGGCGAGGGAGGCGGCCATGACGCGGTCTGCGCCTGCCGCCAGAGCCAATGCAAACGTCGCGATGACGGTGTCGCCGGCGCCGGACACGTCGAACACTTCCCGGGCCTGCGTGGCGATGTGCCGGGCATCCTCCGCGCCGACGACGCTCATGCCCTTTTCGCTGCGCGTCGCGACGACGTAGTCGAAGCCATGCGCCGCGATCAGCTCACGCGCCGCGGCGACGATCTCATCATCGGCAAACACTAAGCGTCCGACGGCTTCGCCGAGCTCCTTGCGGTTGGGCGTGATCGCGGTCGCCCCGGCATAGCGCGCATAGTCATGGCCCTTCGGATCGACCAGAACCGGCTTGCCCGCCTCACGGCAGATCGAGATCAGCTCGCCGGCCACGCCGTCGTGCAATATGCCCTTGCCGTAATCGGACAGGATGACGATGTCGGCTTGCGCCAGCGCTGCGCGGAAATGCCGGATCAGCATCGCTCGCTCGGCGTCACTCAGCGACTTGATTTCCTCCTCGTCGAAACGCAGCACCTGCTGGTTGAGCGCGCTGAAGCGGCTTTTCGACGAGGTCATGCGATCGCGGTCCCGCGCGAGGCCATCGGTCCTGACGCCCAACTCTCCCAGCATGCCTATCAGATTGTTGCCCGCATGGTCGTCGCCGATCACCGAAACCGGTATGGCGGCAGCGCCGAGCGAAACGATATTGGAGACGACATTGCCGGCGCCGCCCATAGCCAGCATCTCGCCGCGCCCATGCAGCACGGGGATCGGCGCTTCCGGTGAAATCCGCTCGATCACGCCGTTGACGAAACGGTCGAGGATGAAGTCGCCGACCACCAGCACGGTGACGTCGCCGAACCGCGAAATAGCGCGGTGCAATGGCTCGGGAGAAGGCGGATTGTGCTTGATCATGTCATTTGCAACGCGCGGGAAAAGCCGATCTCAATGCTCTTGGAACCATTCGCCGAGAAAATGAACCGGCTGACCGATCTTTCATGGCGAAGCCGATATACCGCAATTCGCGCCAGCGCAACGGCGGCTCGCTGTGTCAACTTTTCTGCAAGGCCACGTGCACACCGAGCCCGACCAGCACCGCGCCTCCAGCCCGCTGCATCAGGCGCTGCGCGCGGCTCGAACGACGCAAGCGGCCGAGAACGGCGCCCGCCAGGAACACACAGACGATATCGGCAGAAGAGAACATCAGGTTGACGATGGTTCCAAGCACGACGAATTGCAGCCAGACCGGGAGTGCGGCCGATGCATCGATGAATTGCGGCAGGAAGGCCATGAAGAAGATCGCCGTCTTGGGGTTAAGCACCTCGACGGTGATGCTCTCGAAAAAGGCGCGGCGGGCCGATTTCTGCTCGATGGCGGGCAGTGCCGCGTCGCCGTCCGTCCGCTTGCGGAACAAGGAAACGCCGAGCCAGATCAGGTAGAGCGCGCCGATGAGCTTGACCGCCATGTAGAGCGGCGACACGGCGTGGAACAGCACGGAGAGCCCGGCAGCAGCCGCAAAAACATGCACATAGCCGCCGAGATGGATGCCGAATGCCGCCGTCAGCCCGGACCAGCGGCCGCGCGCCATGGTCTGCGCGGCGGCGTAAAGCATGGCCGGGCCGGGGATATAGGCGAAAATCGCGGTGGTGGCGAAGAAGGCGATAAGCAGTTCGGTCGACGGCATTCTTTTGTCCCTCGCGATCGGCCGAGCCGGCAAGCACCGACTGAGCGGAAGCTTTGCGGCGTCACTGTGGCGGCCGTCCCGCAGCCGCTGATAGTGTCACGGTAATTTGCAGGCCCTCGGAAGGCGCGGGGTTCCCTAGCCTGTCCCACGCTTCTTTGTACTGAGATAGCGCATAGGATTTGGGCTGCAACCAATACGACACCTTGCCACTACCATTGACTCCGCGGTGGGCTGCGGCTTTCACTTCCTCCATCGTGAGGACATAGCACGTTGGCGCTGCGGTGTTTGCATTGATGGTCACGACCCACCAATATGAACGGAGGTTGTCCAGAGAAGTGCCAAGCGGCACCGGGTTTTTCTTCGAGAGTGCCTTTGACTGAATAGGCAGGACACGACTCTCGTCGTCAGTTGCCGCATACAGGTCGGCACCTCTTGCGTTACGCACAGTAGGCATAACATGCCAACCCCGGCGAGATAACTCCCGTGCTACATGGTACAGACCAGCGTTGCCGGTTAGCTGATGCCGCATCGACAGGATTCCTATTCCAGTTAAGCTACCTGCTTCTTACACGGCCCACGCTTCCCCGGCTTCAGGGTTGTCTATACCACTAAGCGTAAAGGCGTTTCCGCCCTGCCATCAAACGGGATATGCGGAAGTGCCAATTTCAAACTGAGACATTGCCCGGCCGTCTGCTTTATCGACAGCCCTGCCGGCCTCCCCTATAAGGGCCGGAATCGGCAAGTGAAACGCGTATCAGGGCCAACACATGATCATCGTCACGGGCGGTGCCGGCATGATCGGCTCCAACATCGTCGCAGCGCTCAATACCGAGGGCCAAAACGACATTCTGGTCGTCGACGATCTCACCGACGGCCACAAGATCGCCAATCTCGCCGATCTCCAGATCGCCGACTATCTCGACAAGGACGATTTCTTGGCCCGGCTGGAGGCTGGAGGCCTGGGTCGCATCGAAACCATCTTTCACCAGGGTGCCTGCTCGACCACCACGGAGTGGAACGGCAGGTTCATGATGGAGGTGAACTACACCTGGTCGAAACGGCTGCTGCATGCCTGCCTCGCGCTGCGGGTGCCCTTTCTCTATGCCTCCTCGGCCTCCGTCTATGGCGCCGGCGCCGAGTTTCGCGAGGAGCCGCAATGCGAGCAACCGCTCAACGTCTATGCCTATTCCAAGAAGCTGTTCGACGACTACGTCAGGCGCACCGTCTTCGATACCGATCATTCGCAGGTGGCGGGCCTGCGTTACTTCAACGTCTATGGCCCGCGCGAGGCGCACAAGGGCGCCATGGCCTCGGTCGCCTTCCATCTGTTCAACCAGGTCCGGCAGGGACAGAACCCGAAGCTGTTCGGCGCCTATGACGGTTTCGGACCCGGCGAGCAGAGCCGCGACTTCATCCATGTCGGCGATGTCGCCGACGTCAATCTGTGGCTGTGGAAGCGTGGCTCGAGCGGCATCTTCAATTGCGGCACCGGCCGGGCGCAGCCGTTCCGCGCGATTGCCGAAACGGTGATCGACACGCTGGGCCAAGGGCAGATCGAGTTCATCGACTTCCCCGACCACCTCAAGGGCAGCTACCAGAGTTTTACGCAAGCTGATATGTCCCGGTTGCGCGCAGCCGGCTACAATGGCCAATTTCGCACAGTGGAAACCGGCGTCAGAGACTATGTCGAATGGCTGAAAGCCCAACGATCCTCGTGATCGGCCCACGCTGGGTGGGCGACATGGTCATGGCGCAGTGCCTGTTTTCGGCGCTGAAAGAGCTTCACCCGAATGCCGCGATCGATGTGCTGGCGCCGGCATGGGCGGCGCCACTGGTCGCACGCATGCCCGAGATACGCCAGCAGATCGATTTGCCGCTGAAATCCGGCGCTCTGGAGTTCCGCATCCGCCATCGCTTCGGCCGGCTGCTGCGTGGCCGCTACGACATCGCCTATGTCATGCCGGGAAGCTGGAAATCGGCCCTGATCCCGTACTTTGCCCGCATTCCGCGCCGTGTCGGCAATTTGCGCGAAATGCGCTACGGCTTGTTGACCGATATCGTGCCATTGCCCGACGCCGGGAAGCGACGCACGGCGCAGTCCTATTTCAACCTCGCCCAGGGCGGTACATTCCGCGCTCCAAGGCTAACCGTCGACGCAGCCAACCAGGCGACATTGCTGACCCGATTCGGGTTGGAAGCGAAGAAATTCGCAGCACTTATGCCCGGCGCCGAATTCGGTCCGGCCAAGCGCTGGCCCAGCGAACACTATGCCGGCCTTGCCCGTGACTTCATGGGCAGAGGTTTCAAAGTCGCACTGTTCGGATCGAAGAACGACGCCAACGTGACGGCGGAAATCGCCGCGCTGGCGCCAGGCGCTGTCGACCTCGCCGGCAAGACGCGGCTGGAAGACGCCATCGACCTGATATCGGCCGCCAGGCTCGCCGTGTCGAACGACAGCGGGCTGATGCACGTCGCCGCCGCGGTCGGCACGCCGATCGTTGCGGTCTACGGCTCGACCTCGCCTGAGAACACGCCGCCGCTGGCTGAGCGGCGTGAACTGGTCTGGCTCGGCCTGTACTGTTCGCCGTGCCACAAGAAGGTCTGCCCGCTCGGCCATCTCAACTGCCTGAAGACGCTCAAGGTCGCACGGGTCGCGGCGGCAGCGGATCGGTTGCTGGAAATACCGGCCGCCGCATGAAGGTGCTCATCGTCAAGACATCATCGATGGGCGACGTCATCCACACCTTTCCGGCCGTCGAGGATGCGCGCCGCAATCGGCCCGAAATCTCATTCGACTGGTGTGTGGAAGAGGCTTTTGCCGGCATCGTTGCCTTGCATCCGGCGATTGATACCATCCATACCGTGGCGATCCGGCGCTGGCGCAAGAACTTGCTCGACCGCGAAGCCTGGCGCGAGGCGGCGGGCTTGCGCCGCGCCTTGCGAGCTGGCCGCTATGATCTCGTCATCGACGCGCAAGGCCTGCTGAAATCGGCCCTGGTGGCGAAACAGGCAGCAGCACCCATTGCCGGCTTCGACCGTTCGAGCGCGCGCGAACCGAAAGCCGCCTTGTTTTATGATCGCCGCTACCCGGTGCCGCGCGAACTGCATGCCATAGAACGCACAAGGCGGCTGTTCGGGCTTGCGCTCGGCTACGAGCCGGATCTTTCCGTGCTCGAATCTGGCATTCAGCCGCCAGCCGGCGGTTCGACCTTTGTCGGCGAAAAAACCGCCTTCCTGCTACACGGTACCAGCCGTGAGGACAAGAAATGGCCGGTCGGCGACTGGATCGAGACCGCCCGCCTTCTGGTCGAAAAAGGCGTCACACCGGTCACCACCTGGTCAAACCAGGCTGAGAAGGTGGTTGCCGAGGCGATCGCCAAGGCCGTTCCGCGGACCGAACTGGTGCCGAAATCACCGCTTGCCGAGATCGCCGCGGTGATCGGCCGGTCAACCCTGGTACTCGGTGCCGACACCGGCCTCACCCATCTCGCCAGCGCCTTCGGTCTGCCGACCGTCGCCGTATTCCTGGCGACCGAGCCCGGGCTCACCGGCCCGCGCGGGCCGTTTTCATCGACGCTTATGGCCCCGCCCGGCGGACGCGTTGCGCCTGCGGAAGTAGTGGCGGAAGCCGAGAGGCTGATGGAGCGGCAGATGGTCGATCAGGCAGCCAGCAAGCGCTGATTTATTCAATTAATTCAATCTGGAAGGTCGGCGCTGCCCCTCATCCGCCTGCCGGCACCTTCTCCCCGTATAGTGACGGGGAGAAGAGGCTGAACGCAAAGTCGGCGCCTATTTTGCAAAGCTGAAAATTGGCGAAATCGTCGGACAAGGCGTCCTTCTCCCCGTCACTATACGGGGAGAAGTGCCCGGTCCACCCTCCGCAGCTGCAGCGCAGCTGCTGCGGAGGACGGACAAGGCGATGAGGGGCGGCACCATCCTTGGATTGGAATAGCGCAATTCAGGGACAAATCCTGCCCCTCAAATCCCCTCAAATAAACTGCACCTGGACGATCTCATAACCCCGCGCGCCGCCTGGCGCGTTGACTTCGATCGCGTCGCCGACTTCCTTGCCGATCAGCGCGCGCGCGATCGGCGAGGAGATCGAGATGCGGCCGGACTTCACATCCGCCTCCTGGTCGCCGACAATCTGGTAGGTCTTCTTCTCTTCGGTGTCCTCGTCGACCAGCACAACCGTGGCGCCGAACTTGACCTTGTCGCCGCTGAGCTTGGTGACATCGATCACCTCCGCCCGCGCGATCAGGTCCTCGAGCTCGTTGACGCGGCCTTCATTGAGGCTCTGCGCCTCTTTCGCCGCGTGGTATTCGGCATTTTCGGACAGGTCGCCATGCGAGCGCGCTTCGGAAATCGCCTCGATGATGCGCGGGCGCTCTTCCTGCTGACGCCAACGCAGTTCTTCCTTCAATGACGCGAACCCCTCGCCTGTCATCGGAACCTTGTTCATAATGCCTGACCTTTCCTGCCGCCACCCCCGCATTTTCGGGGATGGCCTTGTCGATGGGTACAAAAAAGAAAACGGTCCGGCAGCCTCGGGCTAACGGAACCGTTTCACCACAATTTCCCAAGATATAGCAATCTTTGCGCGGTTTTCACGTCCAAAAAGTCGGTTTTCAAAAATTCATCCGCATTTGTGCAAATGCCGTCGCGACAGCGAGGCTGGCGAAGCGAGGGGCGACAAAAAACCGGCCACGATTGCTCGTGGCCGATTGAGGAGTATTGAGGATGGAATCAGCTCCTCATGAAATGTTCGATCTGTTCCGACAGCATGCCATATTCGCGCGATCCCTTGCCGGCGCGCTTTTCGATCTCGCGGAGCTGTTCCTGGGCACCGGCCAGGTCGCCGATCTGCAGATGCGCTTCGCCGAGATATTCGCGCACCAGCGTGTAATCGGGATCGATGCGCAGCGCTTCCTCGTAATAGCCGAGACCGACGATGACGCGGCCGGAATGGCGATGCGAATAGCCGAGATAATTGAGGATGCGCGGATCCTGCTTGTTGGCGGCCAGGCTGAGCACGGCGATCGCCTCGTCGTAGCGGCCGGCCATCGCCAGGTCGCGACCCGCCTCATAGATATTGTCGTCATCCAGCATGCCTTGCTGCGGCGGCGCACATTTCTGCTTCTTCTTGTCCCAGACCTCACCCTTCTTGCACTTGGTGGTGGTTTCACCACCACCGCCGCCACCTTCACCGGCCGAAAACGCCGGAACCGCAAACAGCGGCAGGGCGGCAACCGCCAGAACCTGGATCAGCAATCGTCTGCGCATCGAAGCCTCCTTGAAAAGAACAACGCAACACTAACGCCGGGCGAAAGCCGTTTCATCCCGCAAAAGCCAGGAACCGACAACCAACCGCCCGGCCTCCGATCGAAGCTGACATGCAGACAGCTCCGCCGGAGTTTGCCAATGGTAAAGACTGTGAGCGAACGTGACGTGACGCGCGCTGCAAATTCGCTATCATCCGGCAAAACGGAGCATGCGGAGAAAGGCCAGTGCAGCAGCGCCTTGAAAGGGAATGGGAGCTCTCGATCGGTCCCGACACCGTGCGCCTGTTCATCCTCAAGGCAAAGGCGCTCAGCGCCGCCGTCAACGAAGACTACGCCGATGGCGCCGAGCACGAGATAGAACTCGACGGGCAGGCGCATGACAACCACCATCATGACGGCCTGGCCGAGGAAAGTTCGGAAAACCTCACCGAGGAAGAACTGCGCGAACTGATCAACGATCTCAATGTCGACGAGGCGGCCGAACTCGTGGCGCTCGCCTGGGTCGGCCGCGGCGACTATGACGCCTCGGAATGGGCGGACGCGCTGGCCGCCGCGCGGGAGCGCGCCAACAAGCGCACCGCCAAATATCTGCTCGGCATGCCGCTCTTGGCCGATTGGCTCGAGGAAGGGCTGGAAGCCATCGGTGCGTAACGCCGTCGTCACCGATCGTGATCGGCCCGCCCCTCATTTCGGGCAACTTCCACAGCCGCCCGCCGTTAGGGACGGATGGCGGCGCTGACCCTTCTGAGATTGGCCGGATTGAGCGGAGCGGCGCTGCCTTTGGCGGCGGCAACGCTACTTGCCGGAACGGCCTTGGCCAAAGCTCCGAAACTGCCCGAAACCGTACCCGTCCCGACGCTCAACCAATCGCAGCCAACGCAAAAAGACGCTCCAGCCGACGTGCCGGTGCCCGAGCCGCGCCCCGCTGACGCGCCAAAGCCTGATCGGCAGGAGCCGCCGGCGAACGCTCCAAAGCCGACCGAAAAGCCAAGGCCGACTGAAAAGCCTGGGCCGACTGAAAAGCCTGGGCCGACCGAAAAGCCGGCTGAGGCGGAATCCGAGGCGCAACCGCCCACGATCGCCCGGCAACCGCCGGAGAAGCCGGCTGAGGCGCAAGAAAAGCAAGAGAAAAAAATTCAGCCAGATCCGCGCTCGGCCGACGTGCCGGATGAAAAAATGCCGGACGAGGAGCTTGCCTGTCGGCGGCGGTTGAAATCGATGGGTGTCGACTTCGAGGAACACAAGCCCGAGCACAATCCGGAAATCGGCTGTTCGATCCCCTATCCGATCATGCTGAAGACGCTCGGCAAATCGATCGCCATCGGCCCGCAGGCCGAGCTGAATTGTCAGATGGCCGAGGCAGCGGCGCGCTTTGCCGCCGATATCATCCAGCCGGCGGCCAAGGCGGAATTCGGCGCTGACCTCAAATCGATCAGCCAGGCATCCGCCTTTGTCTGCCGGCCGCGCCACGGCACCAGGAAACTGTCGGAACACGCCTTCGGCAACGCGCTCGACATATCAAGCTTCACGCTCCCGGACGGCAAGAAGATCGAAATTGACCTGGCGCCGCCGGAAAAAGACGGCAAGTTCCTCAATGCCGTGCGCAAGGCAGCCTGCGGGCCATTCAAGACCGTGCTGGGGCCAGGCGCCGATGCCGACCACGCCTTGCATTTCCACTTCGACCTCGAACCGCGCCGCAATAGCGGCACCTTCTGCCAGTAAACATTGTTGGCCCAAACCGCCTGCCGCAATTTGGCCGCAGGCCTGAACGCCGGCGCTGAGTTTTCCTTTACCCTTGATCGTTAAAATGCCCGATATCTGGAAAGGGATTCCACCGATGGACGGGATATTTCGCGCGGCGTCTGTGCTCGCGCGGCAATCGAGGCGCGTGCGGGGGGCCGCCGGCGGGCTGGCCGCAGCGCTTGCCATTACGGCGATCTCGGCTTGCACCACCGGCAGCGTGCTTTCACTGGAACCGGCCGTCGATGTCGGCTCCCAGACGGCCGCCGTACCGCAATATTCGGGCATGCAGAGGCTTGTCCCATCCAATCCCGACATGATGACGGCCGCCTATCCGCGCATGGAAGACCCGATGTCGCAGCCTGAGCAGATGCCGGCCAGCGAAACCGACTGCCGCCAGCAACTGAAGCGCCTGGATGTCGTCTACACCGATCTGGCGCCGATCCACGAGGGCCAGTGCGGCATCGACTATCCCGTCAAGGTCTCGGCCATCGGCAGCATCCAGATGAAGCCGGCGGCGACGCTGACCTGCGACATGGCCGCCACCTTCGCCGGATGGACAAAGAAGGAGCTCGTTCCCTCTGCCCGCTGGCGCTATTTCTCGGGCGTCAAGACCATCCACCAGGGCTCGAGCTATTCCTGCCGCAGGATCGCCGGCGAAGGCGTGCTGTCGGAGCATGGCAAGGGCAACGCACTGGACGTCATGAGCATCGAGCTCAACAATGGCGACGACATCGATGTGCGCAAGCCTGGCCTGTTCGCCTTCCGCACGCGCGGCTTCCTCAACAATGTGCGCGCCGACGGCTGCCAATATTTCACCACCGTGCTCGGCCCCGGCTACAATTACGACCACCGCAACCATTTCCATTTCGACATCAAGAACCGCAAGAACGGCTATCGCGCCTGCCGCTAGAGCATCGGACCCAAAAGTGGATACCGGTTTTGGGAAAATCCGATGCTTCGACACGGAACGAATGCCCTCTGCCCAAGGTCTGCGGCACCACGTAAAGTGGCGCCATATCGCCTGGGTGACGTCTCTTGCGCCAACGAAGCCTGAAACGACGTGCAACGGCCTGGCTGGTGGCATTCCTGGCTGGCTATCTCGTGCTCGCCTATTTCGCCGCGCCTGAGTTCTGGACGTTGCGGGACCGCAACTTCCGCTCGCACAGCTTCGAGATGGTGACGCACACGCCGCAAGGCATTCCGGGCGATCCGATCAATGTCGGCCTTGTCGGCACCGAAAAAGAGCTCGTCCACGCCTTCGCCGTTGCCGGCTGGGACACCGCCGACGCCATCACGCTGAAGACCGCGATCGAGATCGGCGAAAGCGTGCTGTTCGGTCGTCCCTATCCCGACGCGCCGGTCAGCCGGCTGCTGTTCGAAGGCCGCGCCCAGGATCTGGCCTTCGAAAAACCGGTCGGCGACAGCGCCGACCGGCGTCATCACGTCCGCTTCTGGCATACCGATACGACCGGCGACGATGGCCGGCCGTTGTGGCTGGGTTCGGCAAGCTTCGATCGCGGCGTTGGCCTCAGCCACGACACCGGCGCCATCACCCACCATATCGGCCCCGACATCGACGCCGAGCGCGATTCCCTGATCCGCGACCTTTCCGCCGCCGGCATGCTGATCTCGACCAGCGAAATCCCCGGTATCGGCGCAACCAGGACGGGGCGAAACGGCGGTGGCGATCCCTATTTCACCGACGGCAAGGCCGTGATCGGCGTGCTCAGGCAATTGCCCTAGGCGCGTCGCTGGCGATCCTTGGCCGGCCCCGGTCGCGCCAGCGCGGTTCGGCTTCCGCTTTCGGCTGCTCTCTCGATCGCGGCGATGATGCGATGCACTGCGACCGCATCCTCGAAGCTCGGCGCCGAGCGAGTACCCTCGCGCAGGTCCCTGGCCATCCTGGCATAGACGCGGGCGACGTTCCCGGGCTCCACATCTTCCGGCCAGCCGGAACGGTATGAGGCGGGAACCTCCAGCGGCCGGAACACCTTCTCCCCGTTCCGCGCGCCCTTGAGGGAAAGCTGTACCATCTGCGTGTGGCCGGAGGGACCCGATATCAGGAAATCGCCTTCCGTGCCGTTGATCTCCCAGACCAGGCCGTCGTCATCTCGCGCCGCGCCGCCTCGGTAATGGATGGACAGGGGCGCGCCGCTGGCGAGCACCCCGCTGACCAGCACCTGGTCCGGGGCGGACACGGGCAGAGTTTCCCCGGTATCGACCGCGAGCGCCGTGGGCCGCCGCGTAGCCAGCACCGCGGATACCTCCGCGACGTCGCCGAGCACCTCCCTGAGCGCCGCCAGCGTGTGCCCCACCGGGATCGTCAGCATGGTGGCGCCGTTGGCGCGATCCAGCAGATAGGCGTAGAT
This sequence comes from Mesorhizobium metallidurans STM 2683, assembly GCF_000350085.1. Taxonomy (GTDB): domain Bacteria; phylum Pseudomonadota; class Alphaproteobacteria; order Rhizobiales; family Rhizobiaceae; genus Mesorhizobium; species Mesorhizobium metallidurans. The sequence continues at coordinate 31,739 of NZ_CAUM01000149.1, forward strand.
CTTCTTTTCGGAGATGGAGCCGCCCCAGCCGCCGCCCCGCGCGACCAGGGTGGTCGACAGCACCTCGCCGACGAACCCGTCGGCGATCAGATGTCCCAGATACTCAATTTCCGGAGCAACGCGCGCTTGGGTTCCGACCACGCCCAGGACACCCTTGGACCGAGCAAGCGCGGCGAGTTCCTCGGCCTCGGCCAGCCCGTTGCCAAGCGGCCATTCGCAGTAGACGTGTTTGCCCGCGCCGATCGCCGCTTTCACGATCCCAAGGTGAGGAGGCACCTTCACCGTGACAGTGACGATGTCGATCTCCGGCGCCGCGATCAGCTCGGCAACGCTGGCGAAAGCCCGCGGCAGCCCGGTCGCGCCGGCCGCCTTCTCGGCGCTGGCCAAGCTGCTGTTGGCGACGCCGACTATCTCGAAGGTCTCCGATAGTGCATTGAGCGCAGGAATGTGGGCCCGTGCCGCCCAACTCCTGCCCGGCTGCAATCCGACGATACCGACCTTGAAGCGTTTTCCTGGCATGGTGTTCGGTTCTCCTTCACGCAACCCTGGCTTTGCCGTTTGGATTGCGAAACCGGCCGTTCCGGAATCTTGCCCTAGCAGGCTTCGACCTGGACAGGCCGAGCCCACTCATCTGCCAGTATCTGTTGGTATCTGGATCTGTTGATATCGGGCTCATCTCGTTCCACGCTCCGCGTTTGGTGACTACGCCGCACATTTATGCCGTTTCACTATGGAGAAAAGCGCTTCCATGCAGCATATTCGGAAACGAATTAAGGACAAAAACTCTACAATTGGAGAGCTGCATTGGAACCAGCCGGCCTGCAAGGCATTCTCGCATTCGTCCAGGTGGTCGAGGCCGGCAGCTTCACCGAGGCCGGCAGGCGGCTGCATGTGACGAAATCGGCGGTCGGCAAGTCGATCGCGCAACTGGAGCGGCGGTTGGGCGTTCGCCTGCTCAACCGCACGACCCGCAGTCTCAGCCCGACCAGCGAAGGCCTGGGCTACTACGAAGCCTGCGTCAGGGCACTCGCCGAGATCGAGGCTGCCCAGTCATTGCTCGCCGCGCGGCGGCTGGTGCCTTCCGGCCGGCTTCGTGTCGACGTGCCGCTGGCCTTCGGACGCAGATGCGTCGCCCCCGTGCTGTTCGACATTTCCAGGCAGTTCCCGGATCTGACGATGGAAATTTCCTTCAACGACCGCCGCGTCGACCTGATCGAGGAAGGCATCGATCTGGCCGTTCGCATGGGCGATCTCGACGATAGCCTGTCGCTCGCCGCGCGCCGCATCTATGCCCAGCGCTCGGCCATTTGCGCCGCCCCTGCCTATCTCGAAAAACACGGCAGGCCGCGATCGATCGACGACCTCGCCAGTCACAGCGTCATTGGCTACGGCCGCGACGGCATCGTCCGGCCCTGGACCGTGAGGCATGCCGACGATCATGTCGGGAAATTCGCACCGCAGGCGCGGCTTGTCCTCGGTCATGGCGAACCGATGCTGGATGCCGCCCTTGCCGGCTGCGGCATCGTCTTTCTGCCGACCTGGCTGGCGGCCGACAGTCTCAAGCGCGGCGAACTCGAAATGGTGTTGTCGGACTGTCTCGTCGAAGACATCGTCGTCCACGCCGTCTGGCCGGTGACGCGTAATCTCACGCCGAAGGTCCGCGTCGTCGTCGATGCCCTGATCGAGCATTTCTCGTCGCCGTCCTGGGATGCGACCTGAATGGAGCAGTCTTCACCGTGAAAAGTGGCGGCCATCTATTTTCGAAGACCACGCCGCAATGCTATTGACCCTTCATGCTTTACGCTGAAATCGCTATCGTGGTCGTCCTCATCTGCGTGAACGGCCTCCTGGCAATGTCCGAGCTTGCCATTGTCTCGTCACGGCCTGCCCGCCTCAAGGCGATGATCGACCGCAACGTCAGGGGTGCCGGCCGCGCCCTGGCGCTTGGCTCCAACCCCGGCAAATTCCTGTCGTCGGTGCAGATCGGCATCACCCTGGTCGGCGTTCTGTCCGGCGCATTTTCCGGCGCCACGCTCGGCGAACGGCTGTCCGTATTCCTGGCATCGACCGGCATCCGCGAAAGTCTTGCCGACCCGATCGGCGTCGGCATCGTCGTCGCCGTCATCACCTACTTCTCGCTGATCATCGGCGAATTGGTGCCCAAGCAGATCGCGCTGCGCGATCCTGAACGCGTCGCCGCCAGGGTCGCTCCGGCGATGACCATCCTCGCCACGGTCGCCGCCCCTCTGGTCTTCCTGCTCGACATTTCCGGCCGCGCCATCCTGTGGCTGCTTGGTCAGCGCGGCGAAAGCGAGGAGAAGGTCACCGATGAGGAGATCAAGATGCTGGTCGCCGAGGCCGAGCATCACGGCACCATCGAATCCGACGAGCGCCGCATGATCGCCGGCGTCATGCGGCTCGGCGACCGCGCCGTGCGCGCGGTGATGACGCCGCGTACCGAGGTCGACTGGATCAACCTGCAATCCGACGATGCGGCGATCCGCAGGCTCTTGATGGAAACCCAGCATTCGCGTCTGCCGGCCGGCGATGGCGGCGTCGACGCCATGATCGGCGTCGTCCAGACCCGCGACGTGCTGGCTGCCATGCTTGGCGGCCGCGCGCTCGACCCGCGCCGTCACGTGCGCGCCGCCCCCATCGTCCATGATCAGGCCGATGCGCTGGATGTGCTTTCCAAACTCAAGGAATCCGACGTGCCGATGGCTCTGGTCCATGACGAATACGGCCATTTCGAAGGCATCGTCACCCCGGCCGACATACTGGAAGCCATCACCGGCGTCTTCCGGGCGGACCTCGACGCCGGCGACGAGGAAAACGCCGTCAAGCGCGAGGATGGCTCTTGGCTGCTCGCCGGCTATATGCAGGCCGACGAGATGGCGGATGTCCTTAGCATCGACCTGCCGGAGAACCGCGACTACGAGACCGTCGCCGGCTATGTGCTGTCGCACCTGCACCATCTGCCGGCGACCGGCGAATGCGTCGACGCGCAAGGCTGGCGCTTCGAAGTGGTCGACCTCGACGGCCGCCGCATCGACAAGCTCATCGCCACGCGCCTGCCGAGCGGCCATCGCGAAGTCGCGCGGTGACGCATCGACCGATAGTGTGAAGAAGTCGGCCCAACGCGGACCTCCGGCACTTAATTCCAACGGCCGCTTTTTATACCAAACCTGGCCGGCAGAGGTTGTCCCCCCTACGACTTCATCTCAACGCGGATGCCATGCAGGGTCTTGCCTGAGGCGTTTAGCACGCGACCTGCCGGCTGGGGCGCCATGTGGACGACGAGGCAGCCCCGGCCATCCCACGCGTGGATCGCTTGTATGACATCTCGATTGGGCGGCATCATGATCCCATCCGGCGCGAAGTCATGGATCGGCCCTTGCACCTGATCGAACACGAAGACCGACGGCCAGCGATGGTGGTGCGTTGGCTCTTCTTCGTCGGGCTCGAGGATCACTTCAAGCACGCGCAGCCTGTCGTTCTCAAACACGACCTTGTGGTTGGCGGGAGCCGCAATCACTGCGTCAAGCTCAGGATCCCATTGTCCCGGGTCGGTCTTGTCGATGATATCGATGGTCATGGTTCTCCTCCATTGGGTTACTGCCCGGATGCTCGGCGCCGGGGTACACCGGTCGCGAAGCTCCGAATCCAGCGAGTCTCAGGCCGCCGGTACCGATTGAATTGCGCCTTGCGCGCAGAACAGCTGCCCGTCCGCCAGCCGAGCATAATTATGGACGACCTTGTTCTCGTGATCCTGAACCTGGACGATGAAGTTGCCGCTCTGCTCGGTCCAACTCATAATGAAGAGACCCGGACGAACGCCTGTCAGATCGCTCTGAACCACCTCGTCGACCTCAGTAGCGCCGATCGTAGCCTGCACGCGCAATTCTGTCAGCGACAGGACCGTCAGCCTCGGCACGAACGGGCCGAACGCGCAATCGAAAGTCTTTCCGACCAGCGAGGTCGGAGTACCATTGGCCGCAGCCATGCTAATCCTCCTTCATGATTCTTTATGATTTTGGTGAACATTTCCAGTGTTAGGCATACTTAGCCTTCGCCGGCACAAAAATACCAGGAAAATCTGCTTATTTGCTATTTTGGAGCGCTCCAAAGATAAATTCTGACTTTTGGTGCGCGGAGTCAAGAAAAAACTTGGAGCGCTCCAAAAAATTGTCTAACTGGAGAAAATGAGTGCTTCCAAAATGCCAACCCTCGCTGATGTCGGCCGGGTCGCCGGGGTCTCCCGCGGCACTGTTTCGAATGTATTCAACCATCCAGACCTTGTGCGGGCCGATGTGCACCAGCGCGTCAAGGCTGCGGCCCGCCAGCTTGGTTACGACGGCCCCGACCCCAGGGGACGAGTGCTGCGTGACGGCAAGTTCAATGCCATCGGCTTCCTGCCGCCAGGGGCGTATGCCATTGCCGACGTGATCAGAAGCCCATACGGGCGAGAACTGGTGCTTGGCGTTTCGATTGCCTGCGATGCGGCCGGAGCGACGCTGAGCTTGATCAATGGCAGAGACGAAACGCGTAACTCCAGCATCAGAGAGGCATTGGTCGACGGCTTCATTCTGGGCCACAGCGCGGACATCGATCTCATCACCTCGGCGCAGCGCCGGCGCCTGCCTTTTGTCATCCTGGAAAGCGATGCAGGTCCGGATGTCAATTCAATCCGAATCGACGGCAGGAGCGGCGCGCTGGCGGCTGTCAGGCACCTGGCTGCTCTTGGACATCGGCGTTTTGCCATCCTATCCATCCGGCGCACATCCGGGCCGCCGATCATCCATATCCCGGGCAGCGGCAAAAGCGCGATTACCGCGGGATTTCAGCTCGACCACGAAAGGCTCGTGGGCTTCGCCCAGGGCCTGGCGGAGATTAATCTGTCAATCAACGATGTCCCGATAATCGAGACTACCCCAGGAGAACCTTCCGCCGGAGCGGTCGTATTCGATCGGGTTCCGCAAGCAACGGCGATCCTGACCATGTCGGACTGGCAAGCAATCACGGTGCTCGACGAAGCAATTCGTCGTGGCATAAACATACCTGAGCACCTGTCCGTGGTGGGCTTCGATGGCACCGCTGAATCTGCTCGCACCACGCCCCCCCTCACGACCGTAGCGCAGGACATCGCGGGGAAGGGGCGGCTTGCCGCCGACATGGTGTTCGCGAACGCGGCCCCGAAGCAAATCGTCATGCCAGTCGAATTGGTGGTCCGTGGCTCGACCGCCCGACCGCGTCGCTAAGTCTCCTTGGCACGCAAGGCTGGCGCTTCGAAGTGGTCGACCTCGACACGGCCGCCGCATCGACAAGCTCATCGCCACGCGCCTGCCAAGCGGCCATCGCGAAGTCGTGCGGTGAGCTGACGATCAGCCTTCACAAAGAATGTCATTACAGACCGACGGGGTGCCCCCGACGGAGCAACGCTGCTCCCAGGTGCCTGGCGGCGATCCGATTGAACATAGCTTACGAGGCCGCCGCGATAACAAAGCGGCGCCAGCCACCGAATGACGAGATATCGGAGGCATCGGTCAGGCCAGCGGTTTCGACCAGAAAACCCTTGGCCGCGCTGCCGTCCTCGAGTTCGATCGTGCCAATGCCGAGCGGCGGCGGAATGGCCGCGACAAAACGGCCGAAGGCGTCGGCGCAAAGTCGCCAGACCTCGACTTCGACCGCGGTGCCGCCATCGCCAACCCGGATCAGGCCGGGCTTGGGCACCGACTGGCCGGCAAGCGCATAGAGCCTGTAGGCAGAGGCTGTCCTTGCCGCGCGCGAGAACCGTGCGCCGAGCTGGCTGAGTTGGCTGTTGAGCGGCATGCCCGACAGGTGCGCGCCGACGACCACCAGATCGATCATGCCGTCGTCGGTCGACGACGCTGCCGGGAGCATGCCCGGCTGCTGCCAGACGGTTGCGCCGAGCGAAAGCCCGCTCGCGGCATGGATATCGCGGGCAAGTGTGGCGGTCAGGCCATCCCTGCCCGCCATGGAGAGCAAGGTCACGCTCATCGGCAGACCGTCGTCGCGCGTGCCTGTCGGCACCGCGATGCCGCACAAATCGAGCAGATTGACGAAATTGGTATAGGTGCCGAGGCGGCTGTTGGTGACGATCGGGTCGGCGAGCACCGCATCGACCGTGTAATGGGTCGGCGCGGTTGGCACGCAGAACACGTCGACCGAGGTGATGACCGGAGCGAGCTTCGCCTTGTAGGCCTGCACGGCATAGAGGCCGCGGAAGGCATCGGCCGCCGAGAGGTTACGCGCGCCACCGATGATCCTGCGCGTTACCGGGTGCATGGCCGCCTCGTTGGCCTCCATGAAATCGGCAATGGCCGCGTAGCGTTCGGCCACACCAGGCGCCCTCGTAGAGAAGATCGGCGGTGGCGTAGAAATCGCTGAAGGGGATTTCGACCAGCCGGCAGCCGAGCCGCGACAACATGGCAAGCGAGGCCTCGAAGCCGGCCTGCATCGAAGCGTCGCCAAAGAATTTCAGGTCGGCTTTTGCCGGGATACCGACGCTCAGCACCGGTGGGCGCGCGGCGAGCGGCTGCACGGCGATGTCCCGCGAATAGGGATCGGCGGTGTCACGCGCCGCGGCAACGGAGAATACCCTATAGGCGTCGTCGACGGTCAGCGCGAACACCGAGACGCAGTCGAGCGTGCGGCAGGCCGGCACGACGCCGGCGGCCGACAGCGCGCCAACCGTCGGCTTCAGCCCGACGATGTTGTTGAGGCCGGCGGGAATACGGCCGGAGCCGGCGGTGTCAGTGCCGAGCGCGAAGGAGACGATGCCGCGCGCCGTCGCCACAGCCGACCCCGAGGATGAGCCGCCCGGCACCAGCTCCTCGTCGATGGCGTTGCGCGGGATAGGCCAGGGCGTGCGCACGCCAACAAGGCCGGTGGCGAACTGGTCGAGATTGGTCTTGCCGACGACCAGCGCACCGGCCGCCCTCAGCCGCGCCACCACGGCAGCGTCCTTGTCGGGCCAGTAGGTGTATTCGGCGCAGGCCGCCGTCGTCGGCATGCCGGCGACGTCGATGTTGTCCTTGACGGCGAAGGGAATACCCCAGAGTGGCCTGGCGACAGGATCGAACCGGCCGAGGTCCGCGGCCGCAGCCAGCAGTGCGGCCTTGTCGGCCAGATAGATGAAGATGCCGGGGTCGTCGGCGGCTGCGAGGCGTGCATAGACGGCGTCAATCACCTCCGCGACGCCGGTACCAGCCTGATAGGCGCCATGCAGGCTGCCGATGTCGAAGTGGATGTCGCTCATTTGGCCTCCCCCAGAATGATCACCGGCAGGTCCCACTGGATCAGCACGACGCAGCCGTCTTTCGTCCACACCGAATGCTCGGTCCCGACCGGGTTCAGGACGACGCTGCCAGCCGGATAGTCGCCGTTCTCGTCGCTCTGGGTGCCGTCTAGCACGACGATCGTCTCCAGCCCGGCATGGCGGTGGCGTGGCACACCGGCGCCGGGCCGGTAGTTGAGGATGGCGACCGACGGCTCGACCGGCCCGCCCTTCAGCAGCCAATGCACACTGATACCATCGCGGAACGGCTCGAACGCGAGATCGCGCCAGCCGTCGTCGAGCAGGCCGGCAAAACTCAGATTAGGCATTGGCAATTCCCTCGAGCACCTGGTCGGTGGTCGCAGTCCAGCCAACGATGGCGCCCTGCGCCCTGATCATGGCGATCGCCGCCGCCTTGAACTCGGGGAAATAGCTTTCCGTCGCGTCCTCGGCAAGCAGGCAATCATAGCCGCGGTCGTTGGCCTCGCGCATCGTCGTCTGCACGCAAACCTCGGTGGTGACGCCGGCAAAGACCAGTTGCTCGGCGCCGAGCTTCCTGAGATCCTCGCCGAAGGAGGTGGCATAGAACGCGCCCTTGCCGGGCTTCTCGATGACGATCTCGCCGGGCAGCGGCGCAAGCTCGTCGAGGATCGCCGTGCCCGGCTCACCGGCGATCAGCACGCGGCCCATCGGCCCGGCGTCGCCGATGCGGATCGACGGATTGCCGCGATCGCGCTTGGCGGAAGGCAGATCCGAAAGGTCGGGCCGGTGGCATTCCATGGTGTGGATAACCGGCAGGCCGGCGGCGCGAAAGCCTTCGATCAGTCTCTTCACCGTCGGCACGATCGCCACCACCCGGCTGACGTCGTTGCCGAGGCTGGCGCCGAAGCCGCCCGGCTCGGCGAAATCGCGCTGCATGTCGATGACGATGAGCGCCATGGTCCGCGGCTTGAAGGCGAATGGAAACGGCTGCGCCGCGATTTCAGCCATCAATGATGTCCCGCCATGTGCTCACCGATCGTCTGCACGCTCGCCTGTGCGATCGGCGTCTCGTAGACAAGCGCGCCGTCGGACATGACGAAGATGCGGTCGGAGAGTTCCAGCAACTCGTCGAGATCCTCCGACATCAGAAGCACGGCCGCGCCGGCATTGCGCGCCTTCATGATGCGGGCGCGAATTTCGGCGACGGCCGAGAAGTCGAGGCCGAAGCAGGGATTGGAGACGATCAGCAGATCGACCTCGCCGGTCAGTTCGCGGGCAAGCACGGCGCGCTGCACATTGCCGCCCGACAGCGAGGCGATCGGCGACGACAGCGATGCGGTCTTGACCTTGAACTGCTCGACCAGCCTGGCGCTGAACGCGCGGATGGCGCCGGCGCTGATCCAGTTCACCGGCTTGCCGTTGCCGTCGATGTCGAAGGTGCGGAAGGAGATGTTCTCGGCCACCGTCATCTTCGGCGCACAGGCGTTTTTAAGCGGCTCCTCTAGGATCAGGCGGACATTCAGCGCACGCGCCTCGGCGCGCGTCGCCGCATAGGCGGTGCCGCGCACCATGACTTCGCCGGTATCGCGCGGGCGCTGCCCGGCCAGCACTTCGAGGAATTCCTTCTGGCCGTTGCCGGAAATGCCGGCGATGCCGACGATCTCGCCCGAGCGCACCCCAAGATCCTCGATGCGGATCGACTTCAACCCGGTGCGGTCCGGTGCCTTCAATGCTTTCACCTTGAGCACGATCTCGGCGTCCAGCTTCGGCTCGGCACGGCTGTCGAGCGCCGCGATCGGCTGGTCGCCGATCATCATCGCCGCCATCGCCTTGTGGTCGAGATCGGTAACACGGCCGGATCCCGTAAGCTTGCCCTTGCGCAGCACGCTGACGTCGTCGGCGAACGCCGTCACCTCGTGGAATTTGTGCGAGATCATCAGCACGGTGAGGCCGCCCGCTCTGGTCATGGCGCGCACCAGTCCCAGCACTTCCTGCGCCTCGCCGGGGGTGAGCACCGAAGTCGGCTCGTCCAGCACCAGGAAGGAGCGGCCGAGATAGAGCTGCTTGACGATCTCCAGCTTCTGCTTCTCGCCAGCGGCGAGTTCGGCCACCTTGACGTCGAGCGGCAGCTTGAACGGCATCCGCTCCATGAACACGGCAAGCTCGCCGCGCTCGCTGCGCCAGTCGATGATGCCAGGCACCTTCTCGCGCGAAATGACCAGGTTCTCGGCGCCGGTCAGCGACGGCACCAGCGTGAAATGCTGGTAGACCATGCCGAGGCCGAGCGCCGAGGCGTCGCGCGGACTACCGATCGCCACCTCGCGGCCGTCGACCAGGATGTCGCCAGAGGTCGGGTGGTAAAAACCCATCATGCATTTGACCAGCGTCGACTTGCCGGCGCCGTTCTCGCCGAGCAGCGCGTGGAAAGAGCTGGCCGGAACCTTCACCGAGACATCGTCGAGCGCGGTGAAGGCGCCGAATCGCATGGTCATGCCGATGGTCTCGACGCCGACCGCCTTGCTGTTGGTGGTTGCGCTCATCGCGATGTCCTCACGGCAGCTGGGCGACGAGCGCGACCGAATTCGACACCGCGCCGAACACGCCGCCCTGCATCTTGATCATCTTGATGGCGGCGAGATGATTGCCGTAGTCGGTGGCGCCGCAGCAATCCTCCAGCATCACGCATTCGAAGCCGCGGTCATTGGCCTCGCGCATGGTGGTGTGGACGCAGACATCGGTGGTGATGCCGGTGAGCACGATGTTTTCGATGCCACGCTGGTTGAGGATCAGCTCGAGGTCGGTGGCGCAGAACGAGCCCTTTCCCGGCTTGTCGATGATCGGTTCGCCCTCGGCCGGATAGAGATCGGAGATGATATCCCAGCCCGGCTCGCCGCGCACCAGGATGCGCCCGCAGGGGCCGGGATCGCCGATGCCGGCATTGATGCGGCGTGAGCGCCAGCGCTTGTTGGCCGGCAGGTCGGCAAGGTCGGGCCGGTGGCCCTCGCGGGTGTGGATGATGGTGTAGCCCTTGGCGCGCATCGCCGACAGCACCGACTTGATCGGCTCGATCGGCGCCCGCACCAGCGACAGGTCGTAGCCCATATGATCGACATAGCCGCCCGGCCCGCAAAAATCGGTCTGCATGTCGATGATGATCAGCGCCGTATTGTCGGACCTCAGATCGCCATTGTAGGGCCATGGATAGGGATCGGCCTCGATGTAACGCTGCCCGGCTCTGGCGTTCATGGCAAAAACTCCGGTGTCATTTGGTGATCGACAGTTCGCCGGGCGCGCCGGCGAGCGAACGGCTGGGCGAGGAGGTGGCGATCATGATGATCAGGGTGAGGATGTAAGGGGCGGCGTAGAAGAGATAGTAGCCTTGCGTGACGCCGACCGACTGCAGTGCCGGGCCGAGCGCACCGGCGCCGCCAAACAGAAGGGCCGCGGCAAAGCAGCCGAGCGGGTTCCAGCGAGCGAAGATGACCAGCGCCACCGCCATCAGCCCCTGCCCCGACGAGATGCCTTCGGTCCAGCTGCCGGGATAGTAGAGCGACAGATAGGCGCCGCCGATGCCGGCCAGCGCGCCGCCGATCCCGGTGGCGATGAGACGCACCGTGTCCGGGTTGAGGCCCATGGCCCGCGCCGCGTCGGAACTGTCGCCGACGACGCGCAGGATGAGGCCGGCGCGGGTGTTGCGGAAGGCCCACCACAGGAACACCGCCAGTGTCGCGCCGATCAGGAACAGCACGTTGACGTCGAGTGCGGCTTGCACCTGCGGAATGTTCGACCAGGCGCCGAGGGGAATGGCCGGCAGGTCGGGCGCCGAAGGCTGGATGAACGGCTTGCCGAAAAAGAAGGCGAGGCCCGAGCCGAACAGCATCTGGGCAATGCCGATGGCGATGTCGTTGACCCCACGGAACTTGCAGATCCAGCCATGGAACAGGCCGAAGCAGAGCCCGGCGAAGGCTGCCGCGATGAGGCCGAGCCAGGGGGAGCCGGTCATCACCGCCACCGCATAGGCGGCCATGGCGCCGAAGACCAGCGTGCCTTCAAGACCGAGATTGATGCGGCCGGAGCGCTCGGTGATGGCTTCGCCGAGCGAGACGAAGATGAAGGGCGTGGAAACGCGGATGGCGCCGCCGAGGATGGCGAGCGGCACGCCCCAGAGGCCGATCCCGGTGGCGTCCATCAACTGCTCCTTTGCCAGAGATCGGGATTGAACGCCTTGAAGCGGCCGTAAAAGGTTTCGCTGAACAGGATGACGATGAACAGCATGCCCTGCAGCACCAGCACGGTGGCGTCGGGCAGGTCCATGCGGCGCTGGATCAGCCCGCCGGAGGCATCGATGCCGCCCAGCAGGAATGCGACCGGAATGATGGCCAGCGGATTGTGCCGCGCGAGGAAGGCGACGAGGATGCCGGTATAGCCATAGCCGGCGGCGAGCGAGGCGTTGGCGCTGCCCTGCACCGCCGCGACCTCCAGCATGCCGGCAAGACCGGTAAAGGCGCCGGCGAGCCCGGTGAAGCCGACGATCAGCGAACCGACGGCAAGCCCCTGCACCTGGGCGGCCCTGACATTGCCGCCCGCGATACGGGCGGCAAAGCCCCAGCGGGTCTTTTCGATCAGCACCCAGGACAGCACGCAGGCCAGCACGCCGACGGCCAGGCCCCAATGCACCTCCATGCCCGGTATGTTGCCGATGCGGTAGACATCGGCCAGCGGGTGGGTCGATGGCTTGTTGAGCGAGGCAGGGTCGCGCAGCGGCCCTTCGACCAGTTGGTTCATCAGGGCAATCGCGATATAGGCCATCAGCAGGCTGGAGATGGTCTCGTTGACGGCGCGGTAGTGGCGCAGCGCGCCGACGGCACCTATCCAGATGCCACCGGCGATCATGCCCGCCACGCCCATGGCGAGAATGACGATGAAGGATGGCGCACCGCTCAGCACCACCCCGATGGCAGCGGCCGCGACGCCACCGAGTACGATGGCGCCCTCTCCGCCGATAACGACGAGGCCGAGCCGGGCCGGCAGCGCCACGCAGAGCGCCGCCAGCAGCAGGGGAGAGGAGCGCGACAGCGAGTTCTGGATCGAGAACCATGAACCGAAGCCGCCGCGCCACATCGTTTCATAGAGCTGGACCGGCGACTTGCCGACAGCCAGGATGAACAGGCTGAACAGGGCCATGCCGACGACCAGCGCCGCGAGCGGAATGACGAAGGCCTCGGCGCGCCGGGCGATCCATTCCAGCGCCGCCGGATAACCCCTGGCGCCGAATGTCGCCGGTACGCCGGCCCCTGCCACCGTGTCTGTCATCCTGCCACCTCCGTCCGGGTTCAGGCGGTCGAACCGACGACGCCCTCGACCAGATAGTCCATGCTTTCGAGCTCGATGGCGGTCTCGGCGAAGGCCTGGCCTTCGGTCGCGACGACGGCACCCATGTTGCTCTTCAGCGGGCCCTTGATGACGGAGAAGCCGCCCTTCGTCATTTCGGCCAGCGTGGCGTCGAACTGCTTGCGGGCCGCCTCGCTGACGGCGGGGCCGAGCGGGCTCATCTTGACGAAGCCGTCGGCCAGTCCGCCGCGGGTGAAATTGGGCAGCGGCTTGCCGGCGACGAGGTCGTCTACGAACATTTTGTAGACCTTGGCCCAGTTCCACTCGGCGCCGGTCAGGTATTTCTCGGGCGCCAGCGGGCTCTGGTTGGCGTGGTAGCCGCAGACGAAGGCGCCGCGGCCGGCCGCCGTCTCGACCACGACCTTGGGACTGTCGACATGGCAGGTGACGACATCGATGCCCTGGTCGACCAGTGCGTTGGTGGCTTCCGCCTCCTTGACCGCCAGCGACCATTCGCCGGTGAAGATCACCTGGCATGTGATCGTCGGGTCGACCGAACGCGCGCCAAGCAGGAAGGAGTTGATGTTGAGCAGGACCTGCGGGATCGGCTTGGCGGCGACGAAGCCGAGCTTCTTGGTCTTGCTGGTATGGCCGGCGACGACGCCGTTGAGATACTGCCCCATGCCGATATAGCCGAAATAGGAACCGGCATTCATCGGATGCTTGTCCTTGTTCCACATGCCGCCGCAATGGCGGAACTGCACGTCGGGGAATTTCGCGCACATGGCCAGCATGTGCGGATCGAAATAGCCGAATGAGGTCGGGAAAATCAGCGAGGCGCCGTCGAGATTGATCATCGATTCCATCGTCTTCTGGACGTCAACCGTCTCGGGGACGTTTTCTTCCTCGACGATGGAGATGCCCTCGATGCCCTTCAGCGCCGCGGCGCCTTCGGCATGCGCCTGGTTGTAGCCATAGTCGTCCTTCGGTCCGACATAGATGAAGCCGACGGTGGCGGCGGCAGCGAATGCCCTGCTTATGGGAAAGGATGCCGAGGCCAGCCCAAGTGCTGCTCCGGCGGCGGAGGTCTTGAGCAACTGGCGGCGGCTAAGCATGAATCTGTCGGTCATCTCTTATGCTCCCCTGTGGACCCTTTTCCAGGTCGGTTAACGCCTTCTCAACAAAGTGCATGCAATCGCCGTGCCAATTCAGAAGGCTAAATTTATTGAATAGAATTAACAGCTGCTTAAAAAGAGCCTGCTCATGCCGGAGGCAATTGCATGCACTTTTTGCCTTGAAAATAGCCGGTTTGACAGACAGATTAAAATAGAGGCATAGAGAGGTATATTGAGTCGATGGGCCGATGCGCCAACTGACTCCACAGAAGACCGGACGGAGGAGATTTGTCAGGGAAGCGCAGCTTGGTCAGGTCGGGCACGACCGTCGATCAGATGGTGAGGGCGATCGGTGACCGTATCGTCACCGGCTTCCTGCGCCCCGGCGAAAAGCTCGACGAAGCCTCGCTCGCCGCCCGCTTCGACGTATCCCGCACGCCGGTGCGCGAGGCGCTCGGCCAGCTCAGCGCCATGGGCCTGGTCGAAAGGCGGCCTAACCGCGGTGCCATCGTCGCCGTGGTGACGCAGGAGCATCTCGCCTCGATGTTCGAGAGCATGGCCGAACTGGAAGCGATCTGCGCGCGCTTCTCGGCCGAACGGATGACCGCCGGTGAGCGGCGTGCGCTCGAGATCGAGCACCAGGCCTCGGCCCGCCTGGTGCAACTGGGTGCGGAGGAGGACTATGAATATTTCAACACCGACTTCCACACCCGGCTCTATCGCGGCGCGCACAGCAAGCACATCTATGAACTGACCGTGATGACGCGCAGCCGGCTGGCGCCTTTCCGCCGCGCCCAGTTCATGTTGTCCGGCCGTCTGGCGAAGTCCTGGCAGGAGCACGACGTGATCGTTACGGCAATCATGCGCGGTGACGGCGCCGCCGCGGGAAACGCCGCCAAGAATCACGTTTCCATCGTCAGCGAGGCGAGCGCCGTCTTTGCCGCCGGCGACCAGCCGAAAGTCGCAAGCACGGTGCCGGTCACCGCCGGGTGAGAAGGAATTCAACTGATTCCTGCGGAGCGCCTGGCCCCAGTGAGAGAGAGCGCCAAGAGCGCCCGAACGGCAGGATTTGGCGCATAACGGACGAATTGACGATCGGCCTGTGAGCAATTTAATCGGACGAGCTGAACGAGTTGGATGGCGTGGCCGATTGCATCATCGGACCAAGGCAGGCACGGCACGCGCATCTCAGTTCCTGAAATTGGAAAGGACGGCGCAAGCGCCGCCCCATATCCTTGGGAGGATAATTCAAACAGGCGATCAGGCCGCCTTGGCTTCCTCGGCGATCACATCAGCCTTGCGCGCTGCCTTCAGCACCTTGGCCCACCAGGCGACGTCGTTGACCAGCGCGGTTGCCGCCTGGTTCAGGTGCTCGATCTCTTCAAGCTTCTTCTCGCCTTGGCGGACGGCAAGGAAATCGCCCCAGGCGATATGAACCGCCGACTTGACCGGCGCCATCTGCAACTCGACGGCATAAAGGCGGAGCTGCTCGACGGCACGCGATCCACCGACGCTGCCATAGCCGACGAAGCCGGCCGGCTTCTTGTTCCATTCATTGGCGGCGTAGTCGATGGCGTTCTTCAGCACGGCCGTCGGGCCGTGGTTGTATTCGGCGGCGGTGAAGATGAAGCCGTCGAACCCGGCGACCTTCTTCTGCCAGCGTTGCGCCACTTCGTTCTGCGACGGCGCCCAGGCGGAGGATGCGACCTCGTCGAAGAACGGCAGCGGGAAGTCGCGCAAATCGACGACTTCGACATCGATATCGGCATGCGACTTGGCGATCTTGGCGATCCACTCGGTCGGGACGTCGGCGAAGCGCGCGGCGCGCGTCGAACCGATGATGATGGCGATTTTGGGTTTGGACATTGAGGGGCTCTCCTTGCGGGAAATTGTGGTATCGTTTGGATACCGGCGCTATATGAGATACCGCAAACTCGAAGTGCAAGGAGGCACGTTTTTGTTACTGAGGCACCCGCATATCACCGAGGACTGCCGCGCCATCTCGGAAATCCTGCAGCGCGTCGGCGACAAATGGACCGTGCTCGTCGTCAGCAAGCTCGGCGATGGACCACTGCGTTTCAACGAATTGCGCGCGGCCGTCGGCGGCATTTCGCAAAAGATGCTGACCACCACCTTGCGCGGTTTGGAGCGTGACGGCTTCGTCACGCGCACAGTGTTTCCGACCATCCCGCCACGCGTCGACTACGAGCTGACCGATCTCGGCCGCGAGTTGCTGGTGCCGGTCGCAGCGCTCGGCGAATGGGCGCGCAAGAACACCGCGCGGGTCAAAGCGGCGCGTGAAAAGTTCGATGGGATTCACGCCTGAAACCCTTGCGCTGCAAGGGTTTTCGCGTGGCGGGCAGCACAGGCGAATTCTACGGCTGCATCTGCATTCCGGCCCACAGACGGCCTTCGGTCCGCTTCGATTTCGGGGCCTGATTGACCACCTTGCCGTCGATGGTACAGGTCGCCCCTTGACCGCAATTGCGCGCAGCCATCGCACCGTTGTAGCACGTCGTCGCCACGCAGTTTTCGCACCTGTTCGCTTGCCGCTTGAAGGTGTGGGTTTCGGAGGCGCAACTGGCTTCGGCCTGGTTTTGTTTAACCTCGGTATAGGCGGTTGCGGCCAACAGGCAGAACAAGGCTGCAAGCGCGCCCGCCAATGCGCCGTTCAGCAATCGTTGACGCATTGTCTTCCCCCATGCCCTGCCGGACATGGTCACGGAAATGTGCGAACGGGACTGTGAAAGGCTTCACGCAGAAACGGTCGCCCAGATCGCGCGCCGTGCCAGCGATATCGAAACTTGGAATCTGGCTTGTCAGACTTCCGCCGGCACCGCCTTCGGCTTGCCTTCGCCGTCCAGCGCAACCATGACGAAATCGGCTTGGGTGACCTTCTCCATCAGGTCGGAGAGATAGCGTTGCGCCCAGGCCTCGACCTTGAGCGTCATCGACGTGCGGCCGACACGTTCGACATGGGTGTAGATGCACAGCGTGTCGCCGATCTTCATCGGCTTGGCGAACGACATCTCCTTCACCGCCGCCGTCACCACGCGGCCCTTGGCGCGCTCGGCGGCGCGGATGCCGCAGGCAAGATCCATCTGCGCCATCACCCAGCCGCCAAAAATGTCGCCCGCCGCATTGGCGTCCGAAGGCATCGCCAGGGTTCTCAGCGTAAGGTCGCCGAGCGGCCGCCCGTTCGCGTATTGCACCATGCGGAAGTCCCCGAGATCGATCTTCTCCCGATCCCGTATCGTCGTAGCACCGATGCGTCAACGCAGACCAGCAAGTGCTAGACTGCGCAGGGTGAGTTGAGGAAGGTGCCTGACATGAAATTTACCTCTCGCCCTCTGACATCGGATCTTTGGCCCGCACTCGAGAACCTGTTCAATGAGAGCGCCGTGTGCAGTCGCTGCCGTCGGCTGGTGCCAGGTGACACCACGGGATGCCGTGCCGTGGCTCGATCGACTGTGGCAACTCAAGCGCGTGGATGATGCGCCGGTCTGGTCGTTGTCCTGCCTCTACGTGCGAAAAGGATATCGCCGGCAGGGCGTCACGTCCCATCTGATCGCAGCGGGGCTGGAGACTGCAAGGCGCGCAAACGCCCCTGCGCTTGAGGCCTATCCTTTTGATGCCGATGTATCGCCGAGCGCTTCCGGTAGTGGATACGCCTCCACCTTCGCTCGCGCCGGTTCAGGGTCGTTGCTCGCAGGATGCCAGCCCGCCCGATCATGCGTTATGATTTCAAGCAAAATGCTGGCGATGACGTATGACGCTCGGACCGCTTGTCAACCAGAGAGTTACCAGAGTTACGGTGACAGTGCACCAATTGCTCACAACCTGCTGCGCACGAGTTCGCGCTCGCCAATTGGTGCACTGTCACCGTAAGGCCCAATTAGTGCACTGTCACCGTAATGGAACCGTCTCGGGTCATGGTCTGGCCTTTGTGTCAGCGGGATTTCAGAAGGCTGACGGGGACGCGCAAACTCGGGCATAAAAAAAGGCCCCGTCAGGAGCCTGCTTACCGCGCATGGGTGCTTTCGCCGGGTGGCTACGCCACCCTGCCCATGCGCCTTCCTACTACGACCAAGACCAGTCCAGTGTTCATGACGGCATAGCTAAACGGGTATTGACGTGTGGTCAATACTGCGGTTCGAAGCCAATTCGAGAGTCCGCAATGGGTCGGAAGCGAAATTCAAACCGAGCATCGCCGGTCGCTTTTTTCACAAGCCATGCCGGAAGGCCCGGCGACGTGGCGCTGCGCCCAAGTCTAGGGTAGAACCAGAATTCCGGAGCCGGCCGCATCCATCATGCAGACCTATGATTTCATCGTCGTCGGCTCCGGCTCGGCCGGCTCGGTCCTGGCGGAAAAACTGTCGGCCTCCGGCCGCTTCTCCGTTCTGGTGCTGGAAGCCGGCGGCACCGACCGGCGGTTCTACGTGCAGATGCCGCTCGGCTATGGCAAGACCTTCTTCGATCCGGCGGTGAACTGGAACTACAAGGCCGAGCCGGATCCCGGCCTCGGCGGCAATGCCGACCACTGGCCACGCGGCAAGCTGCTTGGCGGCTCGAGTTCGATCAACGCCATGGTGTGGATCAGGGGCGCGCGCGAGGATTTCGACGCTTGGCGTGCCGCCGGCAATCCCGGCTGGGGCTATGACGATCTGCTGCCGGCTTTCAAGGCGCTGGAGGACAATGAAGCCGGCGCCGACCGCTGGCGAGGCGCCGGCGGGCCGCTGCACATCACCGACTGCTCGAATTCGGTCCATCCGCTGACCAAGCGCTACCTTGCCGCCGGCCAGCAGGCCGGCCTGCCGCTCAATCCCGATTTCAACGGCGCCGCCCAGGAAGGCGTCGGCATCTACCAGATCTCGACCAGGAACGGCCGGCGCATGTCGGCGGCGCGTGCCTTCCTGCGCCCGGCAATGAAGCGCAAAAACGTTCGCGTCGAGATGAATGCCTTGGCGACCCGGATCCTGTTCGAGGGCAAGCGCGCCGTCGGCGTCGAATATCAGCAGAACGGCGCAACGAAAACCGCCCGTGCCGGCCGCGAAGTGATCCTGTCGGGCGGTTCGGTCAACTCGCCGCAACTGCTGCAACTGTCCGGTATCGGCCCCTCGGCGCTGCTCGAGGGGCTGGGCATTCCGATCGTTCATGCCAACGAGAATGTCGGAGCGAACCTGCAGGACCATGTCGGCATCAACTACACTTTCAAGGGCAGGCTGCCGACGCTCAACCAAATCCTGCGCCCCTGGTGGGGCAAGTTGCTGGTCGGCATGCAATACATACTGACGCAGTCCGGCCCGCTGTCGCTGTCGATGAACAATGCCGGCGGCTTCTTCCGCACCGACCCGGCGGCGACACGGCCCAATATGCAGCTCTACTTCCAGGCCTTCTCGACCGTCATCCCGAAGAGCGGCGAGCGCCCGATCCTGACTCCCGACCCGTGGCCCGGCTTTTCCATCGGCCTGTCCAATTGCCGCCCGTCGAGCCGTGGCGAGATCATGATCCGCTCCAGCAATCCGCGCGATTACCCCAGGATCAGCGCCAACGCCTATTCCACCAACGCCGATGTCGATGAAATGCTGGCGGCGGTGAAGTTCGTGCGCAAGATCGCCTCGATGCCTGATATGGCCGAGATCATCGAGGAAGAGGTTCTGCCCGGTCCGTCAATCCAGTCCGACGCTGACCTGATCGCCGACTTCAGGAAGCGTTCGGGCACGGTCTATCATCCGGTCTCGACTTGCCGCATGGGACCGGACCCCACACGTTCGGTCGTCGATCCGCGCCTCAAAGTTCACGGCCTTGAGGGTTTGCGCGTCATCGACGCCTCGATCTTTCCCGACAATATCACCGGCAACACCAACGCCGCCTCGATCATGACCGGATGGAAGGGCGCCGAACTGGTTCTGGAGGACCAAAAATGAAAATCACCGACGTCAAGACCTGGGTTGTCGGCAACCCGCCGCCGGGCATCGGCGGCAAGTATTTCATCTTCGTCAAGCTCATCACCGATGGCGGCGTCGTCGGCTATGGCGAAGCCTATAACGCCACCTTCTCCGGCCATGTCACGGCCAGGATGATCGAAGACATGGCCGAACGTTATCTCATCGGCCGCGACCCGCACGATATCGAGAACTTCTTCCGCCGCGCCTATTCGTCCGGCTTTACCCAGCGCCCCGATGTTTCCGGCATGGGCTGTTTCTCGGCCCTCGAAATGGCCTGCTGGGACATTATCGGCAAGGAGGCCAACAAGCCGGTCTACAAGCTGCTCGGCGGCCAGGTGCACGAGACGCTGCGCTCATACACCTACCTCTATCCGCACACCGGCAGCGTCCATTCCGAGGACGCGCCGGACGGCAGGAACGTCTACAGCGACCCTGAGATGGCGGCAGCCTGTGCGCTCGAATATGTCGAGCAGGGTTTTAATGCCGTAAAACTCGACCCGGCCGGTCCCTACACGGCTTTCGATGGCCACCAGCCGCGCCTGCTCGACATCGATGTCTCCACCCGCATGATCAAGGCAATCCGCGAAGCCGTCGGCACCCGCGCCGACATCCTGTTTGGCACGCATGGCCAGTTCACCGCCTCGGGCGCCCTGCGGCTGGCCCGCGCCATCGAGCCCTATGATCCCTTGTGGTTCGAGGAGCCGGTGCCGCCGGACATGCCCGAAGTTATGGCGCAGGTCGCTCGTGGGACGTCGATCCCGATCGCCACCGGCGAGCGGCTGACGACCAAATTCGAATTCGCCCGCGTCATCGAGAACCGCGCCGCGACCATTCTGCAGCCCGACCTCGGCCGCTCCGGCGGCATTCTGGAGACCAAGAAGATCGCCGCCATGGCCGAGGCCTACCACATCCAGGTGGCGCCGCATTGCTATTGCGGGCCGATCGTCGGCGCCGCCAACATCCAGCTCGCGGTGACGCTGCCCAACTTCCTTATTCTGGAATCGCTGAAGCAGTGGGACGGCTTCCACGAGAAACTTTTGAAGAAGAAGATCGAATGGCAGGACGGCAACGTCATTCCGTCGAAGGAGCCCGGCCTTGGCGTCGAATTGAACGAAGCCGTCTGCGAGGCGCATCCCTGGAACGGCAAGGAATTGCATCTGCAGATGATGCAAACGCCGCTGATGCCGTGAGCGAAAGCTACGCCTTCATCGGCCTTGGCCATCTCGGCGGCAACCTCGCCGCCAGCCTGATCCGAAACGGCTTTGCCGTCACCATCTTCGATCGCGACCCCGCCGCCGTCGAACGACTGGTGACGCTCGGCGCCACCGCCGCGAAGAGCCCGGCCGAAGCCGCGGGGCGGACCGGCAACGCCATCACTTGCATGCCCTCGCCCAAGGTCAGCGAAGCGGTGCTGACCGGTCCCGACGGATTGCTCGAAGGCCTGCCCAAGGGTGGCGCCTGGATCGAAATGTCGACCAACGGCCGCGACGAGATTGTGCGGCTCGCGGCACTTGCTTCGGCGAGGAACATCGAGACGCTGGAATGTCCGGTCACCGGCGGCGTGCATCTGGCGGCCGTCGGAAAAATCACCGCGCTGGTCGGTGGCGATGCGGCGCTCTATGCGCGTCATCGACCGGCCATCGAGGCGATGTGCGAAAAATCGTTTCTGATGGGCGCGGTCGGCTCGGCGGCGGTGATCAAGGTGATCACCAACATGCTGGCCTTCATCCATCTCGTCGCCGCCGGCGAAGCATTGATGCTCGCCAAGCAAGGCGGGCTCGATCTCGCCCAGTCCTATCACGCGATCGTCGCCTCCTCCGGCAACAGCTTCGTCCATGAGACCGAAAGCCAGCTCATCCTCAACGGTTCCTACGACATCGGCTTCACCATGGACCTGGCGCTGAAGGACCTCGGCTTCGCGCTTCGTATGGGCGAGGATTTCGGCGTGCCGCTCGATCTGGCGTCACGCGTCAACGCGATTTTTGAGCAAGGCAAAGCCGCCTATGGCGGCGGTGCCTGGTCAACCCAGATCGTCAAACTGCTGGAAGATGCAGTCGGCATCGACCTACGCGCCCCCGGTTTCCCGGCAAAGTTGGAAATCTGACGTTACGGAATTATCAAGCGATTTCAGTGGATTGAACGGATCGTCGGAATCACGGCCGCAGCGACCTGAATCAATCTCTTAACGCGTTGAATCAACATCTCAGCGTCAGCGCACCCGGCAGGATCTCGAAGGTCGCGGGTATGCGCCCTGGCGACTCACCGTCTATGTCGACCAGCGCGCCGTTCTTATCCACATCGCCGAGCGGTTCGACAACCACTTTCTTGCCGCGCAGGATGGTGATCGCCGGATGGTTGCGATGCCGCCCGCCATAGAGCAGGCGGATGTCCCAGATCAGTCTCAGCTTGCCGGCAGCGCGCAGGATGACGATGTCGAACTGACCATCGTCCAACTCGGCGTCCGGCGCGATCATCATGCCGCCGCCGAAGAATTTTCCGTTGGCCACGGCTACCAGCGCCATGCGCGCCTCGACCGGATCGCCGTCATCGACGGTGATCCTGACGTCCTGGAACCTGTAGCGCATGAATTCCCATACGGTGCGCCAGTAGAACAGCGCCTTGGCCGAGATCTTGCCCTTGCGCTTGTCGGCGTTGACAGCACGGTCGGTGGCGCCTGAAAGGCCGAGGCTGGCGATGTTGATGAAATGGCGACTGGCCAGCGCGCCATGATCGTCGATATAGCAGATGCGGCCGGCATCGACCTTGCGGGCCTTGGCCCCGGCGATGCGCTTCAGGGTCAAGTCGACTTCGTCAGACAGGCCAAGCCCACGGGCGAAATCGATGCCGGTACCGCAAGGCAAGAGGCCGAGCGCGGCCGTCCGGCCGTGCTCCTGAAACGCCTGCAGCAGCCCGTCGGCCGTTTCGCTGGCCGTGCCGTCGCCGCCCGCCGCGATCACCAGTTCGAAGCCGCTGGCTGCGAGGTCGAGCGCCAGCCTTTCGGCATCGCCTTCGGCCTGCGTTTCGCGCAGCTCGAAATCGCCGAAATGCCTTTTCAGCGAAGCACTGACCTCCGGCCAATGCTGTTTCAACCGGCCGCCACCGGCAATCGGATTGAGCACCACCCCGACCTTCAAGCAACCTCCCCCAAAGGACATCGAGAGCGCCTCGGCCCTAAAATCCTTTGCCGGCCCAGAATCCTTTGCCGGCCCAAGAATCCTTTGCCGGCATTGAAACCCGCGCCGGCCAGCGGAGCAAGCGCCGAATATCTGACGATGCTCGTTCGCCGTGGATGTCCTCGCCGCGCCTGGGTCGAGGCCTGTCTCGAAAAAACGCACTGGTCCCCGATAATCCCGCTATCCACAGGCTCGGGCCGGTTCCCCAGGACACTTACCCGGCGTACGTTGAACCCATCTCAGGCGGCTACCGATCGCCACGCCGAAAGGCAAAGCGGAACGGCGGATTTCCTGAGGCCCGTACGGCCCGGAACAAGAACAGGCTTGCCTGTTGGAGGGACGGATGCCGAGACCTACGGGGCCGCGGAAAGCGTGCGAACGCCAACGGCGGACCGATGCTGCCATGAAGGACGGCAAAAACCTTCGATGGCGCGCTGGACGAAGCTCGCAAGGGTGAAGGCCGGCGTGGTCCCGAACGGACGCTGCTCTCGGGTGGTGACTGGCAGGACCGTCAACATCAAGGCCGGCATGGCGCGACGTCTTTACGGAAGTTGCTGCCGCGACCGTGTCCTGATCTGACAGGGAGGCGCTGGGAGAAATCCCGGCGCCGACTGTCGTTTCCGGTCGCGCATCCACGACCTGGCATCCTCCACAATTTTTACGGTCTATGCCGCCCGCGACTATGCCGGTTTCGTCGACAAGCACCAGCCGAGCGGCTTTCCCTATTGGTGAACCGGGCCGACCGTCGCCGTGCGCAAGCTGCAAACCGTGCCGCCGGCGCTGATGAAGGCAGGCGCCAAGCTGGAGCATGTCCACGACTACTGAGGTTTTTCGGTCACAGCCGCCATCTTGTGAAACGGCGCGTAGCGCGTCGCCTCGCTCATTCCACAATCGCGGCCAAATCCCGCCTTGTTCCACGCCGATTGGTAACGTGGAACCTGAAGGGACGAGACCGTTGATCAAGACCGCCCTTGTCGCCATGACCATCGTCGGCTGCGACTGCGACGCCAGGCTTTGCGAATATATCGGCGAGACGCCGGCCAAGTGGTCGACCGTCGCCGAATGCGAAGCGGCGATGAAAAGCCAGATGCTGCACCAGCGCAATTTCAACTATCCGCTGGTCTCCGGCATCTGTCGCGCGAAAGGCTCGTCATCCGCCTCGCAATTGGCCGAGACGGCATCCCGCCCGGAACTGAAGCCCGCCAGCCGGGCCGTGCAAGCCGAAAGCCTGCTGCCGCCGGAATTGAGCCACCGGCCGAGCGTCCCGGTCGGTTCGCCGACGACGGCCATAGCGGCGGCAGCCGCCCGGCCCGTCGCCTATGAACAAGTGGTCGATGCCGGCGTGCTCTATCGCACAAGGAATGGCTATGCCGTGGTCAAGACCGATCTTGGCCGTGCCGCCTCCGCGACCGTCGACATGGCGAAGCGCTCCGCGAACTGGCTGGCGGCGAAAATGCCGAGCGGCCTGTAGGTCGCGCTCAGAGACTGTTTCGAAATTCGCTCTGGCGAGTCATATGGTGGCGGTTTCGAGAACCGGCCTACGCCGGCCGTAGCCTTCATCGGGCGGAGGCGCTCATGAGTGCTTCGGCCGGCGTAGGCCGGAGCGCAGCGGACATTTAGAGTGCCGCGCGTCCAATGGACGCGCAAAGGACGCTCTAACACTTTGAATTGACTAACCCGCCTCGTCCCTCGCCCCGATCTTGCGCACCAGCGCCGCCGTCGCCAGCATGGCGCCCATGTCCGATATCATCGGCGCGACATGCGTCTGATAGTCGAGCGGCACCGAGATATCAGGCAGCTCGAAGAAATTCTTCGGCTGCGGCAGCAGCAGAAAACCATCGCTGCCGTTGAGCGCGACGCGCGCCGGATCGTCGGGCCATGTTTCGCCAAGCCATTTCAGCGCCTGCGCCAGCCGGCCGCTCACCAGCGGCTGGGCTGCCTGTGCCTCGGCATGATAGCCGCTTTTGCGGGAAAGTGGCCAGCCGGTGGGCGGCAATCATTTTGTGGGAGAAGGAAAGATCGCGTTCAACCGGCCTTCGACCTTGCTGCGCATTCGACCTTCCAATGCCTCGACCGGGACCAGCCGCTCGTGATCGCCAGCCCGCAGCCGCATGAAGGCATGCAACCGGTAAGCGGTAATCGCCCCGCGCGTACCGGCCTCAGTGCTGACATCGACGACGAAGATAGCGCCGATGCGACCGGGCCAGACCTGGCGCGAGAAGGCGGTGCCGAGAAAGTCGCCGAGCCCATAGGCGACGAGCGCCTTGCCGATGCGCTCGACCGGTTGCACGACATGGGCATGGTGGCCGGCGATCAGCCCGACGCCATGGCCGGCCAAATGCCTGGCCAGCGCCCGCGTATCCGGTCTGGGGAAATGGCGGAACTCCCAATCCCAATGCGGCACAGCGCAGATGAGATCGAGGCCGCCGGCGGCATCGCACGGCCACCGTGCCGGATCGCCTTGCATCGAGACGCGCCCGGCAAACGCCGCCGCATCGGTATTGCGCCACAGCGTGAAGGCTGCGAAGCCGATGCTGAGCGGCCCAACCGCGAAGCGCTCGACCGGCCCCGGCGCCGCGGTGCCAATGGTGCGGATGCCGAGCCGCTCCAGCGCCGCAACCGTCTCGTCGAAACCTTCAATGCCCTGATCGAGCACATGGTTGTTGGCGAGTGACAGCACCAGCTTTTCACGCGCAATGCCGACGGCCGCCAGGGCCTCGGCGAGAAACCGCTCGGTCATCGCGTGGTGGATGCCAAGCCGCGTGCCGATCGCCGCGCTCGGCCGCTCCACGACTGGGCTTTCGCAATTGCCGATCACCAGATCGGCGGAGCCGAGCAGCACCGCAAGCGCCGGGTCGCAGTCCGGCGCACTGCCATTGGCCACCGCCGAAATATCGCCGACAAAGGCCAGCCGAATTGTTTTCGCCGGTGACGGCTCGATCAAGGTTGCGGCGGCCGGCGCAAAACCGTGCGCATGGCCGCCGAGCGAAGGCCGGAGGAAACGCGGCAGCCACGACAGTTTGTAGGAAAGCGGATAGTTCGACACGCGACGCCCAATCGTTTGCCTTGTGTAGACTGTCTGCCGGATGGGTTGAAGCGTGTCCGCGCACATCAAACAAACCGTTGACGCATTCGCCAGTATTGGGCACGGCACCAAATGTTGTTCAACTGAAGGCTCCGATTTCCCACATATGGATTCTTGCGAAGATTGACCCCCACCCCTGACCCCTCCCGCAAGGGCAGGGGAGCACTGCCGTCCGCCTTTTACTCATCGCAGGTGCCGAGACATCTGCATTTGCCGTGGCTAGCGCCTACGGAATCCCCTCCCGATGCGGGGAGGGGTTAGGGCTGGGGTACCTCGTCAAGCGATGTGATCTAGAAAATCGCCCCCTGATAGAGCACCGTTTCCGCCTCTTCCGGCGCAAAACGTCGCGCCAGCGTGCGCAAGGCGCTGTGGACGCCGTCGCGATCGATGTTGCAGCTTCTGAGATGCCGCACCGCCAGCGTCGGGTCGAAAGCGCTGCGGCCATGCATGACGCGCTGATTGTCGAAGACCAGCACCTCGCCCGGCTGCAGCTGGTGCTGGAACTGGTTTTGCGGAGCGCGGATCAGCCGCGTCAGTTCGGCCAGCGCTTCGATCAGCCCGTCGATCTCGTCTTCGGATGCAGTTTGCGGCGCAAGGCAGCGGTCATTGTAGCGGATACCGGTCACCTGGCCGGCGGCATCGAGGCTGATGACATGCGCCTCGGCGCTGAAGAACACTTCGCCGGCATGTTCGCGATGGAAGGTCACGCCGTGCCGCGTCAGCGGCTCGAACAGCTTTGGCGTCTTGCTTCGCATCAGCTCGGCGACATGAAACCCATCGACCATCAGCGATGTGCCACCGGTGCCGGCGCCAGTCCTGATGGCGTGGAAGAAGATGAAGCCCGGCGGCGAGTAGCGGAACGGCTCGTCCGTGTGCGGGATCTGCGCGCGTGCGGTTTCGCCGGCGACGCGCGCATCCGGCCGCGAAATCAGGTCGAACACCTTGCCATAGCTGGTCTCGCGGATCGGTCCATAGCGGCCGGCGACGCGCGCCGTCGCTTCCGTTTCGGCGGGAACCCCGGTCAGCATGGCGATGCCGTGATCGCGCAACGCGCGCAGCGAGTGAAACAGCGCCTCGTCGTCCTCGACCACCGCATCGAAGGCGAACCGGCCGAGGCGCGCGCCGAGATCGCTGCCCCACAACTCGGGCTGGAAACGGACTGCTCCGCCTCCGGCATGATCTGCCAGGAACCGGGAAGCGTACCGCGAAACATGGCCGTCTTCCCAAGTGACCGTCACCTCGCCGGACGAGGCGTCGATCGACGCTGGCCGAATTCCCGTGGGAACATCGGCCGGCGTCAGCCACCTTTTGCCGGATGCGGTGTCGCCGCAAATCTCGCATTCGCAAGCCAGCCGCAGCCAACGAGTGGACAGCTTAGCGACCTTACCGCCACCTAAGTCGAGTGCGATGCGGTCGCCCTCACCGTGCATGTTGCGCAACGGCTGGGCGTTGGAATTGGAATGACTGTCGAGCATTGTCGCCTCTTCCATGACCTTGAATTCACCTCAATGATCATATGAGCCAATATCCCCTGCACCAAACGAGTTTCCTTCGATGTATTTTGAGTTAAACTCAATCCATGACGACGCTGAGGGACCTCCCACTATCTGCGCTGCGGGCGCTTGCGGCGGCCGCGCGGACCGGCAGCCTGACGCGCGCCGCCGAGGAGCTGGGCGTGACGCCCGGCGCGGTCGGCCATCAGCTCCGGCAGCTCGAGGACAGGCTGGGCGTCAAGCTGGTCCGGCGCGCCGGCAACGGCATCGTCCTGACGCGCGCCGCCGAAAGCGCCCTGCCCGACATTGACCGGGGCTTCGACGCGCTGGCATCGGGGATGCGGCGGCTGAGCTTCGAGCGGCAGGCCGAGACCTTCACCATCTGCGCCGACCCGTCGTTCGCCTCGCTGTGGCTCGCTCCCCGCCTCGACAAGGTGCGTCCGGCGCTTGCCGGGCTCGATGTCCGCATCGTCGCCTCGATCGCCCTCGATGCGATGCTGGAAGAAGGCGTCGACCTTGCCATCAGCTACCGCAAGGCCTCCGCGCAGGATCTCGCTTCCGTCGATCTGTTCACCGAACGGGTGATCCCGGCCTGCGCACCGGCGCTCATCCAGGGCATTGCCAGGCCGGACGCGGCGGACGCGCTCGACAAGCTGCCGCTGCTGCATATCGACCCGACGATGGGCGACGATGTCTATCCGGCATGGCGGCACTGGTTCGCCGCCGCAGGACGGCAGCCGAAAGGCATCGACCAGGGTCCGCGCTTCGGGCTGACGATCGTCGCCGCGCAGGCCGCCATCGCGGGCATGGGCGCGTTGCTGGCCAGCGAACTGGTTCTGCGCCGGCACCTGGAGCCCGGCGATCTCGTCGAGATCGCGCGCGACGTACCGGCGCTGACGATCAGGCGCCGCCTCGTCTGGCCCTTGCATGGCCCGAAGGCACGCCGCGCGGCAGCCGTCGCCACCGGACTTGCCGCGACCGCAGGGTTGGGGATCGACGGGGCTTTGCCCGCGGTGAAATAGCCGGTGCCGTCCGACGGCGACATCGCTCCTGACAGCCTTCTGTCAGCAGCTTCGCCTGGCACCGCGCCCCTCTTCACTCCGCTCTTTCCATTTTCCCCGAGACCTCCCATATTCGGGGCATGGCCAAACCCTCCGATAAGAAGACGCCTTCGTCGGCGCGTGACGACCGCGCTTCGCCGCCCAAGCGGCGCAGCCCGCTGACCGATTTCCTCGATGCGTCGGAGCCGCTGCACAAGGGTGGTTTTGCCGAAGCGCCGCAAGCCGAATTGTCCGGCACGCCGCTGACCGGCTCGATCGCCGACTGGGCTGAGCAGATCGAACAGGAAGCGGAGAAGGAAGGGCGCTCGTCAGGCAAGGGCGGCGGTAAATCGCCAAAGGCGGCGAAAAAGATTCCCGAACGCTCCACCTCGCCCGGCCGCACGGCGCGCGGCACCTCGATGGGTGGCGCGGCCTCGGCCAGGGAGAGAACCGCGGCCGGCCTCAATCCGGTCGCCGGCCTCGACATTTCTCTCGAAGACGCCGAGACCATGACCTCCAGCGGCGTCACCGCCACCGTGGCCGCATTGTCCGCCCTGATCGAATCCGGCAATCCCTTGCACAAGGACGGCGTGCTGTGGACGCCGCACCGCCCTGCCCGCCCGGAGAAATCCGAAGGCGGCATCGCCATCAAGATGGTGTCGGATTTCGAGCCGGCCGGCGACCAGCCGACGGCGATCAAGGATCTGGTCGAAGGCGTCACCGGCAACGATCGCACCCAGGTGCTGCTCGGCGTCACTGGCTCCGGCAAGACCTTCACCATGGCCAAGGTGATCGAGGAGACGCAGCGCCCTGCCTTGATCCTCGCGCCCAACAAGACGCTGGCCGCGCAACTCTATTCCGAGTTCAAGAAATTCTTCCCGGAAAACGCCGTCGAGTATTTCGTCTCCTACTACGACTACTACCAGCCGGAGGCCTACGTTCCGCGCACCGACACCTTCATCGAGAAGGAATCCTCGATCAACGAGCAGATCGACCGCATGCGCCATTCGGCGACGCGCTCGCTGCTCGAGCGCGACGACGTCATCATCGTCGCGTCGGTGTCCTGCATCTACGGTATCGGCTCGGTCGAGACCTATACGGCGATGACCTTCCAGATGCAGATCGGCGACCGCCTCGACCAGCGCGCGCTGCTCGCCGACCTCGTCGCCCAGCAATACAAGCGCCAGGACGTCAACTTCGTCCGCGGCTCGTTTCGCGTGCGCGGCGACACGATCGAGATCTTCCCGGCCCACCTGGAAGACCGCGCCTGGCGCATCTCGCTGTTCGGCGACGAGATCGAGGCGATCACCGAATTCGACCCGCTGACCGGGCAGAAGACCGGCGAGTTGAAAAGCGTCAAGATCTACGCCAATTCGCACTATGTGACGCCGCGCCCAACCTTGAATCAAGCCATCAAGTCGATCAAGGAAGAACTCAAGCACCGCCTGCAAGAGCTTGAAAAGGCTGGACGTCTGCTTGAGGCGCAGCGGCTGGAGCAGCGCTGCCGCTTCGATCTGGAGATGCTGGAAGCCACCGGCTCCTGCGCCGGCATCGAGAACTATTCGCGCTATCTCACCGGCCGCCAGCCCGGCGATCCGCCGCCGACACTGTTCGAGTACATCCCCGACAATGCGCTGGTCTTCATCGATGAAAGCCACGTCACCGTGCCGCAGATCGGCGGCATGTATCGCGGCGACTTCCGCCGCAAGGCGACGCTGGCGGAGTATGGTTTCCGCCTGCCGTCCTGCATGGACAACCGGCCGCTGCGCTTCGAGGAATGGGACGCCATGCGCCCGCTTTCCGTCGCCGTGTCGGCCACGCCGGGCGGCTGGGAACTGGAACAGTCCGGCGGCGTCTTCGCCGAACAGGTCATTCGCCCCACCGGCCTGATCGACCCGCCGGTCGAGGTGCGTCCGGCCAAGACCCAGGTCGACGATGTCGTCGGCGAGATCCGCGACACCACCAGCGCCGGCTACCGCACGCTGGTTACCGTGCTGACCAAGCGCATGGCCGAGGACCTGACCGAATATCTCCACGAACAAGGCATCCGCGTCCGCTATATGCACTCCGACATCGACACGCTGGAGCGCATCGAGATCCTGCGCGACCTGCGCCTTGGCGCCTTCGACGTGCTGGTCGGCATCAATCTGTTGCGCGAAGGCCTCGACATTCCCGAATGCGGTTTCGTCGCCATCCTCGACGCCGACAAGGAAGGGTTCCTGCGCTCGGAAACCTCGCTGATCCAGACCATCGGCCGCGCCGCCAGAAATGTCGACGGCAAGGTCATCCTCTACGCCGATCAGGTCACCGGCTCGATGGAACGCGCGATGGCCGAGACCAACCGCCGCCGCGAAAAGCAGATGGAATGGAACGCGGCCAACGGCATCACTCCGGAATCGGTCAAGTCGCGCATCTCCGACATTCTGGACTCGGTCTACGAGAAGGACCACGTCCGCGCCGACATCTCGCAGTTCACCGACAGCGCCGGCGCGATGATGGGCAACAACCTGAAGGCCCATCTCGATGCGCTGGACAAGCAGATGCGCGACGCCGCCGCCAATCTCGACTTCGAGAAGGCGGCCCGCATCCGCGACGAGATCAAGCGGCTGCGCGAGATGGAACTGTCCGTCTCCGACGATCCCTTGGCCAAATACGCCGACATGGAAAGCCCGGTCTCCGGCCGCGAGAAAGGCAAGCACAACAAGGGCGTGGCCAAACATCGTACATCAGAGGAACAGGAGCGTTTCCGCAAGCTCGACGAGGCACGCGCCGCCGAAGAGGCAACCAAGGCGGCCCGGCCCAACCTCTTCCGCAAGCCGTCGCTGGACGAAATGGGCGCCGACGGCGCCGTGCCGGTGAAGAAGCCGCTGTTCGCCAAGCCTTCGCTGGACGATATGGGGCCTGGCACCGACATGCCGACGCCATCGGGCGCGGTGTCCCGTTCGCTGTTCAAGAAACAGTCGGCTCAGGAGGCGCACGGCTCGGATTTCGGTATACCGGGTGAACCGACCAAGCCGCTGTTCAAGAAGAACTCGCTCGATGAGATGACGGTGCGGCGGACCGAGAAGCCGGTCGAAGGAAAAGTGCCGGCCAAGCCACAGCCGATCTCCCCCCGTGTGGGGGAGATGCCAAGTGGTGGCAAAGAGGGCAGGGCAGAGGGGGGCGCGAAGGATCGCAGCGATACCGCCAGACCCATTGTCCGCCAGCGCACCGGCATCGGCTCTTATGAAGATCCGGGCGACGCCCGCCGCGAAAAGCGTCGGCCGGGCAAGACAGGGCGGCCCGGGCGGTAGCGATCCTTCACGCCCCCCTCTGCCCTGCCGGACATCTCCCTCCACCATAAAAAAGCTCTTCGCCGAATTTCACCCGGCAACTGCCTGCTGGACCATGCAGCCATCCTTGCCCGCCGCCAATGGAACCTGTACGGGCCTTGCCACCCTGCCCTTCCGTTCTGGAAGCCAACCGCCCACCGGCCATCAAATCCATGAAACCCAAGGACATCGCCGCCTTCGTCTTCCTGGCCGTCACCTGGGGCCTGTCGTTCCTGGTGCTGCTCAAGGTGGTGCATGCCTTCGGCTGGATCGGCGCGGTCACGCTGCGTTCGCTGATTGCCGGCATCACGCTGCTTTTGCTGGCGGCGGCGACAAGGCGCAGACTCGATTTCAGCGCCGGCTGGCGGCGCTTCGCGATGGTCGGCGCGACGACCGTCGCCGCGCAACTGATCGGCCTGTCCTATGCCACGCCGCGCATCGGCACGGCGATGGCGGCCATCCTCGTTGCCGCGATCCCGCTGTTCTCGATGATCATCGGACAGGTATGGGGACTTGAACGCATCACGGCTCGTGGGCTGGCCGGCCTGCTCCTTGGCGCCGCCGGCATCATGGTCCTGGTCGGCTTCCCCTCGGTGCCTGTCACAGCCTCCTTCGTGTTCGGCTGCGCCGCCTCGCTCTTCAGTTCTTTCTCGGCCGCCTTCGGCAGCAACTACGCCAATCGCCATCTGCGCTCGGTCGGCACGCTGGAAGTCACCAGCGCCGCCTTCCTGTTCGGCGGTCTGATGACGCTGCCGCTGCTTCTCGCGGTGCCGATACCGGCGATGCCGAGCGCCGTCGACTTCCTCTATCTCACCATTCTCGCCTGCGTGATGAGCGCAATGACCTATGTCGTCTATTTCCGCCTGGATGCCAGCATCGGCGCGACCCGCACGATCAGCGTCGAATTCGCCGTGACTGTGATCGCCGTGCTTGTCGGCACGGTTATGCTCAAGGAGCCACTGACCGTCATCCAGGCCGTCGGAGCGGTTGCGATCATCGGCGGCTGCGTGTTTGTGCTCGACCCGTTCCCGCGCCGTTTGAAAGCAGTGCCCTTGCCGTCGGCCCCACCTCTGGTGTAGCCAGTCTCGACACTCAAACGTCTTGAAAGGAGGGCTGCGTGACTTTCGACCGCCACCGTCAGCGCGGCCCTGTCTGTGCCCTGCGAGCTAGCTTGCAGGGCTGACCGGGACGGTCCGGGTTTTCTTCCCGCTTCGATTTTTGGTCTGCCCTTCGTGGTGCCGCAACGCCTGTTCTGATGGCCAGCACGCGCACCGTCAAAGTGCATAGCCGGACTCCGGCAAGACCAGAGAAATCCAAATGGCCCTGATCAGCCTCAAATCCCTCGGCGTCACCATGAGTGCGCGGCTCTTCTCCAGTCTCGACCTCACCATTGGCGCCGGCGACCGGCTCGGCATCGTCGCCGCCAACGGCCGCGGCAAGTCCACCTTGCTCAAATGCCTGACCGGCGAGTTGGAGCCGACCTCCGGCGACATCACCCGCACGCGCGGCCTGCGCGTCGGCCATGTCGAACAATCCGTGCCGCCGGCTCTGCTCGACCGCACCTTTCATCAGGTCGTAGCGGAAGCCCTGCCGACCGAGCAAGCCGAAAGCGAGCAATGGCGCGTCGACGTGGTGCTGGATTCACTCGACGTGCCTGAGCCGATGCGCGAGCGGACGATGCAAGCCTTGAGCGGCGGCTGGCAGAGGCTGGCGCTGATCGCACGCGTCTGGGTCACCGACCCGGACGTGTTGCTGCTCGATGAGCCGACCAATCATCTCGACCTTTCGAAAATCAACCAGCTCGAGACCTGGCTGAACGCGCTGCCGCGCGAAGTGCCGGTGGTGATCGCCAGCCACGACCGCGCCTTCCTCGACGCCACGACCAACCGGACGCTGTTCCTTCGGCCCGAGCAGTCGCCGGTGTTTTCGCTCCCCTATTCGCGCGCCAGGCAAGCCTTGGATGAAGCCGACGCCTCGGCCGACCGAAAATTCCAGCACGACATGAAGGTGGCGCAGCAATTGCGCCGGCAGGCCGCCAAGCTCAACAATATCGGCATCAATTCGGGCAGCGACCTGCTGACGGTCAAGACCAAGCAGCTCAACCAGCGCGCCGAGCGTCTGGAAGATGCGGCGTCACCGGCGCATCGCGAGAAATCGGCGGGCGCGATAAAACTCGCCAATCGCGGCACCCACGCCAAGGTGCTGATCACGCTCGACGACGCGGCGATCGAGACACCCGACGGCACGCTGCTGTTCAGGACCGGCAAGCGCCATATCTGCCAGGGCGACCGCATCGTCCTGCTTGGCCGCAACGGCGTCGGCAAGTCACGCTTCGTCACCCTGATCCGCAATGCGATCGCCGAACCGGAAACCGTGCGGAGCATCAAGGTGACGCCGTCCACGGTGCTCGGCTACAGCGACCAGGCGCTGTCCGGGATGAGCGGTGACGACACGCCACTGGCGATGGTCTCGCGAAAATTCGATGTCGGCGAACAGCGCGCCCGCTCGCTGCTGGCGGGCGCGGGCGTCAGCATCGACATGCAGGAGCGCAGGATTGGCGTTCTGTCGGGTGGACAGAAGGCGCGGCTGATGATGCTGGCGCTCAGGCTCGCCAACCCCAATTTCTACCTGCTCGACGAGCCGACCAACCATCTCGACATTGACGGCCAGGAAGCGTTGGAAGCCGAGCTGCTGGCGCATCAGGCAAGCTGCGTGCTCGCCTCGCACGACCGCTCCTTCATCCGCGCCATCGGCAACCGCTTCTGGCTGATCGAGAAGCGGCGGCTGACCGAGGTCGACAGTCCGGAGGATTTCTTCCGCTCGGTGGCCGAAGCTGGCGGTTGAAGGCGGCGCGACTGCCGTGACGAAAAAGCCGGGCTGGCGGCAATGTCGGCCGGCATTTCCCTTGTGGCAAAAAAATTCCGGCGATCTGTCGGATGATGGCCGGGAACCACGTCCTTGGGACGCCGACACGATGATGCCGGCTTCAACCAGGGAGAGTGCATCATGTCCATTCTGTCATCCATAGGCCGCATCGCGACCCGTTACTCTGCGAGCCGCGCCCGTTACCGCAGCGAGCGCGCGCTGCTTTCACTGCCGATCGAATTGCGTAAGGACATCGGCTGGCCCGAAATCCTCGACGCGCAAAACGACCGTCATCTTGCCACGGCAACCACGTTGACCAAGGTAATATGAAGGCGGACCGCCGGTCCGTGGCCTGAGCGTTGATCTTGGCGTTCGAAAAAAATTCGGCGGCCATGTAGGATTGCCGCCGCCTCGTTCGTCCTTTGGCTGGCAAGGCCAACCAAACGCAAAGAGGAGCAAGACATGAACGACCAGCCCCAAACCCAGCCCACGGCGAAAGTCCTCGGCGGCTTGACGCCCTATCTTCAGCTGGATGGCGCCTTCAAGGCTTCAGAATTCTATCAAAAGGCCTTCGGCGCCGAGCAGGTCTTCTTCTACCCGCCGGATGAGCAGGGTCGCACCATGCATATCCATCTGCATATCAACGGTTCGACGCTGATGATTTCCGACTTCTACCCCGAGCATGGCATGTCCGCCGTGAAGCCGCAGGGCTACACCATGCAGCTTCATCTCGGCAGCGACGACATCGACGCCTGGTGGCAGCGCGCTGTCGACGCGGGCTGCGAGGTCGTCATGCCGCTGCAGGTGATGTTCTGGGGCGATCAGTGGGGCAATATGCGCGATCCGTTCGGCGTGGAGTGGGCGATGAACGCGCCGGTGAAGAAAGCCTAAGGAGGAGACCAAAATGTCCTATGTCGATGGGTTCGTACTTGCCGTGCCCAAGGCAAATCTCGATGCCTACAAGAAAATGGCGCAAATGGGCGGCATCGTCTGGAAAGAGCATGGCGCGCTCGCCTATGTCGAATGCATCGGCGACGACGTGCCTTATGGCGAGGTCACCTCGTTTCCGCGCGCCGTGCAGGCCAAGGACGACGAGATCGTCGTCTTTTCGTGGGTCGTCTATGAATCTCGAGAAAGCCGCGATGCGGTGATGGCCAAGGTGATGGCCGACGCGCGCCTGAAGAGCGACTGGTCGACGATGCCGTTCGACGGCAAGCGCATGATCTTCGGCGGCTTCCAGCCTTTCATGGAGCTGTAGCACCACTTAGGGTAGGTCGAGATTGAGGTCAGGCCGGCCTCACCTCAATATCGGCCTACCCCAGCCGGTCGAGCAGCGGCTTCAGCCGATCGCCATAGCGCTTCCACAGATCGACCGAGCCCTGATACATCGGCTGGCGCACCTGCGCGGCCGAGGCTGTGCGCACGGGGCGGTCGGTCTCGTGGAAAGACAGCACTTTATCGTCCCAAGGCAGGCCGAGATGGGCGATCAATGCCCGCGTCTGGCCTTCCTGGTCGGCAACGAAATCCTCATAGCGCACGTCATGCACGACACCGGGCAACACGCTGCGCCAATGCGCCATGATGTCGGTGTAGAGATTGTGGAAGTCGGCGAGCTCGCCGAGATCGTAGCCATAGCGGTGGCTGTCGCCGCGGAAATGCACCTTGTAGATCGACAGGCAGGTCGCCGCCGCATCGCGCGCGCAATGGATGATCCTGGCCTTCGGCAGCATCATGTGGATGAAGCCTATCAGCAGGAAGTTGCCTGGCATCTTGTCGGTGACATGGCGGACATGCGGATAGCGGGCATGCAGCATCTCGAGATAGGCCTGTCCGGCCTCGGCAAAATCCGCGTCGGATACATCCGATACTCCCCACGGGAAGCCACCCGGCATGGTCGACGGAAACTGCTTGCCGACCACCGTCTTCAAAATACTGAGCTCGCCCGCGCCATAGACCTGCGGATGGCTGGCGATGATCTGTTCGACCAGCGTCGTGCCCGAACGCGGCATGCCGACGACGAAGATCGGCGCGTCATCGGCGATTGAACTTGGCTTGTGTCTTTCAAAAAAGCTGGCATCGAACACCGACTTCATCGCATCGAACTCGGCCCGCGTCCTCACCGGATCATAGTCGATGCCCTTGCGGCGAATGGCATTGCCTTCTGCGAAATAATCAAAGGCGCGTGGATAATCTTTCAGATCGTCATTGGCCTTGCCGAGGCCGAAGGAGAGCTGCATGCGCGCCAGGCTGTCCTGCGGCGCCTTGGCGTGCTGCGCCTCCATACCGGCAAGCTCGGCGTCGCGCTCCTTCTGGCGCTTGACCTGCGTCAGCATCAGCCAGGCCCGCGCCATGCCGGGATTGACTGCCAGCGCCTGGCGGAAAAGATCGGCCGCTTCGTCGAGCTTGCCCTTTTCCATCAGCCCGACGCCCAGCCCGTGCAGCAGGTCGGCATCCTTAGGCCGGATCGTCAGCGCCTCGCGGAAGACGGCGAGCGCCTCGTCGAGCCGCCCGGCCTCCTGCAGCGTTTCGGCAAGACCGATACGGGCGCGGACGTGAAAGGGATTGCGGCCGATCGTGCCGCGGTAGATCCCTTCGGCCTCCTCGAACTGGCCGAGCTGCTTCAGCGACGAGCCGAGATTGTCGCGCGCCGCCAGCTGGTCCGGCCGGATATCCACCGCGCCGCGGAAGAAATCGACGGCCGCCGCGACGCGGCCGAGGTCGCGCATGACCGTGCCGAAATTGTTGAGGAAATCGGGATTGGTCGGCAGCAGCTGCACCGACTGTTCGAGGAGATCCATGCCCTCCTCGCTGCGCCCGGTTTGATGCAGCAGAAGCCCGAGGAAATGCGCCGCGGCCGCGTGATTGGCCTTGCGCGCCAGCACCTGCCGGTAAATCGCTTCGGCTTCTTGCCGGCGCCCGGCCTGGTGCAGTTGCAGCGCCTGCTGCACATACTGGTCGAGGCCCAGCGGCGGCTGGCCTCCAGTGCCAGACCTCGCTCCCGCGCCCGCCGCTCTTCTTTGATCTCTGTTAATGGGAAACCTGCCGTGTTTGTCCGCCTGTGGCGATCTAGGCCATCGGCGCGACAGGTTCAAGGGTTCGCGGGCCAGCCTACCGGAAATCTGCCCGCGTCAGCACGTACATGTTCTTGCGACCATGCGAATAGGCTTCCCGCGCGACATCCTGGATCGACGAGCGCTTCGCATCGAACGCGCTGAGATATTCGGCTTCTGCTCCGGTCGTGGCCGGACTTGCCGCCGAAAGCGCGGCAACCTCGACGAAGAATGGCACTTCGAACATGCCGTCATGGCCGGTGAAACGAATGCGCTTTGCCGCCGCGTCATAGGAGCGGCTGGGATTGGGGAAATTGAGCGTCATCATCGACCTCCCTGGTGGACGTCAGATCAGCCGGTTGCTTTCGGCAATCTGGCGCGCCCGCCGCAGCGTACCGTCGGTATCGGCGATCTTTCGCCTTGCTGCCTCGTCGCTTCTTATCGTCAGGCGCGCCGACATGACTTTTGGGAACTTGACTATCGGCTTGACAGTTACGGTCGGACCATCCGGCGTTTTCATGAGCCTCATAGGTTTTTTCCTTTCTAAAAAAATAAACTCAGTCGCCGGAAAAATTATTCCGGCGATCTCAATAAGAATTTTTTGATATTATTGGACCATAGCAGTTTTTTTAGAAATTTGTATGAGCTAAATTTCTGAATTAGTCGAATTCTATCAGAAATTTTCTTGAATAAACCATAATTTCGGATTAATGGTATGGGGTCAATTTTGGGCCAAGCTTGGCATCTCGCGGCGTCGGAAGTTTTCGACCCGCCAAACTCAATCCAAATCGCCGACACCCAAATTGCCGATACAAGGCGCGTGACGCATCGCTTAAGCGTGGCAAAGCGGAAACCGCTTTCCGAAACACGCCAGGCCAGAACACGCCGGGATAGAGACGTCGAGGCGCAAAATGTCTAGCCGCACTACCCATTCCATCGCGCATTTCGAGGCACCTTTCATGCTCGGCGGGCTGGAAGGAAAGTTGCCGGCAGGAGACTACGACATCGACCACGACGAAGAGCTGATTGACGGCATGTCGTGGCTTGCCTGGCGTCGTGTCGCCACCTTCATCCATCTGCCGGCAAGGACGATGAAGAGCTCGACCAGCCAGCTTGTCGCCATCGACCACGCCGAACTCGAAACAGCGCTGAAACACGACCGGGAGAACGCCGCATGATCCGCTTCCAGCAGAGTGCGCGCCCGCGCAACGACACGCCCGCGCATCTTTTCACCGTCGGCCAGACAGTCCGCATGAAAAGCCGCACCGGCCTTGTCCAGAAGACCGTGGAACTGTTCCAGATCAAGAGCAAGCTGCCGGTCAAGGACGGCTCGCCGCAGTACCGCATCCGCAGCGACCAGGAGACCCATGAGCGGGTGACCACGGAAGACAATCTCGAAGTCGCCGACGATCCGGCCACGTGAGCCAGCGACAGCAAGATTGCCGCGCCGCAACATGGAGGCATGCTTGAACTTCGTCGTCGAGTTCTATCGTTCGCGCGCCGCCACCAAAGCGATACTCGACCGGGTGCCGCTCGAAGCACCGAACCTACGTGCCGCCTTGCACGGTGCCACCGCGCTGTTCCACACGCTGGCGATGCCGCAGACCCCCGACCGCCTGCGCATTTCCGATGAGAACGGCAGTGAGCTCTATGCCGGGCCAGCGGATGGGACGTATCCAAAGGCTGGATGAGCAGCACCGCGCTCGCCCGACTACGGCACGGATCGCATTAAAGGTCACGTAACGTCGAAGCCATATAAGGGTCCGCCGGAATGAGGCTCGGTGCCCGTCCCGGCGGTATTGCGCGTGAACCCGGCAGGTCATCGCCGACCGAAGGCAGGAGGCGCATATGGACAGGCCGCGCATCATCGTGACTGCGGTGGTGTTGGCCTTGCTCGGCGCCATCGTGCCCATCGTGGCGATGTACCACTTTTCATGGGTGCTGGCAGTTCAGGAAGAACATGACCGGCTGGAGCTGTTCGCCAACCGCGCGATCGCCAGGGCCGACATATTGCTTAGGGATGCCACCGGCGCACTGCGCGAAATCGACCGGTTCACCGGCGACCGCTGCTCGGCTGGCCATATCGCCCGCATGCGGCAACTCACCATCAATACGCGCTCGATCGAAGAGATGGGCTATTTCGAAAATGGCCTGCTCAAATGCACGTCCTGGGGGTCGACCGAAGGAAGCGTCGCGCAAACCGATCCGGATTTCACCACGCGGGACGGCGTTGCCGTCACCGCTCGCATGCAGCCCGAGGCCAACCGGGACCATCCGCTGATGGCGCTGCGCTACAAGGACCACAATGTCCTTGTCGATCCCGTGCGCTTTGTCGACGTCATCGTCGATCCCGGCATCCAGCTCGCTCTGGCGACGAACAAGGGCGTCCTGCTCGGCACGCTGAACGGGCCTGATTCCGCCCGCATCGGCAAGATCATCACCGGCCCGGGCAAAGGCCTGGACGACGGCCATCTGTTCGCCACCGCACGCGGAGCGGACTGGATCGCCGTCGCAAGCGAACCGGAGAGCCAGATCGTGGACAGTGTGCGCAGGCAGCGATTGCTGCTGCTTCCGCTTGGCGCGTTCATCGCCGCCTTCGCCATCGGCTTGGTTGTCTGGCTGTCGCGACGGCGGCTGTCGCCGCTGAGAGAATTGCAGATTGCTGTGCGCAAGCGCGAATTCATCGTCCACTATCAGCCGATCGTAGAACTCAGGACCGGCAGATGCATCGGGGCGGAAGCGCTGGTGCGCTGGAGGCGCCCGGACGGCTCGCTGGTCCGGCCCGATCTCTTCATCCCGCTGGCCGAAGAGAGCGGCCTGATCGCGGCGATCACCGACCAGGTGGTCGCCCATGTGGTTCTTGACCTGAACCGGCTCCTCGTCGCCAATCGTTCCCTCCACATCGCGGTCAATCTCAGCCCGGCCGACGTCGAAACGGCAAGGATCCTTCCGGTCATCGAAAAAGCCCTGCAGCACACGGGAATTCGGCCTCGGCAGATCTGGCTGGAGGCGACGGAGCGCGGTTTTGTCAATATCGATTCAGCGCGCTCGACCCTCATCCGCGCCCGCGAGCTTGGTCACGCGGTGGCGATCGACGACTTCGGCACCGGCTATTCCAGCCTCTCCCATCTCGAAGGACTGCCGCTCGATGCGCTGAAGATCGACAAGTCCTTCATCGATACGATCGCCACGAATTCCGCCACCAGCTCCGTCACGCCGCATATCATCGACATGGCCAAGACGTTGAAGCTGAAGATCGTTGCCGAGGGCGTCGAGACGCAGGCACAGGCCGACTATCTGCTGGAGCGCGATGTCGACTATGGCCAAGGCTGGCTGTTTGCCAAGCCGATGCCCGCGGCCGAGTTCATCGCCTATTGCCGCAGGATGAAGCCGTCGGCGTAGAGGCGATCACGCGAGCAGCCCTATCTCCCCCGGCTGGGGAGATAGGAGAGCCAGCCCCTCAGCAAGGGCCGTTGTCAACCACGCGATAGTCCGCGGCACGGGCCTCGCAGGCATTGGGGAAGGTGCGCAGTTCGCCACGGCGCCTGGCGCAGACCGGAGCATATTCGCGCGTGCAGAATGTCTGCTCTTCGCCACCGCCACCGCCACCGTCACGGCACTGGCCATCGCGGATGATGCGGTATCCGGCCCGCTCTGCAAGGCAGGTATTGGCGAAGGTCTGGCGGTCGCCGCCGCGCCGGGCGCAGACCGGGTCATACTGCTTGGTGCAGAATTGCGGTCCAGGCCTTGGCGGACGGTATCCCGGCCCCTCATCCACCACCACGGTGCAGGCTGCAAGAACTGCCGACAACAACAGAACGGCAAAACCTTGCCGCGAAAAGATTGCCGCAAGAAATCTCATGACTATTTCTCCCTCGATCCCCGCTCTGGCGCAAAACGCGCTCCACTCTAGTGTTGTGACTCCGAAAATCTATTTTCGGAAAGGATCACGCGCAAAATCAACTGCCAACGCCGATCCTCGCCATTCCATCGGCAAATGCAATCCCGTTTCTGGGCGGCTGCCGGAAACAACCGAACGCATCGCGCTTACTGGACCATGCGTGGCCGGGTTCTGGCCGATGACCGCGCAAAGACCCGGCTCTATCGATGCGATGCGTCGGGCCGGCCAATGGGTGGCCCGCGGCTCGATCTTGCAACCATCACGTTTCCGTGCGATAAATTTTGTGTTCGGGCATTTGCGACCCGGAGAGCGGAACGTTTTGGACGACCTTTCCCCGATACTGTGAATCTCTGACGGCCCCGTTTTTCGGCGGGGGGTTTGACCATGCGCCAATGCATGACTGCCGAAACAACCACCGGGACTTGCCCACGGCGCCAGGCGGCGGGCAAACCACAAGACTGACACGGGTGAAGGAGTTTCCCCAATGGCCCAGACCGGCACCGTTAA
This sequence comes from Mesorhizobium metallidurans STM 2683, assembly GCF_000350085.1. Taxonomy (GTDB): domain Bacteria; phylum Pseudomonadota; class Alphaproteobacteria; order Rhizobiales; family Rhizobiaceae; genus Mesorhizobium; species Mesorhizobium metallidurans. The sequence continues at coordinate 73,837 of NZ_CAUM01000149.1, forward strand.
ATTCTTCAACGCTACCAAAGGCTTCGGCTTCATCACGCCAGACGGCGGCGCCAAGGACGTGTTCGTCCACATCTCGGCGATCGAGGCTTCGGGCCTGCGCACCCTCGTCGACGGCCAGAAGGTCACCTTCGACGTCGAGCCCGACCGCATGGGCAAGGGTCCGAAGGCGGTCAACCTCCGCGCGGCCTGAGCCGTCAGCGCGTCGCACGTTCGTTCGGACATGCGAGGAGCGCCGACGGGTCGCTCCAGGGCCTTGAACCGGCTCGCGGAGCCGGATGCGAGTTTTCGAAGGCGCGGCGGTTTTCGTCGCGCCTTTTTCATGTCCCGATGCACGCCGCGCAAAAAGTGCGCTGCGGTCTTGCGATAACGGCATGCAAAAAATGCCTGCCGGCGCCCGCAAAACTTTCTCTTGCCGATAGCGCTAAAATAAAGGACAAATTTCCACTCGGGCATTTGCCGGCCCGAGACTGGACATGATGGGATCAAAGGAGCTTCCCATGCCGCAGACCGGCACCGTCAAATTCTTCAATCATGCCAAGGGCTTCGGCTTCATCACGCCGGATGATGGCGCAAAGGATGTCTTCGTCCATATTTCGGCCGTGCAGGCGTCGGGTCTTCCCGGTCTTGAGGATGGGCAGAAAGTGACATTCGACACCGAGCCGGACAAGCGCGGCAAGGGTCCGAAAGCCGTCAACCTGTCGGTCGGCTGAGCCGGCCCACGACAGCCGAACGGCTCCCGCGAACAGGCTCGCTCTCCATGAGCGTGCGATATTTGCCGCCCGTGCCACGGCCGATCGCATGATTTCGGCCCGCCAATTTCGTTCAGCCCCCGTTCAGCCACGGTCGCCTATTGTCTTCGGTAAAGCCGGACCGCATCCCCACTACCGGGCCGGCACGAAGGAGACCGATATGAATCGAATTTTCAAGACCGCCATCCTGTCCGCCGCCGTCGTCGCAACCACGCTGGCGACGTTGCCTGCGGCCAGCGCCGATGATTGGCGTCACCGCCATGGCAATGGCGACGCCGTCGCCGCTGGCGTCGTCGGCCTCGCGGCCGGCGCCCTGATCGCTGGCGCGCTCAGCAATCCGCAGCCGAGCTACTACGACCCCGGCTATGACGATTATGGTCGCTATCCGCAGCCGCGCCCGGCCCCGGTGCGCCGCTACTACGTGGAGCCGCGGGTCGCCTATAATGACGGCTACGCTGAACCATGGACCCGTGGCTGGTACGAATACTGTTCGGATCGCTACCGCAGCTTCAATGCCCGCACGGGTACGTTCACCGGCTACGATGGCGAACAGCATTTCTGCACCGCCAACTAAACCAAAGGCCTCCCTGCCCCAAAAAGCGCTGACCGCAAGGCCAGCGCTTTTTTGTATCTGGCTGACCGAACAAGTCGGCCCGCCAGCGGTGTCGGGATTCGGGTCAGGCCGGCCTCACCTGGATATCGGCACAGCCCTAGACCAGGAACGGATTGCTCCGCCGCTCCTCGCCGAAGCGGCCGCCAGGACCGTGGCCGCAGATGAAGCCGATGTCGTCGCCAAGCGGCAAAAGCTTGTTCTTGATCGAAGCGATCAGCGCTGCATGGTCACCGCCCGGCAGGTCGGTGCGCCCGACGGAGCCACGGAACAACACGTCGCCGACATGAGCGAATTTGGCCGCGCGGTTGTAGTAGACGACATGGCCCGGCGCGTGGCCGGGGCAATGAAAGACCTCGAACGCATGCTGGCCAAACGAGACGGTGTCGCCTTCGCCGAGAAAACGGTCGGGCACGCAATTGCGCACGGCATCAGTGATACCGTAAAGTTTCGCCTGGCTCTCGAGATTGGCGAGCAGCGAACGGTCGGCCTCATGCGGACCGATGATCTCGACGCCGAGCGCATCCTTCAACTCCATTGCGCCACCCGCATGGTCGATATGGCCATGTGTGATCCAGATCGCGCCGGCGGTGATCGCATTGTCCTTCAGCACTGCCACCACCTTGCCGATGTCGCCGCCCGGATCGACGACAACGCCTTGTCTGTCGTCCATGTCGAAGAGGATGGTGCAGTTCTGCTGGAAGGGCGTGACCGGCACGACACCGGCATTGAGTTGACCCATGATCGTCCTTTCGTGGCGGCGTCTCTGATGTAGGAATGCAAGCGAACAGCGTCCACCGCCATGACGGGCTGGGCTGAAATGGAAATGGGCGGCCGAAGCCGCCCATTTGAAAGCCCGGAACCGCCAAGCTTATTTCTTCATCGCATTCATGACCGCGCCGATGATGCCGGTCAGGATGGCGCCACCACCGGCACCGCCGATGATGTTTTGCAGATTAAGCGCACTGCCCAATCCGCCCGTTGCCGCTGCCGCCGCTGCCGGGTCGACCGGTGCGCCACCACCGAGCAGGCTACCGAGGATGGCCGCGCCGCCGACGCCGCCAACGGCGCCACCAAGGATCTTGGGAAGCTGACCCATCGCCGCCGTCTTGATCGCCGCGCCCACCGCCTGACCACCGATGACACCCGTAATCACCTGAATAATGATCGGAAGAAGCGTGTTCATGTCCATAGTACCAGTCCCTCCATAGCTGCCAGCCTCCCGGGCCGACAGCATCATGAGACGCCGAATTGGACGAAAGTCAAATGCAGAAGTGCTTAAATATAAGGGGCGGCCCGAAAACCGCCCCTACTTGTTAAAAAAGCTGTGACTTTCGTTATTCTGCGGCGATCGCGTGCTTGGGTTGAACGGCCGCAGAATAGTCGTTCATCAGCGTCTTGGCGATTTCGCCGACCTCGAATCGGTATGGACCGATCTCCGAAACCGGCGTCACCTCGGCTGCCGTCCCGGTCAGGAAGCACTGCTCGAAGCCTTCCAACTCTTCCGGCATGATGGCGCGCTCGATCACTTCGAGGCCGCGATCCTTGGCAAGGTCGACGACCGTACGGCGGGTAATGCCGTCGAGGAAGCAATCGGGGGTCGGCGTGTGGATCTTGCCGTCCTTGACGAAGAAGATGTTGGCGCCCGTTGCTTCGGCGACTTGCCCGCGCCAGTCGAGCATCATGGCGTCTGCATAGCCCTTGGCTTCGGCGGCATGCTTGGACATGGTGCAGATCATGTAGAGGCCGGCGGCTTTCGACTTCGATGGCGCGGTGCGCGGATCGGGGCGGCGCCATTCCGCCACGTCGAGACGGATGCCCTTCAGCTTCTGCGCGGGGTCGAAGTAACTCGGCCACTGCCAGATGGCGATGGCGCAGTTGATCCGGTTGTTCTGCGCCGAAACGCCCATCTGTTCACTGCCGCGCCAGGCGATTGGGCGCACATAGGCGTCCTGGAATCCCTGTTTCTTCAACAGCGTGCGGCAGGCATCGTCGATCTCGGCAACCGCATAGGGAATCTTGAAGCCGAGCAGGCGTGCCGATTCATGCAGGCGCTCGCTGTGCTCGGCCAGTTTGAAAATCTCGCCGCCATAGGCGCGCTCGCCCTCGAACACCGCGCTGGCATAGTGCAAGCCGTGGGTCAGGACGTGGATCTTGGCGTCGGCCCATTTGACGAACTCGCCGTTGATCCAGATAGAGCCATCCATTTGGTCGAAGGGAACGGATGCCATGGTAACCTCCCGCGGGCGACAGCCCGCATATCATTGTGTCGTTGCGTTTTTCGTGTCGGCCGCACCGGGCGGCCCATTTCTCAAAGCGTAGGGTGCCTCGAAGCGTAAGCGGATATTTGAGGTCTGGCAAACTCAGGAAGTTCCGGAAAAACGGTCTTCCCTTGCCTTTTCGTTCGCAATCCGCCGAAAAGCTTGTCAAAAATTACCATCGCCGGAAAATTACGTCAATAGTGCTGACATAATTTCCTGTTTCCATCGGAGAAATGATGACGGATCGCAGCCCCCCAGCCGGAAAACCGATCAGGACGGCGATCGCCGACGAGGACGGCATCGACTTCGCCATCATCGAATTGTTCTTTTTCGCCTATCGCGATTTCACCTCCGATCCGGACCAGATCCTCGCCGACTACGGGTTCGGCCGCGCCCATCACCGGGTCCTGCATTTCGTCAATCGCAGGCCGGGCCTGACGGTCGCCGAACTGCTCGATGTCCTGAAAATCACCAAGCAGAGCCTGGCGCGTGTGCTCAAACAATTGATCGACACCGACCATGTCGTCCAGTTGCAGGGCCCACGCGACCGCCGGCAGCGCGAACTTTACCCCACCGCCAAGGGTCGGGCGCTGGCACTGGCTCTGGCGCGGCCACAGTCGCGCCGCATCCGTGCTGCATTGGAAGATTCCGGAGCCAGCGAACGCGCCTTGATCGAACGCTTTCTGGAAGCGATGGTCGATCCGGAACTAAGGGCGCAGATCGACATTGTGCCCGCAAAAATGTCAGGGAAAAGCCATGGAGACCATTGAAAAGGTTGATCAGCCGGCAGCACCGGACGACGATGCACCGCATCTGCTGGTGGTCGATGACGACACCCGTATCCGCAATCTTCTCAAGCAATATCTGACCGAAAACGGCTTTCGCGTCACAGTTGCCGGAAATTCCGGCGAGGCGCGGCGCAAGCTTGCCGGCCTCGACTTCGATCTGCTCGTGCTCGATGTCATGATGCCGGGCGAAACCGGCGTCGACCTCACCAAGGCGCTCAGAGCCGAAAAGAATGTGCCCATCCTCATGCTTACCGCGCTGTCGGAAACCGACAGCCGCATCACCGGGCTTGAGGCCGGCGCCGACGACTATCTGCCGAAGCCTTTCGATCCGCGCGAATTGATCCTGCGCATCAACAACATCCTGCGCCGCGGTGGCCCGGCGACGACACCGAAGGTCGAGCAGCTGGTCTTCGGCCCCTACACGTTCCAGATCGCCCGGCGGGAGCTCAAGCGCGGCGGCGAGACCCTCAAGCTGACCGACCGCGAACAGGAGATCCTGGCGATCTTCGCCGCGCGGGCGGGCGAGACGATACCGCGCCATGAACTTGTCGGCGACGATTCGGAAGTCGGCGAGCGCACGATCGACGTCCAGATCAACCGGCTGCGCCGCAAGATCGAACGCGACCCGTCCAATCCGGTCTGGCTGCAGACCGTGCGCGGTATTGGGTATCGGCTCAGCGTGGAATAGACTGCCGCCACAGCCTCTTGTTGAGCGGCTGCAGATGAGCAAAAAGGGCGAATGGCGACCACGCAACTGGAACGGCCGGGAGATAACGGCTTGAGCGCACGCGCCACGCGGGCGCTCAAGGCCATGCCGCGCGCCTGGAACCGGTTCTGGCGGTACGTTGCGCTTTACATGCCCAAGCGGCTCTATGCCCGCTCGCTGATCATCGTCATCGCGCCGATGATCCTGCTGCAATCGGTCGTCGCCTTTGTCTTCATGGAACGCCATTGGCAGACCGTTACCCAGCGCCTGTCGCAGGCCACTGTTCGCGACATTGCCGCGATCGTCGACCTGATCGAAACCTATCCGCGCGACGCCGACTACGCCAACGTCATCCGCATCGCCCAGGATCGCATGCAGTTGAAGGTCGATCTGCTGCCGCCCGACCCGTTGCCGCCGCCCGGTCCAAAACCTTTCTTCTCGATCCTCGATGAGATCCTCTCGTCCGAGATCACGCGCCAGATCAACCGTCCGTTCTGGATCGATACGGTCGGCAATTCCAACATCGTCGAGGTCCGCGTCCAGCTCGAGGGCAAGGTGCTGCGCGTTTTCGTGCGCCGCAGCCAGGCCTATGCATCGAACACCCATATTTTCCTGATCTGGATGGTCGGCACCTCGCTGGTGCTGCTGATGATCGCCATCCCCTTCCTGCGCAACCAGATCCGGCCGATCCTGACGCTGGCCGAGGCCGCCGAGAGTTTCGGCAAGGGCCGGCCGATGCCGCGCGATTTCCGTCCGCGCGGCGCCGAGGAGGTGCGCCGCGCCGGCTTTGCCTTCATCCAGATGCGCGAGCGCATCGAACGCCAGCTCGAGCAGCGCACCGCCATGCTGACCGGCGTCAGCCACGATCTCAGAACCATCCTCACCCGCTTCAAGCTGCAGCTTGCGCTGACCGGAACCAAGGCCGACACCGAGGCGCTTGGCCAGGACATCGACGACATGCAGTCGATGCTGGAAGGCTATCTCGCCTTTGCCCGCGGCGAAGCGACGGAGGACACCGGCCGTTTCGATCTTGCGGCCTATTTCGACAAGCTCGGCGAGGAGGCCACGCTGCGCAAGCGCAAGCTGTCGACCACGCTTGCCGGCGATCCGCATGTCCATGTACGGCCGCGCGCCTTCGCGCGGTTGCTGTCCAATGTCGTCGGCAACGCCTTCCGTTATGCCCAGACGGTGGAGATCAAGGCCGACCATGGCCGCGGCTCGCTGCTCGTCACCATCGACGATGACGGTCCGGGCATCCCGGCCCACAAGCGCGAGGAGGTGTTCAAGCCGTTCGTGCGGCTTGACGAGGCCCGCAACCTCGACGCCAGCGGCACCGGGCTTGGCCTCGCCATCGCACGCGATATCGCCCGCAGCCATGGCGGCGACATCATGCTGGACGACAGCCCGCTCGGGGGCTTGCGTGCCGTCATCAAGGTGCCGGCCTGACCTGCCTGGTGGCATTCCGGAGTGTGCTTACGGGTCTCCCTTTCATCCGCCCGTCATGAAACCATGCTGAAGAGCGCGCATGAAGCGCGCGACCTCTATCGATTCGACCCCTCGGCATCGATTCGACCCCGTGCCCGCCAGGGTGCGCTGGAGCGAGGTGCGCCGGAGCGAAGCGAGAGTCGCGGCCTTGTCGCCATTCAGGCATCGCGCCAAGGCAACCGACGACTTCCTGGGCAAGGGGCCGCCATGCGCATCCTGATGGTCACCGACGCCTGGCGCCCGCAAGTCAATGGCGTCGTCCATACGCTGGAGCGGCTTTCCGAGACCCTGAAGTCCTTCGACGTCGAAGCGGACTTCCTGACCCCGAACATCTTCCGCACCCTGCCCTTGCCGACCTACCCAGACATCAGGCTGGCATTGACGACGCCGGGGCATGTCGCGCGCCTGATTGCCGAGCGCAAGGCGGATCATATCCACATCGTCACCGAAGGCCCGCTCGGCATCATGGCGCGGCGCTACTGCCGCAACACGGGCCGGCCGTTCACGACGAGCTATCACACGCGCTTTCCCGAATATCTGAGCGCGCGCTTGCCCGTGCCGGAAGCCTGGGCCTATCGCTGGCTTCGCGATTTCCACAATTCCGGGCAAGGCACGCTGGTCGCCACCCAGTCGCTGGCCGACGATCTTGCCGCGCGCGGCTTCACCAAGCTGAGGCCATGGACGCGCGGCGTCGACACCGACCATTTCCGGCCGGACAAGAGGAAGGATCTGGGTCTCGAGGGACCGATCTTCCTCTGTGTCGGCCGCGTCGCCATTGAAAAGAACCTGAGTGCGTTCCTCGACCTCGAATTGCCGGGCAGCAAGGTGATCGTCGGCGAAGGCCCGGAACTGGCCAAGCTCAAGGCGAAATATCCGCAAGCCCATTTCCTCGGCCACCGACCGAACGACGAATTGGCCGAAATCTATGCCTCGGCCGATGTCTTCGTCTTCCCCAGCCGCACCGACACCTTCGGCAACGTCATCATCGAGGCGCTGGCCAGCGGCACGCCGGTCGCCGCCTATCCGGTCACCGGCCCGATCGATATTGTCGGCGACGGCATTGGCGGCGCCGTAGCGGAGGATTTGCGGCAGGCAGCGCTTGCCGCCCTTCACGTCGACCGTGCCGAGGCGCGCCAGCGCGCGATGCGCTACAGCTGGAAAGCCTGCGCGGAAATGTTTCTCGACACGGTCGAGGAAGCCCTGGGCACGACACGCAAGCTCGCTGCCTGAGAAGGCCTCGTTAGAACAGCCGCCCGCCGTCAGGCACCCTGCGCTCGATCGCGCCCAGAACCACGGCGCCTTCCTCGTCGGGAAAGCCAAGCGTCAGCACTTCCGACATGAACGGCCCGATCTGTCGCGGCGGGAAATTGACCACCGCGAACACCTGCCGGCCGATCAATGTCTCGGGCGCATAGTACTTGGTGATCTGCGCCGACGATTTCTTCACCCCGATGTCGGCGCCGAAATCGATCTTCAGCTTGAATGCCGGCTTGCGCGCCTCGGGGAACGGCTCGGCCTCGACGATCGTGCCGGCACGGATATCGACACGGTCGAAATCCGCGAAGCTGATCTCGGGCTTGCGCTGGCTGCTGGAACTCATCGAGGATCAGGCGTTTCCATAGGTCTCGAACAGGACGCCGGCCAGCGCATCCTTGGCCGAGGTTCCCGACCAGACGACGAACTGGAAGGACTGGAAATAGCATTCGCAGGCCTCCAGCGCCGACGACAGCAGCACCTCGACCTGCTGGCTCGACGGCTCGACCCCGCCGGCAAGCAGCAGCGACTGGCGGAACATGATCGCGCCCTCCTGCTCCCAGAGGTCGAAATGGCCAAACAGCATCTGCTCGTTGATCAGCGACAAGAGCCGCATCACTTCGAGCGCGCGGGCCTCCGGCACCTTGATGTCGAAGGCGCAGGCCAGATGCAGCGCCTCGAAATCCTCCATCCACGAGAATGAGACGTGATAGTCGGTCCAGCTTCCGGCAACCGAGATCGAAATCTCGTCGTCGCCGGCCCGCTCGAAGGACCAGTCATTGTTGTGAGCCACCTGCTCGATGACATCCACCGGATGGATTTCGCGGGAAAATTCGAGTTCGAGAAGTTCCATGAATGCTTCCTGTCGTTCCTTCGCATCGGCCCGAAACCGGTTCGATGCGAACGTTCAAAGTTCTAGAGCGTACTTTGTGCGTCCAAGTGGATGCACTTCGCTCCAGTGAGCGCCACACGCTCCGCGGGGCACACTCGACGAACAATCTTGTCTAGAACTCGGACGGCCAGGACTTCTCAACGCAAAGACCCTGACCGGACCCCACCGCCCGGCGCATGACCCTGCTCCGAATCATGCAACAAATTCAGTCTATTGATCGGGAGTCGCCTGACCAGCCCAATTTTTCGCACTGCGTTATCAGCATGTGGAAAGGCACTGTCACAAAGATTCACGCAATGCCGGTAAGCGATTCACGACAAAGCGCTTTTTGCGATTGCGCTTTGTGGAAAAGTTTAGCGAATTTTTTTGATTATTTTTTTGGACGTGGCTTGGCCGCGGTGGCAGGTGCGGCCTGTCCGGTCAATTCGGCCAGTTTGGCCTCGAGCGCTTCGATGCGGGCAGCGAGGCGGGTGTTTTCTTCCCTGGCCTTCGCCGCCATGTCGCGGGCGGCCTCGAACTCCTCGCGCTGCACCACGTCCATGGAGTTCAGAACGCGCTCGGCCTGCCCCTTGAAGGCGGTCTCCACTTCGCGTCGTACCCCTTGTGCCGCACCCGCGGCGTCGGTCATCAGCTTGGCGAATTCGTCGAGAATGCGGTTCGGTCCGGTCGACATGGCAAATCCTCGCTTGCTCGACTTGACGTAGTGGCGCACGGCGCCGAATGCAAGAACGTTGAGGCTGCTGCGTCATCAAGTCGGATGCAATTTGATCTGACCCGACAAGCCATAGCTGCTACCATCACAAGGAAAAGCATTTTGACGGGAGTCTGCAATGGCTACCAGTGCGGATTTGGACCTGCGTCTTGCCGCAATTGCCGCGGCGCTTGCCAGAGGCGTCAGCGACGCCGACGCAGGGCGTGTCAGGCCAGCCGACAACGTGCTTGATCGCCTGGAGGTCAAATACAAGGCATTGGCCGAGACCAGGCGTTGAGGCGGCAGGACAGCACGATTTGCCGCTTCCCGAAGCCGTATTTGCCGCGCTAGCGCCGCCTTGACCGTGCCAAAACCCTGCCGCATGGTCCGCGCCCGAACGTGATCGCAACCGGGAGATCCTTGTTGAGCCAATATTTGATGCTGCCGCTGGCCGCCCTGCCCTTCCCCAACATCGACCCGGTCATCGTCCAGATCGGGCCGCTGGCGGTGCATTGGTATGGCGTCGGCTACATCGTCGGCATTCTTTTCGCCTGGTGGTACGCGAAGCGGCTCGTCACCAACAAAAGTCTCTGGCCGGATGGCACCCTGCCTATGAAGCCCGAGGATCTCGACGACTTCGTCGTCTGGGCGGCCATCGGCGTTGTGCTTGGCGGGCGCACCGGTTACGTGCTGTTTTACGATTTGCCGCGCTACATCGCCCGTCCGCTGGACATCTTTGCCGTCTGGCAGGGCGGCATGTCGTTTCATGGCGGCCTGCTCGGCGTCATTCTCGCCATGACGCTGTTCTCCTGGTCGCGCGGCATCCGCACCTGGTCGCTGTTCGACGTGGTGGCGGCCGGCGTGCCGGTCGGCCTCGGCCTTGTCCGCGTCGCCAATTTCATCAACTCCGAACTCTGGGGCAGACCGACCGACGTTCCGTGGGCGGTCGAATTCCCCAATGGTGGGCCATTTTCGCGCCATCCGAGCCAGATCTACGAGGCGTTGCTCGAGGGCCTGGTGCTGTTCCTGATCCTGCGCCTTCTCACCCATTCCAGACTCAAGCTGAAGACGCCGCGCTTCGTCGGCGGCGCCTTCATTTGCGGCTATGGCCTCTCGCGAATCTTCGTCGAATTCTTCCGCGAGCCCGATCGGCAGCTTGGCTATCTCCTCGGCACCAATTGGCTGACCATGGGCATGATCCTTTCCATACCCATGGTGCTGGCGGGCATCTGGGCGATGGTCACCGCGAAACCGGTGACACAGCCGCAGCCGGCATGACGCGGCTGAAAACCCGCATCGCCGAGCTGATCGATGCGACAGGTCCCATTCCCGTCAGCGAATACATGGCGCTCTGCCTGTTCGATCCCGAGGATGGCTACTACACGACACGCGAGCCGTTCGGCGCCGCAGGCGACTTCGTCACCGCGCCGGAGATCAGCCAGATGTTCGGCGAGCTTGTCGCCATCTGGCTCTACGAAGCCTGGCGGGCGACGGGCCGGCCGCTGCCGGTCATCATCGCCGAGATCGGTCCCGGCCGCGGCACGCTGATGAAGGACATGCTGCGCACCCTTTCGCGGCTCGACACGGCGCTGACCGCGGGCGCCTCGTTCGCAATGATCGAGACCAGCCCGCGGCTGACGGGAATCCAGCGGCAGACGCTTGCCGGCACATCGGCCACTATTCGTTGGCATGAAGCCATCGACACGCTGCCGCGCACCCCGCTTCTCATCGTCGGCAATGAATTGTTCGACGCGGTGCCCATCCGCCAGTTCGTCCACGCCGGCACAGGCTGGCGCGAACGGATGATCGGGCTCGACGACACGGGCGGGTTGCGCTTTTTCGCCGGCGCCGGTTCGGTCGATCCGACGCTGCTGCCGGATGATGCCGAAGAGGCCCCGCAAGGCGCGATCGCCGAGATCGCGCCGGCCCGCACCGCCTTGATGGCGACCATCTCCGAACGACTAGCCAGGCTTGGCGGTGCCGGCCTGTTCCTCGACTACGGCCATCTCCAGCCAGGGATCGGCGACACGTTGCAGGCCTTGCGCAAGCACGATCACGAAGATGTGCTGGCCAATCCGGGCGAGGCCGACCTTACCGCCCATGTCGATTTCGCCGCCCTCGCCGCCATTGTCCGGGCGCATGGTCTTGATGCCCATCTTGCCACGCAAGGTGAATTCCTGGTGAGGATGGGGCTTCTCGAACGCGCCGGCCGGCTCGGCGCCAATGCCAGTGAGGCGGCCCGCGAAAAGATAGCGGGCGAGGTCGAACGCCTCGCCGGCCCGCAAGCCATGGGCGAGCTCTTCAAGGTGCTGGCTGTCCTGCCCACCGGGATTGCCGTTCCACCCTTTCCTGCAACGGATTGACTTTTCGCTGCCGCCTCTCCCACTCTTCCGACTTCCGGCTGTCACCCGTCTTTCGACTGCTGCCCTCTTTCGACTGCCGCTCACTTTTGGACTGCCGCCCTTTTTTTGACTGCCGCCCTTTTTTTGACTGCCGCTTGACGAAATCGCCCGCACGGACAACAACGCCCGCATGTTGAATCAGACCAAACCGGATCCCGTTCGGTCGCCCTCGCTGGAAAAGGCGCGGGCGCAAGGCATCCGCCACGGCTATTTCACGCGCGTTGGCGGCGTCTCCGGCGGCATCTATCAGGGTCTCAACATCGGCACCGGCTCGAGCGACGACCAGACATTGGTGGCAGAGAACCGTCGCCGCGTCGCCAGTTGGATGGGCGTGCCGGCCAGCCATCTTTTGACCGCCTACCAGATCCACTCACCTGACGTGGTCATCGCCAGGGAGCCTTTTTCCGCCGAGCGGCCCAGGGCCGACGCCATCGTCACCGACCGGCCGGGCATCGCCATCGGCGCCTCGACCGCCGATTGCGGACCGGTCCTGTTCGCCGATGCCGAGGCGCGCATCATCGGCGCCGCGCACGCCGGCTGGAAGGGCGCTTTCACGGGCGTACTGGAAAACACCATTGCCGCTATGGAAGGCCTCGGCGCCCGGCGCGAGCGCATCGTTGCGGTTCTCGGCCCTTCCATCGGCCCCTTGAATTACGAGGTCGGACCGGAATTCGTTGCCCGCTTCGTCGAGGCCGATGCCGGCAATACCAGCTATTTCGCGCCATCGGCGAAATCGGGACATGCAATGTTCGACCTCAATCGCTACACAGTCGATCGGCTCGCCAAGGCGGGCGTGACCGCCGAGGGGCTCGGCCGCTGCACCTACGCCGAGGAGGATCTGTTCTATTCCTACCGGCGCACCACGCATCGCAAGGAACCGGATTACGGGCGGCAGATTTCGGCAATTGTTTTGGAGAAAGAGTAATGGCGTTGCATTTCGAACGGTCGGAATTTGACGCGCGGCGCGACCGGCTGATGATCGAACTCGCCGAGAAGAAGCTCGACGCCGTGCTGCTGTTCGCGCAGGAGAGCATGTACTGGCTGACCGGCTACGACACGTTCGGTTTCTGCTTCTTCCAGTGCCTGGTGGTAAAGGCCGACGGCTCGATGGTCCTGCTCACCCGTTCGGCCGATCTGCGCCAAGCGCGCCACACCTCCATCATCGACAATATCGTGCTGTGGACGGACCGCGACGGCGCCAATCCGGCGATCGACCTGCGCAATCTGCTCAACGATCTCGACCTGCTCGGCGCCCGCATCGGCGTCGAATACGACACCCACGGCCTGACCGCCTTCAATGGCCGCCGCCTGGACGAGCAATTGCAGACCTTTGGCCAGATCGCCGACGCGTCGGGCATCGTTAGCCGGCTGCGCCTGTTCAAGAGCCCGGCCGAGATCGCCAAGGCGGAAAAGGCGGCAAATCTCGCCGACGATGCGCTGGATGCGGCGCTGCCGCTGATCAAGCAGGGCGGCGACGAAGCCTTGATCCTTGCCGCCATGCAGGGCGCGGTCTTCGCCGGCGGTGGTGATTATCCGGCCAACGAGTTCATCATCGGTTCCGGTGCGGACGCACTGCTTTGCCGCTACAAGGCCGGACGCCGCAAACTGACCAAGAACGACCAGCTGACACTCGAATGGGCCGGCGTCTTCCATCACTATCATGCCCCGATGATGCGCACCGTGCTAACCGGCAAAGTGTCAAAGCGTCACCAGGAGCTTTTCGACGCCGCTCGCGCGGCACTTTTAGCAGTCGAAAAAGCCATGACGCCGGGAAATACCTTCGGCGATGTGTTCGACGCCCATGCCCGCACGCTGGAAGCCCACAACCTGACCAAGCACCGGCTGAACGCCTGCGGCTATTCGGTCGGCGCCCGCTTCACCCCGTCCTGGATGGACATGCCGATGTTCTATCAGGGCAATCCCGAACCGATCGCGCCCAACATGACGTTGTTCGCCCATATGATCATCATGGATTCGGAAACGGAGACCGCGATGACGCTTGGCCGCACCTATCTGACCACTGAATCGCAGCCGAAGCCGCTGTCCCGCCATGATCTCGACTTGATCGTGCAGTGAATCCATAATGGGGGCGGTCATCGGAGTTTCAGGCAAATGAGACGATCGCATGTGACGACCGTGTCATTGCTCGCGGCGCTGGCGCTGGCCGCGTGCACCAATGCCAAGGACGTTCTCGAGCCCTCGGCTATCGCCCCGCAATCGACACAGTCCGTGGCCGGAGCCGGCACCACGCCCCCTGCAACGCCCGCCCCACCGGCAGCTGGCGCGCAGCCCGCAACGGCACCTGCTGCCTCTGCGCAAGCCGCGGCGCCGACCGTGCCGTCCGCCAAGAGCGCCTCGGCCATCGCGCGGACCCGGCTGCAGGTGGCGCCGATCGTTGGCGCGTCGGTGGAAGCGGCGACGCCGCTGACCGCTGAACTCCAGACGCGCGCCAAGCAACGCGGCATCACGCTTGCCGGCAGCACCGACCAGGCCGCCACCCACGTGCTGAAGGGCTATTTCTCGACGATGTCGGAAGGCAAGGACACCACCGTCATCTATGTCTGGGACGTCTATGACCCCTCGGGAAACCGGCTGCACCGCATCAACGGCCAGCAGAAGGCGCCCTCCGCCAACGGCGCCGAAGGCTGGGCGGCGGTCGCGCCGGCGACCATGCAGTCGATCGCCGACCAGACGATCGACCAGTTCGCCACTTGGCTTGGCGGGCAAGCGGGGTGACAGGGTGCCCGCAGACGGCATGCCGGCTTTGACAGCTGTAAACGTTTATTGAGATTAGCCGGCGGATTCCCGATCACGACGCTTGCAATACCGGCACGGGCCGCTAAAAGCCCGACTAAGAGGCTCAAGCGAGTCTGTCAGAGTCTCCATCCTTCGCCAGGAACGGTGCATGAAGCTCTTCGCGGGCAATTCCAACAGGGTGCTGGCTGAAGCGGTCGCCCGCTATCTCAACATTCCCCTGGGCAAGGCCAGCGTCAGACGCTTCGCCGATCAGGAAATCTTCGTCGAGATCCAGGAGAATGTGCGTGGCGAGGATGTCTTCATCCTGCAGTCCACCTCGTTCCCGACCAACGATCACCTGATGGAACTGCTCATCATGATCGATGCTTTCATGCGCTCCTCGGCCAGGCGCATCACGGCGGTCATTCCCTATTTCGGCTATGCCAGGCAGGACCGCCGCGCCTCCGGCCGCACGCCGATCTCGGCCAAGCTGGTCGCCAACATGATCACCCGGGCCGGCGTCGATCGTGTGTTGACGCTCGATCTCCATGCCGGTCAGATCCAGGGCTTTTTCGATATCCCGACCGACAATCTGTTCTCCGTGCCGGTCATGGCCCGCGACGTGAAGGCGAAATACAAGCAGCTTGCCAATGTCGTCGTCGTTTCGCCCGATATCGGCGGCGTGGTGCGGGCCCGCGCGCTGGCCAAGCGCTTCGACGCGCAACTCGCCATCGTCGACAAGCGTCGCGAGCGTCCGGGCGAATCGGAAGTCATGAACATCATCGGCGCGGTCGCCGGCAAGGATTGCCTGTTGATCGACGACATCGTCGATTCGGGCGGCACGCTGTGCAACGCCGCCGACGCGCTGCTTGCCAATGGCGCCACCAGCGTCACCGCCTACATCACCCATGGCGTGTTGTCGGGCGGCGCCGTTGCCCGCATCAGCGGCTCGAAGCTGCAGGAACTGGTCATCACCGATTCCATCCAGCCGACGCAAGGTGTGCTCGACGCGCCCAACATCCGCGTCATCTCCATCGCCGACCTGATGGGCGAGGCGATCTCGCGCACCGCGACCGAGGAATCGGTGTCGAGCCTGTTCGACTAAACCGAAGTTTGCGCTCGCGAGACAAGCAACTGCTTGATTTGATTCGCGTATCTGAAAAGTGGGTTTTTCCGCTACTGGACACACCCCCCACTGGCATCAACGAACGTTTTCAGCCGAATCGAATCACAAATTGGCCGAGGTGTGAAGGGCGAAATGGACAGAGACATGGACACTTCTCAAAAGCGATTTTCGGCCCAACCGACTCAAAAGATTCAGCTTTCAGCGGTTTAGGGCCGCGAACTTCGGACTAAACCCCGGAAGGCAGCAATCTGGTTCCTGTGTCGGGCGTTGCCCGCCGTGCGGCATCAACGCTGTCGCGCGCGCCGCGCATATAGCCGCGCGGTGAGGCTCCCAGCATGCGCTTGAACATGGTGATGAAGGCCGGCACGCTGTCATAGCCGAGATCGAGCGCCACCCTGGTGATCGGCTCGCCGTCGGCCAACCGCGGCAGCGCCGCGAACAGGCAGGCCTGCTGGCGCCAGGTCGACAGCGACAGCCCGGTCTGGCGCTGGAAGGCGCGGGTGAACGAGCGCCGGCTCATGCCGACAGCGTCGGCCCATTCATCGATCGTCGCATGCGGCGAGGGCGCCGCAACGAAGCGCCGGCACAGCGCCGCAAGCCTTGGATCCGAAGGAAAAGGCAGGCCGAGCGGCCTTTCCGGTAGGTTCGGGATCTCATGCAGCAGAAGATTCATGATCAGCCCGCCGCGCCCTTCAAGCTCGGCGCCCTGTGGCAACTTTTCCGATTCCACGATCAGGCTGTGCATCAGATCGGTGATGCCGACGACACGTAAGCCGTCCGGCAACCCGGCAATGGCGTCAGGCATGACATAGACCGAGCGCATGCTGACATCGCCCAGCATCTCGACGGAATGCTCGGTGCCGGCGGGGATCCACATGGCATGGTCGGGCGGCACCATCCAGCGCCCATGACGTGTCGTCACCAGCACGACACCGACAAGCGCATGCAGCAACTGGCTGCGGCTGTGACGATGCTGCGGCACGTGATAACCGTCGGGATATTCGGTCGGCAGCGCCACCGCCGGCCCGACGGCCTCTTCCAGCCACTGCCAGCGGCGCTCGTGCAGTTGCCCGAGTTCGGCGGCGTCCGCTTTGAAGATTTCCTTGCCATGCGGCATCGCCAATGGCCCACTCGCGAAACTATTGGACCAAACCACGAAAGAAGTCGCCCGGCAAGTAACTTATAAGGCAACCCGGCGATAAGGCCGCCTGTGGGAGCGCCCCGCCAGAAAGACCTCGGAGCATTGCCTTGACCGACACCACAGCCACCACCGTCGCCACGCCAGCGACGGCCAGCCACAGTTCGGCGCAAGCGACGGCCTTCACCGTCATTCTTGCGGTGAGCTTCTGCCATTTCATCAACGACGTCATGCAGTCGCTGCTGTCGGCCATCTATCCCTTGCTGAAGGACAATTATCGTCTCGATTTCTGGCAGATCGGGCTCTTGACCTTCACCTTCCAGGTGACAGCGTCCTTGCTGCAGCCATTGATCGGCATGGCCACCGACAAGCGGCCGATGCCCTATTCGCTGCCCTATGGCATGGCGTCCTCATTGATCGGCCTGGTCGTTCTCGCCTATGCCGGACATTATTTTCTGCTGTTGATCGGCGCCTCGCTGATCGGGATCGGCTCGGCGATCTTCCACCCGGAATCCTCGCGCATCGCCCGCTTCGCCTCCGGCGGCCGCTTCGGCCTGGCACAATCGCTGTTTCAGGTCGGCGGCAATTTCGGCCAGGCCATGGGGCCGCTGCTGGCGGCCTTCATCGTCGTGCCCTTCGGTCAGACCAGCATTTCCTGGTTCGCCGTCGGCTCGCTGATCGGCATCGTCGCGCTCTGGCAGGTCGGCGGTTGGTACAGCCGCCTGCGCGCCGCGCAGGCAAACCGCAAGGCAGCGAGCTTCGTCTCGCCCTTCCCGCGCCGCAAGGTCATGTGGGCATTGGCGGTGCTGACGCTGCTGGTGCTGACCAAGAACGCCTATATCGCCAGCCTCTCCAGCTACTACACCTTCTACGCCATCCATAAGTTCGGCGTTTCGGTGCAGATGTCGCAAGTCATGCTGTTCCTGTTCCTCGGCGCGTCGGCGCTGGGCATCCTGCTCGGCGGACCGTTCGGCGACCGCTACGGACAGAAGGCGATGATCTGGTTCTCGATCGTCGGCGTGCTGCCCTTCACGCTGGCCCTGCCCTACGCCAATTTCGAATGGACGATGGTGCTGACGGTGCTGATCGGCCTGATCCTGTCCTCGGCCTTCTCCAACATCGTCGTCTTTGCGCAGGAACTGGTGCCCGGCCGTGTCGGCATGATCGCCGGCATCTTCTTCGGCTTCGCCTTCGGCATGGGCGGCATCGCCGCCGCTGTGCTCGGCGTAGTCGCCGACATGAAAGGCATCGATTTCGTCTTCCAGGTCTGCTCGTATTTGCCGCTGCTCGGCCTGCTGACGGTGTTCCTGCCCAATATGAAGGAAGCGAGAAAGCTGGAAGCCGGCGCGGCGAGCAGGTGAACGCGACCTAGGCTGCGACTGGGAAAAGCACCCGCCTCAGGCGGATGCTTTTCTATTCCATTCCGAAAAATATCCTAGGCCTTGAAGAAGGCCAGCAGGTCGGCGTTGATGACATCGGCATGGGTCGTGGCCATGCCATGCGGGAAGCCTTGTAGACCTTGAGCTCGCCCTTCTTGAGCAGCTTGATTGCCAGTAGGGCCGAGTCCGCCATGGGGACGATCTGGTCGTCGTCACCATGCATGACCAGAACCGGCACGTCGATTGTCTTCAGATCCTCAGTAAAGTCGGTTTCCGAGAAGGCCTTGATGCAATCATAATGCGCCTTGGTGCCGCCCATCATGCCCTGACGCCACCAATTGTCGATGATCCCTTGTGAGACTTCCGCGCCGGGACGGTTGAAACCGTAAAACGGACCGGCCGGAACGTCGCGGAAGAACTGGGCGCGATTGGCCGCCTGGGCGGAACGGAAACCGTCGAAGACCTCGATTGGCAGGCCGCCGGGAGAGATGGGGATCACCTATCCGCAGTATCTCGTGCTGAACGCGCTGGGAGAGGCCGACGGCATGTCGGTTGGCAGCATCGCGCACCGGCTCGCCTTGGAATCGAGCACCGTCACACCGCTGGTGAAGCGCATGGAACAGGCGGGGCTGGTCACCCGCCAGCGCAGCCAGACCGATGAGCGCCAGGTGCAGGTCGATCTGACTGCGGCCGGGCGCGCACTGCTCATCCAGTGCAACTGTCTGAACGAGACTCTGATCGTGCGCTCGGGCATGACGTTGGCACAGATTGATGCCCTGAACCGGCAGGTCCAGGCGCTGCGCAATGCGTTGAGTGGTGGCCTATAGCCAGCCGCCAGATGGCCACTTGGGTTAGCGGATACGGCAGTCGATTGCACTACGACCTTCGAAATGAGAATGTCGGCTCACAGCTCCAAGCCCGGCATTCGTTGGCCTTTCAGCCACGACTTTCAGCCACGGCTTGCACCCTTTCCCGCCTTCGGCTATAGAGCCGCCACCCGCGTAGACACCCTTGGAGGCAACGCGGCGGAAGGCTGCCTTCCCTTGTGATCCCGAACACAGGTCCGCTTGCTTATGCGGCTGCCGGCTTTCGGATATCCAGGCCCGGCGGCTTTCGACGTTTACGGCCCAGCCACGCTGACCGTGAGCGCTCCAGAACAACGCGAAAGGAAATGTCATGAGCCACGATGCTTACGAGCTCAAGGCCGAAGCGCGCGAACAGGTCGGTAAGGGGTCCGCCCGTGCAGTTCGACGCAACGGTAAAGTGCCTGCAGTGATTTACGGCGACAAGCAGCCTCCCCTGGCGATTGCGCTGACCTACAAGGACATCTACTACAAGATCCATGGCGGCGGGTTCCTGACCACGATCGCCACGATCGATGTCGACGGCAAGAAGATCCAGGTCCTGCCCAAGGACTTCCAGCTCGACCCGGTCAAGGATTTCCCGGTCCATGTCGACTTCCTGCGCATCGGCAAGGACACCGAGGTCAATGTCGACGTGCCTGTCCACTTCATCAACGAGGACAAGTCGCCCGGCATCAAGCGCGGCGGCGTGCTCAACATCGTGCGTCACGAAGTCGAGTTCCACTGCCCGGCCAATGCGATCCCGGAATTCATCACCGTCGATCTCACCGGCACCGATATCGGTGACTCGATCCACATCTCGGCGGTCACGCTGCCGGCCGGCGTCAAGCCTGTGATCTCCGACCGCGACTTCACCATCGCGACCATTGCCGGCTCCGCGGCGATGAAGCCGGAGACGGAAGAGACGGTCGAGGCGGCTGAACCCGAAGCGGCGGCTCCTGCCGCCGAAGAGAAGTAATTCCTTTCCGCCCGGAGGTGACGATGCTGCTGTTTGCAGGCCTCGGCAATCCGGGCGCGAAATACGCCAATAACCGGCACAATGTCGGCTTCATGGCGGCGGACGCGATCGCCCGCCGCCATTCCTTTTCGCCCTGGTCGAAGAAGTTCCAGGGCCTGATCGCCGAAGGCATGCTTGGCGGCGAAAAGATCATCCTGATCAAGCCGCAGACCTTCATGAACCTGTCCGGCCAGGCGATCGGCGAAGCGCTACGCTTCTACAAGCTCGCCCCCTCGGCGCTTACCGTCTTCTATGACGAGATCGACCTTGCCGAGCGCAAGCTCCGCGTCAAGACCGGCGGCGGCGCCGGCGGCCATAACGGTATCCGCTCGATCGACGAGCATGTCGGCAACGCCTATCGCCGCGTGCGCATCGGCATCGGCCATCCCGGCGTCAAGGATCTGGTCCATAACCATGTCCTGGGCGATTTCGCCAAAGCCGACCGCGAATGGCTGGACCCGCTGCTCGATGCCATCGCCGCCAACGCCGAAATGATCGTCAGGGGTGACGAGCCCGGCTTCATGAACAAGGTCAGCGTTGCCGTCCAGGGCAAAGCGGGCGAAAAGCCGAAGCAGGAAGACCCCAAACAGCAGAGCCACATCCGCCAGGCGCGGCCGCAGCAGCCGGCGGTCAAGCCGCCGCAAACCGGCCCGATGGCCGCCATGCTGAAGAAGCTCTTCGGCGGCAAGGACTGAGCTTTGGCACGATCAAGCCCGGAGGGCTTGACGCTCGTCGTCCCTTTCCCCATAGCCCTCATCAAATTTCGATTTCCCGATAGGACCGGACAAAATGGGTTTCAAATGCGGCATCGTTGGCTTGCCCAACGTCGGCAAGTCGACGCTTTTCAACGCGCTGACCAGGACGGCGGCGGCGCAGGCCGCCAATTATCCCTTCTGCACCATCGAACCGAACACCGGCGAGGTGGCGGTGCCCGACCCGCGCCTGCAGAAGATCGCCGCCATTGGCAAGTCGAAGGAGATCATCCCGACCCGCATCTCCTTCGTCGACATCGCCGGCCTGGTGCGAGGCGCCTCGAAGGGCGAAGGGCTGGGCAACCAGTTCCTCGCCAACATCCGCGAGGTCGACGCCATCGTCCATGTGCTGCGCTGCTTCGAGGATGACGACATCACCCATGTCGAGGGCCGCATCGACCCGGTCGCCGATGCCGAGACCGTCGAAACCGAACTGATGCTTGCCGACCTTGACAGCCTCGAACGCCGCATCGTGCAATTCCGCAAGCGCGCGTCCGGCAAGGACAAGGAAGCGACCACCGTGCTGCCGATGATGGAGGCGGCGCTCGAACTGCTGCAGGCCGGCAAGCCGACCCGAATCCTGCTCAAGGGGATTTCCGCCGAAGACCTGCGCATCCTGCAGGGACTGAACCTGCTGACCTCGCATCCCGTGCTCTATGTCTGCAATGTCGCCGAGGCCGACGCCGCCACCGGCAACGAGCACACCAGGGCGGTGGAAAAGATGGCTGCCGCCCAAGGCGCCCGCACGGTCGTCATCTCGGCTGCGATCGAGGCCGAGGTTGCCCAACTCAGCGACGAGGAGGAGATGGAATTCCTCTCCTCGCTCGGGCTCGATGAGCCAGGCCTGAACAAGGTGATCCGCGCCGGTTACGAGCTTCTGCAGCTCATCACCTATTTCACCGCCGGGCCGAAGGAGACGCGCGCCTGGACCGTGCACAAGGGCGCCAGGGCGCCACAGGCGGCCGGTGTCATCCACACCGATTTCGAGCGCGGCTTCATCCGTGCCCAGACCATCGCCTACAACGACTTCGTCACGTTGGGCGGCGAAGTGGCGGCCAAGGAAGCCGGCAAGGCCCGCGACGAAGGCAAGGAATACGTCGTCCAGGACGGCGACGTGATGCTGTTCAAGTTCAACACCTGAGCCGGCAAACGGTCTCGCGGCATTTGGCCTGAGGGCTGCCGATCACAGCTTCGTGCCAGGCTGGAGAGAAGCCGTTTCGCGCTGCTTGACTACCCATGGCACCCGGTCTAAAGGGCGTCTGCATCGGCCCGGGCTTACGTCAAGAACGCCTGTCCCGCGGCAATCCGAAACGACGCGTCGCTATCGAACGAAACCTCTTTGGCCCCAGCAAGGGAGACCCGGCGATGATCAAGGCCTTCGTCGTGGAGAATGATCGCCTGCGCGTCGTCGACGATCTCCTGGCAAAAGGCGACAGGGTCGTATGGGCCGATCTTCTCAGCCCGACCAAGGAAGAGAACGCCACCATCGAGACCTGGCTCGGCGTCGCCATTCCGACGCGTGAGGAGATGGAGGAGATCGAGATTTCCAGCCGTCTCTATATCGAGGACGGCGCCTACTTCATGACCGCCACGCTGCCCTCCCAGACCGAGGTCGACGATCCGCTGATGTCGCCGGTCACTTTCGTGCTGGCTGGTAACAGGCTGGTCACCGTGCGCTATCACGAACCCAAGGCCTTCACGACCTTTCCGCTGCGCGCCGAGAAGGTGGCGACCGGCTGCACCAGCAGCGACACCATCCTGATCGGCCTGCTGGAGGCCATCGTCGACCGCCTGGCCGACATTCTGGAACGCGCCGGCCGTGACATCGAGACGATCTCGCGCGACATCTTCGAGGCAAGATCGACCAAGGTGTCCAAGCGCAACCGCGATTTCCGGGAATTGCTGAAAGCCATCGGCCGCAAGGAGGACATCGCCTCCTCGATCCGCGACAGCCTGATCTCGCTGCAGCGCCTCGCCGGCTTCCTCGCCCATGCCTCGACGCAAACCAGGACGAGCAAGGACATCCGCGCGCGCATCAAGACCGTGGCGCGCGACGTGCTATCGCTGGCCGACCACGCCACCTTCCTGTCGCAGAAGATCTCCTTCCTGCTCGACGCGACGCTGGGCATGATCTCGATCGAGCAGAACGCCATCATCAAGATCTTCTCCGTCGCCGCCGTCATCTTCCTGCCGCCGACACTGGTCGCTTCGATCTACGGCATGAATTTCAATGTCATGCCCGAACTGACCTGGAACTTTGGCTACCCCTTCGCCATCGGCCTGATGATCCTGTCGGCGGTCCTGCCGTTCTGGTATTTCCGCCGCCGTGGCTGGCTCTGACCAGGAGTTGGCTCACTAGAAATCACTTGACCAAATTCCGTCCGACCTGCATCCGGGAACGCCGATCCGCGGGATCGTACAATCTTGAACCGGATTCCAGACCATGACCGGAAAGACTCGGGCCATCGGAAAGACTTGGGCCATCGGAAAGACTTGGGCCTATGAGGATTTCACCGAGGGCGCATCGCTCGACCTCGGCACCAAGCTGGTAAGCGCTGCCGAGATCATCGAGTTCGCGACCGAATTCGATGCGCAGCCGATGCATCTCGACGAGGCGGCGGGCAAGGCCAGCATCCTTGGCGGCCTGGCGGCCTCCGGCTGGCATACTTGCGCGATGTTCATGCGCATGTTGTGTGACGCCTTCCTGCTCGATTCGACCTGCCAGGGCGCGCCCGGGGTCGACCAGGTCCGGTGGAAGAAGCCGGTGCTGGCCGGCGACATGTTGCGCGGCAGCACCACCGTCCTTGCCAAGCGCCTGTCCAAGTCAAAGCCCCAGCTCGGCTTCGTCACCATGCGGTCCGAACTGTTCAACCAGCGCGGCGAAAGCGTCTTCGATCTCGAAAACACCGTCATGTTCCTGACCCGTGGGGCCGCGGCGTGACCCTCGACGAGTTTTTCTGCATCGGCACCACCGTGACGCTCGGCTCGCACAAGTTCGAGGCCGATGCGATCAAGGCCTTCGCCAGGAAATACGATCCGCAGATTTTCCATCTCGATGAGGAAGCGGCAAAGACGAGCGTGCTTGGCGGGCTTTGCGCGTCGGGCTGGCACACCGCCGCCACCTGGATGAAACTGAACCTCGAAACCCGCATGGTGGCAGAGGGCGACTGGACGGGTCCCGGACCTCAGCCCGAATTCGGTCCCTCGCCCGGCTTCAAGAACCTCAAATGGCTTAAGCCCGTCCATGCCGGGGAAACCGTGACCTTCACCCGCACGGCGCTCGGCCATCGTCCGATGGTCTCGCGGCCGGGCTGGCGGCTGCTCTCGCTGCGCTCGGAAGCCTTCGATTCGACCGGCGACAAGGTTCTGGAGTTCGACAGCGCGGTGCTGGTGAAGGTGGGGTGAGGCACCCTTTCCTTCCCCCCTTGTGG
This sequence comes from Mesorhizobium metallidurans STM 2683, assembly GCF_000350085.1. Taxonomy (GTDB): domain Bacteria; phylum Pseudomonadota; class Alphaproteobacteria; order Rhizobiales; family Rhizobiaceae; genus Mesorhizobium; species Mesorhizobium metallidurans. The sequence continues at coordinate 98,097 of NZ_CAUM01000149.1, forward strand.
GGGAAGGTGGATCGGCGCGGAGCGCCGAGACGGATGGGGTGTTGGAAGGAATGAGGCATTGGTGTCTTCTGGAACACCCCTTGTATCCGACCGAGCTTCGCTCGGCCACCTTCTCCCACAAGGGGGAGAAGGAAGAGCTGCACCTCAATGCCCCTCAAACCCGATCAGCGTCCTGACCGGCACGCCGAGCGCCTCGAGCTTTTCGCGGCCGCCAAGGTCCGGCAGGTCGATGACGAAGCAGGCGGCGAGGATGTCGGCGCCGATCTGCCTGAGCAGCTTGACCGCCGCTTCCGCCGTGCCGCCGGTGGCGATCAGGTCGTCGACAAGGATCACCTTCTCGCCAGGAGACACGCCGTCCCTGTGCATCTCCATCTCGTCCAGCCCGTATTCAAGGCTGTAGGCGACGCGCACCGTGTCGAAAGGCAGCTTGCCCTTCTTGCGGATCGGCACGAAGCCGGCCGAGAGCTGGTGGGCGATGGCCCCGCCCAAGATGAAGCCGCGCGCCTCGATCCCGGCGATCTTGTCGATCTTCTCGCCGGCATAGGGATGCACCAGTTCGTCGATGGCACGGCGGAAGGCGCGCGCATTGCCGAGCAGCGTGGTGATGTCACGAAACAATATGCCCGGCTTGGGATAGTCGGGAATGGTGCGGATCGCGGCAAGCAGCGTGTCTTCGAGCGAAGATTTCATGAGGCGGAGATTCCGTTACCGTACAGTTTTGCCGGTAAGCGGCCGAAAAGAAAAGGGCGCCCTTCGGCGCCCCGCGCATTTTCGTTCTTCCAATACCGCTCAGTGCGCCACGCCGGCCCACACCTTGCGCTTGGTCAAATACACCAGTGCGCCGAAGAGAAGCAGGAACACCAGCACGCGAAAGCCGGTTTTCTTGCGGTCTTCCAGATGCGGCTCGGCCGCCCACATCAGGAAGGCCGAGACGTCGCGGGAGTACTGATCGACCGTCTGCGGCGAACCGTCGTCATAGGTCACCTGGCCGTCGGAGAGCGGCTTGGGCATCTTCAGCGACACGCCGTACAAGAAGTACGGATTGTAGTACGTGCCTTCCGGTATCACCATGCCCGCCGGCGGCGTCTGGTCGTAGCCGGTCAGCAGCGAGTGGATGTAGTCGGGACCACCCTGGGCATATTGCGTGAAGATGTCGAAGACGAAGCGCGGAAAGCCGCGCACGACGCCGCGCGCCTTGGCCAGCAGCGACATGTCGGGCGGCGCAGCGCCGCCATTGGCGGCGGCGGCGGCTTCCTCGTTGGGGAACGGCGACGGGAAATAATCGGAAGGCTTGCCCGGGCGATCGAACATGTCGCCGGCATCGTTCGGGCCGTCACGGATCGTGTACTCAGCGGCAAGCGTCTTCACCTGCGCCTCCGAATAGCCGAGCCCCTCCAGCGTGCGGAAGGCCACCAGATTCATCGAATGGCAGGCGGAGCAAACTTCCTTGTAGACCTTCAGCCCGCGCTGCAATTGCGCCTTGTCGTAGGTGCCGAACGGCCCGGCGAAGCTCCAGTCCATTTCCTTCGGCTCGTTAATCGGGAGATGCGTCGGCGCGGCCGCGTTGTTTGCGTCCTCGGCGGCGATGGCGCCGGTGCCGGCAACGACCAGGCCGAGCAGCGCCAGCGAGGTGAGAATCTTCTTCATGCCAAATCCCCTTAGATTCTCTGCCGCTCAGCCCTTGGTTTCCGGCGCGGCCGTAGCCCCCGCTGGATGGTGGCCGCCACCCTTGTTCTTCTCGAGCACCGCCTCGGTGATCGAATTCGGCAAGCGGCGCGGCTTCTCGATCAGCCCGAGCACCGGCAGCGCGACTAGGAAGAAGACAAAGTAGAACAGCGTCGCCATCTGCGCCATGAACACATAGCTGCCTTCCGCCGGCTGCGAGCCCAGCCAGCCGAGGAAGATGGCATTTGCGGCGAAAAGCCAGAAGAACAGCTTGTACCAGGGCCGGTAGACCGCCGAGCGCACCTTCGAGGTGTCGAGCCACGGCACCAGGAACAGCATGGCGATGGCGCCGAACATGCACAGCACGCCGCCGAGCTTGGCGTCGATCGGCCCGACATTGAAGGTAATGGCGCGCAGGATCGCGTAGAAGGGCAGGAAGTACCATTCCGGCACGATATGGGGGGGCGTCTTCAGCGGGTTGGCGACAACGTAGTTGTCGGGGTGTCCCAGATAGTTCGGCAGATAGAAGACAAAATAGGCGAAAAAGAAAAGGAAGACGATCATGCCGAACGCGTCCTTGATGGTCGCGTAAGGCGTGAAGGCGACGGTGTCGGTCTTCGACTTGACCTCGATGCCGGTCGGATTCGACTGGCCGACCACATGCAGCGCCCAGACATGCAGCACAACGACGCCGGCGATCATGAACGGCAGAAGGTAGTGCAGCGCAAAGAAACGGTTCAGCGTCGGGTTGTCGACGGCGAAGCCGCCGAGCAAAAGCTGCTGGATCCAGTCTCCGACCAGCGGAATGGCGGTGAAGAAGCTGGTGATGACGGTGGCGCCCCAGAAGCTCATCTGGCCCCAGGGCAGCACATAGCCCATGAAGCCCGTCGCCATCATCAACAGGTAGATGATGCAGCCGAGGATCCACAGAAGCTCGCGCGGCGCCTTGTAGGAGCCGTAATAGAGACCGCGGAAGATGTGGATGTAGACGGCGACGAAGAAGAACGACGCGCCGTTCGAATGCAGGTAGCGCAACAGCCAGCCCGAATTCACGTCGCGCATGATCTTCTCGACCGAATTGAAGGCCAGCGTGCTGTCCGCCGTGTAGTGCATGGCCAGCACGATGCCGGTCAGGATCTGCGCCACCAGCATGATCGACAGGATGCCGCCGAAGGTCCAGGCATAATTGAGGTTGCGCGGCACCGGATAGGCGATGAAGCTGTCATAGACCAGCCGCGGCAGCGGCATGCGGGCGTCGAACCAGCGTTCGATACCGGTCTTGGGCGTATAGGTCGAGTGTCCCTCGCTCATCGGAATGTCCCCTAGCCCTCAGCCGATACGGATCTTGGTGTCGGAAATGAACTGGAATACCGGCACCGCCATGTTCTCCGGCGCCGGCCCCTTCCGGATACGGCCGGCGGTGTCGTATACCGAACCGTGGCAGGGGCAGAACCAGCCGCCGAACTCGCCTTCCTGGCCGAGCGGAATGCAGCCGAGATGGGTGCAGACCTGGACCATCACCATCCAGGCTTCCTTGCCCGGCGTTGTGCGGTTGGCGTCGGTCGCCGGCGCGTCTGACGGCAGGTTGGCGTTGCGGGCGATCGGATCCTTGAGGTCGGCCAGATTGACCGCCTCGCCGTCCTTCATCTCCTGTTCGGTGCGGTTGCGCACGACCACTGGCTTGCCGCGCCATTTCACGACGAGCGACATGCCCGGCGTCAGCGAGGCGACATCGACCTCGACCGAGGCCAGCGCCAGCGTCGAGGCGTCCGGGCGCATCTGGTCGATGAACGGCCAGGCGACGGCGCCCGCGCCGACCACTGCGGCCATGCCGGTGGCGACGTAGAGAAAATCGCGACGGTTGGGATCGTGGATGTCGGTTGCGCTCACGGGTGCCTGATCCTTTCGCCTCTTCCGTGCCGGTGGCCGAGCCTAGCTCCCCGCTCGTTTACGCCAGCCCGACAGCGCATGGCGAACAGGCTAGCGAATTCCTCCGGCATTTGGAGTTCGGTTTATGCGTGAAGCCCGTTTTTGTCCAGACGGGTGAAGGCACAAGGGCAGATTGTCGCGGGCGTCCCGCGCAGACATGAATTTGACCCACGAACATGAATGTAGCAATATGTCTACATCTTCTCGATAAAGGTGCCGAATGAACATCGGGGCGAAGACGATCACCACCACCATGTCGAGCCGTGAATTCAATCAGGATACGGCTCGCGCCAAGCGCGCCGCCAGGAATGGCCCGGTCTTCATCACCGATCGCGGCAAACCTTCCCATGTGCTGATGTCGATGGAGGAATACGAGAAATTGAAAAGCCATCGAGGCCACCCGGAAAAATTCAGAAGCCTTGCGGACCTTCTGGCGGACGATCGGCCTGAAGCGGATTTTGATTTCGACATCCCGGAATTCAAGAGCGTGTCCCTGCGGCCTCCCGAGTTCGACTGATGTATCTACTCGATACGAATGTCATCTCCGAACTCAGACGAAGAGACCGGTGCGATCCGAACGTTCGCGTTTGGGCAGAGAGTCGAAATCCTGCCGAGTTTCATGTTTCGGCCGTCAGCATTCTCGAGGCTCAGATCGGCGCGCTGAGAGCAGAACGAAAAGACATAAGGAAAGCAGCCGTCCTGCGCGCTTGGATCGACGGAATGGTTGCCGAGATCGCAGAGCGCATACTCCCCGTGGATCTTGCTGTTGCGCTGCGCTGCGCGCCTCTCCACGTTCCGGATCCCCGGCCTGACCGCGACGCCTACATCGCTGCCACGGCGCTCGTCAACAACATGACGATCGTGACCCGCAATACGAAGGATTTCGAAGGCACGGGAGCGAAATTGTTCAATCCCTGGATACCGGTGACGGGTTAATGGTCGTGGCGCATGTCATCAACCGTGACCGCTGGGCGAACACGCCCGACCGCTGGCAAGGCGAGCTGAATGCGGCGCCTGGGGCTCCAGAAGCTGCCTGATCTTCAACCATCTGCCCGGCATCGGCGGCGGCCCGCGCCTGCACCGGCATCCCTACGCAGAGATCTTCATCATCCGCGCCGGCACCGGCCTGTTCACCGTCGGCGATCAGGAAATCGAGGCCACCGCCGGCCAGATCCTGATCGTTCCGCCCAACACGCCGCACAAATTCACCAATCTTGGCCCTGGCCCGCTCGAAACGACCGATATCCACGAGAACGGCAGCTTCATCACCGAATGGTTGGAGTGACATCTACTTCGCGCCAAGCCTGACAAGCACGGCTTTCGGGATGTTGTATTCGCGGATCACCGCGTCATGCTTGCGCAGGCCGCACAGTTCGCGCTGGATGAAATAGCCGTGGACGGCCTCGGCCGCATCCCTGAGCAGCCGGGCCGATGCTCGTCGTCACCGTTTTCGCGCAACCTCGCCAGCGTCTGCTCGACGCGCTGCCCGGCGCGGCCGAGCGCCGCCGCCTTTTCGGCGAGGATTTCATGGCCGAGCAGATCGAGCGCGCTTTCCTGCGCGCCCGAACGTCCAAAATTCGAAGGCATCCGCACCGACATGGCTCGTCCTACTCCGCCGGCCTTGTCTCTTCCAGGGCGCTTTCCTCGTTGAACAGGAAACCGCCGGACTGCCGCTTCCACAGCCGCGCATAGAGCCCGTCGAGCACCACCAACTCGTCATGCGTGCCTTGTTCCACGATACGGCCGCCATCGAGCACCACCAGGCGATCGAGCGCGGCGATGGTCGACAGCCGGTGCGCGATGGCGATGACCGTCTTGTTTTCCATCAGCCTTGCCAGATTCTCCTGGGTCGCCGCCTCGACGTCGGAATCGAGCGCCGATGTCGCCTCGTCGAGGATCAGGATCGGCGCGTCCTTGAGGAAGACGCGAGCGATCGCCACGCGCTGGCGCTGGCCGCCGGAGAGTTTGACGCCGCGCTCGCCGACAAAGGCCTCGTAGCCCTGGCGGTCACGATTGTCGCGCAGGCCGAGGATGAACTCATGCGCCTCCGCCTTCTTCGCCGCGGCGATCACTTGCGCCTCGGTCGCGTCAGGCATGCCGAGCTTGATGTTGTCGCGCAGCGAACGGTGGAACAGTGCGGTATCCTGGCTGACGACGCCAATATTGGCGCGCAACGAGTTCTGCGTGACCTTGGCAACGTCCTGGCCGTCTATGGTGATCTTCCCGCCTTCGAGGTCGTAGAGCCGCAGGATCAAATTGGCCAATGTCGTCTTGCCCGCGCCGGACGGTCCGACCAACCCGACCTTTTCGCCCGGCCGCACGGTGAGATCGATGCCATTGAGCACGCCAAACCCCTTGCCGTAGTGGAACTCGACATTTTTCACGTCGATCCGTCCGCCGGCCACGACAAGCTCTTTCGCGTCCGGCGCATCGGTCAGGCCGAGCGGCTGCGAAATCAGCGCCTTGGAGTTTTCCAGCACGCCGAGATTCCTGAGGATGCTGTTGAGCTGCATCATCAAACGGCCGAGCAGCATGTTGAGCCGCAGCACCAGCGACAGCGTGAAGGCGACCGCGCCGACGGTGATCGAGCCTTCGACCCAGAGGTAGACGGCAAAACAGGCGATCGCCGTGATCATGATGCCAGACAGCGTGGTCAGCGCCATGCGCACGCCGGTCAGCCGGCGGGTGAACGGGCGAAGCGCGTCGAGATAGATGTCGAAGCCGTTCCCGATGATAGCGGTCGTCGCCATCGGCGGAGAACAGTTTCAGGGTCTGCACGTTCGAATAGGAATCGACGATGCGGCCGGTGATCATCGAACCGGCCTCGGCGGTTTCCTCGGCATGCTTGCGGATCGCCGGCAGATAGAGCTTGGCCAGAAAGCCGAAGGCGGAAATCCAGATCACCACCAGCACCGCCAGCCTGAGATCGAGGCCGGCGATCAGCGCCAGCGTCGTCACCGTATAGACGATCATGAACCAGACGACCTCGATGAAGCTTTCCATCAGGTCGCCGGTTGCCTGCCCCGCCTGCCAGACTTTGGTGGCGATGCGGCCGGCGAAGTCGTTCTGGAAGAAGGCGTAGGACTGGCGCGAGACATGGCGATGCGCCTGCCAGCGCACCAGATTGTAGAAGCCCGGCGTGATCGTCTGCTCGTCGACCAGCGCCGACAATCCGACGACGATGGTGCGGATGACCAGCACCACCACGGCCATGAAGACCAGTTCGGGACCGGCGGAAGTCCACAGGGCGTGCCAGCTGCGCTCGGGAAGCTGGTCGAGTATGTCAACCAGCCGTCCGACGAAATAGAACAGTCCGGCTTCGATCAGCGGTGCGATACCGCCGATGACCAGCATGGCGAAGAAGGCGAATTTCGCCTGCCCGACATAGTGCCAGAGGAAGCCGCCGACGCTGAGGGGGGGCCGAAAATTCGCGGGCTCCCGGAACGGATAGACCCAGTTCTCGAACCAGCGATAGACGGCAGTCATCATGCGGCGGCCATCATTCTGCGGCTTGACCCTTTGCAAGTGCGTCATTGGCGGCGTCGGCCGGGCTATCTTCGAGCAGGAAGCCGCCTGACTGGCGCTGCCAGAGCTGCGCGTAGAGCCCGCCGCTGGCGACGAGCTGCTCATGCGAACCTTCCTCGATGACATGGCCCTTGTCCATGACGACGAGCCGGTCCATCGCGGCGATGGTCGACAGCCGGTGGGCAATGGCGATGACGGTCTTGCCTTGCATGAGCTTGTAAAGGTTCTCCTGGATGGCGGCCTCGGCCTCTGAATCGAGCGCGGACGTCGCCTCGTCGAGAATGAGGATCGGTGCGTCCTTCAGCATAACACGGGCGATGGCGATGCGTTGGCGCTGGCCGCCGGACAATTTGACGCCGCGGTCGCCGACATGGGCGTCGAAACCCTTGCGGCCAGTGGCGTCGACAAGCGCCGATATGAAGTCCCGCGCCTCGGCGCGGCGTGCCGCCTCGATCAGCATCTCCTCGCTGGCATCGGGCCGGCCGTACAGGATGTTCTCGCGCACCGAACGATGCAGCAGCGATGTGTCCTGCGTGACCATGCCGATCTGGGCACGCAGCGAATCCTGCGTCACCGAGGCGATCTCCTGGCCGTCGATCAGGATCCGGCCAGCTTCCAGGTCGTAGAAGCGCAGGAGAAGATTGACCAGCGTCGACTTTCCGGCGCCCGAACGGCCGACGATGCCGACCTTTTCGCCCGGCTTCACCGTCAGCGACAAGCTCTCGATCACACCCTTCTGCTTGCCATAGTGGAAGCGGATGTCCTCGAAATGGATCTCGCCCTTGGTGACGACAATGTCCTTGGCATCAGGCTTGTCCTCGACCAGGCGCGGCAGCGAGATCGAACCGATGCCGTCCTGGACCGTGCCGATGTTCTCGAACAGGCTGGACATTTCCCACATGATCCATTGCGACATGCCCCACAGCCTGAGCACCAGGCCGATGACGACAGCAACGGCGCCGATCGTCACCGCCTGGCCGAGCCACAGCCACAGCGAGATCGCGGTGACCGAGAACAGGAGCAGCGAGTTGAGTATGTAGAGCAGGCCGTAGAGCACCGTCACCAGCCGCATCGACCGGTAGACCGTATCGAGGAAGCCCGCCATGCCTTCCCTTGCGAAGGACGCCTCGCGCCGCGCATGCGAAAACAGCTTGACCGTCTGAATGTTGGAGTAGCTGTCGACGACGCGGCCGGTCATGGTCGAACGCGCATTGGCCTGCTCCTCGCCGACTTTGCCCAACCTCGGGATGAAGAAGCGCAGCAGCCCGATATAGCCGATGAGCCAGACGACCAGCGGCGCGGCGAGCCGCCAGTCGGCCGAACCGACGATGAAGAGCATGCCGAGGAAATAGACGATGATGTAGTTGAGCACGCCGATCAGCTTGATGACGCATTCGCGCACGGCGAGCGCCGTCTGCATCAGCTTGGTCGCGATGCGCCCGGCGAACTCGTCTTGATAGAAGGCCATCGACTGCTTCAGCAGATAGCGATGCACCTGCCAGCGGATGCGCATCGCGTAGTTGCCCATCAGCGTCTGCTGGTTGAGCATCGAATGCAGCCACACCGTGCCCGGCAGCGCGAACAGCACGATGAAGGCCATGCCGGCGAGCTTCCAGCCCTCGGTCTGCAGGAAGGTTTCGCGATTCTGCCCCGACAGCCAGTCGACGATGCGGCCGAGGAAGCCGAACATCCACACTTCGGCAAAGGCAATTGCTGTCACCAGGATCGCGTCCAGAATGATGTAATGCCAGGCGCCGCGCGTATAGTGCACGCAAAAGGCGACCAGCGTCTTCGGCGGCTCTACCGGTTCGGCGGCAGGGAACGGATCGAGCCTTTTTTCAAACCAGCTAAACATTGTTATGCTCGCAAATCTCTCTTCCGCTCAGGCGGCACGGCGGTGGTCAACGTCCCCGGAGCGCGCAGCGTCCCCGGAGCGCGCAGCGTCTCCAGGCCGCATGGCGTCAAGGACCGATGGCCCGGAATCACCCGGGCCATCGGTCCTGCTTCGCCCAATATAGGGTGTCGCGGCCTTTTCGCCGACAGGCTCGTTTGACAATCCTGACGGCGCGGTGTCAACGACCCGGATCTTCGCGCCTGGCCGGATCAGCCTGATGATCCGGCGCACCAGCGAAGGACGACTGTGGTCGGGGACGGCGCGCGAGAAATCGACATCGGGCAGCATGCCGCGATGCGGACGCCGGCGCGTTTCGGCGTGGACCGCCGACGAATAGGTTTCGCCGATCAGCAGCGCCCAGGTCGCCATCTTGCGCTCGTGCAGGCTTCTTGAGCCGGGTATTTTACAGGGATCGAACATTGGTCCGTCCTCCATGTGAAGATGCGATAGAAAGGGTGAAACAAGCTCGACCGCCGGCATTCGGCCGGAGAGACGGGTTGCGTCGGTCGGGATGCGACAAGTATCGGTCCGGACAGGATGCCAAGCATCGGTCCGGACACGTTCAGGTGGGGCGCTCGGCCCCTTTCGCGGTTTGAAAAACATCGCAGGATTCCTTCGAAAGCCGAAAACAGGGTTCGGCGGGAATCGGTGCGATCAAATCTTAAAGTGTCAGGAGAATCGTCGTACCGAAACCGCCGTGGGGCGTACAAGGCCCCGAGAGGGGTGCTGGATGTGCATGGTCATCATGAATTCCCCTCCTTCGGTTCGGGTTGACAATGGAACTGACATACCCGACTTCGCAGAAAATGACCACCCGCCAGTCCAGCAATTTCCGAAACCGCGAACCCGCTGTGGCCGATCTGCCACGGATCAAAAGGGCCTGGAAATGAACGACGGTCTCCGCATCGCGCTCTACCAGCCTGATATCGCCGGCAATACCGGAACAATCCTGCGCTTCGCCGCCTGCCTCGGCGTTGGCGTCGACATTATCGAACCGGCCGGCTTCCCGATCTCCGACCGCTCGCTGAAACGGGCCGGCATGGATTATCTCGAAATGGCGCGGCTTTCCCGGCATGTCGACTGGCAGGCCTTCGAAGACTGGCGCCGAAGCGAAGCGCGGCGGATGGTGCTGCTGTCGACCAAAGCCGCGATCGCCTACACGGATTTCGCCTTCGCTGCCGGCGACGTACTCCTCTTCGGCCGCGAATCCGCAGGCGTGCCGGATTCTGTCCACGAGGCGGCCGATGCGCGATTGACGATCCCGATGCAGCCCGGCGCGCGCAGCATCAATGTCGCGCTTTCCGTGGCCATGGTGGCCGGCGAAGCGATCCGGCAGCTCCGATAGGATTCGCCGGCCATCAGTGGGTATGGCAATCACGGCCGCTTTCTGGCCCCCGGCTGCTTCCTGGCCAACGACTGCGCCCTCTCTTGTCATTTTCACCCAGGCGCACATCGCCTTCTCCTGCGGTTTGCATATTCAGGGTTTCTTGGTACAAGCTCAACTTAACTTGAGGTCAAGCGGAAAAATTCGGATGGCTCCGGTAACGGAATTGACGGTCGGTCAGGTGGCGGCGCGCAGCGGCGTGGCGGTATCGGCGCTGCATTTTTACGAGGCGCGCGGGCTGATCCGCAGTCACCGCACGTCAGGCAACCAGCGCCGCTACGGGCGCGACGTGCTGAGGCGGGTGGCGATCATCAGGATAGCGCAAGAGGTTGGCATCTCGCTGGCCGGGATCGGTGCGGCGCTCCAATCCCTGCCCGAAGGCCGCACACCGACGCGCGAGGATTGGAATCTGCTTTCAACGGCTTGGCGCGACGAGCTCGATCAGAAGATTAGCCAACTGAAGAAGCTGCGCGACGGGCTGAGCGACTGCATCGGCTGCGGCTGCATGTCGATCGACAAGTGCCCGCTGCGGAACAAGGACGACCGGCTGGCGAGGGAGGGAACAGGGGCGAGACGGCTGCTTGTCGAGCGCTAGCGCATGTCGCCCAAAAGTGCGCAGCGGTTTTGGGATAACGACATGCGCCAACAAGAACTTGAAGCGAGTCGCGGAACGCGGCGCGCTTCAATCCGCAGCCGGCAACCGCCTGATGGTGAATTCGATGACGTCGCCAGGACGCTCGAACCAGCTTTCGATCTCGGTCCAGTAGGCCTGCTTGGGAAAGCGCTCGAACCATTCCTGCGCCTTGAGGCGCGCATCGGGGCGCGGCAGCACGAAGGTCTCGCGCAGGAAACCGTCGCGCGGCATACGCTCGCGCTCGGCGCGCGAACGATCAAGCCTTTTCTTCAAGCCATCCAGCGGCGGTCTTGCCGGGGTGCGCACGAAAGAACTCCTTGCCCCTTGATCAGACTTGACGCTTCTACCCAAGAGATTAGGGATCGCGCCCGGAAAAGACGAGTCTTTTGTCGGCTGCAACTGGAGACAGCATTTGGAACGACCTGAAATACCCGTGGGGCTGCCGGCCGACATCGAACAGAAGAAAATGAAAGCCAGGCTTTGGTTCGAGACGCTGCGCGAGCGCATCTGCGCCGCCTTCGAGCAGATCGAGCAGGATCTTCAGGGGCCGCTGGCCTCATGGTCGCCCGGCCATTTCGCGAAGACGCCGTGGGAGCGCGACGAAGGCCGCGGCGGTGGCGGCACCATGTCGATGATGCATGGCCGTGTCTTCGAGAAGGTCGGCGTCCACACCTCGACCGTCCATGGCGAGTTCTCGCCGGAATTCAGGAAGCAGATGCCGGGCGCGGAGGAAGACCCCAGCTTCTGGGCGAGCGGCATTTCGCTGATCGCCCATCCCTGGAATCCCAACGTGCCGGCAGTGCACATGAACACGCGCATGGTCGTCACCTCGCGCCATTGGTTCGGCGGCGGCGCCGACCTGACGCCGGTGCTCGACCGCCGCCGCGTCCAGGACGATCCCGACACACTTGCCTTCCACCGGGCCATGCAATTCGCCTGCGAGAAGAATGCAGCAGTCGCCGACCACGCGAAATTCAAGGCCTGGTGCGACGAGTATTTCTACCTGCCGCATCGCAACGAGCCGCGCGGCACCGGCGGCATTTTTTTCGACTGGCTGCATTCGGGCGAGGACAGAGGCGGTTGGGACGCCGATTTCAACTTCGTCCAGGATGTCGGGCGATCTTTTCTCGTCGTCTACCCACATCTCGTTCGGGCCAACTTCAACGACAACTGGACCGACGGCGACCGCGACGAACAGCTCATTCGCCGTGGCCGCTACGTCGAATTCAACTTGCTTCACGATCGCGGCACCATCTTCGGACTGAAGACCGGCGGCAACGTCGCCGCGATCTTGTCCAGCCTGCCGCCTGAGGTAAGGTGGCCGTAGCCGGAAATGGCCAGCAACCGTGGGATGCAGGCATAGATACGCAATATAAGGACGGGTCGTTTCGACCGATTTCAGGTTAGGCCATGAATCAAGATATCCGGCTTTTTGGCGCCATTGCGGTCAGACCCGCCGTGCTTGCTCTCATATCTCAGTTCGAAACTGCCACAGGATTCACAGTTGCTGTCAAGTGGGAGCTTAATCCGACAGTAAAGAAGCAGATTGAGGCTGGGGAACCTTTTGACCTCGTCATCATCAATCCGAACCTGGTTCAGGATCTGACCGCCTTGGGAAAGGTCAAGGCAGGAAGCCAGGTAGCGTTTGGCCGGATAGCAATGGGGGTGGCGGCCAAGGCAGGCAGCCAACCGCTCAACATTGGGTCCGTGGAAGCATTCGAACACGCTTTGAAGAGCGCCAGATCAATCGCCTACGCCAGTGAAGGAACCAGCGGTGGCTACTTCTCCGGTTTGCTGGAACGCTTGGGAATAGCGGATGAGGTGAAGCCCAAGCTGGTGGCCGTACCAGGAGGGCAGACAGCGCCGGCCGTAGGCCGTGGGGAAGCCGAATTGGGGGTCGTTCCCGTGACTTCGATTCTCGCCGCCGCTCCACAGGTCATGCTTGTCGGTCAGTTTCCGGCAGAACTCCAAAGTTATGTTGACTTCGCCATTGGCATCAGCGCCGATACAACGGACGCAGAAGCTGCCAAGCAGCTGTCGGATTTTCTGGCGTCGACAGCCGTTGATGACATCTTGGCTGCAAAGGGCGTCGAGCGCCCTAATCCTTCTCAAACACGATCTAAGCAGTCGCGTCACGTGGCCGTAAAATAACGGTGAGCGGGGCGTGAAACCGCATTCGTGTCCCATTCGCCTGATTTTGGCGGGGAATGTGGCGCTACGAATATCTTTTTCGTCTAATACACACTTGAAATAATTCGATTATTTGTCGTTTCCGGGCCGGGAAACGCCGGCGGTTCTTCCTCCTCTGGAACCGCGACCCGACGCGACCGGACGGCCCATAATTGAGTGGGGCACCCTGCCCAAACGGGTGCCCTCATTTTCCAGGAGAGCATGCCATGCGCAAGCTTATTATGACGGCTGCGGCTGCCGCCGTTCTCGCCTCTGGTGGCGCCGCCTTGGCCGCGGTCAAGCACACCACGGGCACGGTCAAAACCTATGATGGAACGGCCATGAGCCTTGTTCTGGATGACGGATCTACCTTTACGCTGCCCAAGGCCTTCAAGGATCCTGGCCTGAAGGCCGGCGAAAAGGTCCGCGTTTCCTGGGACATGAGCGGCAAGAACAAAATTGCCGTGGCAGTCAAGATCGTGAAGTGATGGCCTCCCGCTGGAGCAAGACGATAACCGGTCTTGTCTCCGGGGTAGCGTAAGAGGGCGGAGCAGCGATGCTCCGCCTTTTCCGATCCTTCGGATGCCCGGCGCTGTTATGCAACTGAATCCGCCGACATGTGTTATGCTAGTCCTCAAACGAGAAAGGGAGAGAGCCAATGAAGGAATTTCAATGCGGGTCGCTCGTTCCCGGCTGCGACTGGCACACGCGCGCCGATGAGGAAGCCGAAGTCATGCGCCGCGCCGTCGAGCATATGCGCGAGACGCATGGCGAGACGGTCATCCGCGAGACGATGATCGAGGCGATCCGTTCGCGCATCCAGAAGGTTCGCGACGCGGCCTAGACCATGATCCCGAAAAGTGGGAACCGGTTTTCGGACAAGATCATGGTCAGAAGGAATAATTAAATCTCAAGCGCCTCTTCGGCGCGCTTCAGCAGCGCGCCGCGGTCGAGCGCGAAGCCGGACTCCACCCACTCCTTTTCGAGGTTTTTCAAGGTCTCGCCGAGTTTCGGTCCCGGCGACGCGCCAAGCGTCGTCAGGTCGGCGCCCTTAAGCGGAAAGTCTGGCTTTTGCCATTTTCCGGCGAAGGCAAGCAGGCGCGAAAAGCCACCGGCTTCGAGCAGCGCGTCATTGTCCTCAAGCGCGCGCACCCGAGCGGAAGCGAGCGACAGCCGCAGACGGTCGACAAAACCTTGACGGTCGCCACGATAGAGTCTTTTTGCGAGCTCCGCTTCGCTGACCTTCGGCTCGACGCCCCCCGTCAGCGCCCAGTGCCGCAAGCGTTCCGCCTCGCCGCCCGAGAATTTCAACCGCTCGGCCAGCGTCTTCATGCGCTGGGCGTCCGGCGGCACGATCGCTTCCAGCCTAAGCAGCGGGTCCGGCGCCCAGCCCAGATCCTTTTCGGTCTTGGCCAACCCGTGAATAGCGTCGATGCCCCATTTCTCGCTCTCCGGCAGGACGCTGGTCAGCACGCTGGCCTGGCGCATCCACAGCAAGGCACGCGATGGATCCGGCGCCGACAGGAGCTTCTTCAGTTCGGACCAGACACGCTCGGCCGACAACCGGCCGAGCCCTTCTTTGAGCCGGGCGCAGGCCTTCAGCCCTTCGGCATCCGGCCGGCCGTCGCCATACCAGGCGAAGAAGCGGAAGAAGCGCAGGATGCGCAGATAATCCTCGCGGATACGGGCTTCCGGATCGCCGATGAAGCGCAACCGTCGCGCCTCAATGTCGGCAATGCCGCCGACCAGGTCGATCACCGTGCCGTCGGCTTCGGCATAGAGCGCGTTGATGGTGAAATCTCGCCGCTCCGCGTCGGCCTTCCAGTCGCGCCCGAACGAAACCTTGGCGCGCCGCCCATCAGTCTCGATGTCGGCGCGTAAAGTGGTGACTTCATATGGCTTCCCACCGGCGACAACAGTGATGGTGCCGTGCTCGATGCCGGTCGGCACCGCCTTGAAGCCCGCCCTCTCGGCCCGGCGGATGGTTTCGGCCGGCAGGCAGGTGGTGGCGATATCGATGTCTGCGACCGGCTGGCCGATGAGCGTGTTGCGCACCGCGCCGCCGGCGACGCGCGCCTCCTCGCCGCCCTCCGCCAATACACCGAGCAGGTGTTGCAGATGCTTATCGCCGAGCCACTCGGCCCTGCCCGCGAGCGACACGCGGCCGCTCACGGATAGAGCCTCTCATAGAGCGTGCGGATGATGCCGGCGGTGACGCCCCAGATGCGCTGGCCGCCATAGGGCATCTCGTAGAAGAACCATTCGAGATCGTTCCACATGCGGCTGTCCCTGGTGTGGTTGGCCGGGTCCATCAGGAAGCGCAGCGGCACTTCGAAGGCAGCGTCGACCTCGTCGGCATTCAGCGTCAGGGAAAATCCCGGCCGCACCATCGCCAGCACCGGAGCGATGCGATAGCCGCTGCCGGCGACATAGTCGGGCATGCGGCCGATGATCTCGATCCGGTCCCGGCCGAGCCCGATCTCCTCGAAGGTTTCGCGCAGGGCCGCCGCTTCCGGGCTTGGGTCGGTCGGATCGATCGTGCCACCGGGAAAGGCCACCTGTCCCGAATGATTGCGCAGTTTTTCCGCCCGCTTGGTCAACAGGACCGTGGCGTCGCGACCGTGATCGACCACCGGGATCAGCACGGCGGCGTTGCGCAGCGCTTTGGCCTGCTTCATCCTGGGATGACCAGGGTTGAAGCGATGGTCGCCGAAATCGTCGCCAGCATGGGCTAGCGGCTGTGCCGCGACGCGGGCGCGAAAATCCTCGGCTGAAAAGGGCGTGGGCGTCACCTGGTCCATCATGTGTTGTCCGTCACGTGCTCAGCCGATTGAGTTTTTCCGCCGGCATGATCGGGTAGACCGCGCCTTTCGAGCGCACGGCAAACATCCTTCTGCCGTCGATTTCGATCTCCTCGCCATACTCGACCAACTCGTACATCACCGGCCGCGCAACCAGCGCTTCCAAGCGCCCGCGCACCAGAACATAGGGCTTCAGGCCACCGGTCGCGTCCTCGTCGACGAAGCGCAGCGGATGACCCGGACCGGCCTCGACCACGTCGCCGACATTGGTGCGAAAGGTGATGATCTGGGCGTCGCCAGTGCCGGAAACATCCATCTCGACGGCGATGAAGGGCGCATCGACGACGCGGATGCCGACCCGTTCCACCGGCGTCACCAGATAGGTTCTGCCGTCTTCGTCCTTGCGCAACACCGAGGAAAAAAGCTGCACCAGCGGCATGCGGCCGATCGGCGTACCCAGGTAGAACCAGCTACCGTCCTGCCTGATCTCCATGTCGAGATCGCCGCAGAAGGCCGGATTCCAACGTTCCACCGGCGCCGGGCCCTTGCCCGCGCGGGCCGCGCGGGAGACCAACGCTTCCAGCCCCCGTGCCTCAGTAGCGGCCGTCAGACTGTCCTGGCGAAGGTCGGCGCGTTCCGTCATGGTCACGAAATAGTCACTGTTGTTCCGCTTGTCAGCCTAAGTCTGTGATTTAAGTTCAAAGAGGCACGCCAGGCGAGGCCGAATCGCGGCATTCTGCGGCACTGTGAGGTGCAAGCCGGTATTTCCAACCAGAAGGATCGATGCTGCATGAGCGTGATGATCAAGGAAAGCCCGATCAGCGAAAAGGACATGATCGCCGATGCCGAGAAGGCGCTGGCCGACATTTCCAGGGTTCGCGATGGCGTTGGCCGCGTCATTTTCGGCCAGGAGAGCGTCGTTGAGCGCACGCTGGTGGCGCTTCTGGCCGGCGGCCACGCTTTGCTGGTCGGCGTTCCGGGCCTCGCCAAGACCAAGCTGGTCGAGACGCTGGGCATCGTGCTTGGCCTCGATTCCCGCCGCATCCAGTTCACGCCCGACCTGATGCCGTCCGACATTCTCGGTTCCGAGGTGATGGAGCAGGATGAATTCGGCAAGCGCTCCTTCCGTTTCATCTCCGGGCCGATCTTCGCGCAGCTTCTGATGGCCGACGAGATCAACCGCGCCTCGCCGCGCACCCAGTCGGCGCTGCTGCAATCGATGCAGGAATACCACGTCACCATCGCCGGCGCCCGCCATGATCTGCCGGCGCCCTTCCACGTGCTGGCGACGCAGAATCCGCTGGAGCAGG
The DNA here is from genome assembly GCF_000350085.1 of Mesorhizobium metallidurans STM 2683. Classification (GTDB taxonomy): domain Bacteria; phylum Pseudomonadota; class Alphaproteobacteria; order Rhizobiales; family Rhizobiaceae; genus Mesorhizobium; species Mesorhizobium metallidurans. The sequence goes on from NZ_CAUM01000149.1 coordinate 115,408, forward strand.
AGGGCACCTACCCCCTGCCCGAGGCGCAACTCGACCGTTTCCTGATGCAGGTCGATATCCTCTACCCCGATGTCGAGGCGGAGCGCCGCATCCTGCTGGAGACCACCGGCGTCGAGGACGCGAAGGCGCAGAATGTCCTGCAGCCGGCACGGCTGAAGGAGATCCAGACCCTGATCCGCCGCATGCCGGTGCCGGAAAGCGTCGTCGAGGCGATCCTCAAGCTGGTGCGCTCGGCGCGCCCCGGTCAGGGCAATGCCGAGACCGACAAGCATGTCGCCTGGGGCCCAGGCCCGCGCGCCAGCCAGGCACTGACGCTATGCGCCCGCGCCCGCGCCCTATATGATGGACGGCTGGCGCCGTCGGTCGACGATATCAGAGCACTGGCCGAGCCGGTGTTGCAGCACCGCATGGCGCTGACCTTCGCCGCCCGCGCCGAGGGCACCACGGTGCGCGACGTGGTGGCGAAACTGGCAAAAGGTATCTGATGGCGCGCATAGGCGAGGTCCAGGCACCGGCTGCGACGCGCGACGCGCTCGCCCGTGGCCGGTTGCGGGCCTCGCTGGTGCCGGACCTCTTGGTCGAGGCACGCCGCATCGTCAACACGGTGATCGCCGGCTGGCATGGCCGCCGCAAGCGCGGCATCGGCGAGAATTTCTGGCAGTTCCGGCCCTATGTCGAAGGCGATTCCTCGCGCATCGACTGGCGTCGCTCGGCCCGCGACGACCACACCTATGTGCGCGACCGCGAATGGGAGGCCGCCCATACGGTCTGGCTGTGGGCCGACCCTTCGCCCTCCATGCTCTACAAATCGACCGGGGCGACCGTCTCGAAGGAATCACGCGGTTTGGTGCTGGCGCTGGCCATGGCCGAGCTTCTGTCGCGCAGCGGCGAGCGCATCGCCTGGCCGGGCCTGACCGATCCGTTCACCGCCCGCAACGGCGCCGAGCGCATTGCCGCCCAGCTCGCCCATGCCTCCGGCCTGCCGGCAAAGCCCGACCTTTCCGGCATCCGCCGCTTTTGCGACATCATCCTCATCAGCGATTTCCTCGACCCTGTCGAGGACACCATGGCCTGGCTCGACGTGCTCGCCCGCCATGGAGTGCGCGCTCATCTGATCGAGGTCGCCGACCCGGCCGAAGAGACCTTCCCCTATGCCGGCCGCACCGAATTCACCGACCCGGAGACCGGCGAGAAGCTGACCGCCGGCCGCGCGGAGACGCTGGGCGATGAATACCGCCTGCTCTACAGCGCCCGCCGCCAGGAACTGGCCGGCTGGTGCAAGCGGCTTGGCTGGAGCTTCACCGTCAACCATACCGACCGCCTCGCCTCCGAGGCGCTGGTGCGCATCCATATGGCGATGACCGTCGATGGCGGTCATGCCGGGCTGGCCGGTGGCGGTCATGCCGGGCTGGCCGGTGGCGGCCATGCCGGGCTGGCCGCCGGTGGCGGCCATGCCGGGAGGATCGGCGCATGAGCTGGCTGCCGCTCTCGTTCGGCGCGCCCATGGTGCTGTGGGGTTTGCTGGCATTGCCGGTGATCTGGTGGCTGTTGCGGCTCACGCCGCCAAAGCCGCAGACCGAGACCTTCCCGCCGCTGAAGATCCTGGCCCGTGTGCTGAAGCGCGAGGAGACCCCACATCAGAGCCCGTGGTGGCTGACGCTGCTCCGGCTTTTGATGGCGGCCCTGGTCGTCGCGGCCGTGGCCGAACCGGTCTTCAATCCGCGCGAAAAACTGCCGGCCGAGGGAGCAGCGCTCGCACTGGTCATCGACAATGACTGGGCCAGTGCAGCCGACTGGGGCAAGCGCGTCGCCACCGCCGAGCGGCTGATCGCCGATGCCGGGTCCAATGGCGTGCCGGTCGTCATCGCCTTCACCGCCGAAAAGCCTAATGCCGAGATCGGCCCCTTCGACGCCGCCGCCGCCCTCGACCGGCTGCGCGCGGCTAAGCCGCGGCCGATCCCGACCGACCGCCCGGCCGTCTATGCCCGCGTCGCCGCAACCCTGGAGAGCTTGCCGGGCGCCAGCGTCGCCGTGCTGGCCGACGGTCTGGCGGCGAAAGGCGACGAGGCCGCCTTCAACTCGCTTCTGTCGAAGAACGCCGCCCGTGTGATCTGGGCCGTCTCCGATCGGTTGACATTGACCGGCCTTACCGGCGCCGACAACCAGGTCGACGGCTTTGCGCTGACCGCCATCCGCGCGCCAGGCGACCCGGCGCCGGCACAAGTCACCGCCGGCGCCTTTGACGACAAGGGCCGCCGCATCGCCGACGCGACGCTGACCTTCGCGCCGGGCGAGGCCACCGCCACCGGCACGATGGCGGTGCCGTTCGAACTGCGCAACGACTTCGCCTCGATCGCGCTCGACGGCGAGCGCCAGGCCGGCGCCGTGCGCGTCCTCGACGAGAATTCCAAGCGCCGCCGCGTAGGGCTGCTGTCGCAGGCCGAGGCCGATCAGGCGCAGCCGCTTCTGTCGCCGCTCTACTATATCAGGCGCGCGCTGCAGCCCTTCGCCGATCTGGTCGAACCGTCGAGCGCCGACCTTGCCGACGCGATCCCGCAACTGCTCGACCAGAAGCCGGCAATGATCGTCATGGCCGATATCGGCACCATTCCCGAGCAGGTGCGGCAAAGGCTGGTCGACTGGGTCGACAATGGCGGCACGCTGGTGCGCTTCGCCGGCTCGCGGCTGGCCGCCGCCGGCAATGACGACGACCTGCTGCCGGTCCGCTTGCGCACAGGAGAACGCTCGCTCGGCGGCGCGCTGTCATGGACGACGCCGCAGCCGGTCACCGAATTCCCGAAAACCAGCCCCTTCGCTGACCTCGCGCCGCCCGCCGAAGTCACCGTCACCAGGCAGGTCCTGGCCGAACCGACACCTGACATCGTCGAGCGCACCTGGGCCACGCTGGCCGATGGCACGCCGCTGGTGACCGGGCTGAAAAAGGGCAAGGGCACGCTGGTCCTGTTCCATGTCACGCCGGAGGCGACGTGGTCGAACCTGCCGATCTCCGGCAGCTTCGTCGAAATGCTGCGGCGCATCGTGCAACTGTCGCGCAACCAGGGCGCGGTGGTCGCCAATGCCGAAGCCGCCGCCACCTCGCTGGCGCCCTACCGCATGATATCAGCCGATGGCACGCTGGTGCCGCCGACGCCCGATGCAAGGCCGCTGGTGCCGGGTGCCGGTCCGTTGCCGGTGACGTTCGAGAACCCGCCCGGCCTCTACGGTTCCGAAACCGGCGTCTTCGCCCACAATCTTCTAAATGCCGAAAGCACTTTCGCGCCGCTGGCCCGTCCTGAGATCACCGTGCCGGTCACTACCATCCAGTACGCCGTCGACGAATCGCACGATCTGAAAGGTCCACTGGTGGCCGCGGCTCTCGCTTTGATGGTGCTTGACACACTGGCCGTGTTCTGGATGGGCGGCCTGTTCTCGCGCCGGCCGCGCCGTGCCCGGACCGCGGCGACCGCGGCCGCCCTGCTGATCGCGCTCAGTGCCTTCCTCGGCCATGCAGACATTGCCCGCGCCGACGATGCAAAGCCCGGCGACACCCAGGCGATCGAGGACATTTCGAAGACCAGGATCGCCTATGTGCTGACCGGCGAGCCGGGCGTCGATTCGATCAGCCGCGCCGGGCTCGAAGGCCTGACCCGTTTCCTGATCGAGAAGACCGCGCTTGAACCCGGTGCGCCGGCCGGCGTCGACATCTCCAAGGACGAACTGTCCTTCTACCCGCTGATCTACTGGCCGATCGATCCCACCGCGCCGATGCCGAGCGAGGCCGCGATTGCCCGCATCGACGCCTATATGCAGCAGGGCGGCACGGTTCTGTTCGACACGCGCGACCAGTTCGCCAACGGCATCGGCGCCGATTCGACCAGCCCGGCGACGGAGCGGCTGCGCGACATCCTCGGCAATCTCAACGTGCCGCCGCTGGAACCGGTGCCGTCGGACCACGTGCTGACCAAATCCTTCTACATCCTGCCCGAGTTTCCCGGCCGTTTCGCCGGCAGCCCGCTCTGGGTCGAAGCCTCGCTCGAAGCCAGCAACACCCAGAACCGCCCCGTGCGCACCGGCGACGGTGTCTCGCCGATCATGATCACCGCCAATGATTTCGCCGGCGCCTGGGCAGTCGGCGAGAATGGCGACCCGCTTTTGCCGACCGTGCCGTCCGACCCGATGCAGCGCATCTATGCGCTGCGCGCCGGCGTCAACATCATGATGTACATGCTGACCGGCAACTATAAATCCGACCAGGTGCATGTGCCGGTGCTGCTTGAACGGCTGGGGCAGTAAGCCATGAACTGGTCGCTCTCCTTCGAACCGCTCGTCTCCTGGCCGCTGCTCGTTGCCGTGCTGGCGCCGCTGTTGCTGCTGACGCTGGTTGGCTTGTGGTTTCGTCAGCGCGGTTCGGTCTTCCGTTTCGCCGCCCTGCTCGCACTGGGCGCCGCCCTCATCAACCCGGTATTCCTCGATGAAGAGCGCGAGGCGCTGAAAAGCGTCGTCGCCGTCATCGTCGACCGCAGCCAGAGCCAGGATATCGGCGAGCGCACCAAGCAGACCGACGAGGCGCTGGCCGGGCTTCAGCAGCGCCTCGGCCGCTTCAAGCAGTTCGACGTGCGCGTCGTCGAGGCGGGCAAGTCGGAAGCCGCCGACGAGCGCACCGAAACCAAACTGTTCGGCGCGCTTGAAGGCGCCTTCCGCGACGTGCCGCCTTCGCGCATCGGCGGCGCCATCATGATCACCGACGGCGAGGTGCACGACGCGCCTGCTGGCACCCCAGACTTCAACGCCCCGCTGCACGCGCTGATCACCGGCAATGATCGCGAGAAGGATCGCCGCATCCGCTTCGAGAACGCGCCGCGCTTCGGCCTTGTCGGCAAGCCGCTCGACATGACCTATCGCGTCATCGCCACCGACAACCAGGCCGGCCCGGTCAATGTCCGCGTCTCGGTCAATGGCGAGCAGGTTGCGGTCGAGCAAGCCACGATCGGACAGGCCATGCCGTTGCAGGTGACCATCCCCCGCGCCGGCCGCAACATCATCGAACTCGCCATCGATCCCGAGCCGGGCGAACTGACCGACACCAACAACCGCGCCATCGCGCTGGTCGACGGCATCCGCGAGAATTTGCGCGTGCTGCTCGTCTCCGGCGAGCCGCACGCCGGCGAGCGCACCTGGCGCAACCTCCTGAAATCCGACGCCTCGGTCGATCTCGTTCACTTCACCATCCTGCGGCCGCCGGAAAAGCAGGACGGCACGCCGATCAACGAATTGTCGCTGATCGCCTTTCCGACGCGCGAACTTTTCGTCGAGAAGATCAAGGATTTCGATCTGATCATCTTCGACCGCTACCAGCACCGCGACGTGCTGCCGATCCTCTACTACGATTACATCGCCGAATATGTCGAAAAGGGCGGCGCGCTGCTGATCGCGGCGGGACCTGAATATGCCGGCGAAAGCTCCATTGCCCGCACGCCCTTGATGGCGGCGCTACCGGCGATGCCGACCGGCGAGGTCGTCGACAAGGCCTTTTATCCGCGCCTCACCGACCTTGGCCAGCGCCATCCGGTGACGCGCGGGCTCGACGGCTCGGCAACCGACCCGCCGCGGTGGAGCCGCTGGTTCCGCACCATCGGCGTCGAGAACCCCGAGGGTCAGGTGGTGATGAAGGGCGCCGACAATCGCCCGCTGCTGCTGCTCGACCGCAAGGGCGAAGGCCGCGTCGGCATGCTGCTGTCCGACCAGGGCTGGCTTTGGGCGCGCGGCTTCGAAGGTGGCGGCCCGCATGTCCAACTCTATCGGCGCATCGCCCACTGGCTGATGAAGGAGCCCGAACTCGAGGAGGAGCGGCTGACCGCCGAGGGCCGCGGCATGATGCTGGAAGTCCGCCGCCAGACGATGAGCGATGATCCCGGCCCGGCCCAGGTCATCACCCCCTCCGGCAAGGCGCTGATCGTCAAGCTCGAAAAATCCGAGCCCGGCGTTTTCCTCGGCAGCATCGAGACCAGCGAGATCGGCCTCTATCAGGTCGGCAACGGCAATTTGACCGCACTGGCCCATGTCGGCCCGGTCAACGCACCGGAATTCTCCGACGTCATCTCCACCGAGAACCGGCTGAAAGCACCGGCGGAAGCCACCGGCGGCAGCGTGCGCCGGCTGGCTCCGTCATCGACGCTTGGCGGCCTCGCCAGCGGTGTGACGCTGCCCTCGATCGTCCCGGTCCGATCCTCGGGTGCGGCAGCCGGCAACGACTGGATTGGACTGCGCACCACCGACGACAGCGTGCTCAAGGCGGTGTCGCGCGTGCCGCTGTTCGGCGGCTTCCTAGGCCTCGGCCTGCTGCTGCTGGCGATGGGCTCTATGTGGTACCGCGAGGGAAGATAGCACTCCTCACTCCTCCGGCTCCGTCGTGAACATCAGCGGATAGCCCTTGGCCTTGCCGGCATCGGTTGCTCGCGCCGCCTTGGTCTCGGCGACATCCCTGGTGAAGACGGCGACGACGCAGACGCCGCGCTGGTGCGCGGTGATCATCACCCGCCGCGCCTGGTCTTCGCTCAGCTTGAACTCGCCCTTCAGCACCGTCACCACGAATTCGCGTGGCGTGAAATCGTCATTGACCAGAATGACCTTGTAGAGCTTCGGCCGTTCGGTCTTCGGCTGCGTCTTGGTGCGGGGTTTTGTCGTGATTTCAGGCATCGGAACCGGCAGTTGCGTGCGAGAATGTCGCTGTCACTCTGGCACGGGCGAAAGCAATCGTCCATTTTGAACGGCGCGCTAACCGCCCTCCCGGCAGCAGCGGCCATTCACAAGTTCGTGGTCTATGTGGGAACTGTCGGCTGCGGTTCAACGGCCCTGACGGCCGACGGTCCGGCGAGCAGGAAATTGCCGCACAGTCGGCACGGGCGAGGCGCTTTTTCTGGATCCGGCCGCATCCATCCGCCGTTCCAGCCAGGCAACGACCGGCCATGCGACAAAGCAGATCAGCACCGAGCTGGCGAGCACGATGAGCAGCATGGTCTGCCAGGTGGTGATGTAGTCCCAATCGGTGGAAATCGCCGGCGCGAACAAGGCCGGCTCGATGCGCCCGCTGGCCGGATCTGGAACCGGGCTGGCGGTCAACTGGATCAGCACCTTGGCCAGTGCGGTGACCACCAGGCCGCCAATGACCATCGAGCGCAGAATGGACGAAGGCCGCTTGTTCATGCGGATGCCTTACCGGGCCGGCATTGCGATCGGATTAAGAATTAGTAATAGCTAATGAGCCAGCCCAGTTGGGGAGTTGTCGGGGTACGCACTTTTGCCCCGGACTTGGCGCCATTAAAGACGACCGCTCCAGGCAAATCGCAACTGGAGCGGTCCTCTCATGGGACAAGAGATGTCGCCGGTCTGGATCAGGCCTTCGGAGCCGCCTTCGGAGCAACCTTCTTGTGCTTCTTGACCTTCTTGACGGTCTTCTTGGCAGCAACCTTCTTGACGGCCTTGGCCGGCGCAGTGGCTGTCGTCGTGGTCGTCGCAGCCGCGGTCGTGGCAGCAGCGTTGGCGCTGGTCGTGCCGAGAACCGGCATCGAGAAGGCGAGCGCGATGGCGAGACCGAGGGCGGAGAGGAGGGACTTCTTCATGGCTTCACTTCCTTTTTCTTGCAGATCGAATTTGAGTGTCACTGAACGGGGTCGATCGGTGTCACTCCAAGCAGCTTCAAAGCGTTCGCGAGCATCCGGATCCCCTGTGCCTGTTTCCTGTTGGCGCAGTACCGGTTTCCCTTTCTTTGAAGTGCCTTCGCCGCGGTGACCTGCGTTGCCGTGGCATGGGTTTCGAGGGCTTGGTCGAATTGACGGCTCAGATCGCTGCAACGCTCGCTGCGGGTGATGGCCGCCTTTGTATCGGCCACCTTTGCATCCGATTGTTCGACCGCGGCCGTGACGAGCGAAATGCCGAGCAACGCACCCATCAGGCTGATCGAGAACCTCTGCATTGGTTTGTCCGTAATCCCGTAACGCGTGTCGCAGCCGGTGACCTGACCGCCACGACACCACTTATGCCCTTGTTTTTTTTCGGAAGTTTTTCCGAACTGTAGAATTTTGTTTCTGGATTGTTTCTGACGAATCCGCACCTGGGCTCTTTATCGCCACTGGCCAACATCTGGCCTGAATTCTATCGTGTGGGTGATGGGCAAACGTCGGTTTCGGCCGCCAATGATGACAAGGGTTCCAGTGAAATCCGACGCACACATACTGATCGTCGACGACGACAAGGGCATCCGCGACCTGCTTCAGGAGTTTTTCCAGAAACGGGGGCTGCACACATCCGTCGCCGCCGATGGCACCGAGATGGAAGCCGTCCTGCGCCGGGCGCAGGTCGACCTTATCGTTCTGGACGTCATGCTGCCCGGAAAGAGCGGTCTGGAACTCTGCCGCGAGCTTCGCACCAACTATGCGACGCCGATCATCATGCTGACGGCGGTCAACGAGACGACCGACCGCGTGGTGGGGCTGGAGATGGGCGCCGACGACTATGTGCCCAAGCCCTTCGATCCGCGTGAGCTGCTGGCGCGGATCCGCGCCGTGCTGAGGCGCAACGGCGCCGCCGAGCCGCGCCGCCCAACCTCCAAGCAGGTCTATCATTTCGCCGGCTGGACAATGGACTGTTCGCGCCGCCGGCTGATGGCGCCGGGCGACGTCAGGGTCGAGCTGACGATGGCGGAGTTCAACCTCCTGCAGACTTTCGTCAGGAGCGCGCAGCGCGTGCTGAGCCGCGAGCAGCTCATCGAACTGTCGGGCGGCGACAGCGGCTACAGCTTCGACCGCAGCGTCGACATTCTGGTCAGCCGGCTGCGGCGCAAGATGGAGGACGATCCGAAAACGCCGAAGCTGATCCTGACCGTGCGCAGCGGCGGCTATCAGTTCCTGCCCGAAACGACATCCGAATGAGACGCATCCTGCCGCAAACCCTGCCGGTCTGGGTTCTGCTCATCGTCATTGCCGGCCTGCTGATCAGCCAGGTCGCGACCCTTTATATCGTCTCGCGCGACCGCGCCGCCGCCAATGACGTGGTCAATCTCTACCGGCTCAACGATCGCGCCTTCTCGCTGGTGCAGTTGATGCATGACGCGGCGCCTGAGCAGCGCAAGGCCATCGCTTCCGGTCTGTTCAACGCGACCTACGCGCTCACCGTGTCGGACACGCCCGCCGTCACCTCATCGATAGCCGGCGATGACGAGCTGGCCGAACTCGAAGACATACTGGTCGGGCGGCTGTCGAAATTCGGCGTCACCGACGCACGGGTCCGGCGCGATCCCGCGACGCGCGAAGCCGACGATGCCGGAGGCCAGGTCGAGCGTCGCGATATCGGCCAGGTCGAGCGCGACCTCCTGGTGCTGGCGGCCGATTTCGCCCAGAGCGACAAGCTGACGGCCTCGCTGCGCTTTGCCGACGGCCAATGGCTGAACTTCACCGAGCCGAACACGCCGGTCGGCCCGATATTAAGCTTCGACAGCCTGCCGCTCTATGCCCTGATCGCCGGACTGGTGGTGGTCTCCTCGATCTGGTCGCTGCGCCGGCTGACCGCGCCCTACCGGATGATGGAAACCGCGGTGAAGCGTATCGGCAACGACCTCAAGAGCCCGCCGATCGCCGAGACCGGCAGCCGCGAGGTCCGTACCGCCGCCAGGGCGGTCAATGCCATGCAGGCGAGGCTGCGCGACTATGTCGAGGATCGCGAACATCTTGCCGCGGCGCTCGCGCATGATTTGCGCACGCCGCTGACAAGGATGCGGCTGCGTCTCGAATTGCTGAGGAAATCGACTGTTCGCGAGGCGCTGGCGCATGACCTTGCCGATGTCGAGGAGATTGCCAGCTCGGTCATCGACTTCGCCACCTTCGAGGTGACCGAGGAAAAGAGCGAGAGGATCGATTTCTGGTCGCTGGTGGAATCGATCGCCGACGGCTTCCAGGAGGTCTCGTTCGACAATGAGGATACGCGCTCGCGCGGCCTGATCTGCATCGCGCGCCCGGTCGCGCTGCGGCGCTGCGTCACCAATCTCGTCCAGAACGCCGTCACCTACGGCAAGAAGGCGCATCTCAGCCTTCAGCAATCGGGCAAGATCATCACGCTGGCCATCCGCGACGAGGGGCCGGGCATACCGCAGGCCGAACTCGATGCGGTGTTCGGCTCGTTCGTGCGCCTGGAACAATCGCGCAACCGCCAGACCGGCGGCCTCGGTCTCGGCCTGACCATCGCCCGCAACATCGCCCGCGCCGCCGGCGGCGAGGTCAGCTTGTCCAACCACCCCGGCGGCGGCCTGCTAACCGAGCTGAGGTTGCCAGCCGCGGCGTAAGGCCAAGCCGGCGCTCCTTCTGGCAACGAAAGAACTACCTTCGCAACACCGCGCTCAGCACGTCCCGGATGCCGATGGCACCGACGAAGCGCGACTGGTCGTCGAAGAGCGCCACCGGCGCCGTCTGCGAGCGGTGCATGGCCAGCATCACCGTCTTCAGCGAGGTGCCGGGATTGGCCCAGAACACCTGAGCCAACTCCTCCGGCTGACCCTCGACATCGGCGCAGGATACCCACACCGCCGGCTTGCCGTCGCGTTCGGCCGCCGCCACCAGCCCGTGCTCGTCGATCTTGAAGCGCGTCGTCTTGCGCCGGTCGAGCCACACCCAGCCATCCTTGCCGTGTTCGAGGTCGCGGCGGTCGCGCATCACGTTCCAGGCCGTCAGGACGGACAGCGGATTCACATTGGCGATGAAGTCGCGGACATAGTCGTTGGCGGGACGCAGCACGATGTCTTCCGGCGCGCCGGTCTGCACGATGCGCCCGCCTTCCATGATGGTGATGTGGCTGCCGATCTTCAGCGCCTCCTCGAGATCGTGGCTGACGAAGATGATGGTCTTCTTCAGCTCGGCCTGAAGCTGCAGCAACTCGTCCTGCAGCTTGGTGCGGATCAGCGGGTCGAGCGCCGAGAACGGCTCGTCCATCAACAGGATCGGCGCTTCGGTGGCGAAGGCGCGCGCCAGCCCGACGCGCTGCTGCATGCCGCCGGAAAGCTCGTGGGCGTATTTCTTCGCCCACTGGTCGAGATTGACCAGCTTGAGCTGGCGATGCACGCGCTCCTTGCGCTCGGCTTCCGGCACGCCGGCAAGCTCGAGGCCAAGGCCGACATTCTCCTCCACCGTGCGCCACGGCAGCAGGCCGAACTGCTGGAACACCATCGCCACCTGCTTCTGCCGCAGCCGCCGAAGGGTCGCCTCGTCGCAAGTGACGACATCGACCGTGCCGTCGCCGTCCTTGACCAGAACCTGGCCGCGCGAAACCACGTTCAGCCGGTTCACGGCCCTGAGCAGGGTCGACTTGCCGGAGCCGGACAGGCCCATGAGCACGGAAATCTCGCCCTCATGCACGGTAAGGCTGGCGCCGGCGCAACCCAGCACATTGCCGGTCTTTTCGAGGATCTCGGCCCGGGTGGCGCCGCTGTCGATGAGCGCCAGCGACCCGGCCTGGTCGGCGCCGAAGACGATATCGACATTCCTGAAATCGACGGCGACGGTCATTTCTTGCCTCCAACGCCAATGCGGGTCATCCGGTCGAGCACGATGGCAAGCACGACGATGGCGAGCCCCGCCTCGAGCCCGAGGTCGATCCGGCGCGAGCCGAGCGCGCGGTTGATTTCGGTGCCGAGGCCGCCGGCGCCGATCAGCGCCGCGAACACCACCATCGACAGCGACAGCATGATCGACTGCGTGAGCCCCGCCATGATGGTGGGCAGCGCCGAAGGCAGTTCCACCTTCCACAGCAGCTGTCTTTTGGTGGCGCCGAAGGCCTCGCCGGCCTCGACGATCGCTTTCGGCACCGAAGTGACGCCGAGATGGGTGAGCCGGACCGAGGTCGGGATGACGAAGATGATGGTGACGATGAGGCCGGGTGCATTGCCCAGCCCGAACAAGGTCAGCACCGGGATCAGGTAGACGAAGGTCGGCAGCGTCTGCATCAGGTCGAGCACCGGCAGCATGAAGCGGTAGATCTTCGGCTTGTGCGCGGCCCAGATGCCGAGCGGCACGCCGATGGCCATCGAGGCGGCAGCGGCCGCAACCACAAGCACCAGCGTCTCCACCGTCTGCTTCCAGAGGTTCTGGTTGAGGATGAACAACAGTCCGATGAAGACGCCGAGCGCCAGGCCCTTCGAACGCTGCAGGAAATAGGCAAGCAGCGCGATCAGCGCGATGAGCAGCACCGGCGGCAGCATCAGCAGCCCGTCGACGATCCCGTCGAGCAGGAAATTGAGGCCGTTGGAAAAAGCCCTGAAGACGGTGTTGAAATTGTCGGTCAAGAAACCGAAGAGGGCCTTGCCCCACGCGCCTATGGGGATCCTGTAGCTGACCAGGAATTTTGAAATCGGATCCATCTCGCCCCTCTTCGCCGAGTGCCGCCCTTGCCGGACGGTCATCTTGTCACAGGATATGAAGAAGGGCAGCCTTTTCTACAGCGGCTGCCCTTCTTAATCCGGTCAAGCCGGATGCAAAGCCGGCTCAGCTCCCGAGCGCGGTTTTGACGGCTGCCGCCGCGTCGCCGCCATCGAAAGTGGTCACGCCGGCGATCCATGGGGTGACCGCCTCCGGATTTTTCTTCAGCCAGTCGGTCGCGACCGTGTTGGCGTCGCCGCCCTTGAGGATGGCGTCCATCATCTCGCCTTCCATGTCCAGGTTGAACTTCAGATTGGCGATGAACTTGCCGGCGTTCGGGCATTCGGTCATGTAGCCCTTGCGCACATTGGTGCTGACGGTGGCGGCGCCGAAGCCGCTGTCGCCCATGCCTTCGAGATAGGTGATCTTCATGGCGCCCATCACCGGATGCGGCGTCCAGCCGAGGAAGGCGATCCATTCATTGTTCTTCATCGACTGCTCGGCCTGGGTGAGCATGCCGGCCTCCGAAGATTCAACCAGTTCGAAGCCTTCGAGATTGTCAGCCGGGTTCTTGATCATGTCGAGGATGATCCGGTTGCCGTCATTGCCGGCCTCGATGCCGTAGATCTTGCCGTCGAACTTGTCCTTGAACTTGCCGAGGTCGGTCAGTGTCTTGACGCCGGCGTCCGCCACATAGGTCGGCACGACGATGCCATAACCGGCGCCGCTGAGGTTTTCGCTGACGGTCTCGACCGAGCCGTCGGCGGTGTAGTCCTTGATGTCATTGGTCATCGACGGCATCCAGTTGCCGAGGAAGACGTCAAGGTCCTTGTTCTTCAGCGACGCATAGGTCACCGGCACCGAGAGCTGGATCACCTGCGGCTCGTAGCCGAGCGCGGTGAGCAGCACCGAGGCGACGCCGGTCGTCGCCTGGATGTCGGTCCAGCCGACATCGGAAAGACGTACCGCCTTGCAGCTTTCCGGATCGCCGGCGAAAGCTGCGCTGGTGGATAGAAAAGCCGCCAGGCCGAGGCCGGCGACGAAGGATTTCATGCGCGACATAGTTATTCTCCCATTTCAGTACTTTGGCGAAGCGGATTTCTGGCCCGCCTTTGTTTCATCAGCCAAACACCATTCTGGTGCAGTTTCAAGCACTAAGGCAATCACGATCAACGGCGCGGGCTGGCCGATCAGCGACACCTTGCCGCTTTTTTGGCAGGAGTTTCTCCGGTCAGGCAGGCGTTTCTACGATGGAATGCCCTTTTCTGGTGGAATGTCGGGACGCCCCCTCCCCGCGCCTAGACAAGTCGGCTTAAAAGGGCGGCATGGCCAAGCTCTATTTCCACTATGCGACGATGAATGCCGGCAAGACGACGATGCTCTTGCAGGCGTCGTACAATTACCGTGAGCGCGGCATGACGACGATGCTGTTCGTCGCCGGCCACTACCGCAAGGGCGAGACCGGGCTGATCTCCTCGCGCATCGGCCTGGAGACGGAAGCCGAGATGTTCCGCGACGGCGACGACCTGTTCGCCCGGGTTGCCGAGCATAATGGCCGCACGACGGTGCATTGCGTCTTTGTCGACGAGGCGCAGTTCCTCGAGGAGGAGCAGGTGTGGCAGCTAGCCCGCATCACCGACCGGTTGAACATCCCGGTCATGTGCTACGGCCTGCGCACCGACTTCCAGGGCAAGCTGTTTTCCGGCTCGCGCGCCCTGCTCGCCATTGCCGACGAATTGCGCGAGGTGCGCACCATCTGCCGCTGCGGCCGCAAGGCGACAATGGTCGTGCGCCTTGGCCCGGATGGCAAGGTGGCGAGGCAAGGCGAGCAGGTGGCGATCGGCAAGGACGTTTATGTCTCGCTCTGCCGCCGCCATTGGGAGGAAGAAATGGGCCGCGTCGCGCCCGACGACTTCATCGGCTTCACTAAGGGCTGAAAGGTCTGACCGCTGCCTATTCCGGTTTCATTCGCCTCCGATTACGATGCGCGCGGGGGCGATATGAAAATTCTGCAATTCACGGTCGATTGTCCGTTTCCGCCGGTATCCGGCGGCGAGATCAGGAATGCCGCCAATGCGCGGGCGCTTGCCGGGCTGGGCGAGGTTCTGACCGTGAGCTTCACCGGCGCGCCCGCGCCGGCGACGCCGCCGAACATCCGGCATCGGATCGTCGAGGCGGCCCGTGGCCGCGGCCCCTGGCACAGTCGCAGCCCGCACCCGACCGTGCATGTGATCCCGGCCGATGAATTGGCCGAAGCAGCCTCGATCTGGAGAGCGTTCGCGCCCGACCTCGTGGTAATCGAAGACATCGCGCTTTCGCAATTGCTGGCGCTGGCGCATGAGCATCGCGGACAGACCGTCATCGACCTGCACAATGTCGATTCACGCACGGTGGCGGATCGCATCGGATCGCTGTCCCTGTGGCAGCGCTGGTGGCGCTTTCGCGAGCACCGGCGCAAGATCGCCCAGGCGCGCGAAGCGGATATCTTCGCCGCCGAGACAGCTGACCAGGTCTGGGTCTGTTCGGAAGCCGACCGGGCGATGCTGCTGGCGCTGGGGCTGGCAGGCAGCATCACGGCGCCCGGCAAGACGATCGACATCAAGGTGATCGCCAATCCCATCCCCGACGAAACCGTGCTTTCCCTGCCGATTGATGCCCGGCGCTACGAAAAGCTCCGTCTCTGCTTCATCGGCCATCTCGGCTATTTCCCCAACATCGACGCGGTCAAGCAGATCGGCCGCAAGATGGCGCCATGCCTGGCGGCGTCCGGTCAGCCCTGGTCGATCACCGTCGCCGGCAAGAATCCGCGCGACATCGTGCGCCATGTCTGCGCAGCGCACGGGCTGCAACTTGTCGAAAACCCGCCGCACGTACCGGACCTGCTTGGCCGTGCCGGTTATGCGCCGATCCCGCTCAGGTTCGGCGGCGGAACCCGCATCAAGGCGCTGGAAGCGATGGCCGCGGGACTGGTCGTCTGCGCAACGGAAAAGGCTGTCGAGGGCCTCGGCCTCGAAGCCGGCACGCATTTCCTGTCCGGCCGCGACGCCGGCGAGCTGGCCGCGAAGATCACGGCACTCGCCGCGGAGCCACAGCGAGCAGCCGCGATGGCCGACGCCGGCCGGACTTTCGTGCGCGACAGGCATTCGCTGGCGGCGATCGAACGGACGATCCTGCAGGCCGTAGAAAATCTGGCAGTGCGCCGGCCGGGTTGAGCATGTCTTCCGCAATCCCGCCATCATGCGGCGTTTGTTAGGGCCTCGCGCCTATTTTAGGGCTTGGATGCATGTCGCCCAAAAGCATGCCTTCGGGCTTGACCCAAGGGTGTGCAGCGGTTTTGGGGCAACGACATGCAAAAAAGCCGGAACTTGTCGGGATCAGCAATGTTTCGAGCCATTTCGTCCGCCGGTGTCTTTCTCCTTGCCGGCGTCCTTGCCGCACATGCCGACGGCGACGCCGTCCTCGGCAAGAAGGTCTTCAACCGATGCCTCGCCTGCCACGAGGCGGCGACCGATCGCGACAAGGTCGGTCCGCATCTGATGGGCGTCGTTGGCCGCACCGCCGGCACGGCGGAGAGCTTCCTCAGCCGGTATTCGCAGGCGATGAAGGATGCGGGCGCCGCAGGCCTGGTCTGGGACGAGGCGAATCTTGCCGAATATCTGCGTGCGCCCCGGCAAAAGGTCCCCGGCAACAAGATGGGCTTCACCGGCCTGACCAGCGACGACGACATCGCCAATGTCATTGCCTATCTCAAAGCCGACCCCAAGCCTTGAGCCTTTTCCGTTCGGGCCGCCCGGCTTTGCCACCGCCATGAGCGGAGTTCCTTCATAGTTTTGCGAATTTGAAGGAAGGGGTGGAGGCGGAAATTGCGTGCTTCATTGTCGCTCCGGCCGAACAGACGTCCTTGGCAAATGAAAGGCACCAGGCGGCCCAGTATTGGTGCAGTGATCCTCTCATTCAAGGCAAGTGCGGGTTTTTTGTTTTCGCGCCGCGTCCTGTGTTCGACCTTTCAATCCTTGGAAGCCCCACATATATTCGCCGCTGTTAGCACTCAGCGACCTGATGCCGAAGCGGGGAGGCCTCCATGGCGACATTGCAGAATTTCGATGCCGAAATTGCCAAGACCAAGCAGGTCGTGCAGGACATGCGCACCAAGATCGAGCAATCCGGCACCGTGCTCGACACGCTCGCCAAGGCCGACAAGAAGATCGGCGACGCCGATTTCGATATCGAGAATGCCCGCATCGAGGACGTGCTGAAACAGCAGAAGGTGATGGAAGGCAACATCGCCGACCTGATCATCGGGCTGGAGGACGCCACCAACGTCTTCGGCGCCGAATTCGAGAGCATGAAGAACTACACCGGCTGGGAGAACTTCGTCGGCATGTTCTCCAGCCAGCGCAAGCAGCGCATGCGCACCGACCGTGTCCGCAACATGTCGCTGGCCGGCAATCTGCAGGAACTGTTGGCGAAATCCGACACCATCGTCGGTATCCTCAAGGCGCAGAAGGACGTTCTCGAGCAGCGCTACAAGACCTCCGAGACCAGCCTCGCGCAGGTGATCGAGCGCCGCAAGACCACCATGTCCAATCTCGAAGCCGTCCAGAAACGCATCGAGGAGTTCAACCCGATGCTGCTCGACATCGAGAACAGGATCGCCGCCTCGACCAGCCAGAAGGAGCGCACGCAGCTTGAAGGCGAGCGCTCGAAAATGGCCACGGAATACAATGAGAAGCAGGCCAAGGAGCAGGAGCTGTTGGCCGAAAGCCAGACTCTGGAACGCTACACCTCGATGTTCCAGACCTTCGTCGATTCGCTCAACAACCAGATCGCGGCGCAGTCGACCCTGATCAACAAGCTGACCATCGATACCGAGCAGCGCATCGTGCTCTACAAGGCGCTGGAAGATTCGCTGAAGACGGCCGCCCAGCAGGACGTCGCCCACAAGATCAACACGCTGGGCAGCCAGGTCGACAACACCGCCGAAGAGACCATGGCCGGCATCGGTGCGGCCTCGCAGAAGCACATTGGCGATCTCCTCGAAATGCACGAGAAGAACATGGTGGCCACCGCCGACATCCAGCGCCGCAAGAAGTTGGCCGACGACGCCTTCGCCCGCCGCTTCGACGACGTGATGAAGAAGCACAACTCTGCCAACTACGTGCAGTCGTAATTGCTGCACGCGCATGGCACTCTAAGGCTGGCTGCATGACCCCCGAAAACGAAGCGGCGGCGCGCTATTTCTCGGCGATCACGGCGGCGCTCAGCGGCCTCGAAGCGTTCATGCGCGACGACCGCTCGCCGCTCTACCGGCACGGCATCGTCGCCAAGATCGTCGCCGAATACATTGCGCGGCTCGACAAGTCCTTTTCCTGCTGGCGCAACCGGCTGGGCTTCATGGACACGTTCCGCATTTCACGCGCCGAAAGCGGCTTTCCGGTTTTTCAGAACCTGCTCGAACTGGAGAACGACCGTCGCCAGGCCGATGCGCGGCTCGCCAACATCCCGCTGACCGGCGAGCTGCGCGAGGAAATGGCCGACTTCATCCTGCGCCACAAGGAGTTCCCCGCAGCGCTGCAGAAATCGATGGCCGAGCGACTCTACCTCGAGGACGTGAAAAGCGAGACCACCTTCGGCCCGTTCACGCTGGCGCAGACGGCAAAGGTCTCGGTCAATCCGAAGACGGGGCGGCCTTACTATCTCGTCCATTGGGCTGCCTTCGACGGCAGCGCCAACCTGCCGCTGGTCTATATGGTGACGGTGGAGGATTCCTCGGAGACCATGATCCGCCAACTCGTCGACGACAATGGCAAGCTCAACGACAAGGTGGACATCCCGCTGCCGGTCGACGGCCTGCTCAACCCCGAGCTTGCCCGCCGCTTCGACGACTTCACCGAAAGGAACTCGGCCTATACGCTGTCGCCGGCGACCATCGCCGTCAACCTCGACAAGGATTTCGAGCCGCTCCACCCCAAGCAATTGCGCCGCGTCGTGCTCGGCCCCTTCTATTCGGCGGGAATCACCGACAACAATTCGACGGTCATCGAAGTGCTGGCCAAGGTACGCAAGCCGGAAAACGCCTGGCTTTTGACCTGGACCATCCAGGAAGTCTATTCGAAAGCCGAGAAACCCGGCCGCAAGGGCCTGTTTTCGAGCGAGAAGACGACGCAGGAATTCTTCATCAACACCGACGACCTGGAGGCCGCGCGCCAAGGCGTGTCGAGCTATGAGAACCATGCGCTAATCCCGCACGAGGCCTATCAGGCGCTCTACGCCGCCGGCGAGGCGCAGAAGATTTTTTCCGGTTACAACGTCCACATCCTGTCGAACGGACAGGTCATCAGCGATGTGTGAGAGCCTCGCTCACCCAGGGAAACGACATGTACAGCCAAGGGGCGGACAATGACGCCTGCAGGCAAGGTTTTCGCCAAGAAGCGTGAGCTTGACGCTCTCAGGAAGAAAGTTCGACCTGGTGCCTTGGACGGCTTGGAACACAGCCAGCGGATCGACATCACCTACACGTCGAACGCGATCGAAGGCAACACGCTGACCGCGGGCGAGACGGCCCTGGTTCTGGAGAAAGGCATCACGATCAGCGGCAAGCCTCTCAAGGATCACCTTGAAGCCGTCGACCATGCTCGGGCATTGAACTGGGTACTGGAAATCGCCTCACAACGCGACGCACCGATAATCGAGATGGACATTCGTAACCTGCATCATCTGGTTGTAGCGAATTCCAAATCCGAGATCGCTGGTCGCTACGCCGACAGAGCCCGCTACGTGAACACCGATGTGGGTGTGCACAATTTCCCAGCGCCGACGGAAGTTCCCGCGCTCATGCAAACTTTCAGCCAATGGTTGGGCGCGGCACGCAATACGCCGCAAACGGCATTCGAGGCCCACAGGCGATTTGTCGGCATTCATCCTTTCAACGACGGGAACGGCCGTACAGCCCGTCTTTTGATGAATCTTGTGCTTGCGCGCGCGGGCTATCCGCCAGTGGCGATCCGCCCCGAAGATCGCCCGGCCTACATTGCCGCGCTTGAGATCGATCAGCGCGGTGGCGGCCATGCCGCCTTTGACAATCTGCTTTTCGAAAGGCTGGAGCAGACGCTGGACTTGTATCTCGATGCCGCTCGCCAAGCTCGGGATTCGTCTGCCGACGCGACTAGAATAATTCCGATGAGGAGATGATCATGGACACCGGCTTGACCACGATCTCGGAAGCGGCAATCGAAAAGCACCGCGCCACCGCGCAGAGCTTCATCACCCGCATCGTCGTGCTTGAAGACCCGGCGCGCGAATCCGGCACCGCGCTGGCCGGCACCAACCGCCGTTTCGTCTCGACCGTCTCGGTCGGCTCGGTGCGGCGCACGCGCGTGGTCGAGCTGTCGAAGACCGTCGCCGCCGTCCATCCCGATGACCAGTTGCTGAGCATTGCGCAGCATACGCTGTTGTTTCGCGCCCGGCGCGGCACGGCCATGGCGCTGGCCATATCGGACGTTTTCGCCGAAGGTTCCGACCTCGAAAGCCTGCAGGCGAAAAACGCCCGCGCCCCGCTCGAAGGCGACGAAGCCGCCACCTTCAAGAGACTTCTGTCGGCCTCGGCCTACATTTCCGCCTTCAGCCTCGCTTCCTATCTGTTCCAGCTCATCGACAGCGACGGCGAGGCGCCCAACGACACGCCCGAACCGGACTTCCTGTTCGACACGCCGCAGGACGCGGTGAAGTCGATCCTGGCCGGCCTCGACAGGGCGATTGCGGGCGCGAAGGACGACGCCGACCTGATGACGCGCGCGCGTGCCTTTGCCCGCGTCGCTATCGACGGGCTTTTGGCGCGAAAAGGCCGCTTCGACGGCATTGGTCCGTTCGAAAACGCGCATATCCGCATCGATGTCGATGATTTCACCCTCGATGGTTTCGACGTCGCGCCTGGCAAGCGCTCGAAACCGCTGGTGATGACCTTCAAGAAGCCGGAAGAGGTCGTCGGCAACCACATCGCCAAATACCAGTCGGTCAAGCTCGCCAAGATGCTGATGGCCTATGATTTCGAGCGCGAACTGAACCCCTTCGTCGAGCTTGGCGGCTTCCTCTTCACCTTCATCGGCGACGGCGCGCCAGGCACCGGCAAGACGACGCTGATCCAGATGATCGCCGGCCTCGTCAGCGGTTACTGCCAGGTCGCCGGCTATCCCTTTGCCTACCAGAATTTCGGCGTCGACCAGATCTCCTCCTACCAGGGCAAGTCCGGCCAGAATTGCCGCCAGTTCATCAACAATGTGCTCAACCCGCGCGTCATCGGTTTCGGCACCGTCGACGACATCGACCAGGTGGCGGCGCGCCGCTCCGACGACCGCGCCTCCGCCGGCCAGCAGGAAATCACCGGCGTCCTGATGGACGCCTTTGCCGGTGCGTCGACGGTCGTGCGCGGCAACTGCTCCTTCGGCATGTTCTCCAACTATCCCGAAAATGTCGACGACGCTCTGCGCCAGCGCGCCGGCGCCCGCTGGTTGGTCGACGGTCCACAGAGCCGCGACGATTACATCGACATCTTCGTCCTGCTCGCCGGCAAAAACCACAAGATCCCGCTCGGCGACCACAAGCTCTATGCCGCCCAGGAGATCCAGCGCGCGGTAATGGAAGCCTATGAGGAGCACGAGAAGCCCAGGGAAGACGGCTTGATGAAGGTCTATGAGCGCTACATGAAGGAGAATGGCGCGCCGAAGTCGATGGCCGATATTGGCACCTACCTGCACATGATCAAGGACGCCGAGCCGCGTTTCACCGGCCGCGCCATCAAGAACGTCACCGATGCGATCAAGATGCGTGCCATGGACATCGAACTGCCGGACGAGTGGTTCGAAAAGCCGGAAGCCTTCATGCACAAGGGCTATGACGACAAGAAAGCGATGATCGAGGATCTGCGCGGGCCGTTCTCGATGGACATGGTCATGCAGGAGATCAACCGCTACGCCGATAGCGAGTTCCGCTATTCCGACAAATCCGACGACGCGGCGGTAACCAAGATGATCCGCGACACCCGCCTGCGCGACCGCGCGCTGCGCGAAATCGAGGAGATGAAGAAGAAGGGGAGTTGGAATGCGTGAGCCGCGCCAGCCTTCCCTTCTCCCCTTT
>NZ_CAUM01000148.1 GCF_000350085.1 Mesorhizobium metallidurans STM 2683
ACTAGTAGATTCTTTTGATGCTCGTCTCTGAATTCGCGAACACCTCGTCCGGCACGAAGAAGTCGCCGGCGAGCGGGCCGGTCGCAGCGGGCGCATAGATTGAAAAATCGCTGACGCCCTCGGCGCGCAGCACCTCCTCGTCGATGTAGAAATTGCCGGTCGCCTCGCGCGATGGCCGCATGAAGATCGCATGCGCGGCATCGGCCATGATGTCGGGCGAACGGCTCATCGCCACAACCGTCGCGCCGCCGAGAAGATTGCGCACCGCAGCCGTGTCGATGGTCGAGATCGGCCACAGCGAGTTGACCGCGATGCCGTCCTTGGCGAACTCCGCGCTCATGCCCAGCGTGCACATCGACATGCCGAACTTGGCCATCGTATAGGCGACATGGTTCTTGAACCACTTGGCCTTCATGTCGAGCGGCGGCGCCAGATTCAAAATATGAGCATTCTTGGCCAACTTCAGGTGTGGTATGCACATTTTGGAAACCAGGAAGGTGCCGCGCGTATTGATCTGATGCATCAGATCGTAGCGCTTCATGTCGGTCTCCAGCGTGCCGGTGAGCTGGATGGCGCTGGCATTGTTGACGCAGATGTCGATGCCGCCAAATTTTTCGACGGTTCTGGCGACCGCCTCGGCAACCTGCCCCTCCTCGCGTATGTCGCACAGAACAGGCAAGGCCTTGCCGCCGGCCTGCTCGATCTCTTGCGCCGCCGTATGGATCGTGCCCGGCAGCTTCGGGTGCGGCTCGGCGGTCTTGGCGGCGATCGTCACATTGGCGCCGTCACGCGCCGCACGCAGCGCGATCGCCAGGCCGATGCCGCGCGACCCGCCGGAGATGAACAGCGTCTTTCCCTTGAGCGACATTTTTGCTCCGCCTCGTTATGCCTCTTGCGCGATCCTTGCCCTCGCCCGCTTGCGGATACAAGACCTTGCTGCTCGAAGCCATGGTGACGCTGCGGACGCTGGCCCGGGTCTCTGCTGACAGCTGTTGGATTAGCCGAATGGTCGGTATATATTCTATATAAATAGGTAGATGATAGAATGGCTCTGTCGATTAAGAACTTGGAAGTCGAGCAACTGGCCCGCGAACTCGCTCGCCGCCGCCGCGTGTCGGTGACGGAAGCCATCCGGCAAAGCCTCGAGCGCGAAGTTGCACGCGAGCGGCTTGTGCCGCGCGATGAGAACAGTGACCTTTTTCAGCGCTTGATGGCGATTGCTGAAAGGGCCGCACAAATACCTGAGCGCGAAGACGCGATGAGCGACGATGAAATCCTCGGTTACGACGAACTGGGAATCCCAACGCGATGATCGTCGATTCTTCGGCGTTGGTCGCCATTTTGCGCACAGAACCAGGCTATGACCGTTTCGTCTTGGCAATTGCCCAGGCTGAAAGACGTTTGCTTCCGGCACCGGCGCTGCTTGAAACGACAATGGTGCTCGTCGGCCGCTGGCAGGACCAGATTATCGATCGCTTGGAAGCATTCCTGCACACCGCCTCGATCGAGACGATCGCCTTCACCGCCGACCACGCCGCGGTCGCCCGTCAGGCCTTCCTGCGATATGGCAAGGGCCGGCATCCGGCTGCACTGAACTTCGGCGACTGCATTGCCTATGCCACGGCCCGGCTCGAAGCCATGCCGCTGCTGTTCAAGGGTGACGATTTCCGGTTGACCGATATCGAACCGGCCGTGTAGGTCAGACAAGCACCAGGCCCTGCCGCATGGCGATAGCGATCGCGTCGGTGCGATTGGCGGCGCCAAGCTTGATCAGGATCGCCGCGACATGGAATTTTGCCGTGTGTACGGAAATGTTCAGCCGGCGCGCGATCACCTTATTGGGCGCGCCTTCGGCCAGGAGCGCCAGCACCTCGCTCTCACGCGGCGAAAGCGCCGGCCGAACGGCTCCATCGTCGACCGGCTCCTCGTCCAGCGCGTCGCCGTCGTGGAAAGCGAAATCATCATGCCTGCCCGTCATGCGGCGGGACCCGTCGGAAATCCGGTAACCTGCCGCGGCAAGCCGAACGGCAGCGGCGACCAACAAGTCGTCGGCCGCCGCCGGCAGCACGGCGAAAAGATTGTCGGCTGGCGGCTCGTGGCCGGCCCGTTGGGATAGCAGCACCCGAGGCATGGCGGGGTCGATGGCCAAGCGTTGCAGGTTCCGCTCGTCGACGACAGCGACATCCGCTCGCTCGCCGCCACCGCCGCTGCCGGCCGTGACCGGCAGGATATCCCCGCTCGCAGCGAGCGCCGAGGACAGGTGCCCGGCATGCGCCGCATCGGCAAGCGCGATCAGCACGGTCAGCCGCTGTTCCGCGACCACGCCATCCGCGGTCCTGTCCCTTATGATCGCCTCAACGGCCATGGATGCCTCAGCTCAGCGGCTTCTCGCCGATTGTGACCGCGACGTCACGCTGCTCGCCGCCGCGCACCACGCCGAGCGTTACCGGGGCGCCGGCGCTGTCCGGCCCAAGTCTGCGGATCAGGTCGCGCGGACCGTGCACGGCCTCGCCGTTCCACGCCACGATGATGTCGCCGAGCAAGAGGCCGGCCGCTTTTGCCGGGCCATTGTCATCAAGGCTCATCACCATCGCGCTATAAGCGTCGCGATCGCGGACCGGATGCAGGCCGGCGCCGAGATAACCGCGCGCGACATGGCCCTTCTCGCGCAGCGTCGCCACTGCCCGTTCGATCGTCTCGTAAGGCATCACCAGCGCCCGCCGGCGCGGCCCGAACAGGAGCATGCCTATCAGCGCGCCCTTGCCATCGAGCACCGGGCCGCCCTCGAAACGACCGCCGGCATTGACGGCCAGATTGATGCGCCGGTCGATCGTGCCGCCGCGCATCGAACGCCAGACAGGACCAACCTCGCCGACCGTGCCGAATACGGCAAGCGCGGCACCTTCGCTGTTACCGACCGTGACGGCCAGATTACCAGGCCGCACGACCTCCGCCCTGGCCAGTGAGTGCACGTCAGCGGCAGCGGCCGGCTTCAGCAGCGCGACACCGGTCGATGGATCGCGGCCGACCAGCTCGGCCTTCACGGTCTCGCCCGAAGCCAGCGTCAGCTCGATCTCCTCGCCGGTTTCCACCGCCTCCTCGGCGGTGACGAAGTAGCCGTCGCGCCAATGGAAAGCGCTGGCTGTGCGATGGTGATGCGTGGCGAAGCTCGCTGTCGCTGGCGCCGCCTTGGCGGCGATATCGGCAACGGCGTCGGAAAATGCGCTCAGGTTGAAATCGCTCATTATTTGTCTCCTGGGTTTTCTCATGCCCCAGATATCGCTCGGCAGCACGTTGGCCGGTACTCGCCTGACGGCTAGTTGAGCTGCGCACTGGCCATCTGGTCAGGTCGCGGCCGCACGAGCCGCTCCGCACATATAGTTACAATTCAGCCCGATAACACAGAGCCCCGCCGATGGCCCTCGCCGCCCAGAAACTGCAACCCGACGACGACCTGCTCGATGCCTATTCGACGACGGTCGCAGATGCTGTCGACCGCATCGGTCCGGCCGTCTGCCGCATCGAGCGCATCGGCGGCGCCGGCGGCCATGGCTCCGGCTTCGTCATTGCCCAGGACGGACTGGTCGTCACCAACTTCCACGTCGTTGGCGATGCGCGCGCGGTGCGCGTCTCGATGCCGGATGGCGCCTCGCGGGAAGGCCGTGTGCTCGGTCGCGACCCAGACACCGACATTGCGCTGGTGCGGGCCGACGGCAACTTTGCCGATGTCGCGCCGCTTGGCGATTCCAAACGCCTGCGGCGCGGCCAGATTGCGATCGCCATCGGCAATCCGCTCGGCTTCGAGTGGACCGTCACATCGGGCGTCGTCTCGGCGCTCGGCCGCTCGATGCGCGCCTCCACCGGCCGGCTGATCGACGACGTCATCCAGACCGACGCGGCGCTCAACCCCGGCAATTCAGGCGGACCCCTGGTGTCCTCGGCGGGCGAGGTCATCGGCGTCAACACCGCCATGATCCACGGCGCGCAAGGCATCGCTTTCGCGGTTGCCTCCAACACCGCCAATTTCGTCATTTCGGAGATCATCCGCTTCGGCCGCGTCCGCCGCGCCTTCATTGGCGTCTCCGCCGACACCACCAGTCTGCCGCGCCGCGCAGCACTTCTGTCGCAAGTGTCGAGCAGCACGGCGGTGCGGCTGCGCAGCGTCGAGAAGAACAGCCCGGCGGCCAAGGCCGGCCTGAAGGAGGGCGACATCATCGCCGCCATCGACGGCCGCCCGGTGAGCGGCGTCGACGACCTCGTGCGCATGCTCGACG
Organism: Mesorhizobium metallidurans STM 2683; assembly: GCF_000350085.1. Classification (GTDB taxonomy): domain Bacteria; phylum Pseudomonadota; class Alphaproteobacteria; order Rhizobiales; family Rhizobiaceae; genus Mesorhizobium; species Mesorhizobium metallidurans. The sequence continues at coordinate 4,275 of NZ_CAUM01000148.1, forward strand.
CCGAGCGTATCGGCCGCGAGACGCTGTGCACGGTGGTGCGCCGCTCCGGCATTGCTCAGGTCACGCTGATGCCGGTGGCGCGAAGCTGAAAGACCCGGCCAAGCAGCGAAACCAGCAGCACTGCCAGCTCGCCGGTCGGATCGAGATCCGGATCGAAGATCGTGATGTCCATTCCGGCGCAGCGCGGGTCCGCCACCAGCGCCGCGAGGACGACGACGAGATCGTCCGGATTGATGCCGGGGCTGCCCGGCGAATCCACCGCCGGCATCACGGTCTGATCGAGTGCATCGACGTCGAAATGCACCCAATACGGCCAGCCGGTTCGCGCCAGCGTTGCCCGGGTCTTTTTGAGGACCTTTGCCGCGCCAAGCTCTCGCGCGGCAAAGACGTCGATCAGCGTCATCGCGGTCGAATTGATGTCCGGCCAGGCGAAGTCGGGATTACGGTTCTCGCGTTCGCCGATCTGGATCACCTGTTCGTCCGCAACAAGCGGCCCGGCGATATCAGGCCAGTCGGTCAGCAAGGGCTCGCCACGTCCGGTGGCGAGCGCAAGATCCATACCCGCGGCCGAGCCGAGTGATGCGTTGATATCGTAGTTGCCGGGGTGGCGGAAATCGCTGTGGCCGTCGACATGGATCAGCGCGAGCGGACCAGAACGCCGCGCTGCGGCCAGCGCGCCAAGCAGAATCGCGCAATCACCGCCGACGACCAGCGGTAACTCGCCCCGTCCGAGGGCGCTGGCGACGATCTCCGCAAGCTCCAGATTGAAGCTGCGTATCGCGTTGCCGTTGCGCAACCGGGTACCCAGCTGTGGCTCGGTGCTGTAGGCGGGCCGATCGAGATCGACCAGCTTGGCGGGCGAAAGCATCTCGATCAAGCCGGCTTCGGTCAGCGCCTGCGGTGCGCGCCACGTCCCCGGTACGTGACCCGGCCGCAGCGGACGAAGACCAAGGTTGGAGGGTGCGCGGACGATGCAGGTTTCACGCATGGAAAAGGGCCCAGAATTGCCAAGCTCACCATAGACCGCGAATGCCAGTCCGGTCACGCGGCTGGAGCCGTCGCCTCACCTCTGCCGACAGTTCCTGCCAGAGCGGTCGTTCAGGTTCCCGCTGCTCCTTCAACAAACTGCGCCAGGAACTCCGGGCTCGGCGGGATCGGCTTGATCACGTCGATCAGCACGCCATTGGGGTCTTTCGTGATGAAATGGCGCTGGCCGAAGGGCTCGTCGCACAAGGATCGCAGGATCGGCAGGCCGGCGGCAAGGATCCGTTCGTAGACCGCGTCCGGATCCCTGACCTCGAAGTTGATCAGCAGGCCCGACGTGCGGCCACGCCCCTCTTCCGGGATCGTCTCGTGGTCGCCATGGACGATACCGAGATTGACGCGACGGTCCTCGACAGATTGCAAATGCGCATACCAGTCGCTCGCAAACAGTGGCTTGAAGCTGAAGTGCTTGATATAAAAGGCCTTCGTGCCGGCCACGTCGCCCGTCATCAGCACTGGATAATAGCTCGTTGTCTTCATCTTTCCTTCTCCCGCTAGATCACATACACTCTGTATGTAAATGTTATTAACATACAGGCTGTATGTATGCAACAGAAATCCGGGCGCCGTTCCAACCGTGATCGCACCGAAGCAACGCGTGCCGACCTCATCGCGGCGGCACGCAAACTGTTCACCGAAAAATCCTATGCCGAGACCGGCACGCCGGAGATCGTCGCCGCGGCCGGCGTTACGCGCGGCGCGCTCTACCACCATTTTGCCGACAAGCAGGCGCTGTTTGCCGCCGTGGTCGAGCAGGAGGCGGCGGTTGTCGCCGAAGAGATCGAGCGCGCCTCGCCGCCGTCGCTGTTTGCCCGCGACGCGCTGATTGCCGGCTCCGATGCCTACCTCGCCGCCATGCGCGCGCCAGGCCGCACGCGGCTCTTGCTGCTTGACGGACCAGCCGTGCTCGGCCGCGCCGCCATGGACGAGATCGACAACCGCCACGGCAACCGTACCCTGCGCGAAGGCCTCGTGGCGGCGATGCGCGCGCAATCCATGGTGAAATTGCCGGTGGAAGCGCTGACTGCGCTGTTTGCGGCCGCCTTCGACCGTGCTGCTCTTGCGGTCGATGCCGGCGCTTCAGCCGACGACTATCGCGCCGTTCTCATGGCGTTGATTGATGGGCTGTCCCCGGTTCCTCATCAGGCACCTCGCCCGGCTCGAACTCGTTGAAACAGCCAAGCTGGCGCTTGAACTGGTCGATCAGCCAGGCCGCCGCCGGTTTCGGACTGCGGTCAGCCCGGTGCATGGCATAAAGCGGCGAGCGCACCTCGTTGTAAGGTTCCAGATCGAGCTCCACCAGCCGGCCGCTGGCCAGATCGTCGGCGATCAGCCATCGCGGCAAGCCGCCCCAGCCCAATCCTTCGCGCATCAGCGTGTGCTTGGTCCGCACATCCGTCAGCCGCCAGGTGCGGTAGGCAAAGACGCCGTAGTCGCGCCCCTTGGTGCGCTCGGACTGGTCGGAGACGACGAGCTGGATATGTTCGCGCACCTCCTCGAGCGGCACCGGCTTGGGAAGCAGCGCCAGCGGATGGTTGGGCGCGGCGGCCGGCACCATCGACATGAAGCCGATGCGCACAAGATGCGCGTCGACCTCGCCCAGCAGGCCGCCGATGCCGAGATCGGCCTGTCCATTGACGACATGATCGGGGATCAGGCCGAGCGTGCCGATATGCAGGCGCAGCATCACGGTTGGAAACTGCGCCTCGAACGCCTTCAGCACCCGAACCAGAACCGGTGACGGCAGTGTCGCGTCGACCGACAGCGCCACTTCCGCCTCCAGCCCCTGATGGTGGCCGTCGACGCGCGAACGGATACGCTGCAGCATGCCGACCATGCGCCGCGCATCCTCCAGCACCGCCCGGCCGATCTCGGTCAGTTGCGGCTCGCGCGTGCCCTCGCGCTCGAAGAGTTTCAGCCCCAGCTGGGCTTCAAGATTGGCAATGGTGTAACTGATGACGGACTGGGCCCGGTTAAGCTTGCGGCCGGCGGCCGAAAAACTGCCGGCTTCGGCCACCGCAACAAGCACCTGAAGTTGATCGAGCGTCGGATTGGGCTGCATTCACATATCCAAAAATTAGATGGGTTACATATAAAATATACCAGTTTTACGAATAGGTCGATGGCCCCACATGTGGCGGGACAATTCACCCGCTGGAGAGCCCGCCATGTCCATTCTTCTTGTTACCTCGAGCCCGCGCGGCAGCGCCTCGCACTCGACCCGCATCGCTACCGAATTTGCCGACAAGCTGGTTGCCGCCGATCCCTCGGCAACGCTTGTCGTGCGCGACCTCGTCGCCAATCCGCTGCCGCATATCGATCCCGACTATTCGACCGGCATCTATACGCCGGTTGAATCCCGCACGCCGCGTCAGGCGGAAGTGGTCGGCGTTTCCGATGCTGTGCTCGAAGAACTGCTCGCCGCCGACACCATCATCCTGGCCACCGGCTTCATCAATTTCAACATCTCCTCGACCCTGAAGTCCTGGGTCGATCATGTCACCCGTTCCGGCAAGAGCTTCGTCTATGGTGAGAATGGCCCGAAGGGTCTCGTCACCGGCAAGAAGGTCTATATCGTGCTCGCTTCCGGCGGCATCTATTCCGAAGGCGCCGCCGTGCAGATGGACCACGCCATTCCTTATTTGCGTAGCGTGCTCGGCTTCATCGGCATGACCGATATCGACGTCATCCGCATCGAAGGCGTCGCCATGGGCCCGGACACGGTCGAAGCCGCCCTGGCCAAGGCAACAGCTAAGGTCGATGCGGTGGTCACGGCCACAAGCGAGCGTGTCGCAACGGCGGCATAAAGCATCGGCCATCAGTCATCGAGTTGAAGAAGGCAGGCGCCCCGGCGCCTGCTTTTTGCATTTGTCGCCTGGCACGGTGGCATCTGGCCGGTCAACCCTGGAATCGCCTTGTCGGCCTATCGGTCCAGGCTGAGCGCTGGTGCTGACGTTTCGCCCGGCTGACACTGGCGGCGCTGCCGATAACACTGCTTATGTGGTGCTGTCGAAGCAGTTCATATCGGGTATCACCCAGGGGCGCAGTCAAATAGGGTGCGGTCAAATAGGGCGCGGTCAGACAAGGCAAGGAATTCGAGACGTGGCCAATCAGAACAAGATCATCATCACCTGTGCGGTAACGGGATCGATCCATACACCGTCAATGTCGCCGCATCTGCCGGTAACGGCGCAGGAAATCGCACAGGCAGCGATCGAGGCGGCCGAAGCCGGCGCGGCCATCGTCCATCTTCATGCGCGCAACCCCGCCGACGGCCGGCCCGATCAATCGACAGAAGCCTTCGCGCCTTTTCTGCAGGTGATCAAGCAGCGCTCCGACTGCGTGGTCAACATCACCACCGGCGGCGCCGCGACCATGACCGTCGAGGAGCGGGTCAAGCCAGCCGCGACCTTCGCCCCGGAAGTTGCCTCGTTGAACATGGGGTCGATGAATTTCGGCCTTTATCCGATGCTGGAGCGATTCACGACATTCCAGCATGACTGGGAGCGGCCCTATCTCGAAGGCTCGCGCGACCGCATCTTCCGCAACACCTTCGGCGACATCGAGCATATCCTGCGGACCTGCGCGCAAAATGGCACCCGTTTCGAAATCGAATGCTACGACATCGGCCATCTCTATACGCTTGCCCATTTCGTCGAGCGCGGCCTGGTGAAGGCGCCTTTCTTCGTGCAGAGCGTGTTCGGCATATTGGGCGGCATCGGCGCTTATCCGGAAGACGTGGCGCATATGAAGCGCACGGCTGACCGCCTGTTCGGCAACGACTATCATTGGTCGGTGCTCGGCGCCGGCCGCAATCAGCTCCCCATCGCCACGCAGGCCATCGCGCTGGGCGGCAATGTCCGGGTCGGGCTCGAGGACTCGCTGTGGATCGGCAAGGGGCAATTGGCGAAATCCAACGCCGATCAGGTGAGGAAGGTCCGCCAGATCATTGAGGGGCTCGGCGCCTCCGTCGCCACGCCCGACGAGGCGCGGCAGATCCTGCAACTCAAGGGCGGCGACAAGGTTTCTTTCTGACGTCGCTCCGAAGCCGGGCGACATCGTCATTCGTCAAACTATCCGAAAATCTTCTCGCCCTGCTCATCGACCAGTTGCATGCCCTTCTTGATCGAGATGTCGACGGCGTCGTCCAGCCCGGTGAACCGGTCGGCGCGGATGAATTTGTGTTCCTTTATTACGCCGTCGATCTCTTTCGAAACCACGCCGCAGGTCTGGTACTGGCCATCCGTCTTGTAGGGCGTTGCGCTGATCAGGAATCCCTTGTGCTCGACCTGCTTTGCCGGGGCTGCACTTTTCGGTTCGCCGGCGTCACTGCCGCCACCGCCGCCGAAAAGACGCTTCAGAAAAGACATGGGGTATCCTCCAACAGCAACCACCCTGCACCACATAGCGCGGCACAGGGTGATTTTCACTACCGGGCCTTGGCGAAACGGGCAAGGGCCGCATAGAGCGACGTGCGTCCACTTGGACGCACAAAGTACGCTCTAACATCTTGAATCTACGCATCGTGCTTTTCGAAAATCGGTTCCGATTTTCGGGCCGATGCGGCAGCTCGCCTGCTGGAGGTCAGCGGCGCGACAGCGCCTCGAGGGCTTCGGCGGTGTCTTCCAGGATGCTCATCGCCTGGGCCTGCTTTTCTTCGGACGCATCGACGATGTCGCTGAGCGCCGCGCGCAGGCGGTGGCGCACAGCACGGAATTCGTCGCGCTTTTCCGAACGGCCGCGGCCACGCCGCCCGCCATCCTCGCCGTCGTCGTTCCAGCCGAACCAGTCGCGCGCCTTGGCCATCTTGCGGCCGAAACGCTCGAGGTGGTCGAGCACGTGGTCGATCATCTCGCGGTTTTCGTCGAGATGCGCCTGCCCGGCATCGGTGATCGAGAACACCTTCTTGTTGCCTTCCGCCGACGAGACGGCATAGCCGGCCTCTTCCAGGAAGGTCAGCGTCGGATAGACCACGCCTGGACTTGGGCTGTAGACGCCGCTGGTGCGCTCCTCCAGCGCCTTGATGATGTCATAGCCGTGGCGCGGCGCCTCGGCCAGCAGCGACAGCGTAATCAGCTTGAGATCGCCGTCGGCCAGCATCCGCCCGGCGCGGAACATGTCGCCCGGCCCGCCGCGTCCGCCGCCACGACCGCCATGGCCGAACGGGCCGAAGCCGCCGCCACGACCGCCGAACCTGCCGGCCATATGCATGAAGGCGCGCAAGGGGTGCTCGCCGAAATGATGATGCCCGAAATTATCATGTTTGTGCATCGTTTTCTCCTAAGTTATGTCTTACGATATATCTTAGTTAGGCAAACAGGACGTGTGAGTCAAGATATATCTTACGATGTATCTGGAACGGCGCCAGCGGGATTGACTTGTTAAGCGCTACCAGCGGCCCTTGTGCCGGTTCCAGCCATAGAGGAGATCGGCGAAGCGATCATAGATAAAGCGCGTCAGCGGCAGCGCGACGGGGTTGCCGAGCAGCGTTGCCAGCCAACCCTCGCCCGGCGTGGCCTTCCAGACGGCAATCGCGACATCGGCGCCGGCCAGCAGCCTGCCGTCGGCGTCGGTTGCGTGCAGCCGGCGGCGGATGTCCTCCAGCGACACGCCGTAGCCGGCCAGTGCCGCTGGTTCGGCATTGATGTCGCGAAACGCGATGCGGCCGGCCTTGACCGCTTCGATCAGCCGCCGCTTCTGTCTGGCAATGCCGGCATCGCAGACCGGACAGCGGGTATTGTACCAGACGGTCAGCATCTAGGCGTGATCATGCCGGTGATGCATATCTGGATAATGCGGATGCTTGTGACGCATCGGCGAATGCCGGTGCCAGTGCGAATGCGGCTCCGTCACCGCTCCATCATGGTCGTGCCCGTCATGGTCGTGCCTGTGATGCTCGTCATGCACATGGCTGTGTTCGTGTTCCAGCGCCTCGTGCTCGTGCTCGTGCTCGTGGCGCTCCGACAGATGCAGCCAAAGGCCGACGCCCATCAAAAGCCCCGCAATCGCCAGCCTGAGCGACAAGGGATCACCAAGGATGGCGATTGCAAGCAAAGCTCCGATGAAGGGCGCAAGCGAGTAGTAGGCACCTGTTCGCGCCGTACCGAGATGACGCAGTGCCAGGATGAACATCACCAGGCTGACACCGATGACGAAGAAGCCGACTGCGGCCGCAGCGGCGACAAAGGGTGCGGCGGGAAGCGACGCGCCGGCAACGAGGCCCAGCCCGAGATTGACAATGCCTGCCACCAATCCCTTGAGCATCGCGATCACGACCGGATCGGTTGCCGAGATTTTGCGCGTGAAATTATTGTCCAGTCCCCACGCCGCGCAAGCGCCGGCAACAAGCAGGGCACCCAGGTTGAAGGCAACACCGTTGCCTTCCCAAGACAACAGGACCGCACCGGCAAGTATAGCGAAGGCGCCGAAAAGCAGCCGCCGGTCGACATTCTCGCGGTAGACGACCCAGGCGATCGCCATCGTCGCCAGGCCTTCAAGGTTGAGCAGCAAAGCCGAACTGGACGCCGTGTTGAGCGTGAGACCGAACATCAGCAGCACAGGCGCGACGACACCACCCATGCCGATCGCCAGCGCCAGCCATGGAATATCCTTTCGGTCGAGTTGTGCTTCGCTGGCTTTCGCCTCCCTCCCCCGGAGCAGCCGATAGATGGCCAGCCCGATACCCGCGCCGAAATAGAGCAGGCCGGCCAGCATGAAAGGATCGACCGTATTGAGCAGTAATTTGGAGAGCGGAGGCGCTGCGCCAAACAAGGCGGCAGAGCCGAGAGCGAGCGGCACACCGGGCCACAGATATGAATGCGGTTCGGCCATGCCCCATCCTATCACAATGCCGCATCCTGTCCTGCTCTTGCAAAATCAGAATGCGTAGCCGAAACGCTCGAAATCCCTGGAATAGAGCCGTTGGACGATGCTCCTGGCTTCGTCATCGTAATGCGCGCGATAGTCGAAAGGCGTGCTGACGTTCGTCCGGGGAAGCTTTATCTCGCCAGGCAGTCCGAGCCTTCCCACCATGATATTGAATTCTTCGGCTAGCCTTTCGAAGCGCAGGACCTCGTCGACGATCAGGTTTCCGCGCCGGTCCGAAATCCAGCTCGTCTGATCCACGCGCATAAACCGGTTCTTGCGTTCGAGATAGCGCAGGAACGTCTTGAAGTCCCAGTTCTGGGCCTGGCGATGCCGACGCCGCGTCGTGCTTCTGCGCAAGTGATGATAGTTGGAGACGGCCAGATCGAAAGGATTGCGCACCACGGCGAACTTGCAGGCGCCCTCGTAGAGCGGATAGGGCAGCTTGCGCCGTACCCAGTCCGCCTTGTCGTGCTGTCTGAGCACGGCCTTTTCCGGCGTCTCGCGAACCGGCAGATGCGACAAGAGACGCCGCCACTGCGTCCGCTTCGGCTTCAGGCACCATGGTCTGAGCGCATGCGTGATCGACGACCCGGCCGTCTTCGGGATGTGGATGAAAATGAAGTTTTTCTCGAGCGAGAGGAGCATTTCCTCTCATATCGTCAGATCAGGCGCCGTCAAGCGACGCCTGACTGCAAACTTCCCACGAAGCTTCTCAATCTGTGCGACACGCCTGTACGCTTGAGCCTGCAAGAGCTCACCCGAGCGAGGCGATGATCTCGCGATAGGCGAACTCCGGGAAAGCCTTGAGCGTCCGCGTCTTCACGTTGCCGCCTGCCGCCAGGATCAGCGCGAAACGGGCGAGCACCGCGTCGTCCGGCGCCTCGACCACCGCCACCATGTCGCATTCGCCCATGGTCAGGTAGAACGCCTTGAACGTGCCACCCATGTCTCCCAGCAGCTTCTTGGCGGCATCGAGCCGCTTCGGCGAGTCGCGCACATTCTTGGCGCCCTGTTCCGTCCAGTTGATCAGCACGATGTAAGTCGTCATGGCACACCTCCCTCCGGCGCCACGGAGCACGGCGGTTGGCCGTTCACGGCCAACGCCGGGGCGGGCATCCGGGTTGTCGCCCAGAAATGCATCCGACATGAAATTATCCTCCCGACCGGCACGAGCCGCAAGAATGAAAAAGGGCGCCATCGGCGCCCTTCAATTCATGCATGGCCAATTGCCGGCCTCAGCTGTCGAGGAAGCTCCTGAGCTTGCGCGAGCGGCTTGGATGCTTGAGCTTGCGCAGCGCCTTGGCTTCGATCTGGCGGATACGCTCTCGGGTGACCGAGAATTGCTGGCCGACCTCTTCCAGCGTGTGATCGGTGTTCATGCCGATGCCGAAGCGCATTCTGAGCACGCGCTCCTCGCGCGGCGTCAGCGAAGCCAGCACGCGCGTGGTGGTCTCGCGCAGATTGGCCTGGATAGCCGCGTCGATCGGCAGGATTGCCATCTTGTCCTCGATGAAGTCGCCGAGATGCGAATCCTCCTCGTCGCCGACCGGCGTTTCGAGCGAGATCGGCTCCTTGGCGATCTTCAATACCTTGCGCACTTTTTCCAGCGGCATGGCGAGCTTTTCGGCCAGTTCCTCCGGCGTCGGCTCGCGGCCGATTTCATGCAGCATCTGGCGCGAGGTGCGCACGATCTTGTTGATCGTCTCGATCATGTGCACCGGAATGCGGATGGTGCGCGCCTGGTCGGCGATCGAACGGGTAATCGCCTGCCGGATCCACCAGGTCGCGTAGGTCGAGAATTTGTAGCCGCGGCGGTATTCGAATTTGTCGACCGCCTTCATCAGGCCGATATTGCCTTCCTGGATCAGGTCGAGGAACTGCAGGCCGCGATTGGTGTATTTCTTGGCGATGGAAATGACCAGGCGCAGGTTCGCCTCCACCATTTCCTTCTTGGCGATCGCGGCTTCGCGCTCGCCCTTCTGCACCTGGTTGACGATCTTGCGGAATTCCAGGATCGAGATCGCCGTTTCGGTGGCGAGGTTCTGGATTTCGGCGCGCAGGTCGCGGATCGCGTCCTTCTCGTTCTTGGTGAATTCCTTCCAGCCGCGCGAGGTCAGATTGCCGATCGAGCGCGTCCAGTTCGGGTCGAGTTCCGAGCCCTGATATTCCTTCAGGAACTCCTCGCGGCGCACGCCATAGCTTTCGGCGAGCCTGAGCAGCTTGCCCTCGTTCTGCACCAGACGCTTGTTGATGTCATAGAGCTGCTCGACCAGCGCCTCGATGCGCGCCGTGTTCAGGGACAGCGACTTGACCGCCTTGATGAGTTGGTCCTTCAGCTCCTTCAGCCGGCGATCCTGGCTGGGCGACAAGGTGCCGGCGGCGGCCAGCCGGTTCTCGACCTGCTGGTCCTGCAGCTTGCGCAACTTCTTGTAGGTGTCGGCGATGACGTCGAGCGTCTCCATCACCTGCGGACGCAGTTCGGCTTCCATCGCCGCCAGCGACAGGCTGGCCTCGTCCTCGTCTTCCTCGTCGTCGTCAGTCAGGCCGCGCGTGTCGCCACCGACATTGGTGATGTCTTCTTCCTCGTCGCGCGAACGGCGCGGCTTGTCCTCGACCTTGGCGACCTCTTCGACCCGCTCGACCACTGGCGCCTGCTTGGCTTCCGGCCCGGCATAGGTCGCCTCGAGGTCGATGATCTCGCGCAAAAGGATCTTGGATTCGTTGAGCTCGTCGCGCCAGATGATGATGGCCTGGAAGGTCAGCGGGCTTTCGCACAGGCCCGCGATCATCGTCTCGCGGCCGGCCTCGATGCGCTTGGCGATCGCGATCTCACCCTCGCGCGACAAAAGCTCGACCGAGCCCATCTCGCGCAGATACATACGGACCGGGTCGTCGGTGCGGTCGGTCGGTTCCTTCTTGGTGGTGGTGGCCGCAACCGCCGTGCCGGTCTGCTCGGCCAGCTCGTTGGCGTCCTCCTCGGCGTCGGCGGTCGTGTCGGCGGCTTCGGTTTCCTCGCCCTGCTCGTCGTCCTCGACCACATTGATGCCCATGTCGGAGAGCATGGCCATCGTGTCCTCGATCTGCTCGGAGGTCACTTCCTCCGAGGGCAGCACCGAATTCAATTCGTCCATGGTGACATAGCCGCGCTTCTTGGCGGCCTTGATCATCTTCTTGACAGCATCGTCGGAAAGGTCGAGCAAGGGGCCATCGGTGGCGCCTTCACGTTCGGTCTCGACCTCTTCCTTTTCCTTTGTCGCCATTCTTTATCGTCTCCAAGCGGCTGCGTATCTAAGCCGCGTAAGCTGCCGGGCCGGTCAAATCGGATGCGCTCGCTTCAAACGCGCTTCACCGGGCCAGTAACCGCATCAAGTCTTTGTTTTTATGCCCGTTGCCCCAAAACCGGTGTCCACTTTTGGGCATCATGCATTAAGTCCAGATTAACCCTGATATCTGTGGCAGGACGTCGGCCTGTCCAGTAACCAAAGCCTTACATCGCTCATTTCCCGTCGACGCCGGGCACGGGTTAACGTTTCGAATCGTCCTGATTCCGCCATTCTGCAAGAAGGTCAAGCGCCTCTCGCATGATTCGCATGAAAAAAGCGAATCAATTACCCGACTTAGAGGCGTCGATTCGACGCGCCGCCCGTTTCCACTTCATTCTTTGCGCAGGTTTTACCTATGCGCGTCCAGCCCTGCCCGAGGACACGCCGAACCCTTCGATTAGCGCTTCCGTTGCTTGTACATCATTGAATTGCGCCTGAATCTCGAGCAGATGCCGGAAGTTTTCGTCCGAGGGATCCTGATCGAGCGTTGCCTGCGCCTGTTTCAGCTCTCTATGTAAGGTGCGCGCGCTGCGCTGCAAGTGCAGCGCCTGGTTGAAGGCATCGCGAGCATCGTCAAGTCCCGCGGTTTCCAGCGCCGGCCATTGCCGCGCGCGCTTGATCAGCGCCACCGCGCGTTCCCAGATCTCGCCGCAGCCGGCCCGCTCGATCGTCGCGATGACCGCATTGCGGTCGTCGGCCATGTCATGCGCCATCGCATCGAGGATTGCCGCATGCAGCCGCCTCAGGTCGGTGTTGGCGAGATCGAGAAATTCGACGTGGGCGAAATTCTCGTCGATCAGCGCCGGATGGTTGATCAGCGCCACGATGATCGTCGCCTCGCGCACCGACATGCCCTCTGCGCCGCGCTTGACCAGCGCAGAGCGGCCAAGGCTTTCCGTGATCGCGGTGCGGCCGCCGGCATTGCCGCCGCGTGCGAACTGTCCGCCCGGCGCCGCACCCTTGCCCTGGAAGCGCTCGCCTGGCCGGCCGCCTTGGCGCCCGCCGCGCTGGCTGCCGAAGAAGCTCAGCACCCGCTCGCGCATCTCCTGTTGGTAGTGATAGCGCAGGCTCTCGTCGCGGATGCGGCTGGTCAGTTCGCGCAGCGTCTTTTCCAGTTCCGCCCGCCGCTCCGGCGTGTCGAAGACGCCGACCGATGTTTCGCGCATCCACAAAAGGTCGGCGAGCGGCCGCGCTTCGGCAAGCACCGCGCGGAACGCGTCCGGGCCCTCGGCCTTGACCAGGTCGTCCGGATCCTTGCCTTCCGGCAGCAGCGCAAAACGCGCCGAACGGCCGGCCTGAACCGCCGGCAGCGCCATGTCGGCGGCCCGCCATGCCGCCTTCAGCCCGGCCTGATCGCCGTCGAAGCATAAGACTGGCTCGCCGGCCATCCGCCACAGAAGTTCGAGCTGGTTTTCGGTGAGCGCTGTGCCGAGCGGCGCCACGACATTCTCGAAGCCGGCCTGGGCCAGCGCGATCACGTCCATATAGCCTTCGACGGCAATGACGGTGCCGCCCTTGGCCAAAGCCCCCTTTCCCAGCGCTTGGCGGGCGCGGGCGAAATTGTAGAGCACATTGCCCTTGTGGAAGAGTTCCGTGTCGGGTGAATTCATGTATTTGGCCAGCGCATCCGGCGCCAGCGCCCGCCCGCCGAAGGCAATGATCTTGCCCCTGGAATCGGGGATCGGAAACATGATGCGGTCACGGAACCAGTCGTAGGAGACCGGAATGTCGTCGCCGTGGCGCACCAGACCGCAGGCCTCGATATCGGCCTTGGGCACGCCCTTGGCGGCAAGATGCTCCTTCAATGCATTGCGGCTGTCCGGCGCGTAGCCGAGGCGGAACGACTGCTGCGTCGCCGGCGTCAGCCCGCGCTCTCGCAGATAGGCGCGGGCTTTTGCGCCCTCCGGTCCCTGCAGCCGCTCCTGGAAGAAGGTCGTCGCCATCTCCATGACATCGGTCAGGCTGGCGCGTTCCTTCTCGCGCCGCTCCTCCTCGGCATCGCGCACCGGCATCGGCACGCCTGCCATGTCGGCGATCTTCTCGACAGCTTCGGGAAAGCTCATCCCGTCAAGCTCGGTGAGGAATTTGAAGTGATCGCCCGAGACCGAGCAGCCGAAGCAGTGATAGCGGCCCTTCTTGTCCTCGCAGTGGAAGGACGGGCTCTTCTCGCCATGGAACGGACAGCATGCCCAATAATCGCCACGCGGCGCGTTGGTCTTCCTCCTGTCCCACGCGACGCGCTGGCCGATAACCGATGAAATCGGCACGCGGTCGCGTATCTCGTCGAGGAAGGCGGGCGGAAAGCGCATGAGGAACTCTTTTCCCCACCATATAATCATACCTGCGAAGTCCGACGACCCCGAATACCGACCATACCCGGTTTCCACAGGGCAAAAAGAAGGCGGCCGTTTCGGGCCGCCTTCTTTCAGGTTCCAGCATGGCTGGCACAACGGGACTTTACTGCGCGGCGATGGCGCCGAAGATGATGCCGGAGGCAATGCTGACCAGCACGTAGTCGTTACCGACCCGGATCCACTCCTGGCCGCGGCCCGGACGGTGCAGGCCATAGCGGCCGTAGTCGCGGATCGGCTGGTGGCGCTTCCAGCTGGAATATCTCTGGCCGTTGCGCCAATGGCTCCTTTTCACGACGACCTTCTTCTTCACAACGACACGCTTCTTCACGTCGACGTGCTTGCCGGGCTTCTTCCAATCGACCTGACTGTAGTTTGACTGCGGGGCAACAGGCGCATTGAGCGGCGCTGCCTGGCCGGTCAGGGACGTGGCGGCCAGCATCGAGAGAGCGACTGCGGAAAGAATGATGCGTTTCATGGTGGGTACTCCTGGTTGTCGATGCGCAAGCAGTAGCTCCCGAAGGATGAACCGAAACTGAATATGCAGATTACGTTTTTGTAATGATTACCTATATTTACATCATCTAATTCAACACTCTCATCAAACCGGAGTTAAACCTATCGCCCGCACCTGATCGAGCGGGCCCGCACTGGGCGGCAGCCTGTGCAACCATTTTGCCATTCATCCATTTCCGACACGCCCTGTCGCGCGCCGGCCGCAGCCCGTATCGGGCAAAAATTATTATCCGGCTAAGCGTAATCAGAGTAATCTCGGCTTTGCAATGTCCATGATTCCAACCCTCTTCCGCCAGTTCGCCATCACGATGCACGTGCTGTTGGCGCCCGTCGGATTGCTGAGGCCGGCATGAGCGGCTCCGTCGTCCTCCTGCATCTTGCCGGCGCTGTGGCCCTGATGCTGTTTGCCACCCGCATGGTGAAGACCGGCGTCGAGCGCGCCTATGGCGATGTGCTGCGCCACAAGCTGCGCGCCACCATGCGCAATCCTTTCATGGCGGTCCTGGCCGGCTGCGGCCTGGCGGTCGCGCTGCAAAGTTCCACCGCCGTCACCTTGCTGGTCGGCTCGTTCGCCGGCGCCGGCATCGTCAGCGGCATGTCGGGCCAGCTTGCCGTGCGCGGCGCCGAGATCGGCTCGGCACTGGTGGTCAAGCTGCTCACCTTTGATCTCACGCTGCTGGTGCCGGTCTGCCTTGTCGCCGGCACCGTCATGTTCATGGCCACCGAACGGCGCGACTGGCGCCAGTTCGGCCGCATCCTGGTCGGTATCGGCCTGCTTGTCCTGTCGCTCGAAATGATCGGCCAGGCGTCGGAGCCGCTGCGCCAGAGCACGCTGATGCCGGTCATCGTCAATTACTTCTCCGGCGATCCGGTCACCGCCTATTTGCTGGCCGCGCTGGTCACCTGGCTGTTCCATTCCTCGATCGCCGCGGTCCTGCTTATGGTCACGCTTGCCGGCCGTGGCTTCATCCCGCCCGAACTCGGCATCGTGCTGATGCTCGGCGTCAATCTCGGCTCGTCGATCATCGCGCCGCTGCTCACCCGCAATGCGGAGCCAGCCGTGCGCGTGGTGCCGATCGGCAACCTCTTGATGCGCGGCATGAGCTCGCTGGTCATGCTCATCCTGTTCCTGTCGTTCGAGCCGCCGGTCGCCTTTCTTGGCGCCACCGTGCCCGACCAGATCGTCAACGCCCATATCCTGTTCAACGTCCTGATCCTGCTTGCCGGCCTCCCGCTGGCCGGCCTCGTCTACCGCGCCTCGGAGAAGATCGTCGCGCTGGGCACCAAGCCGGCGGCCGAAGGGCTCGAAATCATCGAGCTGTCAGCGCTCAACGACAGCGCTCTCGACACGCCGAGCCAGGCGCTGGCCAACGCCACCCGCGAGGTGGTCCGTGTCTGTGAAACGGTCGAGATCATGCTGAAACGCATCATCGAGCTCTACGAGAGCGCCGACGCCGGCAAGATCAAGGCGCTGGCTGCGCTCGACGATCGCGTCGACAAAAAGCATGCGGCGATAAAGCTCTATCTCGCCAAGGTCACCAAGAACCCGCTCTCCGAGGACGAGGCATTGCGCTGCCAGGAGCTGATCGGCGCCTGCGTCAAGCTCGAACAGGTCGGCGACATCATCGTACGCAACATGCTGGTGCATGTCAGGAAGAAGCTCGAACGCGGGCTGGAATTCACGCCCGAAGGCTGGCGCGAGCTGTCCGCCTTCCATGCCTCGGTGCTGGCTAATGCGCGACTCGCCTTCAACGTCCTGGTGTCGCGCGATCCCGAGACCGCCCGCCAGCTGGTGCTCGAAAAGGACCGGCTGCGCGATCGCGAGAAGGAAACCAGCGCCAGCCATTTCGTGCGGCTGCGCGACGGCAGCGCCAAGAGCGTCGAGACCAGTTCCATCCATCTCGACACGATCCGCGACCTGAAGCAGATCAACTCGCTGCTCGCCTCGATGGCCTATCCCGTTCTGGAAGAACGCGGCCTGCTCGGCGGCTCGCGGCTGAAGGCCGGTTAGGCCGGGCCTGCAAGCCGAAAATTGCTGTCGGGAATAGCGGCTTGGAACCAGATTCTACCTTTCGGGCCAAACCAGGAAAATTAGTCTTTGCTCATCCTTGGGTGTCTCGGCTAAGGATCACCCCGGTCTATTGGGAGGATAATCGGTCGATGGATACCCATTCGCGCAGCTTCGCCAAGGCGCTCTCCTGGCGCGTTACCGGCACCATCGACACGATGATCATTTCGCTGGTCGTGACCGGAAGCATCAAGCTCGCCGCGGCCATCGGCCTGACCGAGGTCGTGACCAAGTCGCTACTTTATTATTTTCACGAGCGGGCCTGGCTGAGAATTCCTTACGGCAGGAAGACAGCCGCATAGCCCTGCCGGCATCAACTGGCCAACAGCTCAAGAAAACCTAAAGCGGCCTCGACAATTTCTGCATTGCCCGCGGCTCTTATCCGTGATTTGAGGCCAACTCATTCAAGGATCGCTTTTCGCGTCATGCTGCCCCTCTTCGCCCTGTTCTTTGCCGCCTTCGCCTTCGGCACCACCGAGTTCGTCATTGCCGGCGTGCTGCCGCAAGTGGCGCAAGGGCTTGGCGTTTCGGTTCCGACCGCCGGCTATCTCGTCTCCGGCTATGCCGGCGGTATCGCAGTGGGCGGTCCGTTATTGGCCCTCGCCACCAACGGCATTTCGCGCAAGGCCTTGCTGCTCGGCCTCGCCATCGCTTTCACCATCGGCCAGGCCGCCTGCGCGCTGGCGCCCGACTTTTTATCCATGCTGCTTTTGCGCATCGCCGTGGCCGTGGCGCATGGCGCCTATTTCGGCGTCGCCATGGTGGTCGCGGTCGGCCTCGTTCCCGAGGACAGGCGCGGCATGGCCGTGGCGGTCATCCTGTCCGGCCTCACCGTCTCCAACGTCATCGGTGTGCCGGCCGGCACGGCGATCGGCACCCTGTGGGGCTGGCGCGCCACCTTCTGGGTCATGTGCGCGCTGGGCGTGGTGGCGACCCTGGCCATGCTGGCGCTTCTGCCGCGCACGACAGGTGCATCGAACCGAACGGCGGGGTTCGCCCGCGAGGTGCGTGTGCTGGCCCGCCAGCAGGTCTGGACCTCGCTGATCCTCATGCTGATGCTGATGATCGGCCAATTCACCCTGTTCACCTACATCACGCCGACATTGCTTGAAGTCACCGGCCTCGACGAGAGCCTGGTGCCCTGGGTGCTGCTGCTCAACGGCGTCGGCGCCACGATCGGCGTCTTTCTCGGCGGCAAGCTTTCCGACTGGAAGCTGATGCCGTCGCTGATCACCATGCTTTTCCTGCAGGCGGTGATGCTGGCGGTGATCTATGCCGTCAGCCCGTACCCGGTTCCGATGATCGTTGCGATCGTCATCTGGGGTGGCCTGAACTTTGCCATCGGCACGCCGATCCAGACCCGCATCCTGACCTGGACAGCAGACGCCTCCAACCTTGCCTCCTCGCTGATCCCATCCGGCTTCAATGTCGGGATCGCGCTGGCAGCCTCGCTGGGAGCCGCCATGCTCAATGCCGGCTACGGCTACCGCAGCCTGCCGGCGATTGGCGCAATCGCCATGCTGGTCGCCGTGGCTGTCGCGCTCGCCTCGCATGTTTCGGAATGGCGCAGCAAGGCCGCGCCGCCGCTGCCCGCTGCCGCCGAGTAGACGACACCGGGCCGCGCGGATAGGCCTTGTTCAGCCTGCCTGGACCGGCGCGGACAAACTTTGCGGCCGGCCTGGTCAGCGCCGAGCCTACGGACGCCTATGGGAACACGCCGGTCGGTGATATGCGCCGGGCTTTTGTCGAAGGTTCGTTCGAAGTGAAGGGCGATGCGCGGAAAATGGCCGAAGCGATGATCGCCTCAGTCGAACAGAATACCGCCCCCCGGCGGTTGACCTTCGGCGCCGCCGCCTACGCCTCGATCAGCAACGCGCTCCGGAGCAGGCTCGCCGAACTCGAAGACCAGAGGGATGCCGCTTTGTCGATGGATTTCGACGGCTGACGGATCAATCCGGCAATGCGTCTCCGAGCCCTACAGATTTATCCGGAAGCGCAGGCTTTCCGCGCCGCCATAGGCGGCGTCCTCGAAGAAGCGGTCGACCAGCTTGCCGCCATTGGCCAGGATCACCTTGTGCGACGCCGGATTATGCGGCTTGGCGGTGATCTCGACAAAGGGCAGACCGACCGCCCTCGCCTCGGCGAGCATCAGCCGCAGCGCTTCGGTCGCATAGCCGCGCCGCCGCTTCCACGGCACCTCCGCATAGCCGATATGGCCGAGCACATGCGACGGCAGTGCGGCGGTGCCGTGCTGCCAGCGAAAGCCGATGGAACCTGCGGCTTCGCCGTCCCAAATCCAGCGCCGGAAGCCCGGCAGCCGCGGCACTTTCGTGCCGTCGGGCAAGGTGACCGGCGGCCCCTTCGCTTCCGGATCGTCGAGGCCGGCCAGGAAGGCCACCGGATCCACCTCGATGGCCGCGAGCTGCTCGCGCGTCGCTTCCTCAAGCCGCACATTGTCGGGCGACCAGCCACGCTCCAGGGCGGCCTTGTAGGACGGAAGGTGCTCGAGCCCCGGTTTGACGATTTCGACCATGAGCCATGCTCCGCTGCCCAACCCACAAGGATGGGCGCAAAGAACCCTACTGCAGCAGGCTCTTGACGATGCCGCTGGCTTTGCCGAAATCCATCTGGCCGGCATATTTCTGCTTCAGCACCGCGATCACCTTGCCCATGTCCTTCTGGCTCGCGGCACCTGTGGCGGCGATGGCCTCGCGCGCCGCGGCCGTTATGGCGGCATCATCCAGTTGCGTCGGCAGAAAGCCGCGGATGATCTCCATCTCGCCGCGCTCCTGCGCGGCGAGTTCCGGCCGCTTGCCGTCTTCGAAGGCCTTGGCCGACTCTTCGCGCTGCTTCACCATCTTGGCCAGGATCTGCAGGATCTCCTCGTCGCTGGCCGGCTCCTTGCCGGCGCCGCGATTGGCGATGTCGCGGTCATGGATGGCGGCCTGGATCAGCCGCAGCGTCGGCAGCCGGTGCTTGTCCTGCGCCTTCATCGCGCTCTTCAGGGATTCGGCGATTTTTGCGCGCATCATGCTTTCTCCTTCGAACGCGGCGGAACATAGCCTCGCCGAAAGCACAAGGCAAATTTCGATTAGGCCGGCAAGCCACTGATATTGTTCGACGATTGTTCGACGAAATAAATCGCTGGCGGTCACTGGCTGTATCATTGACCGTTCTGGCGCCTTCCCCTATGTACTCGGCCTTGCATAAGACAATGAGTTTCATGTCGCCCAAACTGCGTAGCGGTTTTGGGACACCGACATGAACAGGACAGAAAATTGAGGCGCAGGCTCGAGAAATCGCTGCCGCGCGGTTTGCTGCGCCGGACAATCCGCACGCGGCGTTTAGGAGTGCCGCCATGGCGACGACGACCGCCCCCTGGGCCACCGAGAAGCCGACCGCCCTTTTGGTGCTGGCAGACGGCACCGTCATCGAGGGTCGCGGCCTTGGCGCTACCGGATCGGCTGTCGCCGAAGTCTGCTTCAACACAGCGCTGACAGGCTACCAGGAGATCCTCACCGACCCCTCCTATGCCGGCCAGATCGTCACCTTCACCTTCCCGCATATCGGCAATATCGGCACCAATGACGAGGACATCGAGGACCTCAATCCTGTCGCGCGCGCCGGCGCTGTCGGCGCCGTGTTCAAGGCCGACGTCACCAACCCCTCCAGCTACCGCGCCGCGGCCGGCCTCGACCAGTGGCTGAAGAAGCGCGGCATCGTGGCGCTGTCGGGCATCGATACCCGCGCGCTGACCGCGCTGATCCGGGAAAAGGGCATGCCCAACGCCGTCATCGCGCATGCGCCCGACGGCGTCTTCGACCTCGACGATTTGAAGCGCCGCGCGGCTGCATGGTCCGGGCTGATCGGGCTCGATCTCGCCAAGGAGGTCACCTCAGGCCAGTCCTCGGTCTGGCGCGAAACGCCCTGGGTCTGGAACGAGGGCTTCGGCGAACAGGCCGAACCGTCCATGCATATCGTCGCCATCGACTACGGCGTCAAGCGCAACATATTGCGCCTGCTTGCCGGTCTCGGCGCCAAGGTCACCGTGGTGCCGGCCAGGACCGGCGCCGAGGAGATCCTCGCCATGCAGCCCGACGGCATCTTTCTGTCGAACGGCCCCGGCGATCCGGAAGCCACCGGCGATTATGCCGTACCGGTCATCCAGGATCTGTTGAAGACGGACATCCCGGTGTTCGGCATCTGCCTCGGCCACCAGATGCTGGCGCTGGCGCTGGGTGGCAGCACCCAGAAGATGCATCAGGGCCATCACGGCGCCAACCATCCGGTCAAGGACCACACCACAGGCAAGGTCGAGATCGTCTCGATGAACCACGGCTTTGCCGTCGACGCCGACTCGCTGCCCGAGGGCGTCGAGGAAACCCATGTCTCGCTGTTCGACGGCTCGAACTGCGGCATCGCGCTGACCGGCCGTCCCGTGTTCTCGGTCCAGCACCATCCCGAGGCCTCGCCCGGCCCGCAGGATTCGCACTATCTGTTCCGCCGCTTCGTCAACCTCATTCGCGAGAAGCGCGGCGAGGAATTGCTGGCGGAGCGCGCCTGATCTTCCGGTGTCGCAGGTTCAACGTCTGCCGGTTCCCAGATCGTCGGAGTAACCGGCCTTGAGCCGAGCCCATTGGGCGGTGGGGCGGCCATCGGTGCGAATGCGCTGCTTGCCTTCCCACCATTGCGGCCAGCCGGCGGGAGAATCCTCCCACTTCTCCTGTCGTCCGTAGACGGTCAGGTCGATCAGGCGATAGCTGTTGTCCATCGCCTCGACACCGCGCATGGTCGTCCAGTAGGTCTCGTAGACATCGGATCCCTGCCTGAGATAGCAGATGAGGTACATGATACCCGCTGGGCGTCCGGCGAGCAGCGTGTCGAGCGAACCTTGCGCCGAATACCAGGACATCTCCCAGCCCATGAAGTCGCGGTAGCGGGCGCTCTCTTCATAGGGGCCCTGGCAGAAGGTGGCGTAGGTGATGTCGCGGGCATGGATGTAGGATAGCTCACGCACCATTGACGTCACCCAGGTGCAGCCCTCGCACTGGTCCGGCGCCGGCTTTCCGGTATACCACATGAAGTAATAGGCCATCAGCATGCGGCGGCCCTCGAACGCATCGAGCAGCGTCAGAGCGCCCTTCTCGCCGGTCAGCACTGCCGTGCCATCCACCTTGACCATGGGCAGCCGCCGACGGGCGGCGGCGATGGCGTCGCCCTCGCGCGTGTGCGCCTTCTCGCGCAGCCTGAGCTTGTCGATGCCAGCCTGGAAAGTTGGCCGGTCGACGATCTCCGGCGTTGGGAAATCGGTCTTCGTCATGCCTTTCATCTTCTTCTCCCTTGGTTTTCGCTGATCCCGGTCACGGCGCGCCGGTGGCGGCGTGCTTCTCGATCAGGTCGGCAACCGCATCGGGATTGTCGGCCAGCACGCAGTAACTGGCGTCGGGAATCTCGGCGCTCTCGTCTCCGACTCAGACCCCGCGTTGTTCCGACATAAACTAGGGCGGGAACTCGAATGGCCAGAGTTACAAATTCGGCGCGAATGCGTCGAAGCCGGATCGTGCGATACCGGCGGTTGCTTCGTCACCCTCATTCCCATCTCCATTTTCGACGGGATCCTTCAAAACCGGTCAACCGGTCTGTTTATGGTGAAGGGTGGGGACGAGCGGCGAAGTTCAAATCCCGTCGGTCGCCGCTTCCTGCCCGAACGTGCCGAGCAGCCCGATGACGAAGCCGACGCCGAACGCAATGCCGAGCAGGCCGAAATTCTTCGCCCGGTTCTCGTCGGTCGAAATGTCGGCGATAAATGCGGATGTCGTGGAATAGCTGGCGCCGGAAATGCCGGCCAGCACGCGCCCGATGAACAGAATCGGGTAGGACCAGGCGATGGCGCAGATCAGATTGTCGATGGAGAAGGTGAGCACGGAGGCGAGCAGGATCGGCCGCCGTCCGAACCGGTCGCTCAACCCGCCCATGATGGGCGCGAAAACGAACTGCATCGCCGCATAGACGAACAACAGCCAGCCGCCCTCGATGGCCGCCTCGCTGATGCCGACGCCGGTCAATTCCCTGAGATAGGCCGGCAGCACCGGCATGATCATGCCGAAGCCGACAATGTCGAGCAGCAGCGTGGTGAAAACGAGCGCAAGGCCCCGCCTGGCGGTTTTTGGGTCGATCACGACGGTTACCTCCTCGGGCCGCCCGGGGCGAAGGCGAAGGCACCTTATAGGTGAGCACGGCGCTGGGAACAATGCGGGAACAGGCGGGATGTCTCCATCTTGACATCCCCTGACGGCAATGCTGCCGTCGGATCAGCGAGAAAACCAGGTGCTTCAGATCGGATTGTTGAACGTATCGCAATCCGAAAGCTTGCCGCTCTTGTAGCCGCGCACCAGCCAGGTCTGCCGCTGCTGCGAGGTACCATGGTTGAAGCTTTCCGGCACGACATAGCCCTGCATCTTCTTCTGCATCGTATCGTCGCCGATCTGCTTGGCGGCGTTCAGCGCCTCTTCCATGTCGCCCTGTTCCAGAATGCCCTTCTGCGCGGTGAAATGCGCCCAGACGCCGGCGAAGCAGTCGGCCTGAAGCTCGACCCGCACCGACATCTGGTTGGCTTGGGCCTCGCCCATCTGCTGGCGCATCTGGTTGAACTTGGGCAGGATGCCGGTGAGGTTCTGCACATGATGGCCAACCTCGTGCGCGATCACATAGGCCTGGGCGAAATCGCCCGAAGCGCCGAATTGCTGGTCGAGCTGTTGGAAGAAGGTGGTGTCGAGATACGCCTTGCGGTCGCCGGGGCAGTAGAACGGACCGGCGGCCGAAGAGGCGAAGCCGCAGGCCGAGCGAATCTGGCCGCTGAACAGCACCAGCTTCGGGTTCTCGTAAGTCAGGCCCTCCGACTGGAAGATGCCAGTCCAGGTGTCCTCGGTCTCGGCCAGGACCGTCGAGACGAACTGCTTCATCTCGTCGGAAGCCGGCGCGCCGGTGCCACCGCCCTGGCTGCCGCTATTGTCGGTGATCTGGCCGCCGCCGCCCGGCATCAAGCCGCCGCCACCGTTCAGAATCTGCATGGGATTGATGCCGAAAACACCCCAGGCAATCAGGGCAATCACGCCCAGGATGATGATGCTCGACAGCGACATGCGGCCGCCACTGCTGCCACCGATCGGGATGCGGAACTGACCGGGACTGCCGCCGCCGAATCCGCCACCCTGGCCGCGTTGATCCTCGACATTGTCACTCTGACGACGGCCCTTCCAGAGCATGGCAACTCCCCGCGACGCAAATTTCCGGTTGATCGGGCTCAAGTCTCGATCCGATCGGACCCGACAACAATTATCTCAACGGCCGCGCCAAGTCACAGCATTTTTCTTTCCTTGAAGGGGCAGCAGCCTCATCGAGGCAGCGGTCCCGCAGGAGACGCTTGGGACGCGCGGCAGCGTCCGTTCACCAAATGCCGAAAGGACGGAATGGATTTCGGATCAGCGGGCCGCGATCATCGCCTTGCGAAACGCTTCGAGCGTCTCGGCGCTGACATGGTGCTCGATGCCCTCGGCATCGATGCGCGCGGTCTCGGCGCTGACGCCGAGCGAGCGCAGGAAGGCTTCCACCGTCTGATGGCGGATGCGGCTCTCTTCCGCGACTTTGCGGCCAGCCTCCGTCAGGAACACGCCACGGTAGGGCTTCCTGGACACCAGCCCATCGGCGCACAGCCGCGTCAGCATCTTGGCGACCGTCGGCTGGGCAACGCCGAGCCGCGCCGCGATATCGACCTGCCGCGCCTCGTTGCCGTCCTCGATCAGGTCGGCGATGAGTTCAACATAATCTTCTACCAACGCGCTGCGGCGCGCTTCGCGCGTCTGCCGGAAACCCTCCGAATGAACGTCGGCATCGGGCAACGGTTCGCGCAGGACCGGTTTCTTCTTCAGCGCCAATATGCGCTCCTCCTCGACTGTCGGCGGATGAGCCGGTGTGCATATTCATAGCACGGCGTCCATTGTTCCGGCCGTTTATTTGCATTCCAAGGCGGGCGCAACCGGCGTTCGCGGCTAACCATCCGAGCATTGATCGAGCACATCACAAAAGCATGATCAATGAAACATAGCATATTGCATAATGTTGAGCTGCGGCATAGATAGGGGCGCAACCCTCCATTCAAGCGGAAAGCCTCCATGTCAGACGCCGAAGCCACATCAGCGCCTCGATCCATGTTGCGGTTTGCCCGGCCGGAAGAAGACGAGCAGCCCAGCCTGCGCGAGGTCAACGCCTCGATCGCGGTGCCGCGGACCGGCGTCTGGTTTCGCCGCCTGTTCGCCTTCATGGGGCCGGGCTACATGGTTTCGGTCGGCTATATGGATCCGGGCAACTGGGCGACCGACCTCGCCGGCGGCGCCCAGTTCGGCTATACGCTGCTCTTCATCATCATGCTGTCGAACCTGATGGCGATCCTGCTGCAGGCGCTCGCCGCCAGGCTCGGCATCGCCACCGGCCGCGATCTCGCCCAGGCCTGCCGCGCCTACTATCCGCGACCGGTCAATTTCATGCTGTGGATCGCCTGCGAACTGGCCATCATTGCCTGCGACCTGGCCGAGGTCATCGGCACGGCGATTGCGTTGCAGCTCCTGTTCGGCATTCCGCTGATCGGCGGCGCCGTCTTGACCGCCCTCGACGCATTCCTCGTGCTGCTGCTGATGAACAGGGGCTTCCGCTACCTCGAGGCTTTCATCGTGGCGCTCCTGATCATCATCTTCGGCTGTTTCGCCATCCAGATCTTCGCCGCCGCTCCTCCGGTAGGCTCGATCCTGCATTCGATGTTCGTGCCGTCGTCCGAAATCGTCACCAACCCGGCAATGCTCTACATCGCCATCAGCATCATCGGCGCCACCGTGATGCCGCATAATCTCTACCTGCATTCCTCGATCGTGCAGACCCGCGCCTATGAGCGCACCGAGGCCGGCAAGCGCGATGCCATCAAATGGGCAACGGCGGATTCGACCATCGCCCTCATCCTGGCGCTGTTCGTCAACGCCTCCATCCTGATCGTGTCGGCCGTGGCCTTCCATGGCACCGGCCATCAGGACGTCGCCGAGATCGGCCAGGCCTTCGAGCTTCTGTCGCCGCTGCTTGGCCTCGGCATCGCCTCGATCCTGTTTGCCGTGGCGCTGCTTGCCTCCGGCCTGAACTCGACGGTAACGGCGACGCTCGCCGGGCAGATCGTCATGGAGGGTTTTCTTCGCTTGCGCATCCCGCAATGGGCGCGCCGCCTGTTGACGCGCGGCATCGCCATCATACCGGTCGTGGTCGTCACCGCGCTCTATGGCGAGAAGGGGACCGGACAGCTCCTCGTCTTCAGCCAGGTGATCCTGTCGATGCAACTCCCCTTCGCGGTGATTCCGCTGGTGCTGTTCGTGTCGGACAAGAAGAAGATGGGCACGTTCGCCATTCCGCGCGCCGTCGCCGCACTTGCCTGGGTGGTTGCCGCCGTCATCCTGGTCCTCAACTTCAGGCTGCTCTACGACGCCATCGCCGGCATTGGGTGAGAGTTCTCTCAGCCAGAACGGCCGCGACAAATCGGCAATCCGCGCTATCTTGCCAGGCCATGACGCAGATTGCCGAAGCTCGAAAATTCTACGCGCGGCTGCTGGCCGCCCATGCCGGCTCGGCCGATCCTCGCCTCGAGGCGGTTTTCACTGAGGTGCCGCGCGAAGCCTTTCTCGGCCCCGGACCATGGACGGTCATCGCCGGCAACGCCACGCTCGAAACGCCGAGCGCCGATCCGGTCCATATCTACCAGAATGTGCTGGTGGCGCTCGACGCCGCCAAGGGCATCAACAATGGCGAACCGGTCCTGCACGCCATGTGGATCGGCAAGGCGGCGCCAAAGCCCGGCGAGGCCGTCACCCATGTCGGCGCCGGAACCGGCTACTACACCGCGCTGCTGGCACGGCTGGTGTCGCCCGGCACCGTCACCGCCTTCGAACTGGAGGCCGATCTTGCCGCCCGTGCGGCGCAGAATCTCGAACCCTATGGCAATGTGACCGTCATCCATGGCGATGCGGTGACCGGCGGCCTGCCGCCGTCCGACATCATCTATGTCAATGCCGGCGTCGTGGCGCCGCCCGCCGACTGGCTGAAGGCGCTGAAGCCCGGCGGCCGCCTGGTCTTTCCCTGGCGTCCGGCCGAGCGCGTCGGCCTGGCGGTCATGGTCATCCGCGCAGAAAAAGGTTTCACCTGCGATCCGTTCATGCGGTCATGGTTCATCCCTTGCGTCGGCGCCTCGCTCGCAGGCCCCATGGCGAAAATCCCCGACCGCGACAAGGCCGCGCGCAGCCGCTCGATCTGGCTGACGGCCGACAAGGCGCCGGACCGCACCGCCATCGCCATCATCGGCGACGTCTGGTTCTCGTCGAAAGACATTCGCAGCCGACCGGCAGGCTGAAATCATCGGGTTGGATGAGCTGGGGTGTCAGAAATTTTTCCCGGCCCTGTCGGATGAGCGGCTGCCGGCCCGTCCTTTGGTTCGAAATCCGGCTCCAAGGGCATGGATGACAAAAAGGAGAACATCCAATGAGGAAGATCATCGCCTCGACATTCGTCAGCCTCGACGGCGTCATGCAGGCGCCCGGCGGACCGGAGGAAGACCCGGTCGGCGGCTTTGAATTCGGCGGCTGGACGTTCCATTACTGGGACGAAATGATGGGCGCCGCGATGGATGAGACGTTCTCGAAACCTTTCGCGCTGCTTCTCGGCCGCCGGACCTATGACATCTTCGCTGCCTATTGGCCCTATCAGAAGAACGGCCTGATCGCCGACAGTTTCAACGCCGCCACCAAATATGTGGCGACGCACAGGCCGGACTCGCTGTCCTGGCGGAACAGCCAGTCGCTTGGCAATGATGTCGTGGCCACGCTGCGCCGGCTCAAGCAGGAAGCTGGCCCGGACCTGCTTATCCAGGGATCGAGCGAACTGATCCAGACCTTGCTCGCCAACGGCCTGATCGACGAGATCACCCTGCTGATCTTCCCGCTGGTGCTGGGCAAGGGCAAGCGGCTGTTCGGCAATGACGCGATGCCCGCTGCCTTCAAGCTCACCAAGTCGCTGGCTTCGAGCACGGGCGTCATCATGGCGAGCTATGAACGCGGCGGCGAGATCAGGACCGGGTCTTTCGCCACGGAAGAGCCTTCAGAGGCCGAGATGGAGAGGCGCAGGAACTGGAAGTAGAACTAGGTTCCTCGCCCCCACGAATGTGGGGGCGAGGAACCCAAGTTTTGCAAAAGACCGTTCAAGCCGCCTCTCGCCGCCGCGCCAGTCCCTCGCGGATACACGCGGCAAACTCCTGCGCGGCCGGCTCGATGCCATGCTTCGGCAGATGCAGGTTGATCGAAAAATTCGGCAAGGCCGGTAGCTCCGGATCGGACAGGATGTCGAGATCGCCCGGCACAGTGGAGGCCAGCCAGGTGGTGACGGCAAGGTCCGAGCGCACCGTCGCCGTCGTCGCGTCGATATTGCCGTTCTCGAATACGGTGCGCCATTCCAACCCGTTCTCGTCAAGCGCCGAAATCACCGCCGGGCGGAAGGCACAGGTGTCGGCCACCATCGACACCGGCAAGGGGCGCTTGGCGCGCGCGACGCCGCCCTTCGCGCCAACCCAGACCAGCCGGTCGACCAGCAGGCATTCGCCGGCGGACGGGCCGACCCGCTCCTCGATCACGGCAAGGTCTATGGTTCCGGCCGCGAGCGCGGCGGCAAGCTCCGGCGAGGACGCGCAGGCCAACGAAATCTCCACTTGCGGATAAGTCTCGGCATAGGTCTTCAGCATTGGCGCCAACAGGGTGCCGACAAGGTCGTAGGGCACGCCGATCCGAACCTCACCTGCAACCGCCTTGCCATTCATCTCGGTCCAGATCTCGTCATTGAGCGCGAGCAGGCGCCTGCCCTTGCCAAGCAGCCGTTCGCCGGCGCGCGTCAATCGTAAGCCGCGCCGGTCGCGCTCGAACAGGCCGCAGCCCAGCACCTCCTCCAGCCGCTTGATCTGCTGGCTGACGGCTCCTTGCGTCAGGTGCAGCGCGTTCGCCGCCGCCGTCATGCTGGCCCTGTCGGCGACGGTGACGAAGGTTCGGATCAGTGCAGTATCGAGGTTGCGGGCCATGCCGGCATTATATATTCTAATGCCAAGCATATCAAACATTGCATTTACTGATAGAAGGCAATCGCTAGCATGCCGGTCTCCACAAAGGGAAACGGCATGTTCGAGAGCATCTTCCCGCTTGTTCTGTTCGCGCTGGTCGCAACCTCTACGCCAGGCATGGCCACGACCTTGTCGACGGCGTCCGGAGCCCGGTTCGGCTTTCGCCGTTCGGTTCCGTTGATGGCCGGAAGTGCGGCCGGCCTGGCCTCGGTGGCGGCCGCCGGCGCTGCCGGCCTCGCCGGCCTGCTGGCCGCCGCCCCGTTCCTGCAATTGGCGATGAAGATCGCCGGATCGCTCTACCTTGTCTGGCTTGCCCTCAAGATCGGCCGCAGCGGCCCGCCCAATCTCGACCCGTCGATGGCAAAGCCCAACAGTTTCTTCGGCAGCGCCGGCCTGCAATGGATGAACCCCAAGGGCTGGGCCATGGGGCTGGGCGCCGCTGCATCCTTTGCGGCGCTCGCCAATGGACCTTTGCAGCTCGCCCTGCTGCTCGGCGCTGTCTTCGGCCTGGCCGCGGCACTTTCGCTGTCACTGTGGTGCGTGGCCGGCACGCTGCTCGCCCGGTTGCTTGGAACCGAGCGACAGTGGCGTGTGCTCAACATCGCGCTCGGCCTGCTGCTCGCCGCCTCGATCGTGCCGATGTGGCGGCCGGCGTAAGACCGGCTGCAATATTCAAGCCGCGTAGCGCGCCGCCGGCTTGCCGGCCAGAAGGCTGCCGAAGAAGCCTTGCCGGGCGCCGAGAAAAGCGTCCAGCCTGGCAGCATCGGCAAGTCCGGGAGCGGTGACGGCTTCACCCTTGGCAAGGCCGACAAGCGCTGCGTCAACCAGGTCGTCGGCGCTCATGACGATCTCTTGCGGCACATTCGCAATATCGCTTCCGGCAACTTCCCAAAATTCGGTGCGCGTGGCCCCCGGCAGCACGACCTGCGCCCTCACCCCGGTGCCGGCGACTTCGCGCTGCAAGGCCTCGGTGAAGTTGACGACATAGGCCTTGGTGCCGCTGTAGATGCCGCCGAACGAGGTGTCGAAGGCGAGCACCGAGGCGATGTTGACGATGGCGCCGCGCTTTCGCGCGATCAGGCCCGGCAGAACGGCACGCGTCAGCCGCGTTAAAGCGACGATATTGACCTTGATCATGCGCTCGGCGAGGTCGGCGTCGGCCGTCGCCACCACTTGCGCTCCGCCGAGGCCGGCATTGTTGACGAGCAGTGTAACGCTCTCGTCGGCCGATATCGCCTGCTCGACGCGGCGGACATCATTGTCGTCGGCGAGGTCGGCGCCGATGACGCTGACCTTGCGACTGTAGGCATAGCGCAGCTTCTCCGCCAGTTCATCGAGCCGATCGGCGCGGCGCGCCACCAGCACGAGATCATAGCCCTGCCCTGCGAGCCGGTCCGCATAGACCGCGCCGATGCCGGACGAGGCGCCGGTGACCACCGCTGTGCCCTTGTTCTGATTGCTCATTTTTCCTGATCCTTCTGTTTTCGACCTTGGCTATAAGTGCGGCGGGCAACGCGCTCACCTGTCTCAAGCCGCTTAGTGGCATATGCCACTTTCTGAGAAGTAGGTATATGCCACTACCTTGTCAATCGGACTGTCGAAGATCATTTTAGGGCAGAATGCGAACGCCATTCGCCTCCAAGGAATTGCCATGACCCAAGCCGCCCCGCCCGGCCTGACCCTTTGCAACAACGCCATGCTACGGCGCGCGACACGAAAGCTCGGCCAGTTCTATGACGATGTGCTGGCGCCCTCGGGCCTCAAGGCCACGCAGCAGGGCCTGCTCTACCAGATCCATATCGGAGATGATCCGGCGATGGGTGCCATCGCGGCAGCCCTCATCATGGACCTGTCGGCGCTCGGCCATACGCTGAAGCCGCTGATCCGCGACGGGTATGTCGAGACCTTTGCCGACAAGGACGACCGCCGCATCAAACGCGTGCGGCTGACGCCGCGAGGTCTGGTCAAGCTCGATGAAGCCATGAAATTGTGGAGCCTCGCCCAGCAGCGTTTCGAGGCGATGGTCGGCAAGGACGAGGCGGCAAGGCTGCGCGCGGCGCTGGACGACATCGCCGCGCTGGATTTCGATACGCCGCCGGCCGCGCCATCGAAATGAGGCATCGGCCGGCGATAGGCTGTTAGAGGCTACTCCGCCGGCATGGCGACGGGCCGGGCCAGCATGCGTCCAGCCAGCACGACGCCGAGACCCATGATCGGGAACGCCGCCGCCACCAGGCCGAGATCGGCCGGCGCGCCGTAGCGCAGCACCGCACCGCCGACCACCGCGCCCAGCGCCACGCCGAGATAGAGCGCCGAGGCGTTGAGCGACAGCACGATCGGCGCGGCGTCTGGCGCCAGCTTGATGATGCGGCTCGCCTGCGCCGGCGGGAACGCCCAGCCGACTATGCCCCAGGGCACCATCATCGCCATCAGCGCCGGTCCGGCGATGCTGTGCGGCAAGAAGGTCGGGATCAGCGAAAAGGTGGCCAGCATGGCCGCGCTCAACCCCAGCGACCAGCTGACGGTGCGCGTCGCGCCGAAGCGGTCGGCGGCCTGCCCGCCGGCAATATTGCCGATGACGGCGCCGACCCCGAAGGCCAGCAGCATGCCGGGCAGTGCGATCGGGCTCAACCCGCCGCCTTCGATGGCCAGCGGCGCGACAAAGGCAAAGACGGTGAAGGCGCCGATCAGTGCCAGCACCGTGGTCAGGAGGATCGAGGGCACACCGGGGCGAAGTGCTGCCGCCAGTCGCTGCCGGAGCGGCAGCCTGGTGCCGACGATGCCCTGCGGCAGCCGGTACCACAGGATCGCGCCGGCCAGCGCGCCAAGCCCGGCAATGGCAAAGAAGGTGCCGCGCCAGCCGGCGATGGTCGCGACAAGCGCGCCGAGCGGCGCGCCGACCGCCACCGCCACCGTGGTGCCGCCGACAACGACGGCAATGGCGCGGGCCCGGTGGTGATCGTCGACAAGCGCCACGGCGGTTCCTTGCGCGGTTGCCGCGAACAGGCCCGACGACAGCGCCATCACGATGCGCGCGATCAGCAGTACTTCGAAGGAAGAACTCAACGCCGCCACCAGATTGCCGAGCACGAAGAACACCAGCGTCCACAAGATGACGCGGCGCCGGTCCCATTCGCCGGTCAGCGTCGCCAGGATCGGCGTGCCGACCGCATAGGCGAGCGCGAAGGCGGTGATCAACGAGCCGGCGAGCGGAACGGAGATGCGGGCATCGGCGGCAATGTCCGGCAGCAGGCTGGAGATGACGAAGCCTTCGGTCGAGATCGTGAACGATCCGAGCGCAAGCCAGAAGAGGCGCTTGTCCATGGGGAAATCCTTAGTTCAAAAGTTATTGAACAATTGGACATAACAGGGCATGATGTCAATGAAGCCAGGCACAAATAATCCAACCCTGCTGACAGCCCTGTGTCAGGACAGGCCGGAGCAGTGCCAAAGCCGCGGGCACCGGCGAAGGAGGAGACACGTTGAAATCGGCCCCGATTGTGCTTAATTCCTCGGCATGACCTTGCCTCATCCCAACGCCGACCAGATCAGCCTGCCGATCGTGCTTGCCGTGCTCGGCGACCCGACCCGGCTCGCCATCGTGCGCTATCTCGCCAGCAAGGAAGGCGTGCCGCTGAACTGCAGCCAGTTCCTCGATCTCGGCTCGAAGACCAATCTCAGCTACCACCTTGCCAAATTGCGCGAGGCCGGCGTCACCCGCGCCGAGGTGGTCGGCACCAGCCGGCTGATCACGCTGCGCCGCGACGATCTCGACGCCCGCTTTCCCGGCCTGCTCGACAGCGTGATCGCCGCCGCCGAGGATACCGCGCTACCGATGGTCGGCGGCCACGAGGTCGAAATATCAGCCTAAGCACCAACCGGGAAGCGACCTTCCAGAACTTGGTTTCCTCTCCCTCACGGAGTGGGGGGAGGTGGCTCGGCGAAGCCGAGACGAAGTGGGGCCTTGACGCCCCTTCCCCCTTCAAAGAAGTTTCACTTTTCTTCAGTGCGCCGCGCGCGAAAGGCCCCCACTCCGGCCGCTTCGCGGCCACCTCTCCCCCGCTGTGCGAGGGAGAGGAAATGCTGCCTCACAACCGGAGCTTCCTGATGCGCATCGCCGTCCTCGCCGATATCCATGGCAATGTGCTGGCGCTCGACGCCGTGCTTGACGATCTCAAGCAGCGCGGCGGGGCGGACCTCGTCGTCAATCTGGGCGACTGCGTTTCCGGACCGCTGTGGCCGCGCGAGACCATGGAACGACTGGAGGCCCTCGACCTGCCGACGGTGCGCGGCAACCACGACCGCCGTGTCGCCGTCGACCCGGCCGACGACCAGATGTGGCCTTCCGACCGCTATGCGCAGGAGCGGCTGACGGCGGCGCAGCGCGAGGCACTGTTCGCGCTGCCCCTGACGCTGGAGATCGCGCCCGGCGTCGTCGCCCTCCACGCCCGGCCCGACCACGACGAAAAATACCTGGCCGACGCGATCTCGGATGGCCAGCTGGTGCGTGCGCCGCTGGCCGCCATCAAGCGTCGGCTGAAGGGGCTCGACGCCTCTTGCCGCATCGTGCTGTGCGGCCACAGCCACCGCGCCGAGCTGTTTCGCATTCCCGATGGTCCCGTCATCTTCAATCCCGGCAGCATCGGCTGCCCCGCCTATCACGACGATACGCCGCCGGCGCATGTCTCCGAGCAAGGCTCCCCGCATGCGCGCTACGGCATCGTCGAACTCGGCCAACATCCCGACCGTTTCGAGGCCATCGCCGTCGACTACGACCACGAGGCGGCCGCGCGACAGGCCGAACAGGCGGGACGGCCAGAATGGGCCCACGCGCTGCGCACCGGGTTAATGCCGGGTTGAGCGAAGCTCATACCCCGGGTTGAGCGAAGCTCATACCCCGGGTTGAACGAGGCACCCCAGCTGATACCCCGCTGGAACTAGGTCCGTTTGCTCATGCCGCGGCCATATTTTCCGACTTACATGGCGCCATGTCGTCCCTTATAAATCGCTCGGCATGCGGCAGCACTTCCGTGCCTGGCCGCGCTTTCCATAATGCAATGCCCACGGCCAGGTGATGAGGCGCAAACTTACGCTCCCAACAACGCTGCTGCTTGCTGCCCCTGTGCTTCTGATGGCGATGCTGCCGACGGCGGCCAGAGCCCAGGAGGCGCAGGTCGTCTCCATCGTGACCGGTCTCGCGCCGGAAGATCTGCTGAACATCCGCGCCAAACCCTCGCCAGGCGGCAAGGTCCAGACCCGCCTGCCCAATGGGTCGAGCCTGAACAATCTCGGCTGCAACGACGTCAACGGCCACCAATGGTGCAAGGTCGCGGTGACCGACAACCCGCAAATGATTGGATGGGCTCCCGCGCGCTACCTCAGTTCCACCAATCCCCAGCCGGTGACCGACATGGAAACGACCGGCGAAGACGCGACCGCTTCTGCCGGGGTCGTAAACCCGGCGCTGGCCGCGCCGCTGCCCGACCTGAGGGAACGCCTGGGCGGCACCAGTGCCGAAACCCCGCCGACACCCGCCGAGGCAATCGGCAAGGCCGCCATCGAGGATGCTTACCGCCTGGCGCTTGCGGGCAGCGGAGACCCGTCGACCGGCGAGACGGATGGGTCCGCGGATGCCGTCCAGAATCTCGCGGCCAATGCGGCGCCTCCGGCCGACGCACAAACCGTTGCGCGGCTGCAGCCACCAGGGCCGCCAGCCGCCGGCGCCAAAAACAAGATTCCTTGCGCGCGCTATGTCGGCCAGCCGATGACCAGTTGCGGAGCCAATGTCGAGCGCCTGGCCGACGGCAAGGCCGCCGTCACCGTGACCTGGCCCGACGGCGGCACGCGCGTCATCAGCTTCGCCGCCGGCCTGCCGGCCAGTTCCGACGCATCGGGCGAATTCCGCTTCACCCGCGAAGGCACCCTGAACATGATCCGCGTGGGGGTCTCCGAGCGCTTCGAGATTCCTGATGCGCTGGCGTTGGGAGGTTAATGGTTTGGGAAATAAGGCAGTAGGGCAGTAGGGCAATATGTTTAGAAGGCGCTCGAACCTCTACCTACTGCCCTACTGCCCTACTGCCCTACTGCCCTACTGCCCTACTGCCCTACTGCCCTACTGCCCTACTGCCCTACTGCCCTACTGCCCTACTGCCCTACTGCCCTACTGCCCTACTGCCCTACTGCCTCATTTTCGGGGTTACATCGGGCAAAACTCTTCCCTATAAGGCCCTCCTAGCCTGATACCAGAATCGCGAGCACAACCGGCCGGGTCTTCCCGTCCGGTTTTTCGTGCAAGCCGCCTGCCGAACGGACCCTCGATATGCCAAGACGCACCGACATCAAGTCGATCCTGATCATCGGGGCCGGCCCCATCGTCATCGGCCAGGCCTGCGAGTTCGACTATTCCGGCACCCAGGCCTGCAAGGCGCTGAAGGAAGAGGGTTTCCGCGTCATCCTGGTCAATTCCAATCCGGCCACCATCATGACCGACCCGGAACTGGCCGACGCCACCTATATCGAGCCGATCACGCCTGAAGTCGTGGCCAAGATCATCGCCAAGGAGCGGCCGGATGCGCTGCTGCCGACCATGGGCGGCCAGACCGCGCTGAACACGGCGCTTTCGCTACGCCGCATGGGCGTGCTCGAGCGCTACAATGTCGAGATGATCGGCGCCGATGCGCACGCCATCGACAAGGCCGAGGACCGCGCGCTGTTTCGCGAGGCGATGCACAAGATCGGCCTGGAAACGCCGAAGTCGATGCTGGCCAACGCCACCGACGTCAAGAACGCCGACCGCAAGACGCATGAGGCCGAGCGCGCCGCACTCAAGGCCGAGAAGCCGGCCGATCTCGACTCGGCGCTCGACGCGCTGGAGACGCGCTGGAATCTCGGCGAAGGCGACCGCAAGCAGCGCTACATCAGCCATGGCATGGCGATCGCGGCACAAGCGCTCGACCATGTCGGCCTGCCGGCCATCATCCGCCCGTCCTTCACCATGGGCGGCACCGGCGGCGGCATCGCCTACAACCGCGCCGAATTCTACGAGATCGTCCAGTCCGGCCTCGACGCCTCGCCGACCACCGAAGTGCTGATCGAGGAGAGCGTGCTCGGCTGGAAGGAGTATGAGATGGAGGTTGTCCGCGACAAGGCCGACAACTGCATCATCGTCTGCTCGATCGAGAACATCGACCCGATGGGCGTGCATACCGGCGATAGCATCACCGTCGCCCCTGCCCTGACCTTGACCGACAAAGAATACCAGATGATGCGCAACGCCTCGATCGCGGTGCTGCGCGAGATCGGCGTCGAGACCGGCGGCTCCAACGTGCAGTTCGCCGTCAACCCGGCCGATGGCCGCCTGGTGGTGATCGAGATGAACCCGCGCGTCTCGCGCTCCTCCGCTCTGGCCTCCAAGGCGACCGGCTTCCCCATCGCCAAGATCGCGGCAAAGCTCGCCGTCGGCTACACGCTGGACGAGTTGGAGAACGACATAACCGGCGGCGCCACGCCTGCCTCGTTCGAGCCGAGCATCGATTATGTCGTCACCAAAATCCCGCGCTTCGCCTTCGAGAAATTCCCCGGCGCCGAGCCGGTGCTGACTACGGCGATGAAGTCGGTCGGCGAGGTCATGGCCATCGGCCGCACTTTTCAGGAATCGCTGCAGAAGGCGTTGCGTGGGCTGGAAACCGGCCTCACCGGCCTAGACGAGATCGAGATCCCCGGCATCGGCCATGGCAGCGCGCCGGCCAGCCATGTCGACGACCGCAACGCCATTCGCGCCGCCCTCGGCACACCGACGCCCGACCGGCTGCGCATGGTGGCGCAGGCGATCCGCATGGGCACCTCGCTGGAAGACGTGCACGCCATGTGCAAGATCGACCCGTGGTTCCTCGAACAGATCGCCGGCATCCTCGCCATGGAAGCCCGCATCCGGGAGCACGGTATCCCCGAGGACGCCGCCAATCTGCGCATGCTGAAGGCGATGGGTTTCTCCGACGCCCGCCTCGCGTCCCTGGTCAGGAAAGACGCCGAAGAGATTCAGAAGATTCGCGAAAAGCTCGACGTTCATCCGGTTTATAAGCGCATCGACACGTGTGCGGCCGAGTTCGCCTCGCCCACCGCCTACATGTACTCGACCTATGAAGTGCCGTTCGCAGGCAGCCTCGCCAACGAGGCGCAGGTCTCGTCGCGCAGGAAGGTGGTCATCCTCGGCGGCGGTCCGAACCGC
Source organism: Mesorhizobium metallidurans STM 2683 (assembly GCF_000350085.1). Taxonomy (GTDB): domain Bacteria; phylum Pseudomonadota; class Alphaproteobacteria; order Rhizobiales; family Rhizobiaceae; genus Mesorhizobium; species Mesorhizobium metallidurans. The sequence goes on from NZ_CAUM01000148.1 coordinate 40,858, forward strand.
ATCGGCCAGGGCATCGAGTTCGACTATTGCTGCTGCCACGCGGCCTTCGCCCTGCGCGACGCCGGCTTCGAGGCGATCATGGTCAACTGCAACCCCGAGACCGTGTCGACCGACTACGACACCTCCGACCGGCTCTATTTCGAGCCGCTGACGCCGGAGGACGTGCTGGAGATATTGCGCGCCGAGCAGGCGTCGGGCGAGCTGGTCGGCGTCATCGTCCAGTTCGGCGGCCAGACACCGCTGAAGCTCGCCGACGCGCTGGAGAAGGCCGGCATCCCGATCCTCGGCACCTCGCCCGACATGATCGATCTCGCCGAAGACCGCGACCGCTTCCAGAAGCTCTTGCACAAGCTCGGCCTCAGCCAGCCGAAGAACGGCATCGCCTATTCGGTCGAGCAGGCCCGCCTCGTCGCCGGCGAGCTCGGCTTCCCGCTGGTCGTGCGCCCCTCCTATGTGCTCGGCGGCCGCGCCATGCAGATCATCCACGACGAGGGCATGCTGCAGACCTATCTGCTCGACACCGTGCCCGGCCTGGTGCCGGAGGACATCAAGCAGAAATACCCCAACGACAAGACCGGCCAGATCAACACGCTGCTGGGCAAGAACCCGCTGCTGTTCGACACCTATCTCTCGGGCGCCATCGAGGTCGATGTCGATTGCCTCTGCGACGGCAAGTCGGCCTTCGTTTCCGGCATCCTGGAACACATCGAGGAGGCCGGCATCCATTCGGGCGACTCGGCCTGCTCGCTGCCGGTGCATTCGCTGCCTGCGGAGCTCGTCGACGAACTGGAGCGCCAGACGGCAGCCCTTGCCCGCGCGCTCAATGTCGGCGGCCTGATGAACGTGCAGTACGCGATCAAGGACGGCACGGTCTATGTGCTGGAGGTCAACCCGCGCGCGTCGCGCACCGTGCCCTTCGTCGCCAAGACCATTGGCCGGCCCATTGCCAAGATCGCCGCCCGCATCATGGCCGGCGAAAAACTGGAAGACGCCTTCGCCCATTATGGCGCCATGCCCGACCCCAGAAACCCCGGCCACATCGCGGTCAAGGAAGCCGTCTTCCCCTTCGCCCGCTTCCCCGGCGTCGACATCCTGCTCGGCCCGGAAATGCGTTCGACCGGCGAGGTCATGGGCCTCGACCGCGATTTTGCCCTTGCCTTCGCCAAGAGCCAGCTGGGGGCGGGTGTTGATCTCCCCCGCGCGGGCACGCTGTTCGTCTCGGTGCGCGACGAGGACAAGAAAGGCATATTGCCGGCGGTCAAGCGCCTCGCCGGCCAGGGTTTTAAAGTGCTGGCGACGTCAGGCACCGCCCGCTTCCTCGCCGAAAACGGCGTCGTCGCCGAAAAGATAAACAAGGTACTGGAAGGCCGCCCCCACATCGAGGACGCCATCCGCAACCGCCAGGTCCAGATCGTCTTCAACACCACGGACGGCCAGAAAGCGGTATCGGACTCAAAATCGCTGCGCCGGGCGACGCTGATGCAGAAAGTGCCGTATTACACGACGCTGTCAGGTGCGGCTGCCGTGGCCGAGGCGATTGCGGCGCTGCGGGCGGGGAGTTTGGAAGTGCGGCCGCTGCAGGAGTACTTTGCGTGAGGAGCGCTTCCTTCTCCCCGTCTCTATACGGGGAGAAGATGCCGGCAGGCAGATGAGGGGCGGCGCCAGTCTCCGAAGATTATATTCGCTCCGTCGGATTCATCGGGCGCGCCCCGGCGACAAGACAAGCGCTTGCTCCTAACTCCTTTCAGAGTCATTCTCCTTCTTCAACTTTGGGAGGGGAAGAATGGCTAAGAAGGCTGGAAGGATTGGGGAAGCAGATATTTCAAAAGACGTGATAGCAATTATAGACGCCGAACCGAATAGAGAGATTTCTACCACAAAATTGATTAGAACGCTACGGCAGCGTATTCCGTTAAACGCCGAGGATGAAGAGCCGCTAGAGGGTCGACAAGACGATCGATTCTCCCAGATCGTCCGCAACATCAAATCGCACAAGGACCAGCCCGGAAACCTCATCCATGACGGGCATCTACAGAGCATCTATAGGGGCTTTAAGCGGCCCTAGCGAACTTCGCCTTATATCCCGGCTGAAACCATTTCAATTCAGTTTGCGCTGGTGCATTCTTGTCCCAGACAAACCATGCATAAGCCGTGGTGCCGGAACCAGCTTGAACAGCGCCTGCTGGATAAAAGGTGATGCGCTCGCTAAAGACCCAGACGCGCGCAGGTGGGCATTCAGCGAAGATCGTGTTCGCTCGATTTGCCCCTTCCAGAAAAGCCAGCCTCAGAAGCAACGCGAACTTGTTACGCGCCAGTTTCACTCCAGAGCGCACGAAACTTTCCGCGCTATTGTAAGGAGGATTGGTCACGATGTTGTCTGCCGGCGTCGTCGCCGTGTTGAAATCAATGCCAGCCTTGCCGAAGCCCCGGTCGAATAGGTCCGAACTGCGGACAGGGTTGCCACGACTTTCCAGCACGCGAGACATTGCGCCGTCGCCGCAGGCGCATTCCCAAATCCCGCCAGAGAATTTTTCGTTTTCCATTAAGGCATGCGTCGCCCAAGTGGGCGTGGGGAAGTAATCCGGACCGGCGAGATCGGCAAACCGCTTCATTGTCGGCTTGAAACCGCCGTTGAGATTATACGTCGCGTCCATAGTGATTCGACTCCTCTGGCGTAGAAAGTATAACGGAATCATATGGTTAAATAAGCCTTAAGACGGTGTGGCGAATTGACTCAGGCATCCGACCGGCAGGAGCGTCTGAATCATGCCAAAGGCGCATGATGCGTCATTCTGACACATATAGCCACTCGACTTCACTTAGGACTCGTTAACTATGACTCGAAAACTTGGCACTTTGGGCCAAAGGTGGCTACTGCGCAGCAAAACCCGTGCCAATCCCAAGCGACACTTAGGGACTCGTTAACCATGATGGAGTCCGATTTCTCTTGCAACGACGCAGGACTTGCCATAGACTTAACTACATGGCGTCGTTAAACGAATTCCTTACCCAAAGGCACAGGGCGCTGACGAGAGCGCTCACGGAAACGCGGCGCCAACTTTCTTCTTTGGAAGAAGAGATCGATCAAATTGAAAGAGCTGCGGCAGCAGCTAACATAAGCATCGAGACTCACGAAAGTTCTGATAATTCAAAAGAAAGGACGATGTCTTCGCAATATAAATTGCCAAACACCATGAAAGAGGCAGCTGTAGAGGCTCTGAAGGCCGCGAACCGTGGCATGACGGCCAACGAAATTCTTAAAATTGTTAATGATATACTAGGAACAAATTACCCAAGGTCCAGCTTAAGCCCTCAACTCTCTCGCTTGAAAAGCGACGGAATTGTCTACAGAGCAGATGACCGCTGGGTGTTGGCCACTCATGATCACGCAGCAAAGTCATCCGACCTCAATGAAAATGGAGCATCCGAAGACGCTCCAGAACTTGCCGGTCGTGAAGGAGGATAGTCGACGGTTCTTCGCGGTCTATGAGGAACCGGCGCATAGAGACGTAGTGTAACGGATAGCACGCCTGAGGTTTACGAAGTGGTGGCCAGCCAGCCCCAGGCAGTGGAGGTTCGAGTCCTCCCGTCTCTTCCATATAGCAATGCAAAGGACCGCGTCAAATTCCGGATACTATCTTGTCGGCATCATATCGATAGATGATCCCCTGTGGCGATTTCAAACAAGCAGCCAAGTCGCAGAAACCCGGGAACGGGCTACCCCGAAAAGCCCGTTGGCTCCCTCACGCCACCGCCACACACTCGATCTCGATATCGAACTCCATCGGCCATGACGCCACTGGCACGAAGGTCCGCGATGGCGGGTTTTCTGGAAAATGCCTGGCATAGACCCGGTTAATGGCGTTGTAGAAGCCGGAATTGGCGGCGTAGATGCGCACCATCACCACCTTGTCGAACGAGGTATCAGCCGCTTCCAGGCAATGTTTCAGCGCCTTCAACGACGCCTCGGTCTGCACCTCGATGTCGCCCTTGACTAGCTTGCCGGTCGAAATATCAAGCGGCGGCGTGCCGGAGACGAAGACCAGCCCCGCCCCTTTGGTCACCAGCGACAGCGGCACCCCCAGCGCGCGCACGGCCGCCGACAGCACCGGCACTTCGACGATTTCCTTGTTCATGACGATCTCCCAGTGTTTGCGGGGAGCTTATCTGCCTGCGTTGGGAAGGCCAGTGCCAACGCTCGCCTCAATCAGAGAAAACCGATGAACCGTCCGGCGAACAGCACCGATGTCCACAGCAACAGCGAAACAACCGCCAACATAGTGGCGTCCCCGCCGGCCAGTTCGTCCTCACCTCTCGCGTGGCACAACCGCATGAAGACGAGGAAGTTGACCCCGGCAAGCAGGATCAGCCCCATCTTGGCAAGAAAAACCGGCATCGCCGCATACTCCCTGGCCCTGACCGAAAACAGCAGCGCCCCGGTGACAAGCGCGCCGGCGAACGCGCCCAACGCCGTGCGGCGCAGCAGCGCGACGAACGCCGCTTGCGGCAGCGAACGGAAGGCGCCGATGACCCTGAGGTCCATCAGCATGACGCTGGTCAGCAGCGCGCCGATCGACATTATGTGCAGCGCGTTGACGATCGGGTAGGCGACGAAGGAGGCCTTCAGCCCCTTGACGAGAGCGAGTTGCTCGATGCCGGCGAAAACCCCGTCCATTCAGGCCGGCGGCACACGGTCGGGATAGACATCGTAGGTCTTGCCGCCGACGATGATGCGCACCGCCTTCATGCGCTTTTCCTTTTCGTCGCGCGAGCGGTTGCCGATCGCGGTCACCTCGTCGCCGACCTTGGCGACCTCCTCCGTGAAGCCGGCGGCGATCGTGCGCGACGGCGGCGCCATCTCCACCCGCCAGGCCTCGCCCTCCGCGTCGACATCCAGCGTGGCGTGCGGATTGCCGATGTAGATCGCCGTGATCCTGCCCCGGAGTTCGAAGAACCCGTCCTGCGTCCACGCCCAGCCGTGATGGGCATAGGCCGCGGTGCCGGCGGCAAGGATCACCGCCGCAGCCAGCGTGGCGCTCCGCATCCCGTTGAAAGGCGACTGCATGGCTCGTCTCCTCGGTTCATCCCACCAGCATCGAAGAGTAGGCCACGGCGCGGCAACGTCAAATCACATCGGGGCGAAAGCCCTCGGCGAAGCTGCGATCTCCCCCCTTGCGGGGGAGATGCCCGGCAGGGCAGAGGGGGGTGCTGTCCCTCCGACCTGTCAAGCAATCGCAGCCACACCCTCAGGTCGTTTTCGGTTGGGAACGCCT
>NZ_CAUM01000147.1 GCF_000350085.1 Mesorhizobium metallidurans STM 2683
TTTGAGCGCGTCAAGGCTGTAACACAGGCAGCGCAGGATGTTTTGCTCGACGCCCATCCGCTGGGTGGGAGCGCACTCGTGAAAGATAAGCGCGGTATCTGCCATCAGCTTGCCAATGAAGACCGTCTAAAATGGACGAAGTAGCGCGCGACCAGTTTTCGCTGACTTTCAACGGTCCCCTTGAGGCAGGCGTTCGCGCGGTCGCGGTTCTGGGCTTTGCATTTCCGCGCGCCTATGACATCCAGCGGCTGACAGCGTTCGACTATCTGCTGGTCCGAACGCATCAACTGGGCGGACCCGACGACCTTCATCCGGCAACGCCGATCCAGACGCCGGCAACGGAAGTCCGGCGCCGTGTGGTTCAGGACGCGCTACACTTGATGATGACCCGCGACCTGGTCGTGCGCGTCGTCGACGAGAACGGAATCTCCTATCGCGCCGGTGAGTCGGCCGCGATGTTCCTCGATTCTTTAGAGACTCCCTACCTGACTGCCCTGAAGAGCCGCGCGGACTGGCTTGTCTACCATCTCGCCGACTATACGGATTCTGCCCTTGATGCATTGATGCGCAAATTTTTCGATACCTGGGTCGTGGAGTTTCAGAACGTCGAACGAAGTCTGGGAGCACGCGCATGACAAAAGGTCTACGTCTGCGGCATCTCAGTTTTCACGGACCGGCGCGCGAACGCGCGACCATAGCCCTCGGTCCAGGCCTCAATATCGTTCACGGCGCGTCGAACACCGGAAAATCCTTCATTGTCGACGCCATCGATTTCATGCTCGGCGGTAAGGGACCGCTGCGCGATATTCCAGAGCGGGTCGGCTACGACCAGATTCTGCTCGCAATGGAATCGCTGGACGGGCATCAGTTCACACTGGTGCGAAGCACCGAAGGCGGAGCCTTTCGCCTCTTCGAAGGTCTTTATTCCGACACGCTCCCCGAGGGCGAGGGCAAGACGCTCGCCGATATCCATAGTGACCGAAATGAGGAAAACCTCTCGGCCTACCTGCTCGCAAAGCTCGACCTCGCCCATAAACGCGTGAGAAGGAACAAACGCGGCGACACGAACAGCCTGAGCTTTCGCAATCTTGCCCGCCTGGTGATCATCAACGAGGAAGAGATTATCCAGCAGCGCTCGCCGCTCTCCGACGGCAACTATACGGCCGACACGACCAACACTGCCGTCTTCAAGCTTCTGCTCACCGGAGTCGACGACTCCACACTCGCGACCATGCAGCCGCGTACCCCGGAAGAACAAAGCCGCAGCGCCCAGCTCGACCTGCTCGACCAGTTGATTGAAAGCCACCGTCGCCAGGTCAAAGAACTGGCCGGTCCGCCCAATGAGCTGGAAGCCCAGCGCGAGCGGCTTGATGACTCCATGCGATCGCAAAGCGAGCTTCTTGCCGTTACCGAATCCGAGTTCAAGGACGCCGCCGGACGTCGCAGAGATATCGCGCGCCGCGTCGAAGAAGGAAGAGACCGGCTTACCGAAATAACCTCGCTCCTGGACCGCTTCACTTTGCTCGATGCGCACTATCGGTCCGATACGGACAGATTGCGCGGCATTGAAGAAGCGGGCAGCCTTTTTGCCGCCCTTGGTGCCGGCAACTGTCCGTTCTGCGGTTCGGCTCCGGAACATCATCGCAAGTCCGAATGCGATTTCGATGTCGACAAGGCGGTCGCCGCCGCTCAGTCAGAGATACGAAAGATCGAACTGCGTCAAAGCGAGTTGACGCAGACGATTGGAGCATTGCGCAAGGAAGCCGTGAGCTTCGAGCGCCGCCTTCCGGCTCTCGAGGAACAGCTTGCATCGGTGTCCGGCGAGATCGATCGCGTCGTCGCTCCCAATCTGCGCCAGCTCAGAACAGCCTACAAACAATTGGCCGACAAGGATGGTGAAGTGCGCGAAGCACTTGCGATTCATCGCGGCTTATCGGACCTTGAGCATAGAAAGGCCGCGCTGGAGCGAGAAGGCGATCAGTCCGGCGATGGTGGCAATAGCCTCAGCGATGTCGATCTGCCCAGCAGTACCGCCGACAAATTTGCGACGATCGTTCTATCCACACTGAAAGCCTGGCATTTCCCCGAGATCGACCGCGTTCACTTCGATGCCAAGACGCGCGACCTTGTCATCAACGGCAAAAACCGCACCTCGTTCGGCAAAGGCTTGCGCGCCATCACGCAGGCAGCGTTCACGATCAGCCTTCTCCAGTATTGCAGGCAATCCGACACCCCGCATCCCGGTTTCGTTGTCCTTGACTCTCCCCTGCTTTCATACCGGGAGCCGGAAGGAGACGGAGACGATCTCAGCGGCACCGACCTGAACTCACATTTTTTCGAGTTCCTTGCGAAACTGGAAGACGACAGGCAGGTGCTGGTCATCGAAAACACCGACCCACCAGCCGACATTCAAGCCTCAGAGCAGGCAGTGAAATTCACGAAGATCGAAGGCGTCGGTCGCTATGGGTTCTTCCCGGTCGATTCCGCGCCGCCGGCCCCGTAGTCAAGGCTGGTCCCTCAGAGCTGCCAGCATAATAATGCGATGGCTGCCAGCGCGGCGATCATGCAGACCACTATAACCTTTGCAAGGTCAGTCCTTCTTGCGTAGTTTGTGATGGGGCTCGCTATGCAGTTCGAAGCAGCTTGGAGATTTGACTCGCCCGGAGAAATTCCGCGCGCCGTGGTGAACGAGTTCAACTCGCTCGTCGGCATCATCACGTCGCAAGGTCCTTCGCGAACGTATCCTGGAGCATTTCAATAGCTATTTTTCCAACTCGTATGGAGCAACCGCATATTCGAGCTCGGATGTAAGTTGGGCAGAATCCGAGCTTTACAACAGCATGGTTTCTGCGAGGCAGAACGCACCGTTGTTCATTGATGCGTTCTACGAGGCATGCGAGGCTTGCGGCAACCCTGACATCGCTTTGCCGGACGTAGCCCGCCTGTATCGGATACTCGCCGAACACAATGCCGGATCCCCGTTCCGGCGTAATATGAATCGCTCGACGAAAAGGCGCAGAAGATTATCAGCGAGTCCTTCAGGCAGTCGGAACTACTGCTTGCGGAAAACCGACCGGGGCAAGCGGTAGGGGAAATCCTATGGCCGATGGAATTAGTGATGACTGCCTTTCGCGGGCTGCAGGCACGCGAAGCAACCGTCGAAGGAAGATATTTCAACAAAATCGCGAATGAACTCAGGCGCCACCAGAAGGGATGCTGGAGCAGGTTCTGAGCTCGCTTGGCGCAATTCACGGCTACCTTTCATCGCCAACGGGCGGCGGCGTCCGCCACGGCGCCGAACTCAAATCTAGCATCACCATCGGACCTGCCGATGGCAGGCTCTATTGCAATCTCATCCGCAGCTATATCATTTTCCTCATGTCCGAGCATGAGCGCCTTAGCCGCGAGTCGGGAGACCAGCGTTGAGCCAAACTGCCACCAGCGCCAGCGCTCGGTCCGAGTTTATCGCTCCGGGCAAAACAAAGGATGATTGGACGAAGTTTGCCAAGCAGCTCGGGCCCGGCGGCGACGGTGACATGTGGGCTGAAGCTTTCGACAAATTTCTGCTCGGCAGACTCCGTAGCCGCTATCTCCAGCCCATCGCGATGGTGCGGGATAAAGGTGAATGGGAGGGCGAGGGTTTCACCATCGTTTCGATTCAGTGCGCGCTAATAGAGTTTCTTGCGGCAACCCGCGCCGGCAAGAACTATCGTCACAGGAACGCGCAACCGCCGCACGAATATCAGAAGAGCGGCGAACTCTTTGTTGATTTCGTAAGCGCCCGGTGAAGGCCGTCTTGCGAGGTTGAGACGAACATCGGAAGTCCTAGTGCAAACACTAGGAGTAGTCCTATGACGAAGCATCCGATTGAAGTGATCACGTCTGTCGAGCGCCGACGTCGCTGGTCTCGGGAAGACAAAGAGCGGCTCGTTGCAGCCTGCCTTGAGCCAGGTGCGGTGCTTCCTGAGATCGCACGTGGGGCCGGTATCCATGTCAGCCAGCTCTTCCGTTGGCGCAAGGAGCTTTGCCAAATCGAGGAGCCGAAGACGGAAACGGCGAGCAGGTTGGTGCCGGTGATCGTGTCCGAGGCCGCGCCTCCAGCCTCGCCCATTCCCTCGGGACCGCCCGCCCCATCGCAGTCCCGCCGGAAGCGCAGCGATGTGATGATTGATCTGGGTCGGGGCCGTCGTATCCGCGTGGACAGCGACATCGATACCGAGGCGCTGGGCCGCATTCTCGATGTCGTGCTGGAGCGGAGATGATCCCGGTTCCTGTTGGTGTGAAGGTCTGGCTGGCGACAGGCCATACGGACATGCGCAAAGGCTTCCCCGGTCTATCGCTGATGGTGCAGGAGACGCTGAAGCGCGATCCGATGTGCGGCCACCTGTTCGTGTTCCGCGGTCGCGGTGGTGGCCTGATCAAGGTCATCTGGCATGACGGCCAGGGAGCCTGCCTGTTTACGAAGAAGCTTGAACGCGGACGCTTCGTCTGGCCGTCGGCGGCAGATGGCTCGGTGGTGATCACACCGGCGCAGCTCGGTTATCTGCTGGAAGGCATAGACTGGCGGATGCCGCAAAAGACTTGGCGGCCGACGGCGGCAGGATGAGCAAAAACACCGGATTGGTGGGGGCGAATATGATTCCATTTAGCCATGAACGGTGCGACCGGACAGCTCCCTGACGACCTTGCCAGTGCACTTGCATTGCTGGCCGACGAGCGTGCCCGGCGCATCACTGCCGAAGCTGAAGCAGCGACCGCCAAGGCGGAAGCCGCCAGTGCCAAGGCGCTCGTGTCACATTCAGAAGCGCTGATCGCGCGGTTGAAGCTGGAGATCGAGAAGGTTCGTCGTGAACTTTACGGCAGCCGGTCCGAGCGCAAGGCGCGACTTCTCGAGCAGATGGAGCTGCAGCTCGAGGAACTCGAAGCCGACGCTGGTGAAGACGAACTGGCGGCGGAGATTGCTGCCAAGGCCTCGACGGTCCGGGCGTTCGAGCGAAAGCGTCCATCACGTAAGCCGTTTCCCGAACACCTGCCGCGCGAGCGGGTCCACATCGCTGCCCCGACGAACTGCCCGTGCTGCGGTTCCGCCAGGCTGTCGAAGCTCGGCGAGGACATCACCGAGACACTGGAAGTCATCCCGCGTCAGTGGAAGGTCATCCAGACGGTGCGAGAGAAGTTCTCCTGCCGCGAATGCGAGAAGATCACGCAGTCGCCCGCACCCTTCCATGTGACGCCGCGCGGCTTTGCCGGACCGAACCTGCTGGCGATGATCCTGTTCGAGAAGTTCGCCCAGCATCAGCCGTTGAACCGACAGAGCGAGCGCTATGGCCGAGAGGGGATCGACCTCAGCCTATCGACACTGGCCGACCAGGTCGGTGTTTGTGCGGCGGCGCTGAAGCCCATTCATTCGTTGATCGAGGCGCATGTTCTGGCCGCCGAGCGGCTGCATGGCGACGACACCACCGTGCCGATCCTGGCGAAAGGCAAGACCGACACGGGGCGCATCTGGACATATGTCCGGGATGATCGACCGTTCGGCGGGCAGTCACCGCCCGCAGCCCTCTATTATGCCTCACGAGACCGGCGGCAGGAGCATCCCGAGCACCACCTAAAGACCTTCACCGGCATTCTGCAAGCGGATGCCTATAGCGGCTACAATCCACTGTTCAAGGTTGACCGCGATCCCGATCCGCTGAGGCAGGCACTGTGCTGGGCGCACTCACGTCGCAAGTTCTTCGTGCTCGCTGACATCGCCACGAATGCCAAACGCGGCAGCCGTGCCATGCCGATCTCGCCGATGGCGCTGGAGGCCGTCAAACGGATCGATGCCCTGTTCGACATCGAGCGGGAGATCAACGGGCTTGCCGCCGACGAACGCCTGGATCGCCGTCGCGTCGACAGCCTCTCACTCGTCAAAGAACTCGAGGACTGGATGCGGACCGAGCGGGCAAAGCTGTCGCGCAGTTCTCCTGTCGCCGAGGCTATCGATTACATGCTGAAGCGTTGGGACGGCTTCACGTCATTCCTGGAAGATGGGAGAATTTGCCTGACGAACAACGCAGCCGAGCGGGCGCTGCGAGGCTTTGCTCTCGGAAGGAAGTCATGGCTCTTCGCCGGATCGGATCGTGGTGCTGATCGCGCAGCCTTCATGGCGACGCTGATCATGAGCGCAAAGCTCAACGACATCGATCCGCAAGCCTGGCTTGCTGATGTTCTCACCCGTATTGCCGACATACCTGTCAAACGGCTTGAGAAGTTACTTCCGTGGAATTGGCAGTCAGCTAAATTTACCCCAAATGCGGAAAGGCCGCATAAATTCGAAACGTCAGGATGTCATAGTGAGACACGGAACCACAAAATTTTCATTCCAGCAGGTTGATGTTTTTCCTCCAGAGCTTTGCTAGGTAACCCATTGGCGGTTGTCATCGGAGCGGATTCCTTGACAGCGTCTGAGATGGCTGCTTTCGCAAGGTGGACGAACCTTAGCGAAACGACCTTCCTTCTACAGCCGAAGTCGGCGGATGCCGACTACCGCGTTCGCATCTTCACGCCTGCTGCTGAATTGCCCTTCGCGGGCCACCCTACCTTGGGGAGTTGCCATGTGTGGCTGTCCTCCGGCGGGCGACCAAAGAGTGGTGACATTATCCAAGAGTGCGAAGCAGGACTTGTCCGCATTCGGCGTGACAATGAACGGCTTTCTTTCGAAGCCCCCGAGCTACGCCGCTCGGGCCCGGTGGAACTCGACACGCTAACGCGAGCTATCAAAGGTCTGCGGTTGGCCTCTGATGTCATCGTCGACGCCAACTGGGTGGACAATGGCCCTGGCTGGCTTGCTGTCCTACTACGCTCCAGGACTGATGTCTTGGCGCTACGCCCGGATTTTGCCGTGATGTCCGGATTGCGGGTCGGGGTTGTTGCTCCCTGGGACCCTATGAAAGAGGGGCGGAATGCGAATTTCGAGGTGCGCGCCTTTACCGCTGCCGGTTTTGAAGATCCTGTAACCGGCAGCCTGAACGCTGGGATCGCCCAATGGTTGATAGGAAACGGCATCGCGCCCTCGTCTTACATTGCCAGCCAGGGTACCGTCCTTGGAAGGGAAGGACGTGTTCATGTGGAGCAGGTCGATGACCGGATTTGGATCGGCGGCGACGTTAAGACTTGTATCGAGGGCGTTGTAGCCCTTTAATTTGAACCAAATTAGTACTCGCGGCCAACGAAGTCCCCGCCCGATCAGGCCGCCTAACCTGCGGCCTTCTCCGGATGGTTACTTGATTTCCTGCTTACGACGGCACCCTTCGACAAACTATTTTCAAAGGCACAGGCCGAGGATTTCTACACAAAATGTCCGCTGTGCGCTTTTGCATGAGGCCAGAACGAAGGATGGGTGGATTATCTGGGTGACCGGAGCCATCGCCGTCGATTGCCAAAGGAAGATCGTCTATCGCGACAGCTTCCAAGCCGTTGTCGAAGGCTACATCAACGATTACGGTATCGCACTGACGGTCGACGTATCGCTACAAGAGGCCTTCCTCAGAAAGTTCAATGATCTAGCTGCTTGACGGCGTCTTCCGCTGTTGCGGACCGGGCACCTCGCGCAGCTCTATTCGCATCCATCAACAGCAAACCGTACAAGGCTCGTAATCAGTCAGCAATCTGTTCGCGCAGACTGGGTTCTATTGTGAGAGTTTCGTCAGAGAACCGGTGTTTCTCGATGTCATTCATAATACCTTAGCCGGTTTCAGCCGGCCAAACTTTGGATGCCATTCTCGATCCCGGCGGGATCTGATAGCAAGGTAGCGTCCAGACGCTGTCGTGGAGGATTGGATCGGGTCCCGGGTCTCTCCGGCCGAAGAGATTGACGCGCCAGCCCTTGTGGTCCGTCGAGGCGTCGTAACGCCGCTTCGGCACGAATTCCGCAACCCACCATTTCCAAGTCATGGAGTCGTGGATTGGAAGGTCGTACTTTTCGGCATCGGCCGCGATTTGTTGAAGCAGGTCGGCTTTGGCCGCGTCTTCCAACAACAACCCATGCTTTTCCGCTTCCTCGAGCATCCAACCTAGTGCAATGCGTGACAGTCCGCTTTGACCTTCCCTATAACCGCCGCCGACGTCACCATGGGCGCCGGCAAACCATATCTGCCGAACGTCCTTACCCTCAGGCGTTGCGGCAAGGTTGGTGCGAAAAAATGCCCGCCTCTCGTCCAAAGCGACGGCATGACGCAGCACCGCGATATCCGGATTGTCGTGCGTGTATGGCAGAGCCGCGGGTGAACCGATCCATCCAACGGAACTGACCGTGTCCCAAACCCCGACGAAATGCGGCCGACAATCTGGGGTCGCAAGCTCTTGCCTGAAGTCGGCTGCAAGCTTGAAGTAGGCGTCGCGGCGGTCTTTGTTTTCGCGTGCTTTACCGATTGCCCAAAACATATCCACCAAATAGGGAACCAGCGCGTCGTTGCCGGGCATCAGAAGGCCATACATCTTGATGAGGGCAACCAGCGCACGCGCAGTGTAGGCGCCGCGGCTGAAGCCGAAGACGAACAGATTATCCCCTGGGCGGAAATGCGTCATGATGAAAATATAGGCGTCGACGATGTCGCTCTTCAGCCCATAGCCGAAGGCAAGCCCGGCGACTTTCGCAAGCTTGGTGCCAAAACCCGTGAGAAAGCCGGGTGGGGCCTTGGTGCCGACCCCAGGATGGTAATAGACGAGCTGGCGATCGCGATCCTTGCGGAGAATGCGGCACAGCTTGGCGACATTAGTACGGTCTTCGCTGAACTGGTTGGAGGTTCCGTCGCAGCAGATGACGAGGTTTCGACTGCTGGCCAGCGGACCTGCCGGAGGGAGGGCTGGCATCTCGCTCATGACAGATCCAAGGAGGTTTCGTGGAAGAGCTCTTTCTCATTCAGGCTTTGCGTTGTGAAGAGCGCGCTTTGGCGGTCAAGCGCCTGCACTAGTGTCTGGCGAGGAACCTCGGTGCGCCGTTCTTCGTCCCCATGCTTGTGAGCCATCGTCGACATCAAGGTCTGGAGCCGATCTGGATTGTCTTCGACAGACTTTCGGTCAAAGAGATCCCAGAGCGATTTCGGTGTCGCGTTAAGGCTGCCGTGATGGCCGACTTTGTAGAGATCGACCTTTTTGAGTTTCTCCCGCACGGCAGCCTGGCCTAGCGCAAATGACCAATTTTCGATCTGCGCATCGCCCGGAAAAAGAAGGCTCTTCGATCCACAGCGAAACAGTAGGATCAGGCTCGTATTGTTCAACACATTGTCCAGGATGCGTACGAGTCTCAACATCTGGTCGGCGCGTAGGCGCTTCGCTTGACTGATGATCCAACGAGCATCTATCGGGAAACGGCCAGCGGTCCGGTCAACTGTAAAATCGGGAAAGAGTGGAGCAACCCTTTGCACTTTTGTTGGGCCGAGGGAGGACGCAGCATTAGCCATGAGGTGCCAGAATTCGTCCTGGTCACGGCTGCGCTGCTTGGTGATTTTTTCCGACTGCTCGATTGAGGGTGGTCCCAGGATGTCGATCTTGATCCCGGGCAGCAGGTCTTCAAGCGCAGTCTTATCGCCAGCTTTCGCATATTCTCGCGTGGCCGACATCGTCATCAGGTTTTCGACGGCATCGAGATTGGCGAGGTTGTTCTCGCCCATGAAAGAAAGCTCCTGGCGTAGCGAAGGCGACAGATAGCGTACGCGCTTGACCTCGCTGAAGATCGCGCCAGCGACCTGCTGCATGGCGGCCAGCGAGGAAACATGATGAGCGGAGAGCGATACTCCTGGCGGCAACGGACCCTTGGCATCGACGGCTAGTTTCGGATCCTCTGTCCACGGCTGCAAAACCAGTTCCGGTTTCAGGTCCGCGATCGTCTTTCCGGATGATGGTCGCTGCTTCTTCGTCGCAAAGCCGGAAATATGGTCCTTGTGGCGGTGGGTAGCGACGACCGCCAATCTCTGGTCTTTCGTCCGCTCGGCAATGTTATTGGCGATCAGCTCGAGCTGGTTTTTCGGGACGCCATCAGGCAACCCGGTCGAACCGAAATCAATCAGGACATGCCGCTGCTCGTTCGGGTATTCGAACGAGAGCAGGAAGCAGTCGCCAAAACCCACTTGGTAAGAAATGATGACTACGCGGCTTGGCTTCATCCGGCCCTCTCCTGCACACCGCTTCGCGCGAGATGCAGAGCGGAGAAATTCCCTGCCCTGTCATTCTTCGTATCCAGGAGGCCCTGCTTCCAGAGATAAGCGAGCCGGTCCCCTTGTCGCTTCTTGTCGCCTCGATCCTTCAACAGATGATTGGCGATCTGATACTTCAGCTGGCCATATTCGTCGAAGATCAGCGTTCCGCCGCCGAGCAGCCGCAAAGGACGCCAAAATCTTATGCCGTCTGGGACGTCGACGTTGAAATCCTGACGAAGCTCGCCGGCCGTGACTGTCAGGACCTGCACATATTCGGCGATCGTCTCGCGCAAAACGAAACCGTCGGGCGCGATGCGCACGCTCGGGCGCACGGATTGCACCTCGATGTAACCGATGTCGCCGATCTTTAGCGTTCTTCGGTTTTCCCACACGAAGCGGAACACCTCCTCGTTATCCCGTAGCATCGAGTCGAAATGCGTCCGACTGTAGATCATTTCGTCGTCGCAACGCAGCCAAGTTCCGTCAGCGGCGGCCCGTTTGCTGGGAAAGATGCCGAAATCCTTGAAGTTCGCCAGCAACGCGCCCCGGTAGCCATAGCGGTCGTCGGGGACGACTTCACGGTCGACGGTTAAAAGAGCGGAGAGGTAGTCGGAAAATGAAAGATCGATGGGTGGGCAATAGTCGATGGCACGAATGGCCATGGTCATAAGATGGTCTGCGGCACGCGCACCTTCCTCTATGACCAGGGACCGATCCTTTTGCCCGTCGACGATCGTACCGATGCGGTTCAGGCGACTGATCCAGATGTCGAGGAATGAGCGCAACATGGCTGCAACGAGCAGCTCCCCGCGTTTGTGAACCTCCTGATATTCTGGATCATCCATGTAATTCTTACCGGGCGGCAGCTTGATCGAATGGCGCAGCGCGCAACCTCGGACGCCACTCATTTCTTGTCCCATTTCGTCTGCCAGGCGGAAGAGGACCGAATTGGCGAGCGTGTCCCTTTCGAGCAGCGCTTGGTCGATCAATGCTCCGCCGGCCATTCCATCGAGTGCAGCGCCGACGACATCAGGAAGCGCAAAAATGGAAAGCAGCGCGACGACGTCTGCAAGACCCTCATGAAAGGCGCCCTGATCCGGCGACGACGGTTCGAGATACCGCGAGCGCAGTCCATCTAGGATCGCGTGCGTCGTTTCGTGAGCGATGACATCGTGTGACAGACAGGAAAATACTGTGTGCGTGTTGTCCTGTTTGTCGGGAAAGCTTTCGAAATATCCGAAAAACAACGATCGATCATCGCGCGAGTAAAAAGCGTTTGGCTCGGCGAATGCGTGTGGCAAGATGTTGAGTTGATGGCCCTCGCATCCCCATTGCACCCGCCGGCCAAGGGCAAACTCGAAGCGAGCCAGAATGCGCATAGCAATTGCATAGACGTTTTGAGCATGAAACCGCGGATCAGAAAGAAGCGTTTCGTCCGGCGCTTCCTGAAAAGGGTCAGTGTACTCCCCTTCGAGCCCCGATGATAAGCTCGCCGGCTGATACAGGGCATTAGCCGTCGCATCATAGTCTACGACGACAACCCTGTAGCCGCGTGGACCCGGCAACAGTTCTTCGGCGGGAACATCAATCGATGCTCTAACAATCCGATCGTCAACTTTGACAGATGGATCCTGGGCAATGATTGACAGCTGCCGGCTGCTACGAAGGCTATGTCGCGTCCCCTTCACATTGCGCATGCGCACCCCCTTCCGTAAAGACAAGATGGCGATAAACTTCTAAGAAAAGCAACTATCGGACTGCACATTGATCGCGATAAACTCCTCCCACTCGGAAAGCCTTGGAGGACACCGAGACGCTCCTTGCAGCCACTGTCGGTGATCCGACCGGCAACTTCGCAATCGACCGCAATTACCTTATTGCCGCGTCGACTCAGCCGAATGGTTTCGACGGCACGGCATAGATCCTCTCCCGGGGCGCCGGAGCTGACTGCGGTTTTGGTACCGATGAGCGAACAGCGGGCGCCCAATTTCTGCAGCGGCGAGACAGCCCAGCAAAGGTGTGACCCTCGTGCCAATAGAGTTGTCTAGCATTGGCGAATTCCATGATTTACTACCGCAGCCTGAAATCGACTGCATATCCGAATGCAAAACACATATTTCTGTTCATAACCCTCAAAAGGGACCAAATTCATCCGTGCTGATTCGCCTTTTCAGCCTTCGTCATTATTAGATGCAGACTGCATATGGAAAGTACCGCTCAACTCTCTAAGACACTGCGACATGAGCCTATTCCCTACTTGGCGTGGCACCCTCAATTTCCCAGCACTGCCAGATCGCGGCCTGAAGGTTGGCGGCAATCGTATCGTTCAGCGCGTTTTTGGCGGCGCTTCCACGAAGGCACAAATCTCACCGTCACAGATCAAGGGGCACGATCTCATCACTACGGAGCTCCGTCCTCCGTACCGTGAGATTCTCTTTCGCCGAAAGGGGGCGCGCCGGGTATCCACGACGCTGCCAGTGGTCGTGGCACCAAGCGTCGACGACCCCGACAACCTTCCTGAGACCTTTGAGATCCAATGGGATTCCCAAGGCGAATTGGCGACATACGCCGACACGCCGGAAAAGGTCCTGCAGTCATGGATCAACAGATTCGATTTTCGGACCGAGGACGAGGAGCACGACCTCCCGGGCCTGCGCACTCCGCAGATCGGCGCGCTGCACGCGATCTCCGCCCATTTTGCAGTCGGCTCCAGTTTTGAACCAGCCTCCATCGTCCTTCCGACCGGCACCGGCAAAACAGAAACCATGCTGGCAACGCTCGTCTACCGACGGCTTGGACACACACTCGTCCTCGTTCCCAGCGATACACTGCGAAGCCAAATCGCCGGCAAGTTCATTAGCCTTGGCATCCTGCCCATGGCCCAGGTCATCACGCACGACCTCGCCAAGCCTCGTGTCGCAATCATCACCACTGGCATAAGGTCGGCGGATGAACTGGATTCGATCATCCAGAACGCAAATGTCATCGTTGCCCTTCCGAACGTCCTCGAGGCCTCGGACGCCGCGGTAGTCCGCCGTCTTGCAGACGCATGCTCCGACCTTATCGTCGATGAGGCCCACCACATCACTGCCAGGACGTGGCAGGGTGTTCGGGAGCACTTCGCTGCGAAGCGTATTCTCCAATTCACCGCGACGCCGTTCCGGCGCGACGGCAAGCGCGTCGATGGCAAAATCATCTTTAATTACAAGCTCGGTGATGCCCAGGCCGCCGGCTACTACCGCCCTATAAACCTCAAAACGATCGAAGAATACGGGGACGAGCAAGCCCGCGATGTCGCAATTGCCAATGAAGCCATTGCGACGCTCCGCCATGACCGGGACGACCTGAAGCTCGATCACCTGCTGATGGCGCGGACGTCGTCAAAGGACCGGGCCGAAGCGGTGGGCCGCATCTACCAGCGCCTCGCTCCGGACCTCAAACCGGTCGTCGTATACTCTGGTCCCGGGCGCAGCTTGATCAATCGCGAGGCTATGGCCCAGCTCTTCGATCGAGGAGCCGATGGAGCCCGGATCGTCATCTGCGTTGACATGCTGGGCGAAGGATTCGACCTGCCATACCTCAAGGTCGCGGCCCTTCACGACACGCATAAGTCGCTTGCCGTAACACTTCAGTTCATCGGCCGCTTCACCCGCAAAGGTCCCGCCGACAAAATCGGCGAGGCCACGGTCGTGACCAATGTTGCCGACCCTAATGCAGAAGTAAAACTCGCCGACCTCTACGCAGAAGGAGCCGACTGGGATCTGCTCATCAAGCGCTTGAGCGAGGAGAGAATTTCGCAGGAGCTGCGGCTGCAGGACGTGGTGCTTGCCCTCAAGGAGTCTGGCGATCTCCATGCCAACCTTTCGCTTTGGAACCTCCGGCCGTCACTTTCAGCACAGCTCTTCCGGACGAAATGCGAGGATTGGAACCCCTTGGCCTTCGAGTCCGTGCTTCAGAAAGACTCAGAGAGTTGGTACGCGCTCAGTGAACAGGACAACGTTCTGGTCGCTGTGGTGTGCCGTAATAGCGATGTGGCCTGGGGCAACTACCAGAATGTGTACGACACGATCTACGACCTCTTGATTCTCAGGTGGGACAAGGTTGCTGGAGCGCTTTGCCTCTTTGCGAGCGACTACGACGCGTTACGGTCCGAGAAGCTCGCCAAGGCGGTCACGAATGACGAGACAATGCTGGTCTCGGGCACGCCCATCTTCAACATTCTCAACAATGTCGAGCTGCCACTTGTGAAGAGCCTTGGTTCGTCGCGTATCGGTGCGATCAGCTTCACCTCGTATTTCGGGCCTAACGTCACCGAAGGACTCGCCAGCATCGAAAAGGCCGAGTCCTCGCTCAACAACCTTGCCTGCCTTGGATACGAGAACGGAGAGCGCGTCCTCTGGGGAGGAACCCAGCGCCGCGGCAAGGTCTGGCAGCAAAAATCCGGGACGATATCGGACTGGATAGAGTGGACCGCCGCGACGTGGGCGAAGGTCTCGTCCGAAGTTGAGAGCGAGAGCAACATTGTCCGCGACTTCCTTCGTCCGGAGAAACTGGCGAAGCCGCATTCCGCATGGCCGATATCGGCCCAATGGGGCGAACAGGCGCAAATGCGCTTCAACGACCGGCAGTTCGTCATCTTTGGTTCGTCAGAAGTCCCAGTTTTCGCCGTCGATCTGAATCTCGGTGATGTAGGACCGAATGGCGAAATCGTTTTCCGTATCGAAACCGACAGCGCGACATCCGAATACGCCCTCGTCATCAACGAGGAGATTCCAGGTGGCTACCGCCACGACCATATCTCCGGCCCCTCGCTCCGATTCCGTCACGGGACGCTGCCGGCGGTCCCGCTGGAGGAGTACCTCCAGAAGGATCCTTTCATCGTTCGCTATGCAGACGGGACTTACTCGTACAACTGCTACCACATTCCAGTGAGGCTGGACGCTGGTCTCTTTCACCGCGACAAGCTGGAGGCGTGGAACTGGGATGGCATCGAGCTGAACAAGGAGTCGATGCACAAGACAGGCGACCAGAAGACTATTCAGTTCCGGACGTTCGAGCAGCTCAAGGGCGAGTTCGACGTCATCTTCAACGATGACGGTCACGGCGAGGCAGCTGACCTCGTGTGCTTGAAAGACGTAGACGAGAACACAATCCGGTTGTGCCTCGTCCACTGCAAGGGCGCTCATGAGGCGCGGGTGTCGCAGGATATCCGCAACTTTTACATCGTCTGCGGCCAGGCGCAGAAGAGCATCATCGCGAAGCATGCCGGGCTTCCGACACTCTATCACGACCTGAAAAGGCGGCAGGAAACCTGGGTTCGCGAAGGCTATAGTCGCTTCCTGAAGGGCGAGATGAAAGACCTTTCCTATTTCAAGGAAAAGTCGCGCCGCGCGAGACTTGAATTCGAGATGATTCTTGTCCAGCCAGGAGGTTCGGTTGCCTCCATCACCGATGACGTTTTGCGGCTGCTGGCAACGACCGAACTCTATCTGCTCAAGACCACCCAGGCGAAGTTCCGCGTCGTGCTCTCGCCCTAAGGGCGAGTCACCCTATCGATCAAATGATGAAGGCGATGACCACGGAGCCTAGCTTCGAACAGCTGAACAAGCGCTGCGAGCGCAGCATCGCGAAGATGAGCGACGCCCAAGCGATCGTCCACATTGGAGAGTTGATCGACGACGCGTTGGACGGGTCTTTCGAGCGTGGCGCTAAGCGCGCGCTCTATCTGCTCGGCGACTTGTCCAATCGCGAACTCACTAACACTGATAGGGCACTGATCGAGTATTTCAGAGCCAATGCTTGGGCGGCGCTATCGCACATAGCGAACGTTCGACGATCCTGGTCGTGGGAGGCGCCGGAGCGGCAGGCGGAATTGCTTGCGTTGTCGCGAGCCTCAAACCATCCGGGCTTCGCGGGCCTCGACAAGGTCCGGCGGTGCCAAATTCTCACCAACCACGCGAACCTCCTCCACGAGGTCGGCCGCTCGATCGATGCGATCGCCATCTGGGATGCCGCTCTGAAGATCATCCCAAACTTCGCAATGGCGAGCGGCAACCGCGGCTCTGGACTCAAAAGCTATGCCGGCATGGTGGTCGATAACCGCGAGCGCGCGATCCTGGCTCTGCACGCATTCGACGGCCTTCGTTCGACGGCGGTCGAGGGTGCAGTTTATGATTCAGCCGATCCACAACCCGCAATCGCCCATTTCGCCAATCTAGCGACGGAACTCGCTGCGGCTGTCAATATCGACGCGGTCCGGGCGATGCAGGACTTAGATCGTGGCGATGAAGGCCGGTCGAAGACCGAACGTGCCTATCGTCGCTGGTGCCTTAAGCACCGGCTCTTCCTGTGCCCCTTGAACGATATTGGACCGCATTTGGCCGCAGCGACCGACGACCTGATGCTGCCGGCCCTAACCGAAAAATTCGGCGAACGCCCCGACGGCCATCTACCTCCTCCGATCGTCGGCTTCTTCAGTCAGATGAAGCAGGAGTATGCGTCCGCGCGCTTTATGCTATTCGAGGGGATGAGCAGCACGAGAGTCCATTTCTCTGACCGCGCCGTCGCGCTCACCGACACGCTTGACTATCCCCTATATTCATTGGCCAGTGAGCGGGTCCGCACGGCCTTCCGCACCGCCTATTCGCTGCTCGACAAGGTCGCCTTTCTCGTTGATCGCTACTGGGGTCTAGACAAGGTGCCGGACAGGATCAGCTTCAAGAACGTGTGGATGGTCGAGAACAAGGCGCGCTTGCTGCCACAGTTCGAGAAGCTGGACAATCTGCCACTGCGCGGCCTCTTTTGGTTGTCGAAAGAGCTGTTTGACGATCAACTCAAGCAGACCACAGCGGCCGATGCCGGGGAGTTGCACGGCATCCGCAATGCGCTGGAGCACACCTATCTGCGGGTGAGCGAGGGGTGGGCCAAGCCATTCGTGATCAACGGGACGAGCAACAATGGCTTCGGCATCGCCATCGGAAGTGACGAACTCGAAGCCAAGGCAGTCCGCGTCATGCAGATGGCGCGATCCGCACTATTCTACATATCCTTCGCGATCGGCGTCGAAGAGCGGAAGAAGCAACTTGCGAAGCCCGGCCGGCTGGCTGGCTCGATGCCGCTCTATGATCTCGACCACAGGCGGAAGCGGCGCGATTCATTCTAAGTCGGATTGAATAGTCGCTTAGAACGGCAGCTTTCGGTCGCCAGCACCAGACAGTCAGCTTTCGCGCTCACGAAAGAACTAAGCGGATTGGAGCGGTTCGGCGCCCAGTACTGAGGTCTCTGTCCCCTCGGGCACAAGAAGTTGGGTAAACGACCCCAATGGGAAATTGGATGGTATCTGTGAGCGAAGCGTCCCATCCTCCTCAAGCGAATGATGGGCGACGCCCGGTAGCAGCCGTGGGTCAAGAGGTTTCAGCGCGCGCGGGTTGTGAAAGATCGAGATGCCCTCTGCCCAACTTTCCCGGTACCTAGGGTCACGTATGTTTTGGCTCAGTAGCAGCGGCTCTGCTGCATTGGTGTCTGGGTTCATCCACATCCCCATGCGCACGATTTGCACCAGGTCGGAACCGAATCCAGCCAGCGCGCCCATTCGAGCGAACTTGGAAATGGTGCCGCTGTTGGAGAAGAGGACGGCTGAGACCTGTTCGGCATCCGGCAACCTGAAGAACCCCGACTCCACCTTCTTCTCGCCCCACACATGCCATTCCAGGGGTTGCGGGGTTACTACAAGTTTTCCGTTAGCGTCGTGGGCCCATTCATAGTCGTAACCGTAGAGGTAGCGCTGGAGCGCACTGCTGGTCCTGGTCATCGAAGCCGGAGACGAAAAGTCCTGAATCGCGAAGAGCAACGGTCGGTCTGCCACGTGCTCCTTCTCCCAGTACTTCTTCTTGAGCTTGCCGGTCAGCGGGCCAGCGAACTTGATCGGCATGTAGTCCTTCAGATGGGCGATCTGCTGCTCAGCTGTTTCCAGCGGCGGCTCGGGAACGACATTGCCTTGCTTGTCGCGAGTGGGATTGGCAGTCACTGCCTCTACGTTGAATTCGCCGAACGGACTCGCACAGCAGAAGTCGGGAACGGCATGGATGCGCCCAATCTCGTAGCTGAGCTCTGTGAACGCGGCGAATAGGTACAATTCCCAGATGCGTGCGTCGAACCCGGTCGTCTGGAATTGCTCGATGAAGTTGCCATCCGCGTCTTCGTACCAGCGCATCATTGGTTCGATGATGCCTCGGGCAGAGGAGTAGCCCAGCGCATCACTCAAGGAAACGAAGGCCGGGTTGAGGGAATGGACTTGCACGACGGGCGTGAAGAAATCCACGGGAGCGCCCCTCTCGTCAGCCTGGAAATACTCTTCGTCGGGTAAATGGGCTTGGCGCTCCATTTCGCGCCTCAAGTCGACGCGGCACCGATGAATGCTGTGGTGCCAGCCCGGAGTAGCCGATATCCAACGAAATCGACCACGCCGGTCTCGGCCGAACACCATGCCGCCGAAATCGCCGTCGGCTTTGTCGCGAACGATCATCCCCAAGACGCGCTCGTCACTATGCTCATACCAAGCAACCTCATCGCCGATGAGGCGAGCCCTGGGGGCGCGGGCGTAGGAGGCCAGAGCATCGAATCGAAGGAGTGTTAGCGGCTTCATCTCAAAAGGGCGGGCAGATGTTGGAGTGATAGACTGGTCTTCTTCTGCAGGCGTAGTCGAGCATCATAGATGCCTGAACGCAACGCTGTGGCTCACGCCGGTGGCACCAGCGAGAATCCTGATCCCGCGGGACAAGCGCGCCGGGTCACCCACGGCTTCACTGAAATCCTGAATGGCTAGGACTACGTCGCGACTCGAGGGAAGGTGCGCTGATACGCCGATCGACTTCTGCGGGCGAATTACCCTCGACTGATGTCGGCATCTGGCACGCGGCAAATCTGACCTCAACGTCCGACATGCGGCGCATTGCTGCCGCCAGCCGGCAACCGCTATTCGCTGGGAGGCGCCAGGCCACTGTTCACTTGCTATGCGTTGGTATGTGCATATATTGTGCGCATGAGAGGTCGGAGATTTGTCATGGCCCACGCACAGCTCGCACATTCCACCGCGGTCTCAGGTTTTGTCGATAGCCTTCAGGAGCCGCGCACACCTTATATCTCGCCGAAGCGCCTGTCGCAGGCACTGGGCGTGAAGGTCGCCAATTTGGCACAGTTGACCGGGGTTCATCGCAACACGCTGCGCAACCCGTCATCGGAGCGCCTGCAGGGCCGGATGCGCGAGATGGTGAAGGTGATCTCGGCCGCGACGGAACTCACCGGCGACGTCGACAAGGCGATCTACTGGTACCGCAATGAACCAATCGCCGACTATGGCCATCGCACGGCTGCCGAACTCGTCGCAGACGGCCAGGTCGAAGCAGTCCTGGCCTTCATCCGGGATCTTGAGAACGGGGCGCGCGGGTGAAAGTCACCCGAGTCGGGCCGGACGAGATATTCCATCGCTATCTGACGCCCAAATGGGCCTTCCTGCCCACCAGTGGTGCAGGCGCGGCGATCGACGGCGGCCGTTTCAACCGGTCCGGCGTCGAAGCGCTTTATCTTTGCCGTTCGACCCAGACGGCTCTTGACGAATACAAGCAGGGCGCCAGCATCGTCCCGCCGGCAACGCTTGCCGCCTACAAGATCACACTTGCCGAGGTGGCCGACCTTTCGCAGGGATTCGACCCGGACATCTGGGAGGGCGCTTGGCAGGAATGGGATTGTGCCTGGCGCCAGATCGCTCGCATCGACAAGAAAATCCCGCCATCGTGGAAGCTCGCGGACCTGATCATCACGGCCGGGCTTCGCGGCACCATGAGCCAACGCCAGGCACACCGCCCGTTCAAACCCGCCCCCGCCCGGCCGGAGTCTTGTTCCGCTCCCGCGCCCGCCCTCGGTGCGGAAGGCCGGCGTGAAAACCTGTGCCATCAGAAGCGGCACCGGCCTTTGCCAGCGCAGCTTTTGTGCCAGCACAAGATCGGCCAGCCACCAGCTAAGCGGCTCGGCGTCGGGACGCGCGGCATGGACGTGAGAGACAATCGCCGCGGCGGCATGCGGGGCCGGCGTGCCCGATCGCGCCAAGAGGTCATCCATTTCCTCAGGAATGCCGGCAAAGGCGTCGCTCCAGCGCAGACCGAGCCTGTCGACGATGTCGGCGAGCGTATCAGCGTCTAGGCCGGAGGCCTTCGATGCCATACGCCGCCAGGCAAGGAGAATACCGCCGGCGGGGCCGAGTGCGGACGGATCGGTTCCAAGTGCTCGCAGGGTCCAGACGTCGCGCAGCGCAGCCTCGTCCTCTGTGCGACCGGCAAGACGCACCGCGGCGGCAGCACTTTTGAGCGCCAGGCGCTGCCGCCATGTTCCAGCCCATAGGGGATCGGAACGCACCAGCATATCCAGCGCATTCAGCGCCGCCCCCGCCATGAATGCAGCCTCGGCTTCGCCCGCAACCTGTCCACGCGGGATCGCCCAGCCAGCTACGATCAGCGGAGTGGAGGCGACAAGAGGGGATCCAGCAGCACGAATCATGCTCACGACGGTAAATCGCCTGTGCGCTTTTTACCATCCAGATGGCCGTTTTCCGCACAGGCTGTCGAAAGCACAAAACGAATGATAATGTTGCATTATCGTTCTTACTGACAACAAGAATGTCGATTATTTCACCGACTGCCAGGAACTGTCCTGGGCACCATCCCCTCTTCTCCCGACAGTCTCTTTCGCCGAAGCCTCTACCCTTCTGTTTCGGCAAGTAGCTGAAACCTTACTGCTTTCGGCGCGTGCAGCGCGGATCGTCGGATCTTGTGGAATTTCGGCGCAGTTGGTCGGAGGCGGGGGCTGATGGTATCGATGCAGCCAAATGGAGGTCCCGAAAATGGCCCTTTCCGATGCAAAAGACAGCGTCCGCCGCCGTCTTTGGGCCGGGACGGCCCGACGATACCCAGCTCGTCCCTCACCGTAAACTTTGGCCGATGGGTGAAGCTGCAGCCCCAGGATTGTCACGACAGCATGGCTTGCCCGGGAGCCTGCCCCAATCTCCCACTGCCCGGCGAGGAGGTTGGCTGGCCGCGCGTTTTTACCAATTCTGGAGCAACGGTTTCGGGGGAATGAGCAGCGGTTTCCAGTCATCGTGAGCACCTTTTTGCGGCGCCAATCGCTTCGGCCAACAACTCAACCGCGCTACGGATTTTAGCCCAACGCCTACGCAGAGATTTGTCATTTATCCGAGCTGGTTATCCGCTGTCCGCGGTTAGCTCCGACCAGCGATCTTTCGTCGCGGGACTGCGGAGAATGAACCGTGATCGACCGCAATCGCCTTAATGTCAGAATGACTTCACAGCTCAAGGCCATGTTCAATGAGGACCTTGTCCCTCAGAGCGCCTTTAATCTCGCAGGCGATTTCCTTGCGGACCACTGCTCCAACTCCCGCTCGGCATCGCTATCGCCGGTCAGGTTTCGTTCACTAGGCTTTTGGCTCAACCGGCTGTCGAACTCATCCCCAACGGCATCGATGAGCCGGTCCTGCGCCGCAGCATACGCTTGGGGTGCAATGCGGCTAACAAACAGCTCCCAAGGTGTCCAGTCCGTCGCCAAATAGTCGGTGAGCTCCGCCGCCTCCTTGGTCCGCACGGACGTCTCGGCCTGGTCGATATCATCCATGGTGACGTCGGAGACCCCGAAGAAGCGCATACCCGGGGCGATGCGCTGCAGCCCGAGCCGGTCGCGCAGCTTGGCGCACTGCTGCTGACGCCAGAACAGGAGCGGTTACAGTACCTCGGGTGAGGTTGGCCATGAGGTTCTTTAAGAGGCGTCGGGGTGGGCAACGGACATCCGATGATCTGCCTTGTTGGAAGCATGGTGATTTGCAATGCGATCACCCAACATGAACGGATTCTTGATCTCGACCCAGAAGCCGAATATAGGCCCGCCGTTCATACCTTTGATGTCGTTGATTGAGGTCCTCTGTTAGTTGCGCGACAAAGCGCGGGTAGGTCGTTTGCGGTGTATCTTAGGCAGCCCAAACGTCGTGTGGGCCTCCATGCTGGTGGGATGGCTCCTCGTAGAGCGCAATCGTTCCATTTCTCGTCGGGCACCGAAACCAACAAACTGTTATTTGCCATCGACGATATAGGAATGCTCGTTCCCGACATCGAATGTAACGGGTTTGCCGGTCGCGCGATCTTTTGCGAAGGCTAGAACGACGTCGATGACTTCGATGCTGTCATTGTGTACTTTTCTCTGAGGTCAGCCGGAACATGGCCGTCGCGAGACCAGAGCACCCTCGTGGTGCTTACCAGGCAAACTGAGCGGAAAGCAACAGTGCTAGTTTGACCCCTTGCCGTTGGCCAAGCTGGGGACGCCAGCCTGCCAGCGGGCTATTTGGACTTAGTCGTCTCGGGCACTTGGACGCGGGGCTACCGCGCAAAGCTGCCGATCGCGGTGCGGCGCCATCGTCGATGTCGATCGGCTGATCGAGAGGTCTTCATTATGGAGGAATATTGGTTTCGGCCCATAACAATGCTGTGGCGGCGGTGTTCGCCGGCCCTCGATAACGGCTCAAGTTTCCACGCGAAAGGAGGCGGCGAAGGCGGGGGGAGTAATGCATTGCGGAGCCGTACGCCGATAGCTCTCCTGCCGTGATCCACCCGTTCACACGTTGCCGCCAGTTTACGCCGAACGAACTTAGTCAGACCGCTGCCGCTTAAGGCCCTTTCCTTCTAAGTCGGCACGACCACTCGCTGGGAACGGCAAGGAGGATGCGGTTTTGTGGCTCGACACCAATACGCTAGGCACCTCAGAGGCGAGACAGCGCCCATGAAGAGTGATGCAATCTCATATCCCCCACGAGGTCTAACTCGTGAGGAAGCAGCTCGCTACATCGGGGTCGGAACAACGCTTTTTGATGAAATGGTTGCCGATGGGCGCATGCCGAAGCCCAAGCGCATCAACAGCCGCGCTGTTTGGGATCGTGTGGCCCTCGACATAGCTTTCACCTCGTTGCCGGATAAAGGTAGCGGACTTCAAGAACTACTGGAAAGAAGCAAGCGGGACAGAGAAAGAAGAAGATAAATACGCTCGTTGCGTATATGCCGCAGGCGTAGTATGGAGATTGCCTGCGATGGGCATGACATGAACGAGAATGAGAAACTGGCGCAAGAAGTCAAAGCCTGGCGGGGCAAGGAAGGGCTCACTGCTGAAGCCGCGGCCAAGGTGCTGGGAATACCGAAGCGCACCTTTGAAGGCATGGAGCAAGGCAGAGGGTTCCCTTACCCGGTGCTCCTGCGCGTTGCCATGGAAAGCAAGGCCGTTTCGCATGATCCGATTCATGAGAAGGTGCATGGTGGTAGGCAACTCCAGCAGAAGCCTCGAAAGAGCGTTTGATGGCTAAACATCCTGACTACCCTGGGGCTTCTTCCCGCGTCGTCAACGGCAAGGAATACTGGCGCTTTCGTGCAAATCGCCATGCTCGGCAGATCGCCTTGCCCGGACAGCCGGGCGACGAAGCGTTTGAAGCCTGCTACCGACGTGCCGTCGAAGGTTGCATAGGCAAATCGGAAATCATTGACATGCCGGGACGTGTCCTGTCGCGTTCGTTCGGGCACGCAGCACGGCGACTTGAAACCACGATGGAGTGGGCTGACTTCGATCCGGCTACCCAAGCCAAGAACAGCAACTTGATAGAGCGTTTCCTGAATATGCCTGTCGACCCCGAACATGTGCTGACATGGCGCGATGTGCCGGTTGAGTACATGGATGCCGACAGGCTTCGCACGATCATCGAAGGTATCTTTAAGACAAACCGCACCGTCGCCAAACACATGCTGGTAGCCGTCAAAAAGCTCCTCTGGGTGGCTATCGAGGTCGAGAAATGGATAAAGCCGCAGGATGATCCATCGTTGTCGATCCGCGTGCGCATACCAAAATCGACCAAGAACCCGGCTTGGCCAATTGCGATCCGAGAAAAGTATGAAGAGAGACATCCGATCGGTACACCCGCTCGGACCTGCTATGCGCTGGGTTTCTGGCTCGGCAACCGACGAGGGGACATCGCTGACCTTGAATGGGATGATTTGGTGACTGAAGAGATCGAACTGTTCGATGGTTCCTTGGCATTGATCGAGGCGTTTGCCTTCCGACAGAAGAAGAATCGTAACCGCCATGGCGGGAGGGAGATGTTTATTCCCGTGGTGGACAAGCTGGCGGCAGCGCTAGACCCACTTGACCGCTCGAAGGGTGGAACCGTCTTGAAGAACGGCTATGGCAACCCGTTTTCAGAGAAGAGCCTGACAGGCATGATGCAGCATTGGGCCCGGCAGGCTGACATTCCTGACGGCTATACGCTGCATGGCCTGCGCCGCACGTTCGGCACCTACCTCGCCGAATGCAACATCCAGGCACGCGCTATAATGGAAGCGATGGGACATTCTTCCATGACGGTGACGGACGATTACGTGCGCGAGGCTAACAAAAAAAGAATTGCAGTCGACATTGCGATGGCGATCAACCGGCGTGAGGAAAAGCGCGATCAGATGAAGCGGCGGGCGACTTTGCGGGTCGTGCGGTGAGCCAGAACCTCGAAGCGATTTATGAAAGCGGCTTTCGTCGCTTTCTTCCTCACCGTGCGTGCCGTGGGCAAAGCGTGGGCAAAGCGTGGGCAAAGCGTGGGCAAAAGCCGATTTTTCGCAATGAAATCAAAACTTTTGGTGGGCCCGGAGGGACTCGAACCCCCAACCAAGCGGTTATGAGCCGCCGGCTCTAACCATTGAGCTACAGGCCCCACACGTGGCTGGATTAATGTTTTTCCCCGAGCCGCACAAGGCTTTCCGGGTGAGGGTAGCCGAGATCGCCCAAATCAGCCCATATTCGCGCATTAGAGCGACGTGCGTCCACTTGGACGCACAAAGTACGCTCTAACGATTTGAATCTACGCATCGTGCTTTCCGAAAATCGATTCCGATTTTCGGGCCGATGCGGTAGTCGACGAAAGCGACTGGATCGCAGACTGAGGAGTTTTCATGACCAGACATCTTTTGCCCTTGGCGCTCGCTGCCGCGATCGCTTTCCCGGCGGTGGCCGGCGCTGCCGACACGCAACCCCCGCCCCGCATCGTCGTGTCCGGCGAAGGCCAGGCGACGGTGGCGCCCGACCTGGCGTTGCTCACGCTCAGCGTCATGCGCGAGGCCAAGACCGCGCGCGCCGCGCTCGACGCCAACAACAACGCCATGGCCGCCGTGATCGCGGCGATGAAATCGTCCGGCATCAAGGACCGCGACTTGCAGACCGCGGGCATTCAGATCAGCCCACGCTACAACTACACCAACAAGCCGGACGGCAGCCAGGAGGCCGAACTCGTCGCCTACCAGGTCACCAACACGCTGTCGGTGCGCGTGCGCGACGTCGACAAGACAGGCGAGATCCTGGACAAGGCGGTGTCGCTTGGCGTCAATCAGGGTGGCGGCATCAACTTCACCAATGACAACCCTGCAGCCACGGTCACCGAGGCCCGCAAGAAGGCAGTCGCCGACGCCATGGCCAAGGCCAAGACGCTGGCCGAAGCAGCCGGCGTCAGCATCGGCCGGGTGCTGGAAATCACCGACCAGAACGTCCCGCCACCGCCGATGCCGATCAACGCCAAGGCTTTCGACGCAGCCGGTGCATCGGTTCCGGTGCAGGCCGGCGAGAATTCCTACACCGTGCAGGTCACTGTCACGTTCGAGCTGAAGTGATCACCGCCTGAAAGGGCCTGACTGTCATCGTGTAAAAAAAGAACCCGGAGGACTGTCCTCCGGGTTCTTTTTTGAGCCGCACCCTTCCGTCCTGGCGGAAAGGGGCTACACTACTCCAAGCTGATCCTCGCAGAGGATCATGCTCCAGACCGACCTTCGTGGAAGGTGTGTCTCCGAACCGACCTTGGTAGAAGGTCATGTCCCCAGCATGATCTTCGCAGAAGATCATGCTTCCATGCCTCCCGCCCATTGCCGGTCAGCATCGTGCGAAGCTTAGCGGTTAAGGATCGGGCAGCCACGCTCATTGGCGAATACGATCACCACGCGGTCGCCATACTGACGGCCCGCGACCTTGACCGTGCGGCGGTTGATGTCGACGAGGCGGGCGCGGCGCAAGCCCATGCGCTCGGCCTTGTTGACGGCGCGCTCCGGCGAGCAGGCCCGGCGCCAGTCGCGATCGCGGCGGTGCTCGCGGCGGTAGCCGTCATCGTCCCCGTTATAGACGCCGACGCGGGGGTCGTTGTCGTTGCCGAAACCGAGATAGATGCTGTCCGCATGAGCGGGAACCGCGGCAAGCGTGCCGAGGCCGATAAGGGCCGAAAGGGTCGCCGTCTTGATCGTGTTGAACATTGTCTTCTCTCCTTGTTGAGGGCTTCTACCCGTCTTGGTCGAACC
The DNA here is from genome assembly GCF_000350085.1 of Mesorhizobium metallidurans STM 2683. Lineage (GTDB taxonomy): Bacteria > Pseudomonadota > Alphaproteobacteria > Rhizobiales > Rhizobiaceae > Mesorhizobium > Mesorhizobium metallidurans. The sequence continues at coordinate 26,603 of NZ_CAUM01000147.1, forward strand.
GATGAGCGAAGAATGCGCTTGCGTATCTGAACTCTTTACGAACCAGCCGTTCATTTCCGGTTCATGTGGCTATAACAGGGGCAACAACGGGAAAATTACTGGCAGTTTCTTAACTTTTTGCCGGTTCTGAACAATCCGGATGGAAACGCCCGGTCGCGCTGTCGGTTCCGGACCTGGCCGATAGGTCGTCCCTAGGGCTCGTCGTCCAGCATATGCTCGAAATAATCGTCGGGCTCGGCAAGCTCGGTCTCGCTGGCGCTGACCCGGCCACGGATCGAGATGCCGGCCTCGTGCACAGTCTCGGCATCTCCCGACACCAGCCTGTGCCACCAGTAGAGGTCCTGGCCCTCGGCGACCAGCCGGTAGGCGCAGGTTCTGGGCAGCCAGGTGATGGTGCGCACATTCTGGGGCGTCAGCCCGACACAGTCCGGGACGCGCGCCAGCCGGTTGGCATAGTCCGAGCAGCGGCAGGTGTCGGCGTTGAACAACCGGCAGCCGACACTCGTCCAATAGATCTCGCCAGTATCCTCGTCCTCGAGTTTCGACAGGCAGCATTTGCCGCAGCCGTCGCAAAGCGACTCCCACTCGGCCGGGCTCATGGCCTCGAGCGTCTTGGTTTTCCAGAACGGCTTTTCCATTGTTGGGATGTGGCCCCCGCCTGCCTCAAGGTCAAGCGTGGCAACGGCGCGAAATGCGACCTTGCACCATACGAAAAACACGAAGTCGCCTTCAAAATGCCGGTCAACCGCCCTTCACCGTCGTTAATGCCCGCAAGCCGGAACCAATCCGGTTGATGACAGTTTGGGCCGGGATGGGACGCCACAAGGAGATTTCAGATGAAACGCCAACCACGGGTACTGGCAGGCACGGCACTTGGCCTGTTGATGGCATCCGCGCCGTTGGGCGCGTTCCCGCTGCAAGGCAGCGCGCAGCAGACCGCAGCACCGATCATCCTGGCGCAATCGGATTGCGAGGGCGAGGCCTGCGCACAGCAGGCAGAGCCGGAGCAGAAGCCGCGCAAGAAGCGCGACCAGCAACAGCAAACCGAATCGGCCCCTGCTGAACAGGCTGCCCCTGCAATCGACGAGCAGCAGCCGCGCAAGAAGAGGCGCGACCGGCAGCAGCAAACCGAATCGGCTCCT
>NZ_CAUM01000146.1 GCF_000350085.1 Mesorhizobium metallidurans STM 2683
TGGCCGAAGGCGAGCAGACCAACGCTGTAAAGGACCGCCAGGTGGCCGAGGCTGCTTCAAAGCAAGCCGGAGAAGCACTCGCGCTGGAACGCAAACGAGCAGATTCGGCTGAACGTGACCTCGAAATTGTTCGCCGGGACCGCGATGCCTTGATGCAGAACTCAATAGAATTGAGTGCGGCGCTGGACCAGGAGCGTGAAAGGGCCACTGGTTTGGCCCGTAGCCTTAGTGCCGCGCGTAAGACGATCGACATCGTCAAGGACAAGCGCCGCGCCGCCGCTGCGCGCGCGCTGAAAGCACGTACCCCCGCGACTGCACTTGCAAGTGCATTATCGGATTCGGGCGTCCAACCAGCCCGTAAACCGCGCTCGCAGAAAAAACAGAAAGTGAAGTACCGAAAGTCGCCGCAATCTGAGGTGCTGGCCATCGAACTTCCTGCACCTTTGCTCCCGACGCGGCCACCGAGCTAGCTCGACCTGCGCCGGCGCCGACGAGGGAGTTGAATGTATGCCGCACGGGAGTATCAGAATGAAAAGATATGTCGCAGCCGCGTTCACGATCGGGATCGCGATCGGCCCTGCCTCGGCTCTTGGCGCAGGTTTGGGCGGTAAGAGCGGCGGTCTCGGGATCGGTGCCGGAGTGAGCGGTGGTGATCTCGGGGTCAGTGCTGGAGTAAGCGTCGGCGGCGTAGGGGTCAGTGCTGGAGTGAGCGCCGGTTCGCAAGGCGCATCTGTGGGAGCGGGCACAAGCGTCGGCGGCATAGGGGTCAGTGCTGGAGTGAACGCTGGCCCGCAAGGCACATCTGTGGGAGCGGGCGCGAGCGTCGGCAGTGTAGGCGGAGCAAACGTTGGCGCTTCGGTCGGCGCAGGATCTGTCGGCGCAGGCGTTAGTGGCAATGTCGGCAGCACAAGCGGAAGCGTTTCGACCAGCAGCGGCGTGGGCTCCAATGCCAGCAACAATCCAAGCAACACCAGCGGAAGCGTTTCAGCGGGAATTGGTGCGGGCGCCGATCCGTCCGCCGACAACAAATCGGTTGCCGCTAGTCCGCCCGCCGTCACGAAAGCCATTGTCCCCGCCAAAACCACCAGGCAATCGATCTCTCTGCCACCCGTCCTCAGGCCTTCGAGGACAGGCCGGGGTAACTCGACCCTGGGCTATCCGTTTGGATCCGTGGGACCACTGAAAATGATACCCGGTACTCCAGCCGCGGTCGTGCAAGCCTGCCGCGCGGCGATCATGTCCGCCGCGAAGCCGCTTGGCGCCGTCCGTGTCCGCTCGGTAAGCGCGGGTGCCTTGCGTCAACGTCGAGGTGAGCTCACGGCCCCGATCAAGGTGCGAATAGACTACGCAAGAAAAGGTGGCATCGAAGTCCGGCAGGCGCAAGTCGGCTGTCGCCTCAATACTGCGGGCAGGGTCACTGCAATAATATAGCTCCAGGCCTGTTCATGGAACAAAGATCAGAAACACATAGGTGAAAAAGACGACAAGGTGGACCAGGCCGGTCAGGAACGTCGTTCTTTCGTTGCTGAAGCTGACACTGCTTATGAAAAGCGCCAGGACCAGAAGTACCGTGTCAGCCGCGGGAATGCCCAGCGTCAGGCCCCTTCCCGTCAGCAGGCTGGCGGCGGCGACTGCCGGTATCGTCAAGCCAATCGTGGCGCAAGCCGAACCCATCGCGACATTCAAACCGCGCTGCAGCTCATTGTTGAGGGCGGCACGAACCGCTGAAACGGACTCCGGCATCAAGACCAGGCCCGCGATCAATGCTCCCACAATGGCGTCGGCCTGGGTCACCTGGTAGGTAACCAGCGCATCCTCGATGCTTGCGGCGACTTGCTCGGCGAGCATGACAATGCCAATCAGGCCGATTGCCAGCAGCAGCACGCCAGTAAGGATGCTCTCGTGAGGGGCGGCTCGCGTCGAAACGCCGTGCGTCGGTCCTTCGATGAAATCGTCCCGGTGGCGGACGGTCTGGGCGAACAGAAAACCCGCATAGAGCAGCACTGAAAGCACGCTCACAAAACCAAGTTGGGCCGCCGAGAATGTACCGGGACCCGTAGCTTGCGTAAAGGTCGGCAGAACAAGCGTCATGACGGTCAGCGCGATCAGAACCGCCAGATAGGCGCTGGTCCCTTGTCGCACGATTGCCTGCGTGCGATGCCGCCAGCCGCCAAATGTCAGACACACGCCGACAACGCCGGTGGATGCAATCATCACCGTCGAGAAGACGGACTCGCGTGCAAGCGTCGGGTTGTTCTCGCCATGCAGCATCATCGAAACGATGATCGACACTTCGATGGCCGTCACCGCAATCGTCAATACCAAAGTGCCGTACGGCTCCCCTACCCGCCGGGCCACCGCCTCGGCGTGGTCGAGCACCACAAAGATGGTGGTGAACATGATCGCGCTCGAAAGCGCTCCGACAAGGATCCTCATATTGATGGAACCCTGGTCCACCGAGAGCCCGCTGGCCCTGACCGCGATGGCCACAGTGAGAGCGGCCAACGGCATCGCATAGGAAACCGCCGATCTTGCGAAACCGCTCATTGCAGCCCTTACGCTTCTGCTCTTGCTGAAAACCTATTTGGAGCACATCTCGCGTGCCGCGACCATTCCCTATCCTGCGCCCGCAGACCTCGCCGCCGGCGTCCGATAGTCTCGAAGTATAAAATCATCCGCAGTCCGAAAAGATCGCGCCGCAGCGGTCCTATCCAGGCGTGTTCGCCTTGACGACCTTTTGGCATTCCGGCGTCAGCTCGCTCATATGGTCGGACAGGCATTTGATGACGCGGCCGCCGCCCTGCTGCACGCCGCTGCAGAACTTCTTGTAATCCGCCTCGCAGGCCTCACGCTCCGACGCCGTCTGCGCCAGCGCCGCTGTGGTCGCCATCTGAGTTGCTAGGAAAAGCACGCTTAACGCAATCCGCATGACAACCTCCCCTCAAATATGTAAATTAGCTCACTTTCATATAATGCGATATACACCGGGAAGTATCCAGAGGGGGAAAATGCTTTTCGTATTAGGTAGAATCGTGCCGGCGGCAGGCCTGGTCGCCGTTACAATACTGTTGTCCGCATGCAACGAGCAAAACGCTTACATGGCGCCACCTCCGCCCAAGGTCGACGTGGCGCTTCCGGTGAAGCAGAGCGTGACCCCCTATCTCGAGGCCACCGGCAGCGCCGCGGCGGTAAACACGACACCGCTGGTTGCGCGCGTTTCGGGCTTCATCCAGGAAATCGACTACAAGGACGGCGACGAGGTCAAGGCCGGCGCCCGGCTGTTCCTGATCGAGCCCGACACCTACCAGCTGGCGCTCGAGCAAGCCCAGGCCGGGCAGGGTTCGGCCGATGCCGCCGCCAAGCAGTCCGGCGCCGACCTGAAGCGGCAGCAGGAGCTGCTGTCGCAGAAAATCATCTCGCAATCGACCGCCGACCAGTCCGCCGCCGCGGCACAGGTGGACATCGCCAAGCAGAAGCAGAGCGCGGTCGACGTCAAGCAGGCTCAACTCAATCTGAGCTACACCGAAGTCAAGGCGCCGTTCGCGGGCATCGTCACCTCCCGCCAGGTGTCGATGGGACAACTGGTCGGCGCCGGCGGCGCCACCACGCTGGCGACCATCGTTCAGCTCGCTCCCATCTACGTCAATTTCAACATCTCCGAGCAGGATGTGCTGCGCATTCGCGCCGCCATGGCCAAGCGTGGAATAACCGCGCAGGACCTCAAGAAAATACCGGTCGAGGTTGGCCTGCAGAGCGAGACGGGTTATCCCCATGCGGGAACGCTGGACTATGCCGCGCCAGAGGTTACGGCCGCCACCGGCACGCTGGCGGCCCGCGCCGTATTGCCCAATGAAGACCGGGCATTGCTGCCCGGCTATTTCGTGCGCGTGCGCGTGCCGCTGGGCGAAGAACCGGACATGCTGCTCGTTCCCGACCGGGCGATCGGCAGCGACCAGAAGGGCCGCTACGTGCTCGTCGCCGGAAAGGACGATGTCGTCGAGCAGCGCCCGGTAGAGATCGGCCAACTGGTCGGGGCGTTGCGCGTCATCACCAAGGGTCTCGCGGCGGACGACCGTGTCCTTGTCTCCGGCCTGCTGACGGCCGTGCCTGGCCAGAAGATCGAACCGCAGGAGAAGAAGCTGGAAGCGGTCGCCACGGACAGCGCAGCGCCATGATCTCCAAGTTCTTCATCGAGCGGCCGGTCCTGGCCAACGCCATCGCCATCCTAATGGTCGTCATCGGCATCATCTCGCTGTTCGCCCTGCCGGTGGCGCAATATCCCGATGTGGTGCCGCCCACCGTTTCGGTGACGACGCGCTATCCGGGCGCCAGCGCGCGCGCGGTAATCGACACGGTGGCGCTGCCGATCGAGCAGCAGGTCAACGGCGTCGAGGGCATGATCTACATGCAGTCCTATGCTGCATCGGATGGCACCTACAATCTCACCGTCACCTTCGCGATCGGCACCGATCTCGACCAGGCGCAAGTGCTTGTGCAGAACCGTGTGTCCTCTGCCCTGGCCGGGCTGCCGCAGGCGGTGCAGGTGCAAGGCGTCACCGTTCAGAAGAAGTCGACCTCGATCCTCGAAATCGTCACGCTGACTTCGCCTGATGGGCAATATGACAGCCTTTATCTCGCCAATTACGCGACCATCCGGCTGAAGGACGAGCTCTCCCGGATACCCGGGGTCGGCAACGTCAATGTGTTCGGCGCCGGCCAGTATTCCATGCGCGTCTGGCTCGATCCGGAGAAGATGCAGGCGCGCGGCCTTACCACGCAGGACATCGTCCAGGCGCTGGGGCAGCAGAGCGAGCAGGTCACCGCAGGTCAGGTCGGCGCGCCGCCGGCGCCCGACGGCCAGTCCTTCCAGTACACGATCGAAGTGTCCAGCCGCCTCGACGATCCCGACCAGTTCGGCGCCGTGATCGTCAAGACCGGCACCAATGGCGACATGACGCGCGTGCGCGATGTCGGCCGGGTCGAGCTCGGCGCGCAGACCTATGGGCAATTCTTCAATCTCGACGGCCAGCCGGCCGCGGGCATGGCCGTCTTCCTGTCGCCGGGCGCCAACGCGCTCGATGTGGCCGGCAAGGTCGAGGCCAGGATGAAGGCACTGTCGCGCGAGTTCCCGAAAGGGCTGGCATACTCGACCCCCTTCAACACCACGATTTTCGTCAGCCAGGCGATCCACGAGGTCTACAAGACGCTGATCGAAGCCGCTGTCCTGGTGCTTATCGTCATCCTGCTTTTCCTGCAGGACTGGCGGGCGATGCTGGTGCCGGCAACGACCGTTCCGGTGACGATCATCGGCGCGTTCGCGGCGATGGCCGCGCTCGGCTTCTCGGTCAATCTGTCGACCCTGTTCGCCATCGTGCTCGCCATCGGCATCGTCGTCGACGACGCCATCGTCGTGGTCGAGGGCGCCGCTCACAACATGGAGCGCGGCATGTCGGGCCACGACGCGGCGATTGCCGCCATGAACGCGCTGTTCGGACCGATCATCGGCATCACGCTGGTGCTGATGGCGGTGTTCCTGCCGGCTGCGTTCCTGCCCGGCCTCACGGGGCAAATGTATGCGCAATTCGCACTGGTGATTGCGGCAACCGCCATAATCAGCGCCATCAACGCGGCCACGCTCAAGCCGACGCAGTGCGCGACCTGGCTGAGGCGCCCGGTGCCGCCGGACCAGCGCAATTTCTTCTTTCGCGGCTTCAACGCGGTCTACCAGCGCCTGGAGAACCGCTATGCCGGCCTGATCGGGTCCATGGTGCGTCACAGCACGGTGATGGGCATCATTGCGTTGCTGATCATCGGTGCGGCGGGCTACGGCATATCGCGCGTGGCCACAGGCTTCATCCCGATCGAGGACCAGGGCTACATGCTCGCTACGGTTCAACTCCCCGATGGCGCCGCACTGGGCCGCACGCAGGAGACGCTGCAGCAGGTTTCGAAGCTCGCCAAGGCCACGCCGGGCGTCGATCAGGTGGTGACGATCGCCGGCATCTCGGCACTCGACAACAATTCGACGCTGGCGAACGCCGGCGTCGCCTACATCATCCTCAAGGACTGGAGCCTGCGCGGCAAGGGCGAGGATCTTGCCTCGCTCTACGCGACGCTCAACAAAAACCTGTCCGACATGGCTGATGGAACTGTGCTGGTGCTGCCGCCACCGCCGATCCAGGGCATCGGCAATGCCGCCGGCTTCACCATGCAGGTCGAACTGCGCGACGGCAGTTTCGACCTCGCCAAGCTGCAGGGTGCGGTCGAGGCGGTGACCAGGACCGCCCAGACGCAGTCGGGCATCCAGCGGGTAGCGGCGCCGTTCCGCGCCAATGTTCCGCAATACACGGTCGAACTCGACCGCGAGAAGGTGCAAACGCTGGGACTGACCACGGACCAGGTCTTCCAGACGCTCGCCGGCTATCTCGGCTCGACTTATGTCAGTCAGTTCAACAAGTTCGGGCGGGTATTCCAGATCTATGTGCAGGGCGATGCACAATTCCGCGTGTCGCCCGAGAACATCGGCCGCCTGAGTGTGCGCAACCAGAACGGCGACATGATTCCGCTCGGCGCTGACGATCACACCGAGCGTCGGCCCATCGCTGATCAGCCTCTACAACCTCTATCCCTCGGCATCGATCATCGGCGTGCAGGCGCAAGGCTTCTCGTCCGGCGACGCGATCAAGCTGATGGAAGGGGTCGCGGCCGACACATTGCCGCCCGGCACCGGCTACGACTGGACGGCGCTGTCCTTCCAGGAGAAGCTCGTCGGCAGCCAGATCTATCTGGTGTTCGGCCTGGCGCTGCTCCTGGTCTATCTGGTGCTGGCAGGCCAATATGAGAGTTGGCTCGCACCTATCTCGATCTTGCTTGCCGCGCCGCTGTCGCTGGTCGGCCCGGTCCTGGTCCTCAACGGCCTCGGCATCGACAACAATCTCTACGTCCAGATCGGCCTGATCCTGCTGATTGCGCTATCGGCCAAGAACGCCATCCTGATCGTCGAGGTGGCGCGCGAATTGCGCGCCGCCGGCAAACCGATTATCGACTCCGCGATCGAGGCGGCACGTGCTCGTTTCCGCCCGATCCTGATGACGTCCTTCGCCTTTATACTCGGTGTCGCGCCGCTGGTGGTGGCGACGGGCGCCGGGGCCAGCGCACGCAAATCTATCGGCATCACGGTCTTTTCCGGCATGATCGCCTCGACCTGCCTCGCCGTGCTCTTCGTGCCTTCCTTCTTCGTCATCCTGCAACGGTTCGAGGAATGGCGCGCCGCGCGCAAGACGAAGCGCGAGGTCACGTCCACGCTTCCCGGCTAGGCAAGGGAGAGGAGTGGCGTCAAACGACTACCGAGGAGATTTGATTCTTACCGGACGCATCAGCTTCGCAACTTCAACCAAGGAAAATCCGACATGCTTTTCCACATCCGCCTCTTCGCCCTTGCGGGCGCTTCATTTCTGCTTTTCGCGGCAGCACCTGCCTGGGCGGTGAACGCCCAGGTCGGTATCCTGAAATGCGACACCTCGACCGGCATCGGCGAGATCATTGAGCGCAAACAGACAATGACCTGCGTATTCACCAGGAATGACGGCACGACGGAAAATTACACCGGCTCGATCCACGAATTCGGCATCGAACTTGGCGAGGTGGAAGAAGGCCATCTCATTTGGGCCGTCGTCAGCGGCTCGACTGCAAAGGACAATGGCCTGCTCACCGGAAAATACGATGGCGTCGATGCGGAAGCGGCCGCGGGCCTTGGACTTGGTGCCGATGTCCTGCTCGGCGGAACGGAGAAAGCCTTTGCACTTCAACCGCTCGCAGTCGAGGGCGAAACCGGCATCAACATCGCGGCGGGTGTCGAGCAGATCGAACTCACTGCGGCAAGCTAGATCCGTTATTCGAAATCGATCACCCGACTGTTCAGGGGCAGTTCGTTCTCGTGCTGGCCACGGTGTCCGTCGTCGCTGATCTCAGACGGCGCGCCGCGCTCGATCGAGTCGCCGGACATCAAGACAACGCCCCGGCTCCGGAACCGCGTGAATATAGGCGGCATCGCGACCTTGGCCGCATTCAGCGCAACATCCTTAAATGCGCAACTTTCCCGCTTTGCCAATGGGTGGTTGGCCCATCCCAACCCTCGTCGGGATGAGCGGAAGGGCTCATTTAAGACTGATCAAAGGTCGGTTGTGGTGGAAGTCGGCTGCGAGCTGTCCTATGTGCGTGCCGTGAAATTGCGACCAGGTTCCGAATGAATGTATCCACCAAAAGACGCGCGTTGCTCGTCCTCAATCCCAAGGCGCGGTGCGGCCAGGAGGCGATCGCGCCTGTTGTCCAGCGGCTGGAGGCCGGCGGCCTTTCCGTCACCGTCGAGACGTTCGAAGCATTGCCTGAAATCGCACGCGACATCGTCCGGTTGCGCCATATCGCCGACCTTGTGATTGTGTGCGGCGGCGACGGTTCGGTGTCTTCAGCTGCGGTCGCGGTAATGGAAAGCGGTTTGCCGATGGGCATCATTCCGATGGGAACGGCGAACGACCTCGCTCGCACACTCAATATTCCGACGGACTTGCTGCGGGCCGCCGACGTGATCGTGCGAGGCGGAACACGCCTGATCGACGTCGGCACGGTCAATGGCCATGCCTTCTTCAACGTTGCAAGCATCGGCCTGAGCAGCAAGCTTGCGCAGGGGCTTGATCCGGCGCTGAAGAAGCGTTTCGGCAGGCTGGGCTATGCCTTGGCCGCCCTCAAGGTGCTGACCGGTGCCGTCCCGTTCGAAGCGAGAATCACCGAAAAAGGTACGGCGATCGAAGCCAAGACCTACCAGATCGCCGTCGGCAACGGCCGACACTATGGCGGAGGCGTCATCGTGGAGGAGACCGCGGAGATCGATGACGGACATCTCGACCTCTATAGCCTCGAAATGACGAATCTCTGGAAGCTGGCGCTGATGCTGCGCTCGTTCCGCTCGGGAACACATGGCGCCTGGAGCGAGGTCCGGACGGCCCGATGCGTTGAGTTCGACATCGAGACGAACGGGCCGATGCCGGTGAACACCGACGGCGAGATCGTCACCTCGACCCCGGCGCATTTCAAGGTCCACCCGAAGGCGATCTCGGTCTTCGCGCCTGTCACTGCGCGCGTTCCGGTCGCGCCGTAGGGAGGATCGACGACGTCGTCCTCATGCTCCGCAGACACGATGCCTGGGCATAGGCGGTCGGCATAGCGCCCGCCCCTCAAGCCGTCTTCTGCGTCACCAGTCCCAACTCCTCGATCATCGCCTCGCGCATCAGGAATTTCTGCGGCTTGCCGGTCACGGTCATCGGCAGCTCGGTGCGGAAGCGGATGTGGCGCGGGATCTTGTAGTGGGCGATCTGGCCGGCGCAGAAGGCCTTGATCTCCTCAGCGGTGGCGATCTGGCCGGGTTTCAGCACGATCCAGGCGCATAGCTCCTCGCCATATTTCGGGTCGGGAATGCCGAACACCTGCACCTCCTTCACCTTGGGATGGCGATAGAGGAACTCCTCGACCTCGCGCGGATAGACGTTCTCGCCGCCGCGGATGACCATGTCCTTGACCCGGCCGACGATGTTGCAATAGCCCTCGGCGTCGATGGTGGCGAGGTCGCCGGTATGCATCCAGCCGTCGCTGTCGATCGCCTCACGGGTTTTTTCGGCGTCGTCCCAATAGCCCTTCATCACCGAGTAGCCGCGTGTGCAGAGTTCGCCCGGCGCGTCGACCGCAACGGTTGCGCCATCGGCGTCGATGGCCTTGACCTCGACATGGGGATGAATGCGCCCGACCGTCGAGACGCGCTTTTCCAGCGGGTCGTCGACGCCGCTCTGGAACGACACCGGGCTGGTCTCGGTCATGCCATAGGCGATGGTCACCTGCGCCATATGCATCAGCGACACCACCTTCTTCATCACCTCGATCGGACAGGGCGAGCCGGCCATGATGCCGGTTCTGAGGCTGGTGAGATCGAAGGACGCGAAATCCGGGTGGTCGAGCAGGCCGACGAACATGGTCGGCACGCCATAGAGGCCGGTGCAGCGCTCCTCCGCCACCGCCTTCAGCGTGGCGCCGGCATCGAAGCCCTCGCCCGGGAAAACCATGGTCGCGCCCTTGGTGACGCAGCCCATCGTGCCCATCGACATGCCGAAGCAGTGATAGAGCGGCACCGGGATGCACAGCCGGTCGTCGGCGGTGAGCCTGATCGCCGAGGTGACGAAATTGCCGTTGTTGACGATGTTGGTGTGGGTCAGCGTGGCGCCCTTGGGCGCGCCCGTCGTGCCCGAGGTGAACTGGATGTTGATGGCCTCGCCGGGCTTCAATCCCTCCGAGATGCGATCGAGGCTGTCATGCTCGTCGCGCCCGGCCATGGCCAGCACGTCGGCGAAATTGAACATGCCGGGCGAATGTTCCTCGCCCATGCGGATGACGATCTCCAGCGCCGGCAGCTTTTGCGCCTTGAGCTTGCCAGGTGCCGCCTTGGCGATCTCCGGCGCCAGCGTCTCGATCATGCCGAGATAGTCGGAGGTCTTGAATTTGGCCGATGTGACCAGTGCTCGGCAAGCGACCTTGTTCAGCGCGTATTCCAGCTCGGTCAGCCTGTAGGCCGGGTTGATATTGACCAGGATCAGGCCGATGCGGGCTGTGGCGAACTGCGTCACCAGCCATTCCCAGCGGTTGGGCGACCAGATGCCGACGCGGTCGCCCTTTTCCAGGCCAAGCGCCAGAAAACCGGCAGCCAGCGCGTCCACCGCGTCCGACAGTTCGCTCCAGGTGAAGCGCTTGTCCTGAGCGACGAAAACGGCGGCATCGAGCGTGCCGTATTTGCTGACGGTGTCGGAAAACAGCGCCGGAATCGTCTGGTTGAGCAGCGGCACCGTGCGCTCGCCCGAAACATACGCCCTGCCGTCAACCGGCGCGATGAAGGTTGCGCCATTACGCGGGCCGCGACCGCGCAGGTGCGTGGCATTCTTCAACTCGTCGAGATTGATCGCCATCGCCGTCTCCTCCGCAGACGGCCGAGCCTATCAGCCCGGCAGGGTGGTGGAAATCCCGTCGATGGTACTGGCAGGACCAGCCTACTTGGCCACGGACGCCATCTTCGCGGCTATTTCACGCAAGACAGCTTCTTCGGCGGCCGCACGCTGCTTCCTCGATGCGACAAGACAGGCCTGCGAGCGCAGAACAACGCCGTCGCCCAGCACCTTCAGATGATTGGCGCGCAGCGTCGAGCCGGTCGTGGTGATGTCGACGATGACATCGGCCAGGCCCGCCGCAGGCGCGCCCTCGGTGGCGCCCAGGCTCTCGACGATGCGGTAGACCTGGATGCCGTGCTTCTGCGAAAAGAATTGCTGGGTCAGGCGCCAGTATTTGGTGGCGATCCTGAGCCGCCTTCCGTGGCGCTGACGGAAATCGGCGGCAACGTCGTCGAGATCGGCCATGCTGTCGACATCGAGCCAGATGTCGGGCACCGCCACCACCACATCGGCAATGCCGAAACCAAGGCGGGCGAGGATCTCCGCACGCGTCTCCCAGTCGGCAAGGGTCTCGCGCAACAGGTCCTCGCCGGTGATGCCGAGATCGATCGCGCCCTGGCCGATCTCGCCAGCGATTTCGGAGGCCGACAGGAACGCCACCTCGACGCTCTCGGCGCCTTCGATGCGGGCGCGGTATTTGCGCTCGTCGCCGGGCAGGTTGACGGCAAGCCCGGCCTTGGCCAAAACCTCCAGCGCCTGCTCCTTGAGCCGGCCTTTCGACGGGATCGCCAGCGTGATCATGGCGCCTGCTCCCGCAGCGCCTCGATGCGGTCGAGCCAGACGGAAAAGCCGACGCCAGGGATTGGCGTCTTCGCGCCAAGCAGCGTCAGCAGCCGGTCGTAGCGGCCGCCGCCGGCCAGCGGCCGGTCGCCATTTTCCGCCGCGATCTCGAAGACGAGGCCGGTGTAGTAATCGAGCGGACGGCCGAAGGCGGCGTCGTAGCGGATTTTTTCGACTGGCAGGCCGTGTGCCGCGATCGCGCGGGCGCGGGCGGCGAAATTTTCCAGAGCCGCGCCGAGTGAAAGGTCGGCACCCGATGCGAAGGCTTCGAGCGCCTGGGCCGCACTATTAAGCGGCACGTCGATCGCCAGAAATGTCTTCAGTGCCGAAAACGCCTCGTTGGACAGCCTGACACTACGCAGTTCGGCCTTCTCGATCAGACGCCGCGCAATGTCGGCAGGCGCGCGCCCGGCCGATGCGGACAGCCCGGCCTCCTGCATGCCGCCGGCGATATGCGCCGACAGGCCTTCCAGATCGCCGTCCAGCACAAGAGACGCGACCGGGCCGGAGAGCTGGCCATTGCGTGGCGGATTGGCGAGATCGGCCAACGCCGCCTCCAGCATCGGTGCCGAACCGAAGGCGCGGGCAAGCCGCATGCGCCAGCCGCGCGGCAGGCCGAGTGCTGCCAGCACCGCTTCGAATATGGTCTGGTCGCCCAGCGTGATTGTCAGGGCCTGGTCCGGGAGTACCAAGGCAAGCAAAGCATGCGCATCGGCCAATGAACGGGCATCGGCTTGCGGCGTATCGCGGTCGCCGAGATCCTCGATGCCGGCCTGGAAGAATTCATTGCCGCCTTCGCGGCGCTGGCGAAAGACCTCGCCGAGATAGGAATAGCGGCGCGGCGTGCCGGCCTGCGAGCTGATGTGGTCGAGGCAGACGGGAATGGTGAATTCCGGCCTGAGACACAGCGTCCTTCCCGTCTCGCTTTCGGTGAGAAAGATACGGCGGCGCAGATCCTCGCCGGCCATGTCGAGGAACGGGTCTGCCGGTTGCAGCACCGCGACCTCGACAGCGTGGGTATTGCGCGCGGCGAAGAGCGTCGCAATATCCGATGCGATGGCGGGGTAGCGGGAGGTCATTGGAGAGCGAGGCGCGAGGCACCCTTCGCGCGATCAGCCGCCTGCGCAGCCAAGATTTTCTTCACCTCAGCGACCAGCTCGCTCTCCGCCACCGTCACCTGCGCCGGCCTTGCCGCGCGCCATTCGGCGTTGTCCGCTATCTCGGCCGACATGCGGGCGCCTTCGATCAGGTCCTTGATCTGGACCTCGCCCTTGGCGCGCTCGTCGCCGCCCTGGATAATGGCGACGGGGCTGCCGCGGCGGTCGGCATATTTGAGCTGCGCCTTCATGCCGGCGCCGCCGAGATACATTTCGGAGCGGATGCCGGCGGCGCGCAACTCGCCCACCATCTTCTGGTAGCGGCCAAGGCTTGTCGTGTCCTTGTCCATCACCAGCACGACGACGGGTGCGAGCACATCGGAGGTGTCGAGCTTGCCGAGGTTCTTCAGCGCCGTCATCAGCCGTGAGACGCCGATGGAAAAGCCTGTCGCCGGCACCGGTTCGCCACGGAAGCGCGAGACCAGCCCATCATAGCGGCCGCCGCCGCCGACGGAACCGAAACGGACGATCTGGCCATCCTCGTTGGGGATCTCGGCCAGCAGTTCGGCCTCGAAGACCGGGCCGGTGTAGTATTCGAGGCCGCGCACGACGGAGGGATCGATGCGGATGCGGTCAGAGCTGTAGCCAGCTGATCTCACGAAATTTTCGATTGCCAATAGCTCGTCTGTACCTTCCCGGTAGACAGACGAAGCTTCAACACCCATGGCCAGAAGCTTCACCTTGGATGGTGCGAATGTAGCTTGATCACCGTAGTCGACTTTGATTTTTGAAATATCTCCGGGTGGACCTTCCTGCGCAATCACGTTTGCAATCTCGCGATCAAATAAACTCACAACAATTGCTGTTTGATCGGCGTCTAGCCCTGCACCCTTCGTAAAATCGCCGCTCTCGTCCTTACGTCCCGCGCCAAGCAGCGACTGGACCCCCTCGACGCCCAGTTTATCCAGCTTGTCGATCGCGCGCAGCACCGTCAGCCGGCGCCCGGCATTCTCGTCGCCGCCGAGGCCGATCGCCTCCAGCACGCCATCGAGCACCTTGCGGTTGTTGACCCGGATGACGTAGTCGCCGCGCTTGATGCCAAGCGCTTCCATCACATCGGCCATCATCATCGCCATCTCGGCGTCGGCCGCGACACCCGGCGTACCAACCGTATCGGCGTCGAACTGCATGAACTGGCGGAAGCGGCCTGGACCGGGCTTCTCGTTGCGAAAGACCCAGCCGGACCGATAGCTGCGATAGGGTTTCGGCAGCTTGTCATAATTCTCGGCGACGAAACGCGCCGTCGGCGCGGTCAGGTCATAGCGCAGAGACAGCCACTGCTCGTCATCGTCCTGGAACGAGAAGACGCCTTCGTTCGGCCGGTCCTGGTCGGGCAGGAACTTGCCCAGCGCATCGGTGTATTCGATCAGCGGCTGCTCGATGGGCTCGAAGCCGTAAAGCTCGTAGACGCCACGGATCGTCGCCATCATCTTCTCGACGGCGCGGATGTCGTCGGCGCTGCGGTCGGCAAAGCCGCGCGGCAGCCGCGCTTTCGTCTTTTCCGATTTGTCGGCCATGGGGATGAGGTCTTTTTGCTAAGTAATCGGTGACTTATTTCGAGTGGGCGTGTCCTACCCATGCAGCCGGGAGAAGGCAAGGGTTTGCACTGCCTCTCCGCGAGCTGGTGGAGACGGTTCCGATAATTTCGTAAACTCCGCGCCGCCCCTCATCCGCCTGCCGGGCACTTCTCCCGTATAGTGACGGGGAGAAGAAGGAAGCTTCGTCGCCGGCATCCTTGCCCCGGCGTTGGCGATTGCTGAAACCGGCAATGGCAGCGTCCTTCTCCCCGTCACTATACGGGAGAAGTGCCCGGTCCACCCTCCGCAGCTGCTGCGGAGGACGGGCAGGGCGATGAGGGGGCAGCGCCAAGCGGCTGAAGACGTAAACGCCAATTGCTATGGTTAGTAATTTCGAAACGCTTAAGGCATTCCAAAACAAACCACGCCGAAAATGAAACAATTCGGCCACCAACGCGGCATCGTGCCGACACAATCAGGGCCGATAAGCACGCCGAAACAAGGGGTTCGGGGCAATGACCACGGCACAAGCAACAAACATCGACAGCTCAGCCCGCGCGCTGCCCGCGGGTCCATTCGAGGCTACCGCTGAAGAACGCAAGGGCCCGACGATGCGCGATGCGCTGATGACCGGCCTGCTGGTGATCTACCCCGCCCTTGCGACGGTGGCGGCCATCGTCGCCGGGCTCTTTCTCGCCGGCGCCAGCGGCGTTTGAAACCAGGGAGGGTGCAAGCTCCCGAATGCTCGTGCTGCCCCTCATCCGCCTGCCGCCTCCTTCTCCCGTCTAGTGACGGGGAGAAGGAGCTCATTTCGGCCGTTTGAATGCCTTTCGCTCCTTCTCCACCTGCGCCCGGCAGACGCAGCCCTCGAGATGGTCGTTGACCAACCCCATCGCCTGCATGAAGGCGTAGACGGTGGTCGGGCCGACAAAGCTCCAGCCACGTTTTTTCAATTCCTTCGAAATCCGCACCGAAACCGCCGTGGTCGGGTTGGCGCGCAGATGGGCTAGGTCGACGATGGCCGGCCGCTCGTCGGGGCCTGGTTCGAACTTCCAGAACCAGGCGGCGAGCGAGCCAAATTCATCGACCATCTCGCGGGCGCGTTTGGCGTTGTTGATGGTCGAGACGATCTTGCCGCGGTGGCGGATGATGCCGGCATCGCCGAGCAGGCGCTCGACGTCCTTGTCGGTGAAGGCGGCAACCTTGTCGAACTCGAAGTTAGCGAAGCCGGCGCGAAAATTCTCGCGCTTGCGCAATATGGTCAGCCATGACAGGCCCGACTGAAAGCCTTCGAGGCAGATCTTTTCGAACAGCCTGCGGTCATCAGTGGCCGGCCGGCCCCATTCATGGTCGTGGTAGTGCAGATAGTCCGGCAGATTGCCGTGCCAGAAGCAGCGTTTCACGCCATCGGGACCGGCGAGCAGGCCTGTGTTTTCACTTTCCATCGCTAAAAATCCGTTCGTTAATGGGCTTTGCGCTGCTTTTACCGCGGCTTTACCAGATTCCTGAACCGGCCGGTAACCACACCAAAAGGTTTACTGACACTTCGGCATTTTACGCATTCCGATTCATGTTTCGGTTGCGGCTTCGCGCCAATGATCGCGAAATCGGGGGCTTTCCCCCGCGTGTTCGACGATCAAGGTGCGTTCCGATGAAGTCAATGTTCCTTTCCCTGTTCGGCGCCGCGGCCATGCTTGCCGCCGGCGTCACCGTCTCCAGCGCCAATGACCGCTATGCCGACAGGCCACCGGTGACGGTGAGCCCCGACCTTTCGGCGCCCTGGGTGCTGCAACTCGGCCGCGCCCCGGGCATCGTGCGGCAGAGCCGGCAGGAGGTGCAGCCGCAACGCCGCTATCAGCGGCAAGCGCAACCGGTTCAGCCCGATCGGCTGCGCACGGCGGCGGTGCGGGCCCCTGCCAAACGCATGGTCGCGCGGCCGCAGATCAACCCGCTCTATCTGCCGCAGGAAGTCGCCTATGACGGGTCGCGGAAGCCTGGCACGATCGTCATCGATACGACGCAGAATTTTCTCTATCTGGTCGGGAAGAACGGCAAGGCGCGGCGCTACGGCGTCGGCACCGGCAAGCCGGGCTTCGAATGGTCGGGCACGCACAAGATCTCCAACAAACGGGTGTGGCCGGACTGGCGCCCACCGGCGGCGATGATCAAGCGCGAGGCCGCCAAGGGCCGATACTTGCCGACCTATCTCGCCGGCGGCATGGAAAACCCGCTCGGCGCGCGCGCGCTCTATCTCGGCTCGACGGAATACCGCATCCACGGCACCAACGAGCCCTGGACGATCGGCGGCGCGGTGTCGTCGGGCTGCATCCGCATGCGCAACGAGGATGTCGTAGACCTCTATGAGCGGGTCAATGTTGGCACGACGGTTGTGGTCATGTAATCTCCGGTTGATCTTACTGGCGATTCTGTCCAGAAGAATGGGGAATAGGGATAACGGGGGACGGGCCGTGTGGGGATACGGCCAGTCACGAAAGGGCAGCACGGGAAACCGCGCTGCCCTTTTCGTTTCTGAATGATATCGAAGCAAGCTGCATCGGAAGTCGCGCGCGAGGCATAGCGGTTCGCTTTCACGCTGCCTTTTTGCCCGCTCTTTTGCTATGTCGGCGGCAACGCTTCAAGACAAAGGCCAGACATTCATGTCGCTGCCCGACGACAGCCGCTATCTCAGGGGCGGCCCGGTCGCCCAACGCATCATCGCCGCCGTGCGCGAGGACGCGGCGATCGCGACCGCCGAAGGTTTTCCGCCCAAGCTGGTGTCGATCACCGTTGGCGACACCGCGGCGGTGGATGTCTATGTGCGCAACCAGCGCGCCAAGGCGGCATTGGCCGGCATCGAATTCGAGGAGCGGCGCTTTCCCGCCTGCACCGCCGGCGAACTGGAGGCGGCGATCCATGGGCTGAACGCCGATCCGCGCGTCACCGGCATCATCATCCAGCGGCCGGTGCCGGCGCATATCCCGATCAGGACGCTGCAAGCGGCGGTGCATCCGCTGAAGGACGTCGAAGGCATGCATCCGGCCTCGATCGGCAACATCGTCTACAACCAGCTCGACCTTGCTCCCTGCACGGCAGCCGCTTCGGTGGAACTGCTCAAGGAAACCGGCCTCGATCTCAAGGGGCTTGAAGTCGTCATCGTCGGCCATTCGGAGATCGTCGGCAAGCCGATCGCCTTCCTGCTGATGAGCGAGGGCGCAACCGTGACGGTCTGCCATCACATGACGCGTTCGGTGGCCGCCCATGCCCGCCGCGCCGACGCGCTGTTCGTCGCTGTCGGCAAGCCGCGATTGATCAAGGCCGACATGGTCAAGCCGGGTGCTGCCGTCATCGACATCGGCATCAATTCGGAGATCGGGCCGGATGGCGAAAGCCGCATCGTCGGCGACGTCGACACCGACAGCGTCAAGGAGGTGGCCTCCTGGATCACGCCGGTGCCGGGCGGCGTCGGCCCGCTCACGGTGGCGATCCTGCTGCGCAACACGATGGTGGCGCTGAGCCGCCAGCGCGCGCTCTACCAGGCGACCTATGGCGTGGTGGACAAGCTCGCGGTAGGCGCGTAGCGAGGTGGCGGAATTCACTCGGCTGCCAAGACTTCGCTGTCGTCGGCGATGCCTTCCGGCTTTGGCCCGCCATAGGCCCAGTCCAACAGCTTGACCGTATGCACGACCGGCAGCTTGGCTGCGGATGCGATCTGGGTGATGCAGCCGATGTTGCCGGTGGCGACGATTTCAGCACCGGTCGCCTCGATATTTTTCACCTTGCGGTCGCGCAGCTTTGCCGAAATCTCGGATTGCAGGATGTTGTAGGTGCCGGCCGAGCCGCAGCACAGATGCCCCTCGCGCGGCTCGCGCACGATGAAGCCTGCTTTGATGAGAAGCTCCTTGGGCTGGCGGGTGATCTTCTGGCCATGCTGCATCGAGCAGGCCGAGTGATAGGCGACGACGGTGCCGGGCTTGCGCACCGGTTCCGGCAGGTCGAGAACAGCCAGATACTCCGTGATGTCCTTGGCCAGCGCCGAGACGCGCGCCGCCTTGTCGGCATAGGCCGGGTCGAGACGCAGCATGAAGCCGTAGTCCTTGATGGTGGTGCCGCAGCCCGACGCCGTGATGACGATGGCATCCAGCCCGCCCTGCTCGATGGCCCGCGTCCAGGCGTCGACATTGCGCCTCGCCGAGGCAAGCGCCGCTTCCTCCCGCCCCATATGATGGACCAGCGCACCGCAGCAGACCTCGCCTTGGGGCACAACGACCTCGACACCGAGCCGCGTCAGCAACGCAATCGTCGTGTCGTTGATGGCCGGATCGAGCACCGATTGCGCGCAGCCGGTGAGGATCGCGATGCGGCCGCGTTTTGTCGCGCCCTGTCCGGCATGCGTGCCGGGCGAGGCCATCGGCGACGCTTTGGGAACCGTTTTCGGGGCGAGCCTGAGCATGGCGCCCAGCGGCTTCAGGGCCGGCGTACTTTCGAACAGGCCGGCGAACGGCCTGCCTAGCTTCGCCAGTTTCAGAGCGGCGCGGAAGCGCGAGGGATAGGGCAGCACCAAGGCCAGCATGGCGCGTGTCAGCCGATCGGGCAGCGGCCGCCGGTAGGTCTCCTCGATATGGGCGCGGGCGTGGTCGACCAGATGCATGTAGTTGACGCCCGACGGGCAGGTGGTCATGCAGGCGAGGCAGGACAGGCAGCGGTCGATATGGGTGACGATCTCCTTGTCGGCCGGACGGCCGTTCTCCAGCATGTCCTTGATCAGGTAGATCCGCCCGCGCGGCGAATCCAGCTCGTTGCCGAGCGTCACATAGGTCGGGCAGGTGGCGGTGCAGAAGCCGCAATGCACGCATTTGCGCAGGATCGTCTCCGATTCCGCGACATGCGGATCGGCAAGCTGGGCGGCTGAGAAATTGGTCTGCACTCGAAAATTTCCTATAATCCCAGAAACCAGCTTTCCGGGTTCTTGACCGGCTCGCCGCGCTGCAGCGCCTGGAGGCCCAGAATGCAGCGGGCGATGAACCAGACGGCGACGGCGAACATCAGCACGACGCCGACCATCGCCATCATCAGCACCACCGAGATCAGCGCATAGAGCAGGCCGATCCAGAAGGTGCGGATCAGGAAGGTGTAGTGGCTCTCGACGAAGCCGCCTGATTTGCCGCGGTTGATATAGGCCAGAACGATGCCGACAATGCCGGTGATGCCGATGACCAGGCTGGTAAGGTAGAGGACATAAATGACCAGCGCATTGGTCGGGCCGGGCTCCAGCCAACGGTCGGTCTGGCGCGGTGTGGGCTTGTCGCCCTGGCCGGAATTGATGTCGCTCATGATGGTGATCCTCCCTCGGTTGCCTGGCCGAGAGTAGCAGAGCCGGCACCCGGCGTCATACGGCCGGGGTTGAGGATCGCCTTGGGGTCGAATTCGGCTTTCAACCTTGCCGACAGGGCTGCCAGCGCCGGTGCCTGCGGTTCGAACACCGGCACGGCGGCGCGATGCGAAGGAGCGGCGCGCACCAGCGTCGCGTGGCCGCCGCCATGTTTTCCGATCAGCCCGCGCAGCAGGCCCGCCTCGGGATCCCCTTCCTCCATGCGCAGCCAGATCAGCCCGCCCTGCCAGTCGTAGAAGGCGCTGACACCGGCCTGCATACGCAGCGTCATTACCATCTGGTGGCCTTGCGACGGCACCATCGAGATCCGCCATACCGGCTTGTCGCCGCCGTCCGCGAATGGCGCGCAATCCCTGACATCGCGCCAGAGCGAATGCGAAGCTTCCCCTGAGATTTCTTCCAGCGGACCGGCATTCCTGAGCAGGTCTTTCAGCGCGGCGATGCGGTATGCGACAGACGGCCCGAAACCCTCGACGCGCAGCAGCGTCGCCGCATCGCTGCCGAGGTTACCGCCAACAACCCGCGCCGCGACGCGTTCAGGAAGATGTGCGGCGCTCGATACTTCCGCGCTGGAACCCAGCGCCAGCGCCATGGCGGCGGCGGCATGATCGTCGAGCAATCCGCGTATGGCGAGCGTGATTTCGGTCTCGGCCGCCGGCAGCACCTTGAAGGTGACATCGGTGAACACGGCAAGCGTGCCCCAGCTGTTGGCCATCAGCTTGGACAGATCGTAGCCAGTGACGTTCTTGACGACGCGGCCGCCGGACTTGAAGGCCTCGCCACGGCCGGCAACGGCGCTGATGCCGAGGACATGGTCACGCGCGGCGCCCGCCTTCAGCCGGCGCGGGCCGGAAAGGTTCGCGGCGAGTGCGCCACCGATCGTCCCTTTTCCCGGCTTGCCGCCAAGCAGCGGGCCGTAATCCATCGGCTCGAAGGCGAGCTGCTGGCCGTTTTCGGCAAGCAGGCTTTCGATCTCGGCCAGCGGCGTGCCCGCCTTTACCGACAGCACCAGTTCGGCCGGCTCGTAGAGCGTGACGCCGGTGAGTTTGGAGACATCGAGCGTATGCTCGCTCTGCTGCGGCCGGCCAATGCCGCGCTTTGAGCCATGACCGAGGATTTCCAGCGGCGATTCTTCCGACGCCGCCCACTGGACGGTGGAGAGGACTTCGGCTGATGTGGATGGGGTGAAGGTGGTCATGGCGATACACCGCGATCCTTCGCGCCCCCCTCTGTCCTGCCAATCTCCCCCTCAAGGGGGGAGATTGGCAGTTTCAGCGCCTCACCTTTCTTGCATCGCTGGAGATTGGCGAAAACCGATGCGACATCCAATCTCCCCCCTTGAGGGGGAGATGGCCGGCAGGCCAGAGGGGGGTGTTCAAGCGCCAACGTTTCCACTCAAAACCTCGGAATATCCGGAAACGCCACCTGCCCCCGGTGCACATGCATGCGCCCCAGTTCGGCGCAGCGGCGCAGTTGCGGGAAGACCTTGCCGGGGTTCAAAAGATGATTGGGATCGAAGGCGCATTTGACGCGCATCTGCTGGTCGAGATCGATCTGGTTGAACATTTCCGGCATCAGGTCGCGCTTTTCGACGCCCACGCCGTGCTCGCCGGTCAGGACGCCGCCGGCCTTGACGCAAAGCCGCAAGATGTCGGCGCCAAAACTCTCGGCCTTGTCGAGCTCGCCCGGCACATTGGCGTCGTAAAGGATCAGCGGGTGCAGATTGCCATCGCCGGCATGGAAGACATTGGCGACGCCGAGGCCATATTTTTCCGAGAGTTCGCGCATGCCGGCGAGCACGTGCGGCAGTTCCTTGCGCGGGATGGTGCCGTCCATGCAGTAGTAATCGGGCGAGATGCGGCCGACCGCCGGGAAGGCCGCCTTGCGGCCGGCCCAAAAGCTCAGCCGTTCCTGCTCCGACTGCGAAATGCGGCAGGTGGTCGAGCCGTTGCGGTAGGCGATGGCTTCGACAAGGCCGATCAGATGATCGACCTCGACGCCCGGCCCGTCGAGTTCGACGATCAGCAGCGCCTCGACATCCAGGGGGTAGCCGGCATGGACGAAATCCTCGGCCGCATGGATCGCCGGGCGGTCCATCATCTCCATGCCGCCTGGGATGATGCCGGCGCCGATGATGTCGGCGACGCATTGGCCGCCCTGCTCGCTGGTCGAAAAGCCGATCAGCAGAGCGCGCGCCGTCTCCGGCTTCTTCAGGATGCGCACGGTGACCTCGGTGACGACGCCTAGCAACCCCTCGGAACCGGTCATCACGCCGAGCAGGTCGTAGCCTTCGCAGTCGAGATGGCTGCCGCCGAGCCGCACCACCTCGCCATTCATCAGCACCATCTCGATGCCGAGAACGTTGTTGGCGGTGAGGCCGTATTTCAGGCAGTGCACGCCGCCGGAATTTTCCGCGACATTGCCGCCGATCGAGCAGGCGATCTGGGAGGATGGGTCGGGGGCGTAATAGAAGCCCTCCTGCTCGACGGCGGTGGTGATGCCGAGATTGGTGACGCCCGGCTGGGCGACGACGATGCGATCGGGAAAGTCGATCTCGAGGATACGATTGAACCGGCTCATGACCAGCAGCACCGCGTCCTCGAGCGGCAGCGCGCCGCCGGACAAGGATGTGCCGGAACCGCGCGGCACGACACGGATGTTGCGGTCGTTGCAATATTTCAGCACGCGCGAGACCTGCGCCACCGTTTCCGGCAGCACCACGACCAGCGGCAATTGCCGGTAGGCGGTAAGCCCGTCGCTCTCGAAGGCACGCATTGAATTGGCGGCGTCGACGACCCCCTCGCCCGGCACGATGATGCGCATGTCGGCGACGATCTCGTCGCGCCGGCGCATCGTGGCATCGTCTGGCTTCGGCATGGCAAGGCCGGACATCAGCAGCCTCCTTCGCTCGACTGGTAAAAATGTTTTACCAGCGACGGTCGCCTGTTGCAAATCCTGCTTTGACCAAAATCGGGAACCAATGCCAGGACAGGCCTCCGCAGCGGCAATCTGCCGCTGTGGTTTTACTCCCTTGTGGGGAGGGTCGCGAACGAAGTGAGAGGGGTGGGGGTCGGCGCGAGGTAGCGCTCTACGAGCACCCCCACCCCGATCCGCTGCGCGGATCGACCCTCCCCACAAGGGGGAGGGTAAGGGCTACTCGCCCGGCTGCCTGGCCGGCTCGGAGTGCATCCGGCGCACCCGACGCACGCCCCACCAGACGAGCAGGATGGCCAGAGGCACCGAAGCGGCGGTGACGACTTCCGGCGCAATGGCATGGCCGAAGATCGAGGCGCCCTTGGCGACGTAGCTGATGAGGCCGACGACATAGTAGGAGACGGCGGCGACGGACAGGCCTTCCACCGTTTGCTGCAGACGAAGCTGCAGGCGGGCGCGGTTGTTCATCGATGCCAGCAGATCGCGGTTCTGCTTCTCGACCTCGACATCGACCCAGGTGCGCAGCAGCGTGGTGGCGCGGGTGAGCTTGCGCGACAGATTGGCCTGGCGTTCCTCCACCGAACGACAGGTGCGCATGGCGGGCGCGACGCGCCGCTGCAGGAAGCCGCCCCAGGTGTCGTAGCCAGGCACCGCCTCTTCCTCCAGCGCCTCCAGCCGCTCGACGACGATGCCGTCATAGGCGCGGCTGGCGCCAAAGCGGTAGAGGCTGGAGGCGGCATCGGCTTCGAGTTCCGCGGCAAGCTCGGTCAGATCGGCAAGCAGCGTCTGGCTGTCACGGGTCTCGGCCACCTTCATTTCCAGCGTCGTCTGGGCCAGCCTGTCTTCGATGCGGCGGGCACGGCCCGACAGCATCAGCGCCAACGGCAGGCCGAGCATGGCCAGCGTGCGGTAGGTCTCGATATCGATCAGCCGCTGCGACAGCGCGCCGGTTCGTGCCGGCGTCAGGCCGCGATCGAGCACCAACATGCGGGTCAGGCCGTCGCCATCCTGGCGGAAATCGGTGACGATGGCGGCGTTGCCGCGCTCGACCAGCGAATAGCACAGGCTGGTCGGGTCGAAGCCGGCGATCAGCCTCTCGCTGGCCTGCGTCCATTTGCGGATTTCGAGCCTGATGCCTGAAATGACCGTTCCCGGCGGGGAAAATCCATTGCCGAAGGGAGAATCCTCCTGCACCCGGCCGCTTTCGGAAAGCGGCCCTTCCCACAGATAGGTCGAGAATTCCGTGTGCCGCTCCCAGCGCAGCGAGCCCTGACCCCATTTCATGGCGTGGTGGCGGGCATGACGGTCGGGCGCGGCGATGCCGAGGCGGCGCGACAGTTCGGACAGCACGGCCATGTCGACGCCGGAACCGCCCTCGGTCATGAAGGAAAGCTGGATCAGAACGCGCGGCTTCTCGACCAGCGGATGCGGCCGGGCATGGACCTCGCCAAGCGCGCCGGGCCTTCCCTCATGCGCCGGGAAGCCCATGACGCTGCCCTTGGAGCGCGGCTGGAATTCGAGATTGGACGGATCGTCCGACACGGCTGGTCCCCCTCTTTTTTGACCCTTCGTGCAATGGCGTCCTCTAGAGACAATCGCCTGGAGACGCAAACAACAAAGTTTAGCCGAAGGCGACACAGCACCATGGCGTCGAAACGACCCGATCGGGCGAATTGGATAAATAATTTGACCAGTTGGCGACACTGGCTTTATCCTGCGCGACACCGGTTCAAATTCCCAGGCGCCCCCGTTGAGCGACATTTTCTCCAGGATCGAGCATTCGCGCACCGCCGATGAGGTGGTGCAGCAGATCGAAAACCTGATCCTCGAAGGCGTGCTGCGTACCGGAGACCGGCTGCCGGGCGAGCGCGAGCTGGCGCGACGGTTCGAAGTATCGCGCCCGATCCTGCGCGACGCGCTCAAACTGCTCGAACGCCGCGGGCTTTTGACGACACGGCCCGGCGGCGGCACCCATGTCGCCGACGTCATCGGCCAGTTGTTCACCAAGCCGGTGACGGACCTGATCTCAATGCACCGCAAGGCGGTGACCGACTATCTGGAATACCGCCGCGAGATCGAGGCCGTTGCCGCCGAATACGCGGCGCGGCGCGCCACCAAAGACGATCTGGCGCTGCTCGACCGCATCATGGCGCGCATGGACGAGGCGCACCGGACCGGCGACTTCGACGACGAGGCGGAAATCGATGTCGAGTTCCATCATGCGGTCTGCGAATGCGCGCACAACATCATCCTTTTGCACACGCTGCGCGCCTGCTACCGGCTGCTGTCCGAAGGCGTCTTCCAGAACCGGCTTCTGGTGTTCACCGTGCCGGGCGCACGCGAGGCGCTGCTGGCACAGCACCGGGCGATCCATGCCGCGGTGAAGGAAGGCGATCCGATCGCGGCGCGGCAGGCGGCGATGGACCACCTCACCTATGTCGAACGATCCATGGCGGAAGCCGAGCGCAGCGGCGACTGGCAGCGCGTGTCGAGGCTGAGGCTGCGGCAGCGTTCCGAAGCCGCCGACATCGAATCCACACGCAAACGCTCCTAGCCATCGAAATAAGCGGGGACCACCATGAGCGACATCCTCACCATTGCCGATCTCAAGAACCTGGCACGCCGGCGGGTGCCGAAGATGTTCTTCGACTACGCCGATTCCGGCGCCTGGACCGAAAGCACCTATCGCGCCAACGAGGAGGATTTCCAGAAAATCAAGTTTCGCCAGCGCGTGCTGGTCGACATGAGCAACCGCTCGCTGGAATCGACCATGATCGGCGAAAAGGTGGCGATGCCGGTGGCGTTGGCGCCGACCGGCCTGACCGGCATGCAGCATGCCGATGGCGAGATGCTGGCGGCGCAGGCGGCGGAGGAATTCGGCGTACCGTTCACGCTCTCGACGATGAGCATCTGTTCGATCGAGGACGTCGCCTCGGCGACGAAGAAGCCGTTCTGGTTTCAACTCTATGTGCTGCGCGACAAGGATTTCGTGCTCAACCTGATCGACCGGGCGAAGGCGGCGAAGTGCTCGGCGCTGGTGCTGACACTCGACCTGCAGATCCTCGGCCAGCGCCACAAGGATGTCCGCAACGGGCTTTCGGCGCCGCCCAAGATGACGCTTGCCAACATTCTCGACATGGCCATCCGCCCGCGCTGGTGCCTGGGAATGGCCGGCACCCCCCGCCGGACGTTCCGCAACATTGTCGGCCACGCCAAGGGTGTCGGCGATGTCGCCTCGCTGTCGTCATGGACGACGGAGCAGTTCGACCCGCATCTGTCATGGAAGGATGTCGCCTGGATCAAGGAGCGCTGGGGCGGCAAGCTGATCCTGAAAGGCATCCTCGACAAGGAAGACGCCATGATGGCGGCCAAGACCGGCGCCGACGCGATCATCGTTTCGAACCATGGCGGACGCCAGCTCGACGGCGCGTCGTCGTCGATCATGGCGCTGGAAGAGATCGCCGACGCGGTCGGCGACACCATCGAAGTGCATATGGATGGCGGCATCCGCTCGGGCCAGGACGTGTTGAAGGCGCTGTGCCTCGGCGCCAAGGGCACCTATATCGGCCGGCCTTTCCTTTACGGCCTGGGCGCGCTCGGTAAGGAAGGCATTACCAAAGCCCTTGAAATCATCCGCAAGGAGATGGACATCACACTGGCGCTGTGCGGAAAGCGCCTGGTGACGGACATGGGCAAGGACCAGCTTCGGCGCTAAAGCGGAACATGCGACGGCCGCAAGGCGGCTCTATCTTCTTGTTTGATCATCACTTTTCCGAAAACCGGTTTCCACTTTGTGGGATCATGGTCTAGACTCGTCATGGCATGAATACTGAAACCACACAGGCATTGGCCGAACCCGGCATCCACTTCCTCGACGCGCGCGCACCTGACGGCGTGCGGCTCTACGCGATCGGCGACGTGCATGGCCGGCTCGATTTGCTGGCCGCCATGCATCGAGGAATCGCGGCGGAGATCAGCCAGGACCGGCCGGCGGACTGGCGTGTCATCCATCTTGGCGACTATGTCGATCGCGGGCCGGCCTCCAAAGGCGTTATCGACTTCCTGATCGAGGTGCGGAAACGCGATCCGCGTTACCTGATGCTCGCCGGGAATCACGATATCGGCTTTCTCGAATTTCTCGACACCCCCGATCCGGATGGGCTGTTCATGCGCTATGGCGGCATCCAGACCGCGCAGTCCTATGGCGTGGCGCTGCCCGAGAGCGGTATTTGGTTTAGCAGGGCCGAGGCGGCGCTCCGCCAGAGGCACGCAGCACTTGTCGAGGCCGTGCCGAAAAGCCATGTCGACTTCCTGCGGTCGCTGCCGTTTTCACTGACTTTCGGCGACTTCTTCTTCTGCCATGCTGGCATCCGACCCGGCATTACGCTGGACGAGCAGGACCCGCAGGACCTGATGTGGATCCGCGACGTCTTCCACAACCATCCCGGCCTCTATCCGAAAATCGTGGTGCATGGCCACACGCCGGTGCCGGAGGCCGAAGTAATGGCCAACCGTGTCAACGTCGACACGCTTGCCTGGCAGTCGGGAAACCTTACCGCGCTCGTCGTGGACGGCACGGACAAGCGAATTCTGGCGATGTCGGGTGAGAGGGGTTAGAGGAGCCGCCTCTGAAGGGAGCCACGCTCAAGTCGTTGCCTTGGATGTCGTTGTCCCAAACCATGGGCCCCTCGGTCAAGCCCAAGGGCAGGCTTTCGGGCAATCGTATCAGCGAAGCGCGGCGGTAACGCCGTAACCGTCGACGGCATTGTGGTTGTTGGCCACGTCGCCGGCATAGGTGCCAAAGCCGAAAAGCACGATGGCCGACAGCATGGCAAAGGACAGAAGCGCTGCTTTCACGGACGTCATCTCTGGTTGAGCTTTCTGCATCTGTGCACGAGGCGGGTTACCAATGGGTTGAAAAGGCAGGTTACCAATAGGTTGAAACGAAAATACGCTTCAAAGTTTCGACGATTTCGCGCTTCTAGGCGTGTTCTGTATCGACGATGTGTCGCGCGGATCACATAAAGGTTCATCGCGGTTGCAAGGAAGATGCAGAGCGCGCGTCTTCTAGGATGGCGGGCGGACACAAGCCAAGGATGAAACAAGTCGTCCACAGAGGATTTTCGTCCGCGTGCCAAATATGCAACGTCCAGTATACAACCCGGGCGCCGCGCCCTTGCACACGCAATATCTTCTGGTCAGATCGTCGCCACCCAGGCGCGGGCTATGGCCAGGCCAGCGGCATCGGCCCGCGGTCCGTTGCGGGCCATTTCACCATCGAGCTCGCCGGACCAGTCCGGATGCCGGGCAGCGATCAGCAGGGCGAAGGATGCGCTCCAGTCACGGACCATCGGCCGGTCGGCCTCGAAGTGAAATTGGAAGCCGTAGACCGCGCGGCCGATGCGGAAGGCCTGGTTCTCGGCGACGTCATTGCCGGCCAGCCGCACGGCGTTTTCAGGCAACGCAAACGTATCGTCATGCCATTGGAAGATGGGAAAGTTTTCGGGCAGTGCGCCGAGCACCGGATCGACTTTGGCATCGGGCGTCAGCGATACGCCGCGCCAGCCAAATTCATTGGCCGCGCCGATGCGGTTCTCGCCGCCGAAGGCGCGGGCGACCAACTGGCTGCCAAGACAGATGCCGAGCACGGCACGGTCCTTGTCGGCGAAATCGCGGGTCAGTTCGAGCAGCGCGGGAAAATAGGGATAGTCGTCGTCGGCCAGCGCATTCTGGCCGCCGCCAAGCACCACCATCGCGTCATGCTGGGCGGCATCCTCCGGCAGGGCTTCGCCCTGATAGGGGCGGCGCAGATCGAGGTCGGCGCCAGCTTCCGCAAGTGCCGCGCCGACCTGGCCGAGGCCGGTGTTGTCGTAATTCTGGACCACCAGCACCCGCATCGAAAAAACCTACTGACATGAAAATGATGTCACGAGCGATATCATGGCGTCGGCGTTGCAGCCAAGATGCGTATTCGGGGAGAAAACTATGCCACTGCAGAACCGCGTCGATCCGTTCGGCTTGATCCGCGCCGTGCCCGAACGTGGCCTGTTCACGGGCAATCGCGGCATCATCCATGACCCCCAAACGAAGACGCTGCTGAAGAAGCGCTGGGCGTTGCAGGCCTGGATTATCTGTGTGTGCGAGTTCCGTGACGTGCGGCGCGAGCCGATGGGGCGCAACCGGCCAGGCGGCAAGGCAGGTTGGACCGAGTTGTTTTTCCTCGACGAGGTGACGGCGCTGTCAGCCGGCCACCGGCCCTGCTTCTTCTGCCGGCGCGAGCGGGCGAGCGATTTCGTCCGGCGCTTCGGGATGGCCTTCAGCATTGCCGAGCCACGCGTGCCGATGGTCGACAAGCGGCTGCATAGGGAGCGGCTGGCGTCGGGCGGGCGACCGCGGGCGGTGGATGAGCTTGCGGGGCTGCCGGACGGCGCCATGGTCGCGGATGAAGCCAAGGCCTATGCGCTGCGCGGCGGCAAGGCATTGCGCTGGTCGTTTGCCGGCTATGACGAAGTGGTGGGGTTCGATCGCTTTGCCTGCCGTCCGCTCAGCCTGCTTACGCCGGCAACCACTCTTTGCGTGCTGAGGCAAGGCTACGAGCCGGTCTGGCATCCCACCGCCGAGGCTTGACGGCAGCGGCCGGCTCGCCCATTCCTCGACAATGCGCGCCAATTACAAGATGCAGCGGCTGTTCGTGCCGGACGACCTCGGACCCGACATCGAGATCGAAGCGAGCCAGCAGCAAAGCCACTATCTGATGCATGTGCTGCGGCTTGGCGAAGGCGCCGAAATCCTGGTGTTCAACGGCCGCGACGGCGAATGGTCGGCGGCAATCGCCGCCAGGTCGAAAAAGTCGGTGCGCCTGAAGGTTCTGACCCTGCAGCGGCCGCAGCCGCCGCTGCCCGATCTCGTCTATTGCTTTGCGCCGCTCAAGCAAGGGCGGCTCGATTATCTCGTCCAGAAGGCGGTCGAGATGGGCGCCGGCATCCTGCAGCCGGTCATCACCCAGCACACGCAAGTGGCAAAGCCCGGCATCGAACGCCTGCGCGCCAATGTCGTCGAGGCGGCCGAACAATGCGGCATACTGGCGGTGCCGGAGTTGCGCGAAGCGGAAAAATTCGAACGCCTGCTCAACAACTGGGACAGAGAGCGACGGCTGATCTTCTGCGACGAGGACGCCTCGACCAACAATCCTCTGCCCGCGCTGCAAGGGCTGAGGGAAAAGAAGCTCGGGCTGCTGGTCGGACCGGAAGGCGGCTTTTCCGACGACGAGCGCAAGATGCTGAGGGCGCTGCCCTTCGTCACCGCCATTCCGCTCGGCCCCCACATCCTGCGCGCCGACACGGCCGCGGTGGCCGCACTTGCGGTGATACAGGCGACGATCGGCGATTGGTGAGAGCCGGCATGAATCAATTCCTCTTGACCTGTGGCTCAGGATTTTTCTCTTGATCGGCTACTGACATTTCGTCCATTTAGCGCCCGCGGTCGTCCGACCGCCTACAGCGCCGCGCGCCCTTTCGGACGCGCAAAGGACGCTGTAGCACTTTGATCGGGACTTTTATGGCGCGCGACACAACCGATTTCCGGCCCATTGAAGGCGTCGACGAGCTTGTCGAGCACCTGGCCGAAGGCAACAAGCCGCGCGACAAATGGCGCATCGGCACCGAACACGAGAAATTCCCGTTCTATGTCGACGGCAATGCGCCGGTGCCCTATGGCGGCGAGCGTGGCATCCGAGCCATCCTCGAAGGCATGCAGGATAAGCTCGGCTGGGACCCGATCATCGACGACGGCCGCATCATCGGCCTGGTCGAGCCGACCGGCCAGGGAGCGATTTCGCTGGAGCCCGGCGGCCAGTTCGAACTGTCCGGCGCGCCGCTGGAAACGATCCACCAGACCTGCCGCGAGGGCAACGCGCATCTGGCGCAGGTGCGCGAGATCGCCGAGCCTATGGGCATCCGATTTCTCGGCCTTGGCGGCAGCCCGAAATGGTCGCTGGCCGAGACGCCGAAAATGCCGAAGTCGCGCTACGAGATCATGACGCGCTACATGCCCAAGGTCGGCAGCAAGGGCCTCGACATGATGTACCGCACCTGCACCATCCAGGTTAACCTCGACTTCGAGAGCGAGGCGGACATGCGCCGCAAGATGCAGGTGTCGCTGAAGCTGCAGCCGCTGTCGACGGCGCTGTTCGCCAACTCGCCTTTCACCGAAGGCCGGCCCAACGGCTTGCAGAGCTGGCGCGGCGACATCTGGCGCGACACCGACAACCAGCGCTCGGGCCTGCTCCAATTCTGCTTCTCGTCCGAATTCGGCTTTGCCGATTATGTCGAATGGGCGCTCGACGTGCCGATGTATTTCGTCATCCGCGACGGCCATTATCACGACATGACGCACGTTACTTTCCGCCAGTTCATGGCGGGTGCGGCCCGCAACGAGATACCGGACGGGTTGCCGACGATGGGCGACTGGGCGAACCATCTGTCGACGCTGTTTCCCGACGTGCGGCTGAAGCGGTTCCTTGAAATGCGCGGCGCCGATGGCGGGCCATGGCGACGCATCTGCGCGCTGCCGGCCTTCTGGGTCGGGCTGCTCTACGACGAGGCAGCGCTCGACGCAGCCGAAGCGCTGACCTCGAACTGGACCTATGAAGAGGTGCTGGCGATGCGCAACGCCGTACCGGAACAAGGCATTTCGGCGCCTTTCCGCAACACCACCTTGCGCGAGATCGCGCGCGACGTGCTGGTCATCTCGCGCACGGGACTGAAGAACCGCTGCAAGAGGAACCGCGACGGTTACGACGAAACCTCGTTCCTCAACACATTGGAGGAAGTCGTCGCGCGCGGCACGACCAGTGCCGAAGAGATGCTCTCAGCCTATCATACGCGCTGGGGCGGCTCGATCGAGCCGGTGTTCATGGAATATGCGTATTAACGTTTCGCTATCCGCCTGACCGACTACTCGGCAGAAGTCGCTTCAAACAGTCATGGAAACGAACTAGACTTCTCCAACGAGGATTTTCCCGAGGAGAGATCAATGCCTTCCTTGTTCGACATTCTGGCGCAGGCCCAGAACGGCAATGGCATGCAGGCGCTTGCCCAACAGTTCGGGCTTTCGCAGCAGCAGACGCAGTCGGCGGTCGAGGCGCTGCTGCCTGCCTTTTCGCAAGGGCTGAAGCGCAATACGTCCGACCCCAACGGGCTCGGCTCCTTCATGACGGCGATGGCCAGCGGCCAGCACGCCAAATATTTCGAGAACCCGGCAGCGGCCTTTTCGCAACCCGGCGTCGACGAAGGCAATGGCATTCTCGGGCATTTGTTCGGCTCGAAGGATCTGTCGCGCGCCGTTGCCGGCCAGGCTGCACAGGCCAGCGGCGTCAGCCAACAGGTCTTGCAGCAGATGCTGCCCTCGGTCGCTTCGATGGTCATGGGCGGATTGTTCAAGCAGACCAACAACCAGATGCAGGCGGCCGGCGGCTTCGGCGGCAGCGGCAATCCGCTCGGCGAACTTATCGAGCAGATGATGCGGCAGGCGGGCGGCGGCGCCCAGGCCCCACAACAACGCCAGGCGCCGCAGTCTGCAAACCCGGCCGACAATCCGC
Organism: Mesorhizobium metallidurans STM 2683; assembly: GCF_000350085.1. Classification (GTDB taxonomy): domain Bacteria; phylum Pseudomonadota; class Alphaproteobacteria; order Rhizobiales; family Rhizobiaceae; genus Mesorhizobium; species Mesorhizobium metallidurans. The sequence continues at coordinate 32,418 of NZ_CAUM01000146.1, forward strand.
TTGGCAAGGTGCTGCAGGACATATTCGGCGGCGGCGGCCAGCAGCCGCAAGGCCAGCCGCAGCAGACGCAGAACCCGACGGGCGACAATCCGCTCGGCAAGGTGCTGCAGGACATGTTCGGCGGCGGCGGCCAGCAGCCGCAAGGCCAGCCGCAGCAGACGCAAAACCCGACGGGCGACAATCCGCTCGGCAAGGTGCTGCAGGACATGTTCGGCGGCGGCCAGCGGCAGCAGACGCAGAATCCGATGGGCGACAATCCGCTCGGCAAGGTGCTGCAGGACATGTTCGGCGGCGGCCAGCAGCCGCAAGGCCAGCCGCAGCAGACGCAGAACCCGATGGGCGACAATCCGCTCGGCAAGGTGCTGCAGGACATGTTCGGCGGCGGCCAGGCAGACGGCATGGCTGGCGGGCAGCCGGCGCCGCGGCAACGCCAGGCGCCGCAGCCCGCGCCCAATCCGAGCGGCAGGCCGACGAATCCATTCGACGATCTGTTCGGCAAAATGTTCGAGACAGGTGCGCAGCAGCGCGACGACTACCAGAAGGGCATGGAGTCGATCTTCGACCAGTTCAAGCAGGGGATGGGTCGGCGGTAGGATTGCCGCTGACCCACGCGGCGTCGTCATCCTGGGGCGGAGCAAGGAGCGAAGCGACGCGGCGCAGACCCCAGGATCCATGCCGTGACCTGAGAGCGCCGCTTTGGTGCAAAATTCTGTTCCGATGCATCCTCGACTGAGGTCACGGCATGGATCCTTGGGTCTGCGCTCCGCTTCGCGTCGCTACGCCCAAGGATGACGAAGCTGAGGAAAAAATGCCCGGTCCTCGCGGGACCGGGCAGGATGCAGGCGGCCGGGGGGAGCCGGCAGGGAGTGGGAGCCTGCGATAGTCTTTGGTTGCGTTGACTCCAAAAGAAGTTCAACGCCACCGAAACAGCAACTTGGTCAGGCCACCTTACGCGCCAGATCCTCGATCGTGTCCGCGCGGCCGGTGGCGATCGCACGCAACCTGACCGTCGGATCGCGGCCGAACGGCACATTGGCGACGTGCAGGTCGGCGCGCGTCAAGCCGATGTCGGCGAACTCGGCGTCCGACATCTCGCCAAGGCGATAGAAGGCGCGGCGGTTTTTCCAGGCCCGGTAGGCATTGGCGACCGCATTGGCCACGCGCGTCGCAACGGCCGGACGCGTGGTGATGCGCGAGGTCTCGGTGGCGAAATCATACGTAGCCATGTCAGCCTCCTTCGGAGTCGAGCGGACGAAGCCGGGCAACCGGTGCTGGGAGGAGCACCGTTCCGGTTCCGATTCACATGCCTTCATGTGGATGGCGCTAATTTGCCATCGTTCGATTGATTAATCCAACGAATGTTTCTAATCTTTAGCATCAACACTAGTGATGGATTAGGCCTATGAAAGCGCCTCTCGATCTCGATCAGTTGCAAACCTTCATCTCAATCGTCGACACCGGCAGCTTCACCCGCGCAGCCGAAGAAGTGCACCGTACGCAGTCGGCGGTGTCCATGCAGATGCGCCGGCTGGAGGAGCGGATCGGCAAGCCGCTGTTCGAGAAGGACGGGCGCACCAACAGGCTGACCGAGGAAGGCGACAGGCTGCTTTCCTATGCAAGACGCTTGCTGTTCCTGAACCGGGAAACACTGGCCGCCTTCGATGACCGGCGGCTCGAAGGCACGATCCGCATTGGTACGCCGGACGACTATGCCGATCGCTTCCTGCCTGAGATCATGGCGCGTTTCGCGCGCTCCAACCCGCGTGTCGAGCTGACCGTAATCTGCGAACCGACGCCAGGGCTGGTCGAACATATCAAGCGCGGCAATCTCGATCTGGCCCTGGTGACGCACAATGACGCGCACGGCCAATCGGAAGTGGTGCGGCGCGAGCCGCTGCTGTGGGTCACCTCGGCCAACCATGCGACGCATGAGCAGGACGTGCTGCCGATGGCCTTCGGCCGGCCGAACTGCATCTGGCGGCGCGCCGCCGTCGATGTGCTCGACCGGCAGAATCGCGACTATCGCATCCTGTTCACCAGCTTCTCGGCAACCGTGATCACCGCTGCCGTGCTGTCCGGCCTGGCGATCTCAGTGCTGCCGGAATGCGCGCTCAGGCCCGGCATGCGGGTGCTGGGCGATGCCGACGGGTTCGCCATCCTGCCAGATTGCCGCATCGGCATCATGCGCGGCCAGACCTCGCGGCCGGAAATCGTCGACGCGCTGGCCCGCCATATCTCGGAAAGCCTGGATAATATTTCGGTGCCGATCAGCGAAGAGACCGGAACCTTCGACTTCGCCGCGCTCGCCTTTTCGAAGATGAAGCGGACCAAGCCGAACCAGATACTGCCGGGCTGGTGAGACAGATGTCGGCACCAGCCGCCTTGACGCGGGCGGACAACCGTCCCTCAATCGGCCCATGAGCGACGCCGCATCCGAATCACGCACCAACGCCACCGAATACACGGTGAGCGAGATCTCCGGCGCGCTGAAACGCACGGTAGAGGACGTCTTCGGCAATGTGCGGGTGCGCGGCGAAATATCAGGCTATCGCGGGCCGCATTCTTCCGGCCATGCCTATTTTGCGCTGAAGGACGACCGAGCGCGGCTCGATGCCGTGGTGTGGAAGACCACGATGAGCCGGCTGAAATTCCGTCCCGAAGAAGGCATGGAGGTGATCGCCACCGGCAGGCTCACCACTTATCCCGGAAAGTCCAACTACCAGATCGTCATCGACAATCTCGAGCCCGCCGGCGCTGGCGCGCTGATGGCGCTGCTGGAGGAGCGCAAGCGCCGGCTGCAGGCCGAAGGCCTGTTCGATGCCGGGCGCAAGCGGCGGCTGCCTTTCATGCCACGCGTCATCGGCGTCATCACCTCGCCGACAGGTTCGGTCATCCGCGACATCATCCACCGGATCAAGGACCGGTTTCCGCTGCATGTGCTTGTCTGGCCGGTCAGGGTGCAAGGCGAGACGGCCGGCGCAGAAGTGACCGCCGCCCTCAACGGTTTCAACGCGCTGGCATGGGATGGCGCCATCCCGCATCCCGACCTGTTGATCGTGGCGCGCGGCGGCGGCAGCCTGGAGGACCTCTGGGGTTTCAATGACGAGGCGCTCGCCCGCGCCGCCGCCGCCTCGCGCATTCCGCTGATTTCCGCCGTCGGCCATGAGACGGACTGGACGCTGATCGACCTGGTGGCGGATGTGCGGGCGCCGACGCCGACGGGTGCAGCCGAAATTGCCGTGCCGGTCAAGGCGGATCTCGAAGCGACGCTTGCCGGGCTCGGCGCGCGGCTGAAGGCGGCCGCTTCGCGCAATTTCGAACGCAAGCGACAGGCGGTCCGCGCGGCTGCCCGTGCGCTGCCCTCGCCCGACCAGCTGCTGGCGCTGCCGCGCCGCCGCTTCGACGAGGCGACAAGCCGGCTCGGCCGGGCGCTGTCGGTCAGCATCGAGCGCAAGCGAGCCAGGCTGCGAGCACAAAGGCTGACGCCGGCCACCCTGTCGCGCCGCATGAACGAGGCCCGCACGCTGACCGGCCGCGACCTCGCCCGCGCGCAGGCTGCCTTCTTCGCCATCGTGCGCGAGCGGCGGGCGCGGTTTTCGCGCAACGCGGCGCGGCTGTCACCCGCGCCGATCGCAAGGCGGCAGAAATTGCAGGCGGATGCGCTGACGAGGCTGACGCGGCGACAGGACCAGGCGACTTCGCGGCGGCTGGACCGCTTGCGCGGAAAACTGACCCAGGCCGACCGGCTGCTGGCGACGCTGTCGCACAAGGCCGTGCTGGCGCGAGGGTTCGCATTGGTGAAGGACGCCGACGGCTCGGTCGTCAAGCACGCGGCGGAGGTGGCGCCGGGGATGGCGCTTTCGCTGGAGTTCGCCGATGGCGCTGCAAAGGCCATTGCCACCAGCGGTATGGCAAGCCCGGCAAGACCGAAGGCGACTACGAGACCGGCCACCAAATCCAGGGAGCCTGGCAAGCAGGGGTCCCTGTTCTGAATGCCCGTAAATTCTGGACGAATGACTTCGATGCACTCATGACCGGCAATCCGCACCAACAGACGCCTTCCGGCAAATGGCGCGCAAGAGCTTTCGGAATTGGTTTTGACGGCACGCCCGGCCGGTTCAATGCCATCACCGACGTACCCGGCGTCGCCGCGGGTTACGCCACGCTGATTATGGGCGACGGGCCGCTGGTGGTCGGCAAGGGGCCGGTGCGCACCGGCGTGACCGCTATCTTGCCCAGGCCACGCGCCGATCTCGCTACACCGGTCTTCGCCGGCATGTTCAGCCAGAACGGCAATGGCGAATTGACCGGCTCGCATATCATCGAGGAAACCGGTGCCTTCAACTTTCCGGCCACCATCACCAACACGCATTCCTGCGGCGTCAGCCGCGACGCAACCTTGCGCTGGATGCAACGGATAATGCCGCAGTCGCTCGAAAGCGCCTGGGCGCTGCCGGTGGCAGGCGAAACCTATGATGGCTTCCTCAACGACATCAACGGCCACCATCTTGGTGTCGAGCATGTCCTTTCCGCTCTCGATACGGCTGAAAGCGGAGCGATCGAGGAAGGCAGTGTCGGCGGCGGCACCGGCATGATCAGCTTCGGCTTCAAGGCAGGCTCCGGCAGTGCGTCTCGCATCGTCGAATGGCGGGAGAGCAGCTACACGGTCGGCGTATTCGTGCAGGCGAATTTCGGCAAGCGGCATAATTTGACCGTTCGCGGCGTACGCGCCGGGCCCGATCTCAAGCAGCCGGCGATCCGCGAAAGCACGCCGCGCGCCGAAAAGGGCTCGATCATCGCCGTCGTCGCCACCGACGCGCCGTTCCTGCCGCATCAGATGAAGCGACTGGCGCGGCGGGCGCCGCTCGGCGTCGCCATGACCGGCGGGTTCGGCTATCACAGTTCGGGGGATATTTTCCTGGCCTTCTCGACGGCCAACCCGGAGGCGACGCTGGCTCTGCCAGGGCGCATCGCCAAGGCCGATTTCATCCCCGACATCGATATCGATCCGTTCTTCGACGCGGTGATCCAGGGCGTGGAGGAAGCGATCCTCAATGCGCTGACAGCCAATGACGACATGACCGGGCGCGACGGCAATTTCGTGCCGGCGCTGCCGAAGGCGTGGCTCAAGAACAGATTCGGCGCGGGTCCAAAGGAATAGAGCGCTGCGGCCGTCGGAATAGAGCGCTGCGGCCGTCAGACAGCTGGAAAGTCCCGGCCGCGTTTCGCCGGCGGCATACTCACTCGCCAGGCTTGCTCGCGTTCTTTTCGTCCTCTTCGGCCTCGGCAGCCTCTTCCAGCCTCGACGCGATAAGCTCCTGGATATCGCCGACCTCTTCCTGGATATCCTCCAAGGGTATGCCGGCTTCCGCAGCCTTGGCCGCGCACTCCTTTGCGAGCGTCTCGGCCTGCTTCTCGATCCTCTCCGGCGAGGGCTGGCACTGGACCTTTTCGCCGATCCACCCCCGCAAGAACTCGATCGCGTGTTCACTCATACTGCTGTTCCCTGGCGGCTATGCCGGTTGGTAACCCTAAACGTCGCCATCCGCAAAAGGATGCATGTTCCCATTCCAACCGAGTCGTCGTCGCCCGGCAAGCCGATCTTGTCCAAGCTCCACAGAGCCGAAGGAATCGCAGGTTCAAGGAGCACGCTCTGAATCTTGAGGAGACTGGTACCGTTGGCTGGGATCCATAGCGAATCCCGCGCTATTGTTTCTATTCGCTTTTTTGCCGGTTTTTAAGACCGATATGTATCACAAAAGGTGTCACAATATGTAGCGCATTTACGGTGGCTCAACGGTCACGAGCCGTCGAAGCCGCCGGTATATAGTGACATCCCCATGCAATGTCGACTCTGCTCGCCAGCCTGCTTCCTTCCGCCGCGCCGGCCGAATTTGCGGGATAGTCAACCAAGCTGGTCCGCGTTTGGAAGTGCCGACAAATCAATCTCTGTGATGTGCCAGCGACCAAGATTCGCGGTGTAGAGTTTGTCGCACTTGAAGGCGATATTGGTGGGGTGCGCCAGCGTGGTCGCCGCCGGGTCCTCGATCACCACTTCCAGACCTTTGCCCCTGCGCCAGCGATAGATCCGGCTTGGCTCGTAGCATGAGATGAACAGCGAACCGTCGGCAGCGAAGGCCACGCCGTCCGGAACATTGTGCATGCCTTCGACGACAACCTGTCGAGCCCCTGCCGTGCCATCGGCTAGGATCGGCACATAGCTGATGCACGGCGCGTTGCTTTCCACGACATAGAGACCGTTGCCGTCCGGCGCCATGGCCATGCCATTGGCGAACGACATGGCCTGCCGGCACCACAGAGCGCCGTCGCCCGTCTTGAGGTCATAGCGGAAGATGCCCGAGCGATTGTCCTCGCCGACACTGTCCGATACGTAGAGCCAGCCCCGCGCTTCATCGACGATCGGATAGTTCGGCACGCGGATGCCGGACGAAGCGAAGCGCTCCATATGCGCTGTCGCGGCATCCCAGCGAAAGATCGCGGCATGCCTCAAATCGCAGGCAAAGCAGTTCCCCGCGCTGTCGAAAGCAATGCCAAGCAGAAAACCATCCGTGCCGCCCTTGCGTTCGACCGAGCCGCCATCGGCGGCCAGCCGCAAGAGGTCACCGGTTTCAGTGCCGCACCAGATCGACCCATCGCTGTGCACAGCCACGCCTTCCGGATGCGCGACGCGCGGGCTGGTGAAGATGCCGTCGAAGAAGACGCGCGCGGCGGACATGTCGAGCAACGGCTTTGCCATGGAACGTTCCTCAACTTGCGACGGGCGATCTCTGCGCGGCGATGCAGCGCTCGACCATAGTGCGGTCGGCGGCGAGGATCTCGGCGATGAGCGCGCCACGCTCCTTCGCGCTGACGAATTCCAGACGACGCAGACCGAGCGGGTCGATCCGGCCTCGCAAGACAGCGAGTGTATTCTTGGAAGGAAGTGCCATCTCCCGGCAATCGGCATCGAATGTCACTGCAAATCCGGTGGCATCGCGGATCTGCTGGTGCGTGACACCGGGCATGGTTTCGATGACGGCCAACTCCCTGGATGTCTGATCGAGCTGAAAGACGCATAGATCAGTGAAGACCAGCGCCTTGCCGGTGCGATAGCCCATCGGTTCGCGTTCTGCCTTCGTCAGCAGCCCACGGGCGGAACTGGCGATTTCGACCTCATCCACCAGCGACTGGACCGAATGACGGGGAATGTAGAGCAGATAGTCGCGATGCATGTTGGCGACGTCGGCCATGCCGCCCTGACCGGGCAGGCGGATGAGGCCACCGCCTGGTTTGCGCAGCGCGATGGTGTTGACGCGGCCGCGCCGGTCGACCTGCGCCGCACCGACAATCTCATGCGTCACCGCGCCTGCCTGGTAATAGGTCGAGTAGGTGTCGTCGCCGCCGGCATGCGCCACCGCCGTCTCGCAATCCAGACTTTCGATCAGCGACAGGATCATCGGACTCGGCGCGATGTCGAGATGGCCGCAGCTCATCGTTGCGATGATCATGTCCGGCGCGTGCGTCGCCTTGGCCAGCCGGTAGGCGACGTTGGCCAGCGGCGACACCGCGCCTGCGCTGGCAAAGCTCTCATTGTCGAGTTCGGCGACGATGCGGGCAGCGATGATCTCGTCGACGGACGCGTTCTTTTCGCTGTGCGCGAGCGCGGGCATTGCGATGACCGTTTCCGCGCGAACTTTCGCAGCTTTTTGAAGCAGTTCCGGGACGCCTTCGGATGGCAGGCGCAGATTGTCCGCCAAAGGCGTTTCCCTGGTTGCGAATGCCGCCGACAATCTCTGATAGTCTGTCACATAAAATGGCAGGCACGAGGCCGGGTAAGCGCCGCCTGGCGCCAGCGCTATAGCCGAAACCTGATTGCGGGTGAGGATGCTCTGGCGCCCATCGTGCCGCAGCGCCCCGACCGGGACGATTTCCTCGACGGTGACCAGCACCTTGCGTGCCGCGCCCGCCATGGCGAAGTCCAGCGCGCGTGGCCCGATGATTTGCACATTGCCGCTTTCGTCCGCGCGCTGGGCGTGGACGACAAACGTATCAAGCCGCAGTGGCGGGATAAATCCCGTATCAGTCCCGGCAATGGGATCGGACCCGGCGCTTGCACCCGGCACGCGCGCCAGCATGTCCGAACCCGCCGGAAGCTGGAACGGCATCGACGGCAGATTCTGCTGCGCCGCCCGCAGCGCCTGGATGATGGCAAGCGCTGTCCAATCGCGAACAGGCACCGCCTTGGTCTCGGCTGCTGCGCGGAAGCGTGGGGGAAGGCCAAAAATATCCAGGCTGGAAAAGCAGAGCTCGACCTCCGCCACCGCATCCACTTCGAGCAGCAGTTCGAGCGGCAACCCGCCGGCCCAGCAGACGTAACGCAAACCCTTGATGCCGGACCCGGCGATCGCCCGCAGCAATGCGATCGGCAACCGCGCAAAATGGTGACCGCCGACGCCGAGCGAGTCACCGTGGCCGACCATCGCGGCCAGTTCCTCGACATCGGTGAAGCGCGGCCGGTTCGGCTTGACCAGAGACATTGCGGCTCGATCTGTCACAGCGCGGATGCCTCGAGCACCGGTCTTCACAGCCCGGCCTTCTTCACCTTTGTCGTGCTTCTGTCGGCGAACTCCTTGACGCGCTGCTGGCCGATGTCGCTGCGGTAGAGGTCGCCCAGAATGTCGCGTTCCGTGGCGAGACCATCGGCCAGATCGCCTGACACGGCGTGCGCCGTCAGCGCTTTCAGGCCTTCGATCGCGGCGGCGGGTTCGCTGGCGATCATCCCGGCCAGTTCCAGCGCGCGCGGCATCAGCCTGTCGACATCGACAACCTCGTTGACCAGGCCGGCAGCGATGAATTCGGAGGCCGGCACAATGGCGCCGGTCATCAGCAGGAAATTAGCGCGATTGCGGCCGAGCTTGGCGACGCTTCGCTGTGTGCCGCCACCGCCGGGGATCAGCCCGAGCTTGATCTCCGGCAGACCGAGTTTCGCGAACTGGTTGGCGATCACGATATCGCAGCACAGCACCAGTTCCATGCCGCCGCCCAACGCGAAACCGTTGACCGCCGCTATCACCGGCTTGCGGTTGTTCTCGATCGCCGCGTACATGCGCGTGCCCGCGGCCTGGAAGGCGTCGAACTCCGCAGCGGTCTGCGCCGCGTATTCCTTGATATCGGCGCCGGCCATGAAGCCGCGCCCCTCGCCGGTCACCACGATCGCACCGACGCCTGCGTCGTCCGACAGTGCCTCGAAAGCCTCGGTGATCTCGCCTTGCATCAGCCGGTTCATGGCGTTGAGCTGGTCGGCGCGCCGGAAGGTGACGACCGCGACCCGGCCCGACGTTTCGATCGTGAGTGTCCGGTAGGCTGGCATCGTCAGGCTGCGTCCACGGTCATGTCGCCGGATGCCTCCAATGCTGCAATCTCGTCCTTGGAGAGGCCGAATTCGGCCAGGATCTCGCGACCGTGCTGGCCGACCAGCGGGGCCGGTCGGTCGATGGTCGCAGGCGTCTCGCTCATCTTGACCGCCGGTGCGACCACCCGAACCTTGCCACCGCGCGGATGATCGTAGCTGGTGATCATCCCCATATGCCTGACCTGCGGATCCTCAGCCGCGCGGCGAATATCCTTCACCGCGGCGCACCAGATGTCGACTGCCAGCAGCCGCGCCAACAGATCCTGCGTGGCGAATTTCCTGGTCTCGGCATTGACCTTCTCGAATACCTCGTCGCGCTTGTCGAACAGGGTTTTCAGGTCGTCGTAGACGGCAAGCTGCGGCGCTTCCAGCACCTCGTACAGCGTCTTGAACGGGCTCATGGCGATCGACACGTAGCCGCCGTCCTTCGTCTCGTAGACGCCGAACGGCGCCTGCATGCCGGGATGGCCGATGCCGGAATTCGGGCGTACGAAATCCTCGCCGAGATTGAGCACGGCGACATATTCCTGGTTGAGATGCGCCAGCAGGCCGGCCAGCAAATTGACCTCGATCTTCTGGCCCTTGCCGGTCTTCTCGCGATAGTAGAGCGCCGACAGGATGCCGTAGACCATGTTCATGGCGCCGATCTGGTCGGCGAGACCGGCGCCGGCGGGAACCGGAGCCTGGTCGCCGCGGCCGGTGTTGGCAATCAGCCCGGCAAGACCCTGGATCAGCATGTCCTGGCCGGGGCGCTCGACATAGGGGCCTTCCTCGCCATAGCCGGACCCCGAGCAATAGATGACGCGCGGATTGACTGCCCGAAAGTCATCGTAGCCATAGCCGAGCTTGGCCAACACGCCGGGGCGGAAATTCTGCACCACCACGTCGGCGCTCCTGGCCATCTCCATGATGATGGCATGCACCTTGCGGCTCTTCAGGTTGAGCGCGATCGAGCGCTTGTTGCGGTTCCAGGCGAGGAAATTCGGGCTCTCGGAGCCGCCTACCCATTTGGCAAAGAAGGTCATGCCGCGAAACATGTCGCCGGCGCCGGCGCGCTCGATCTTGATGACGTCGGCGCCCATGTCGCCGAGCAACTGGGTGGCGAACGGCCCCTGCAGCAGATGGCTGAAATCGAGGATGCGGACGCCTTCGAGGGCCTTGTTCATTTCATGTCTCGTTTCGTGTTTTCACAGCAGTTCAGGAACGTAGCGGGGTGCCGCGGTCAGACCTCCGTCGACACGCAGGTCTGTGCCGGTGGTGAATCCGGCGGCATCGGAGGCGAGATAGACGGCGGCCTCGGCCACCTCGGAAGGCTCGCCGATACGGCCGAGCGGATGCATCTTGACCCAGGTCTTGGCGAGGTTGCCGCCGATCTCCTTGATCAATTTGTCGTTCATCGGCGTGTTGATGGTGCCCGGCGAGATCGAGTTGACACGGATGTTCATCGGGCCGAATTCGACCGCCATCTGACGTGTCATCGCCATCACCGCGCCCTTGGCGCCGGCATAGGCCGTCCAGCCATCGAGGCCGATATGACCCTGCGCCGAGGCCATGTTGATGATCGAGCCCGACTTTTGCGCGATCATGTACGGCAGGGCAAATTTGCAGCCGCGAAACACGCTGGTCAGGTTGACCGCGATCAGCCGGTGCCACTGCTCGTCGGTCATCTCATGCACCGGCATGCCGCCAATGGCGATGGCGGCATTGTTGACCATGATGTCGAGGCGCCGCGTCTTCTTGACAGCGCTGTCTATGAGGCGGGCGATGTCGGCTTCCTGCGCCACGTCGCAATGCACATAGTCAGCATCGTGGCCGGCCGCGCGAAGTGCGGCCGCGAAATCTTCACCGGCCTTGTCGGCGATGTCGCCCAGGAAGACATGCGCCCCTTCCCGTGCCATCGCCTCGGCGATCGCGTGGCCGATGCCGTCGGCGGCGCCGGTAATGACAGCGGTTTTTCCTTCGAGACGAGCCATGTCAGCCTCCATTCGCGCGCCGGCGCTTTGCTTCGTCAAAGGCGACAGCCGCGATGATGATCATGCCGGTGATGACCAGTTGCCATTCGGTCGGCAGGCCAAGACCGCGCAGGCCATTGGACAGGAATTGCAGGATCAGCACGCCGAGCGCCATGCCGCTCAGGCTGCCGATGCCGCCGGCAAGGCTGACGCCGCCGAGCACCGTCGCGGCGACGACCTGGAATTCGAAATTCAATCCTGCCGTATGTTGCGCCGAGCCGACGCGCGCCGCCAGGATGATGCCGGCGACCGTCGCCAGCAGCGCGCTGATGATGAAGCAGATGAACTTGACGCGCCGCACGTCATAGCCCGCCAGCCGCGCCACTTCCTGATTGCCGCCGACGGCATAGATCTGCCGCCCGAACGGCCGGTGCTGCATCATGTAGGCGAAGGCGGCGAGCAGAACGATGGCGATGACAGCCGAATAAGGGATGACGTTGAACAGGCGGCCATCCGACAGCGCGATGAAGCTGTCGAGGCTGGCGTCGTCGGGGATGGCGCGCTGGCCGGTGTAGAGATAGACGCCGCCGCGCATGATGAACATCGTGCCCAGCGTCACGATCAGCGAGTTGATGCCGGCATAGGCGGTGAGATAGCCGTTCACCACGCCGATGATCAGCCCAAACAGCAGCGCGCCACCGACGCCGAGCAGCAGCGAGTTGCTGTCGTTCATGATGATGATCAGCGGCAGCGCAATGGTCGCGAGCAGCGAGCCGATCGAAATGTCGACCTCACCGGAAATGAAGACGACGGCACAGCCAATGCCGGCGATCAGCGGCAACGACGCCTGGCCAAGCACGTTGGTCAAGTTGCGCACGGAGAGGAAATTCTCGACCGTGACGGAGAAGAACGCCAGCACCAGGATGAGGCATACCAGCAAGGCCAGTTCCTGCCGGGCGAAGAGCCGCGCCAGCATGGATGGCTGGTCTTTGAGGGAAGCCGTGCTTGCAAGGCTCATTGCTTGCTCCCTTCGAGCAGGTGGCCCGGATCGCAAGGAATGCTGCCGCGAAGCGTCATGGCTCACCCGATCGCCGCATTGAGGATATTCTCCTGCGTGGCTTCATCGCGCGACATGATCGCGGTCAGACGGCCTTCGCACATCACCGCGATCCGGTCGGCAAGACCAAGCAGCTCCGGCATTTCGGACGTCATCATGACGACCGCCAGGCCCTCGCCGGCCAGCCGGTCGATCAGCGCAAAGATCTCCGACTTGGCGCCGACATCGATGCCGCGGGTCGGCTCGTCGACGACGATCACCTTCAGGCCCCGCATCAGCCAGCGCGCGATCAGCACCTTCTGCTGATTGCCGCCCGACAGGTTCTTCACCTGCTGGAACAGGCTGGGGGTCTTGATGCGGAAGCGGTCGACATAGTCCTGCACCGCCCGGTGCTCCCTGGCCTTGTCGACGAACCCCATTCGCGCGAAGGCGCCGAGCGAGGCGAGGCTGGCATTCTGGTAGACGGGCAGTTCGCCCATCAGCCCTTCGCTCTTGCGGTCCTCGGTGAGCAGGCCGATGCCGAGCCCGACGCCGGTGCGCGTGTCGTGCGGCACCAAGCGGCTGCCGTCGACCGTAATCGTGCCCGAAGCGATCGGGTCGTAGCCGACGATCGCCTTGGCAAGCTCGGTACGGCCGGCGCCCATCAAGCCGAAGAAGCCGAGAACCTCGCCAGCACGCGCCTCGAAGGAGACGTCGTTCAGCTTCTTTGCCGTGCTGAGCTTCTCCACGAACAGGGCGACCTTGCTGCCCGGCGCGCCGCGCTTGCGGGGGAACAGATTGTCGATGCGCCGGCCGATCATGTCCTGGATCAGCGTATCGTTGGTGTGCTCGCCGATCGGCCTGGTCGAGATGTGGCGCCCGTCGCGCAGCACCGTCACGGTGTCGGCGATCTCGAAGACCTCGTCGAGCTTGTGGCTGACATAGACCACCGCGATACCGAGCGCGGCCAGCCTTCGGATGACGGTGAACAACAGAGAAACCTCGTTCGGCGTCAGCGATGACGTCGGCTCGTCCATCACCACGACGCGGGCTTCGTGGGCGAGCGCACGTGCGATCTCAACCATCTGCTGCTGGCTGACCGGGAGCGATCCCGTCCGTGCCGCCGGATCGACGTTGAAGCCGATGCGATTGAAAAGCGCGGCTGAATCGGCACGGATTTTCTTCCAGTCGATCGAGCCGCCCTTGCCGGTCGGATAGCCTTCAAGGAAGATGTTCTCGGCTACCGTGAATTCGGAGATCAATGCGATCTCCTGGAACACGACCTTGATGCCCTCCTTCAGACTGTCGCGCGGCGACTTGATGTCGACTTCGCGACCGCGCATGCGGATGGTGCCGGCATCCTTGCCGTAGACGCCGGCCATGATCTTGATAAGCGTCGATTTGCCGGCGCCGTTCTCGCCCATCAAGGCATGGATCTTGCCGCCTTCGAGGGTGAAATCGACATTGTCCAGCGCCACCACGCCTGGAAAGCGCTTGTCGATGCCGCGCAGTTCCAGCGCCGGCACATCTCTATCGATGGCCGCGCCTTCGCCGGGGTGAAGGAAATCAACGGACATTGGCTTTGTTCCGGATGATGTCGAGATAGGTTGCCAGGATGATGACGACGCCCGGCACCACCATCTGCAGATCCTGGTTCCAGCCGAGAATGATGATGCCGTTGTCGATCACCTTCAGCACCAGCACGCCAAGCAACGTGCCGAACAGCGAGCCGCGGCCGCCGAGCAGGCTGGTGCCGCCGAGGATGACGGCGGCGATCACCGTCAGTTCGAAGCCGCGGCCGGCGGTCGGCTGTCCTGCATTCATCAGCGACGACAGGATCATGCCGGCAACGCCGACGCAGAGGCCGGTGACGACGAAGGCGAACAGCTTGAGGCGCTCCGAGCGCAGGCCAGACAGACGCACTGCTTTTTCGTTGGCCCCGACCGCATAGAGATAACGGCCAAGCGTGGTGAAGCGCAGCGTCACATAGGCAATCACAAAGATCAGCGCCGCCAGGATGACGGGCACCGGCACCGCGCCGACATAGCCGGCGCCGAGATCGGTGAAGCTCACCAGCCGATTGTGGTTCTGCACCGCCTCGCGCGTGAACAAATAGACACCGCCCTGCAGCATCATCATCGTGCCGATGGTGGCGATCAGCGAGTTTACTCTCAACCTGGTGACGACCAAACCATTGAACAGGCCGACCCCACCGGAAAAGGCAAGTGCCGCCAGCATGCCGAGCGCGAGGCTGTGCGTCGAATTGAGCACGGCCATGCCGATGCAGCCGACAAAGGCGAGCGACGCACCGACCGACAGATCGACCTCGGCGGTAATGATCAGCATGGTCATGCCCGAGGCGACGATCAGCACCAGCGCGCATTGGCGCAGGATGGCGATGATATTGGCCTCGGAATAGAACTGCGGCGCCGCGATCGAGATGGCGATGCAGAGCGCAGCCAGGATGAGCCCCAGCACGAGCTGGCTGCTGCCCAGAAGCTGGCCGCCAATGGAACGTCTGGGCGCGGAGGCGTGTGTAAGCTCGCTCATTTCCTTTTCATTTCCAGAGCGGCATTGGTGCCGTCGCCATTTGGAAACCTGCCGCCTAAACCGGGCAGTTGACCTGTTTTGCTGTCGGCATCCGTCCCGCTGCCCTTCCCGCCGAGCGGGAAGGGCAATCCGAGCCCCTACTTCTTCAGGTCGGCGGAGGTCTTCATGCATTTCGCCGGCGGCTTGAGTGCGTTGACGGCATCCCATTTGATGGTACGGGTGGTGCCGTCATAGTCGTAGTATTTCTTCCAGTCCTCACCGTTCATCGGTGCGGTCGGGCTGACGATGTGCTCCGGCACTTCCTCGTTGTTGAAGAGCTTGACCGCAGCGTCGATGGCGGTGAAGCCTTCCTTTTCCGGGAACATCGCGGCCTCGATGCGGTAGGACGGCTCGTTCTGCATCGCGTTGATGAAGGCAAGTCCCTCGCCGCCGGTGCCGACCGTCAACAGGCCATCCTGCGACTTCCCTGCCGCTTTCCAGGCCTGCAGACCGCCGAGAGAGGATGAATCATTGATGCCATAGATGATGTTGATGTCGGCGTTCTTCGCGAGCGCCGCCGAAGATACTTCCAGCGCGCGATCCGGGTTGCCGCCACCGTCGAGGTCATGGACCATGACCGCTTCGGGGATGATGGTCTTCAGCCCGTCCATGAAGCCCTGCGAGCGCAGCACGGTTGCCGACAGCAGCGGCAGGCCGACATTCATCACCTTGGCGGTGCCGCCGAGCTTTTCCTTGGCGTATTTGCCAGCCTCGACGCCGGAGAAATAGCCGGTGTCGTAGTCGCAGATCGCCACCATCGTGGTCATGCCCTTGACCGGGTTGCCCTCAAGCACCACCGGGACGTTGGCAGCTTTGGCTTGACGCAGCAGCGGCACCACACCTTCTTCATTCACCGGGGTGATAATCAGCACGTCAACGCCCTTGGCGATAAAGTCTTCGGCCGCGGCGACCTGCTTGGCGATGTCGAGATTGGCGTCCTGTACCTCGACCTCGATGCCAAGTTCCTTGCCGTGAGCCTTCATGCCCTTAATGACGTTCTGGTACCACTCATGGGTGGCGTAGTTGGTGACGTAGCCGATGCGCTTTGGCATGTTCTCGGCATGCGCAGCCGCAGCACTCAAGGCCAGCACGGCCGCGGACGCAAACAGGATTGACTTGGACCACTGCATGTTTCTTCTCCCAGGTTTATCGCTTTTGTCAGTCGCTGAACGGGTAATCCCGCCGTTCCGGGTCGGCACGTGAAGAGAGGGTGGATTCGCCCCAGCCAAGCGCCGCCGATATCTTCTCGGCGGCAGCCCGGGCGAGTTCGAAGACAGTTTCGCGGTCGAACCGCGCCGCCTTCTGCGGCAGCAGCGGCACCGTAAGCGCGGCGATGACGGCGCCGGTGTGATCGCGCACCGGCATCGATATGTTGGTGCAGGCCTCGACGGCCAGTGAGGCGCGCATCTCATAGCCGAGCCTTGCAACCTCGTTCAGCCGTGCTTCGATTTCGGCCCGCGTGCCCTGGCCTTCGCCCGCGACCACGATCCGCTCGACGATGCGGTCGCGCTCGGCCCGGTTCGAATGGGCAAGCAACACCGCGCCGGAACTGGTTTCGAGGATCGGAAAATGCGAACCCAGCGCCACCGAGTAGCGCATCGGCAGCGGTGAATCGATCTGCAGCACCACCAGCGCATTCTGTCCTTCGCGCACCACAAGGTGGCAGCTTTGATCGGCATTGGCGGTCAATTCGCGCATCACCGGCAGCGCGCATTCGACCAGCCGGTTTACCGGTGGATGCATATGCGCCAGTTCGAACAGTTTTAGCGACAGCCGGAAGCGGTCCGATTGCGTGCGGAAGATGTAGCTGCGCTTCTCCAGTAAGAGCAGGATGCGGTAGATTTCGTGAATGGAGCGTCCCAGGCCGGCCGCGATCTCGGTCTGGGTCAGCGTTTCGGCGCTGGAAGCCATGAACTCCAGAACGTCCAGCGCCTTCTCCACAGCCGGCACGCGATAGCCGTTGCGGCCGCCTTCGGCTTCGTCGAGCGTCTCTGCAACGCTGGCGGCCATCACGCGACGCTCCTCTGGGCTTGGTCTTGCCTGGTTTCCCGGTAAAGACGATTCACACGGTCGGCGAGTTCGGCTGCCGGGATGCCGCCGGCAACGGCAGCGGCCGCATACGGCGCGCATTCGCGGAAGAAGGCGGTGAAACCCGGATGCGTCGGGCGCAGATAGGAGGAGCTGATCGTCTGCAGCGTCGAACGGAAAAAATCCCCGGAAAGGCCGTTGACCCCGGCATCCTTCCAGGCTGCCAGCGATCCCGGCTGTCCGCCCGCCCTCATATAGTCGCCCCGCTGATACTCGGGCGAGCACAGGAAAAGCGCGTAGTCGATCGCCGCCTGCTTGTGCTTCGACCGAGCGCTGACGCCGATGCCGGCGCCGCCGAGCAAAGCGCCGGCGGAGCGCGGTGTCGGCACGTCGGCGAAGCGCAGATACGGCCTGTCGGTTTTCGCGGCGTAGTTCACATAGCCGAAGGCGAACGGCACATAGACCACGTCGTCATGTGCGATCATATGGTCATAGCAGCGGATCGGATTCCACTTCGATGAGTTCGGATGCGATAAAGCCGCAAGTTCGCGCAGTTGCGCGATGGCTTGCTCGACCATTTCCCTCGCGATGAATTGTTCGCCATCTTCCTGCGGATGACCTAGCGTCAAAAGCATGCACATGGCGTCCGTCGGCACGAACGGCAGGCCAAGCCATTTCCCGTCCTCGCGTGCACGCCGGCCAAGTTCGACCACATCCTCATGCGTGCGCGGCACCGATCCGTAGCGTTCGAGAAGATCCGGGCGATAGGAGGCGACCTGGCAAGCAGCATCGATAGGCAATGCCCACTGGCGCCCATTCTTCTCGTAGGAGTGCCAGGACGCACCGACTGAATCATCCTCGAAGAAGCGGATTTGCTGCGCCGACAAATAGGCATCGAACGGCACCATCAGCTCACCCTGTGCGATGTCGCCGATAAAAGGATGGTCAAAGACGACCAGATCGTACGTGCCGAGCACCGGGCCGAGCGCGCCCTCGCCGAATTCATAGAGACTGCGGCGGTCCCATTCGATTTCCAGGCCAGGATTGGCGTCGCAATACGGCCCGACGCTGGCGTCGAGCGGACCCCAGCAACGTCGATGATCCCACGCAAGACCGCGCAGTCTTGTCATTTCAGGCAATTCCTCCCTGGAACCGGGCAATGCGTGTCCGGCCCGCTGTAGTAGCAGGTATTTTCACCTAGACAAATAGTTTTTACATACGCAAACGGCGAACCAATCGCCTGCTGACGATCCTCATGCGAGCCCGAACCGCTCCACGGCGCGCATGATGCCGCGCAGTTCGGCGAGACCCTTCAGCCGGCCGATCAGCGAGTAGCCGGGATTGATCCTGGTCTTGCCGATGTCGTCGGCGAGCAGATGGCCGTGATCGGGACGCAGGGGAATTTGCCAGTCGGCGCGGCCCTCCTTGCGACGGCGCGCTTCCTCCTGCATCAAGGCGAGGATGACATGCGCCATGTCGGTGCCGCCCTCGAGATGCTCGGCTTCATAGAACGAGCCGTCCGCCTCGATGGTGATGTTGCGCAGATGGACGAAATGGATGCGGCCGGCGAATTCCTTGACCATGGCGACAATGTCGTTGTCGGCGCGCGTGCCATAGGAGCCGGTGCAGAACGTCAGGCCATTGGCCGGACTGTCGACGGCGTTGAGGATGAAGCGCGCATCCTCGGCGGTCGAAACGATGCGTGGCAGGCCGTAGAGCGAGAAGGGCGGGTCGTCGGGATGGATGCACATGCGCACCCCTTCCTCTTCGGCCACCGGAATGATCTCGCGCAGGAACCAGGCAAGGTTGTCGCGCAGTTCCTTTGGCCCGATCGCATCGTATTCCGCCAATGCCTCGCGAAAGCTGTCGCGGTTATAGCTGCGCTCGGTCGCCGGCAGGCCAGCGATGAGGTTGCGCTCGATCTGGTCGATCTTCTCGGCGCTCAGTTCCTTCAGTCGCGACTCCGCCTCGGCGATGCGAGCGGCACTGTAGCCGGCCTCGGCATTCCCGCGCTTCAGCACGAACAAATCATAGGCCGCGAAATCGATCGCATCGAAACGCAAGGCATAACCTGTCGTCGGCAGCCGGTAAGCGAGATCCGTGCGGGTCCAGTCGACCACGGGCATGAAATTATAGCAGATCGTCGCGATGCCGGCCTTGGCAAGCGCGCGGATCGTGTCCTTGTACCAGCCGACATAGCGGCCTCTTTCCGCCGAGCCGATCTTGATCGAATTGTGGACGGGAATGCTCTCGACGACCGACCAGGTCAGCCCAGCCGCCTCGATGATCCGCTTGCGCTCCAGAATGCTCTCGAGCGGCCAGGCGCGTCCGTCATAGATATTGTGCAGCGCCGAGACCACGCCTGTCGCACCTGCCTGTTTGACATGATCGAGTGTCACCGGGTCGTCCGGTCCATACCAGCGCCAGCACTGTTCCATAAGGCCTCCTAAGTGTGAGAGGCGACCATATTGTTGGACCACAGGACTGTCAACACGCTAGAATACGCCTTGCATCGGCCGTTTCCGGTCTTCTGGCAGCGCAGCGGTTGATTTATTGCCCGTTTGACCGTAGTACTGGTCCAACAAATAGCGAGGAGACAGTCCCTTGGAGCAGGCTGGTCACGACCCGGTGGAAGCGACAGAAGATGCCGGGGTCAGCAGTTCGGCCGTCGACCAGACCGTGCGGCAGATCCTCGACCTCATCCGCAATCGCGCCATGTCCGTCGGCGACGTCCTGCCCACCGAACGGGAGCTTTGCGAATTGTTTGGCGCCAGCCGCAACACGATCCGCGAAGCGCTGCGCACCATCCGCACCTATGGCCTGATCGATCCCAAGCCGCGTGTCGGCGCGGTGCTGGCCGATCGCCAGAACGTGGCGATTCAGAACTTTTTCGCCGCGCAGATGGATATTTCGAGGACCTCCTTTAACGACATCCAGGGGTTTCGCCGCATCATCGAAGTGAGCATCGGCGACCACGTCATTCTCAACGCCAGCGCCGCCGAACTCGACGCCCTGGACGACGTCAACGGCCTGATCGAAACCAGCAAGGATGTCCAGGAGGCGGCGCAGCGTGATTTCGATTTTCACCTGGCGCTGGTGAAGCTCGCCAGCAACCGCATGCTGGTACAGACCTATCAGTTCCTGTCGCCGGTCATCCTGCACATCATGACCGTCGGCAAATCCATCCGGCCGATCCTCAGTGAAACACGCCGCGCCCATGGCGAGATCATTTCGGCGCTGCGCGCACGCGACCGTATCGCCTATAGCTACCTGATGAGCCGGCACCTCGATTTCGGCCTGCGCTTCGTTCCGGACGATCTCGAAAACGCCCGGATCTCGCCGGCAATCCCGGCGCAGCCGAACCCGACATCTTCCAAGGATTTACATCATGTCTGACTTTGAAAACAAGATTGCGCTGGTTACCGGCACGACCGGCATCGCGCTCGCTACAGCGAGGCGCCTGGCGCAGGGCGGCGCCGCGATTGTCGCCTGCGGCATCGACCGGGCGGCCAATGCCGCGATGCAGGAAAGTCTCGCCAAGGCCGGAGCGGATGCGCTGGTGCAGACAGTCGATGTCTCCGTTTCCGACCAGGTTCGCGACGCGGTCGCGGCCGGCGTCGAGCGGTTCGGCGGGATCGACATCATCGTCAACTCGGCGGCGGTCCATCCCTACGGAACCGCGACGACCACCGACTGGGAAACCTGGAACCGGGCAATGACCGTCAATGTCGGTTCGATCTACCTGACGGCGCATTTCGGCATCCCGGAAATGATCAAGCGGGGCGGCGGCGCCATCGTCAACGTGGCTTCGGTGCAAGGCTTCGCCTGCCAGCAAAACGTTGCCGCCTATGCCACCACCAAGGGCGCCATCCACACGCTGACGCGATCGCTGGCGCTCGACTACGCGGCGGCCGGCATCCGGATCAATTCGGTGAGCCCGGGCTCGATCCGCACGCCGATCCTCGAGAAGGCCGCGCGTGGCGACAATGGCAGCGATGCCGATGTCAAAGAAGCCTACAGGCGCTTTGGCGCCGCCCATCCGCTTGGCCGCATCGGCGAGCCGGAGGAAGTGGCGGAGCTCATTGCCTTTTTATGTTCATCTAAAGCCGGCTTCTGCACCGGCGCGGACTACAAGATCGATGGCGGCCTGACCGCCGGTATCGGCGTGAAATAGCACCATGAAGATCGGTCTTGGCCTTTACCGGGAATCGCTGACGCCGGACAATTTCCGCTTTGCCCGTCAGGCAGGCGCCACCCACATCGTTGCCCACCTCACCAACTATTTTCGCGGCCGCGATCCTTCGCTCTCAGCCGGCGGCGAAGAGGCAGGCTGGGGCGACTGCTCCACCGACGAGCTTTGGAGCCACGAGGATTTCGCCGGCCTGGTCAAGACCGTGCGCGATAACGGTCTGGAGATCGCGGCGATCGAGAATTTCTCGCCGCGCTTCTGGTCCGATGTGCTGCTCGGCGGTCCCGATCGTTCGAAGCAGATCGACGGGCTGAAGCGCCTTGTCCGCGATGCCGGGCGCGCCGGCATCCCCTGCATTGGTTACAATTTCTCCATCGCCGGTGTCTGGGGATGGTCGCGCGGCCCCTTCGCGCGCGGCGAAGCGGTGTCGGTGGGTCTCGACCTCGCCGCCATCGATGCCGATCTGCCCCTCCCCGACGGTGTTGTCTGGAACATGCGCTATCGCGCCGGGCGGCCGAATGCGGAAGCGGTGACGGTCAGCAGCGACGAGCTTTGGCAGCGGCTCGAAATCTTCCTGCGCGAAATCGTGCCGGTGGCCGAAGAGGCCGGCGTCGTGCTGGCGGCCCACCCCGACGATCCACCGGCCGAGGCGCTGCGTGGTGCCGCGCGGCTCGTCAACCGGCCGGAGAAATACGACCGGCTGATGGACATAATCGACTCGCCGGCCAACGGGCTGGAGCTCTGCCTCGGCTCGCTGCAGGAGATGCCGGGAGCCGACGACATTTACGGGCACGTCAGGCGCTTCGCCCGACGCCGGCGCATCGGCTACATCCACTTCCGCAACGTGCGCGGCAAAGTGCCGAACTATCACGAGACCTTCGTCGATGACGGCGATATCGATATGGCCGAGATCGTCCGCATCCTGCGTGACGAAAACTATGACGGCGTGATGATCCCCGACCATACCCCGGAAATGTCCTGCAACGCGCCCTGGCACGCCGGAAAGGCTTTTGCCCTGGGTTATATGCGCGCGTTGGTTCAGAACGCAGCAGTGCTGGGGCCTGCCCGCACCACCAATTCCACGAGCACCCGGACGCAAGCCTGATGACCAGATCGATGCGCCTCTATGCCGACGACGCCGAAATGTATCGCCTGTTCGACACGGAACTCTTCGTCGCCGTGGTCGGCGACGTGATGGACACGCTGGGGCTGCAGCATCAATTCCTGCCGCCCGTGTTCAAGCCGATCGACGAGAAGACACGCTTGCTAGGCCGGGCGATGCCAGTGCTCGAATCCGACATCTTTCCGTCCAATGAGCCGACACGCAATCCGCTGATGACCAAGCCGTTCGGGCTGATGTTCGAAGCGTTGGACGATCTGAAGCCCGGCGAGATCTACGTCGCCAGCGGCGCCTCGCCCCGCTACGCGCTGTGGGGCGAACTGATGTCGACCCGCGCGAAGATCCTCGGCGTGCGTGGCGCGCTGGTCGACGGCTTCGTCCGCGATACCGATGGCATCAAGGCGCTGGAGTTCCCATGCTTCTGCACCGGCTACTACGCGCAGGACCAAGGCGTGCGCGGCAAGGTCGTGGACTATCGCTGTGCGCTCGAGATCGGTGGCGTGCGCATCGAGCCGGGAACACTGCTGTTTGGCGACAAGGAAGGCGTGCTGGTTATTCCGCGGCAAGCGGAGGAAGAGGTGGTTCGGCTGGCGCTTGAAAAAGTCCGCGGCGAAAGGCTCGTCGCCAAAGCGATCCGCGAGGGCATGAGCGCGGTGGAAGCCTATAAGACCTTCGGCATCATGTGACACGCCGAGCGGCTTGCGCGGGACGCCCTAATGGCCACCCACGACGCGGTCAGGAGTTCCAGTCTGTCGGCTTCAGGGTTCGACAGATTCTCACTTGCTGAAGTTTCGTCCACCTACCGCCAGGCTCCGCGCAGCGTCCTCGATCGCCGTGCGGTCATCGCCCATCCGATCGATCAAATCCTGCGCTTGCTGTACGGTTATTCCGGTGCGCAATGCGAGCGCTTCGACCGTCAATGGATCGTTGCTGTCCATCTCACGGGTTTGCGGAAGCGCGTCATCAGCCGTGAGTGGAAGTGCGGCCTCGCGCTCAATTTCCTCCTTGGCCGTCTGCCAGTGCCGTTCATGATCGCCGTGCAGGCTGCCTTCACGTTCCCAAATTGCGTATGCGCGTTGCTGGATTTTCTCATGCTGTTCGTCGCCCATTGTCGATTCCTCCGTGCGGGTCTGGGTCAAACGCTGGGAACGTTAAAACGATCCGGGACACAATATAGATTTCGCATACTGTGAAGGTGTGACGGCGGAAAGGGCGGGGGACGCTCTACATTTTGCTGAGGGGGTGCAAATGCCCGCCGTCACCAGCCTCAACCGTATTGGGTCAAGAAGGTTCCAATGTGTCTGGCCGCTCAGCCGTGACCACGCGACTATGTCCCCGTTCAACGGCGAAATAACTCGCTATTTGGCGGCCGTCATGCCGGGATGTCGTCACGAATGCAGGCCTTGAGATGTCCCGCCTCGGTCTCGCGCAATTCGGGCACGACGCCGGCGCAGGCCTCGATCGCATAGGGGCAGCGGGTGCGGAACACGCAGCCCGACGGCGGATTGGCCGGGCTTGGAATATCGCCCTTGAGTATCTGGCGCTTCGAGCGCTTCGCCGGGTCCGGCGAGGGAATGGCCGACAGCAGCGCCTGCGTATAGGGGTGTTGCGGGCGGGCGTAGAGGCTCGCCGCCGGTGCGATCTCCATGATGCGCCCGAGATAGAGCACGATGACGGTGTCGCAGATATATTCGACCACCGCCAGATCGTGCGAGATGAACAGCATCGTCAGGCCGAGCCGCAGTTGCAGGTCGCGCAGAAGATTGATCACCTGTGCCTGGATCGACACGTCGAGTGCGGAGACAGGCTCGTCGGCGACGATGAATTCGGGCTCCAGCGTGAGGGCGCGCGCGATGCCGATGCGCTGGCGCTGGCCGCCCGAAAACTCATGCGCGTAGCGATGATAGGCGTCGACCGGCAGTTCGACTGCGGCGAGCGCCTTTTCGGCGCGGGCGCGACGCTCGGCGCGGTTGCCGATCCTCTGGATATCCAGCCCCTCGGTGAGGATCTGGCCGATGGTCATGCGCGGCGACAGGCTGGCGAAAGGATCCTGGAAAATATACTGCATGTTGCGGCGCTGGCGGCGAAGATCCCCTGCCCCCAGCTTGACGATGTCCTTGCCGTCGAAGCGTATCTCGCCGGAAGTCGGTTCGATCAGCCGCAGCACGGAACGGCCAACGGTCGTCTTGCCGGAGCCGGATTCGCCGACCAGCCCGACCACCTGGCCGCGTGGAATGTCGAAGGAAATATCCTGCAGCGCCTTGACCACGGGCCCGCGCGAGAACGCTGTCGGGGCGAAATGCTTGGTCAGGTTGCGAACCGTGAGATAGGGAGCCGGCGCGCTCATAGCTCCTCCCAGCGAATGCAGCGGCTCGCCTGCGTTTGCGACACCTGGAACAGCGGCGGCACGGCGGCGCGGCAGGCGTCGATCGCCATCGGGCACCTTGGAGCGAAGGAACAGCCCTTGGGCAGCATGGCCAGCGAGGGGACGTTGCCGGCGATCGTCGGCAGCGGCGTGCCGGCGGCCTTCAGCGCCGTTGCCTGGCCAAGCCGCGGCACCGAGCGCATCAGGCCCATCGTATAGGGATGGCGCGGACGGGCGAAGACTTCGCTCACCAGACCGGTCTCGACGATGCGCCCGGCATACATGACCGCCACGCGGTCGGCGATTTCGGCAACCACGCCAAGATTGTGGGTGACGAAGAGGACGCCCATGCCGCGTTCGGCCTGAAGGTCGGCAAGCAGATCGAGTATCTGCGCCTGGATCGTCACGTCAAGCGCTGTCGTCGGTTCGTCGGCGATCAGCAAGGTCGGGTTGCATGCGAGCGCCATCGCAATGGTGGCGCGCTGGCGCATGCCGCCCGAGAGTTCGTGCGGGTATTGTTTCGCGCGCCGCGCCGGGTCCGGGATGCCGACCTGCGTCAGCAGGCGCACCGCCTCGGCTGCCGCCGCGCGATGCGATTTGCCAAGATGGATGCGGATCGGCTCGGCGATCTGCTCGCCGATCGTGTAGACGGGGTTGAGGCTGGTCATCGGCTCCTGAAAGACCATGCCGATGTCGTTGCCACGCACGCGGCGCAGTTGCTCCGCGTCCAGCCCGGTCAGCTCGGTGACGGACCCGTCGCGCCGCCTGATCGAGATACGGCCTTTGGCGATATGGCCGATCTTCTTCGCCAGCAGCCCCATGATGGAGAGGCTGGTGACCGACTTGCCCGAACCGGACTCGCCGACCAGCGCCACGGTCTCGCCGGAGCCGATCTCCAGATCGATATCCTGCACGGCAGCGATGTCGCGCCCCGCAATGCGGAACACGGCGCGCAGTCCGGCGATCTGGAGGATCGGCGCTTCCATTGTCAGCCGAGCAGGCCGACGTCGCGCAGGATGGCGTCGACCTTGGCGGTTTCCTCGGCGTTGAGGTCGCGCTGCGGACGGGCCATCCTGTTGGTGGCGATGATGCCGAGGCTGCGCATGGCCGTCTTGAAGGATCCGACGCCGGCCGAACCGGCGCTGGTGCGGCCGAGCGCGATCCAGACGATCTCGAACAGCTTCAACAGCCGCTCCTGCTCAAGGCGGGCCTCGGCATACCTGCCGGCCTGCATCAGGTTCCACATCTTGACGTAGCCGTGCGGGTCGACATTGGCGATGCCCGGCACGACACCGTGCGCGCCCATGGCAAGGGCGGTGTCGACCATGATTTCGGAGCCGGTCATGCCGAAGAAATTGGCGTTGCCGGCCATGTCTTTCAGCACGTAACGCAGATTGCCGTCATCGCCGCTGGAATCCTTCAGGCCGGCGACGATGCCTTCCCTGGCAAGCGTCACCGTCGTCTTGCGCTCAAGCTTGATGTGGACGCAAACCGGGATGTCGTAGGCGATGATCGGGATGTCGATCGCATCCTTGATGTAGCGGAAATGATCGATGATCTCCGGCTGGCTCGTGCGTGCGTAAAAGGGCGCGGTGACGACGATAGCATCGGCGCCGGCCGCCTTGGCGATCCTCGAATGGTTGATGACGCGGTCGGTGGTCGGGTCGATGACGCCGACAAAGATCGGCACGCGGCCGTTGTTGACCTTCACCGCATGCTCGATGATCGCCTTGCGCGCCGCCTCTTCGTGGAAGACGACCTCGCTGGTCGAGCCAAGCACGAACAGTCCGTGGACGCCGCCGTCGAGCAGGTTCTCCAGTGTTCGCGTGAACGATGGAAAGTCGATGCTGTAATCGGCATTGAGGGGGGTGACGACGGGCGGCACGACGCCGGTAAAGAGTGGCATTTTGAGAACCTTCAATTGAGATCGGATCGGGGATCGAAAGCGTCACGCAGGCCGTCGCCAATGAAATTGATGGCGAGGACCGTGAGCACGAGGGCGGCACCGGGAAACATCCACTGCCAGGGGTATTGTTCAAGCACGACGGTGGAGCGGGCGAGATTGAGCATGTTGCCCCAGCTCGCTTCGGGCGGGGCGATGCCGAGGCCGAGGAAGGAGAGGCCGGCTTCCAGCAGGATCGCGTTGGCGATCTGCAAGGTCGCGTAGACGACAAGGATGTCTATGCAATTGGGCAGGCCGTGGCGAAACAGGAGATGCGGCAGCCCTGCCCCCATGCCGCGCGCCGCGACAACGAAATCACGCTCGCGCAGTTCGAGCAGCCGGGCCCTGACCATGCGCGACAAAACGGGCCACGACAGCAGCGAGATGACGAGGATTGTCGGCGCGATGCCGGTGCCGGCGATCGAGGCAAGCACCAGCAGGAAGATGACCGGCGGCAAAGTCATGGCGAGATCGACGAAGCGCATCGCGGTCGCATCGACGACGCGGCCGCCGAAGCTTGCGATGGCGCCGACGAGGAAGCCAATCACGATGGAGATCGCGACAGAGCAGACAGCGACCAAAAGCGAGATGCGACCGCCTTGCAGAAGCCGGGCGAAGACGTCGCGGCCGACGCCGTCGCTGCCGAGCCAATGGGTGGCGGACGGTCCCTTGTTCATGGCCTTCAGATCGATGGCGTTGGGCGCGTATGGCCACCACCAGTGATAGGTCATGACCGCTATCAGCACCGGGATCACGATGAGCAGGCCGGCCCGCGCGGCGCGGTTCTCGATGAAGCGGTCGAGCGCTCGGCGCAACGGACCCTTGGTGCGCTGCATGGCTGGTGGTTCGGTCGCGGCAACCGTCATCATGCCACCTGGATGCGCGGATCGACGAAGGCATAGGCGACGTCGGTGAGAATGTTGACCAGGATGACGCAGACACCGATGACCAGCGTGGCGCCCATGATGACGGGATAGTCACGGGTGCCGACGGCGTTGACCAGCAGCAGGCCCATGCCCGGCCAGTTGAAGACGCTCTCCAGGAAGATCGCGCCGCCGATCGCGATGCCCACGGTCGAGCCGATCAGTGTGATGACCGGCAAGAGCGCGTTGCGGGTGGCGTGCTTGATGATCACCCAGAATTCTCGCACGCCCTTGGCGCGGGCGGTGCGGACATAATCCTGGTTAAGCACTTCGAGCAGTGAGGCGCGCATATAGCGCATGATCAGGGCAGCGTGGCCGATCGACAGCAGGCACGCCGGCAGGATCAGATGCGCGAGCACGTCAGAGATCGAGAATGGCGCGCCGGCGGTCTGCATGCCGCCTGACGGCGCCCAGCGCAGCAGCACAGAAAAGAAATAGAGGCCGAGCAGCGCGGTCAGGAAGGCCGGGCTCGATATGCCGATGAAGGACAGCACCGACATCGCAATGTCGGGCCAGGCGTTGCGGCGCACGGCGCTATAGATGCCGGCGGCAATGCCGACGATGATGGCGATCGCCAGACCCATGCCCATCAGCAGAGCCGTGGGTCCGATTCGCTCCATCACCAGCGGCAGCACCTGCACGCCGCTGCGCTGGATCGAATAGCCGAAATCACCAGACAGCGCCGCGCGCAGCCAGCCGATATACTGAAGCGGCAGCGGCTGGTCGAGGCCGAGGCGGTCGCGCAGCGTTTCAAGATCGGAGGCCGACATCGGCACGGACGGATTGATATAGGCGTCAATCGGATCGCCGGGCGCCATGCGCAGCAGGACGAAGATGAGGAGGCTCAAGGCGACCAGCATCAACAGTCCTGTGGCGCAGCGGCGGGCGATGAAGCTCAGCATCGGCTTTCCGGAAGTGGATGGCGTGGGCCGGCATCGCGGAAGATGCCGGCCCCTATCGGTGGGCGGGAGATCCGCCTGTTTACTGGATGTCCCAGGTCTCGGGATGAGCGGCATAGGGACCGCCGCCGGGCGCGGGCGTCCAGACGAAATCCTTCAGCTTATTGGAGACAACGCCATAACGATTGGCCACCCATAGCGTTGCCCAGGGAAGATCCTTGTTCATCACCTTGCAAACACCCTGCCAGGCGGCATCGAGTTTCGACGCATCAGTTTCACCCAGTGCCTTGTCGAAGGCCGCGCTCAGATCGTCGAATTCGATGCGCATCGTGTTGAACCCGGCGGGCGGCAACTGCGACTTGTTCAGACCCGGATTGATGCCGGCCGGGTTCGGACCGTTCTGCAAGCCGGCATAGACCATGGGAAATGCGTTCCAGTCCGGCGTGCCTTCCTTGTAGACGGTGCCATTGTAGGTCGGTGTGTCGACGACGCGCGGCACGACGTTGATGCCGACCTGGGCCAGCATGGACTGGATGGCGGCCATGACGTTGGCGGCCTGCGGCGAGCCGTAGTAGGTCAGCAAGGTGATGGGCTTGTCGCCGTTGATCTTGTCCCAGCCGGCCTCGGTCAGCCGTGCCTTGGCCTTGGCCGGATCGTAGGCGTAAGCTTCCAGCCCTTCGGGAACCAGTTGCGGCGCGACATAGCCGCAATTGGCTGGTTTGGCCGCGCCGCCATAGAGGCTCTCGATGATGGCGTTACGGTCGATCGCATACATGATCGCCTGACGTACCCTCAGATCCTTGAACAGGTCGACCTTCTGGTTGAGGCCGATATAGTTGACCACGTAGGAGCCGCCCTCGATCAACTTGAAGCTGGCGTCGGTCTTGAACGAGGCCGCATCGTCGGGCTCGACATAGGTGAACTGGATCTCACCAGCGCGCAGCGCGGCGACTGCCGCTGCCGGGTTCTCGAAATAGCGGTTGATCAGCACGTCGACCTTCGGCTTGCCGCCACGATAGTCGTCGTCGGCGGCCAGTTCGACATATTGGTCGGTGACGTATTTCTTGAACTTGAACGGACCCGTGCCGACCGGACTGGTCGACCACCAGGTGCTGGTCGCCAGCGACTCCGGCGGCATCCCGGCAAGGGCATGCTCCGGCAGGATCAGCACCTGCGAAAGAATGGACAGGAATGAGCCGTTCGGCTTCGACAGCTTGACGATCACGGTGCTGTCGTCGGGCGTCTCCACGGACGCGACATCGCCGAGGCGTGCCGCCAGCAGGCTGCCGGAAACCTTGTTCTTGGCAAGCTCGATGGTGAATTTGACGTCCTTGGACGTGAACGGCTTGCCGTCGTGCCAGCTCTCCTTGACCAGGTTGAACGTATAGGTCAACTGGTCGCTGCTCATCGTGTAGTTCCTGGCCAAATCGCCTTCGAGTTCGGTCAGTCCGGCATTCCAGATGACCAGCGGTTCAAAATAGGTGCTGAGCCAGGTGAAGCCGCCGGTCGCGACCAGCGGGTTGAAGTTTTTGGGGAAGCCGCCGGGACCGACGTCGAAACCGCCGGCAATGGTCTTTGGACTTTGTGCCTGCACGATGGTCGGCAGGCCGGTGCCGAGCAGCAGCGCGGCGGCAATGGCTATCGTCTTGATGCGCATGGTTTCCTCCCTTGGCATTTTTTCAAATTGTGCGGTTCTTGGCGATGACTTGCTGGATACCTCTGTAGTGATCGTCAAGCCGGCTGCGTGCCCGGTCGACATCCTTGGCGGCGACCGCCTCGACGATTTCATGATGATCGCGCCAGGTGGCGAGCGGCGTCGGATTGTCGAGATTGGTGAAGTCCGAGGCCTTGTTGAACGCCACCCAGAAGATGTCGATGAGGGCGCTCAGCATGTGGTTGTTCTGGCAGCGGAACAGCATCTGGTGGAACTGCTGGTCCTCCTCGGCAAAGCTCTCGCTGCGCTCAGCCCGCTGGCGCATGCTTTCGGTCAGCCGGCGAAGCTCGCCGATGTCCTCGGCGCTGATCATCTCGATGGTCTTGGCGATCAATCCGGTCTCGAGCACGCGGCGGATCTCGCGCAGTTCCTCGACATCGCGCAGCGAGTCCTGCAGGCCGTAAGCCAGATTGTCGAGCAGCGGCTTGAAGGAGAATTCCTTGACGAACACGCCGATGCCGCGGCGCGTCTCCAATATGCCGATCGATTCCAGCGCCTTGATCGCTTCGCGAACCGAGTTGCGGCCAACGCCGAGCTGCTGCGCCAGGTATGTCTCCGGCGGCAACGGATCGCCCGCCTTCAGCCTGTTCGCCTCGATATATTTCCGCAGGCTCTCCTGCACGCTCACATGCAGAAGCGGTGGTCGGCTGAGCGGCTCGATCGACTTCAATACCGGCATGTTGCTCCCTGCTCCCACTGTTGTCCGACGCCGAATAACCACATCGCGCGGGAGGCTGACGACTTGTCCTATAGCGACTTGTAGGATATCCTGCAAGTCAGTGGAGGAAATGTCAGAGATATGAGGATCGTTTTGGCCGGCACGAGCCATTGGCACGCCGACATGCATCTCGACGCGGCGCATGCAGCCGGGGCTGAAATCATCGGCGTGTGGGACGAGGACGAGGCGCATGCGAAGGGATTTGCGGCGCGCAACTCGCTGAGCGCGATTGCTGCATTCGAAGGCGTTCTGGCAGCAGCTGCCGATCTGATCCTGCTGATGGGGCATCCTTCGACCGTACCCGCCGGGGCGCGCAGCGTGATCGAGGCTGACATCCCGCTTATGCTTGAGAAGCCGGCGGCGAGCAGCACCGCGTCGCTGATCCAGTTGCGAGACCTGGCGCACCAGCGAAAAGCCTTCGTCAGCGTGCCTTTGCCCAATCGCTTCGGTCCGGCTGTGATCGCCTTTGAAAGACTGCGTGGGGAAGGCCGCGCCGGCCAACTCGCGCACGGCCATTTCCGTGTCGTCAACGGGCCGCCCGAGCGCTATGCCGCCGACGGCGTTGGCTGGGTGGTGGATCCCGCGATTGGCGGTGGCGGCGCATTGCGCAATCTGGGCATTCACGGTGTGGATGCCGCGCTGAGCCTCGCCAGTGGGGAACTCCGTCTCAAATCCGTATCGGTGGGCAACCGGATCCACCGGTCTCCGGTTGAGGACTATGCGCTGCTGGTGCTCGAGGACGAGGCCGGCGCGCTGTTCACCGTGGAGGCGGGTTGCACCTACGCCTCAATGCGGCCCGGCGGCGATTTCGAATGGCGCATCGTCAGCGCCAACGCCACTCTCATCGACAGTGGCGACAAGGCGATCTGCGCGACGCTCGACGACGCCGCGTTTGTCGACCTGCCGGTCGAGCTGCCGGCCACGCGCTACCGGCTCTGCATGCGCGACACGTTCGAACGGTTGCAGCGAAAGGCTGCGCCGGCAATCTCCATAGACGACTATGTTGCGGCGATGTCGCTGATCGACGCCGCTTACCAGAAGGCAGGACGATGATTGGAATAGGCATTATCGGCGCGGGCGATTTCGGCGCGGCGCATGCACGCGCGATCAGGGAGGTCGATGGCATACGCATCGTCGCGGCCTGCCGTGGAGACGCGACGGCGCTTGCCGCCTTCACGGGCGAACACGGCGGCAAGGGCTACACCGACTGGCGCGAACTTCTCGAAGACAGCAGCGTCGATGCCGTCGTCATCGCTGCCCCGCACGCGCTGCATGCCGAAATGGCGATCGGCGCGGCCAAGGCCGGCAAGCACATTATGCTCGAAAAGCCGATGGCGCGAACCTTGGCTGAATGCGATGCGATCAATGCGGCGGTGGCGCAGAGCGGCGTCAAGCTGATGGTCGCCCATCTCCTGCATTTCTCGAAACCCTGCATGGCAGCGAAGAAGGTCATCGAGGCCGGCGAGATCGGCCGGCCACTGATCGGATCGAGCTGGATGATCAAGCTGTGGATGGAGCACAACCGGCGCGACTGGCACCTGCGCAACGCCACCGGTGGCGGCATGCTGATGACCGCCGGCATTCATGCGCTCGACCGTCTTGTCTGGCTGATGGATGACGACGTCATCTCGGTGAGCGCCATGCTCGGCGCGAAGTTCCACGAACAAGAGGCCGACGACACTTCGATGCTGGCGCTTCGCTTCAAGGGTGGCGGTCTGGGCCAGGTGCAGAGCGTCGGCTATCGCAATGGCGCAGTCGGCTTTGCGATGGACCTGGTCTGCGAGCGCGGCACGCTGCGCATCGACATGGATCGGGGCACGATGATTGGCCGGGATACGGTGTGGGCCGACCTGCCGGATTCGTTCGAGCCGGCCTGGATGCACAATGCGGTGAAACGCGAATGGGCGGCATTGCGCGACGCCATCGTTCGGGACAAGCCGGTACCGGTGACCGGCGCCTATGGGCGCAAGCTCATCGGCATCATCGAAGCAGCCTTTGCTTCGGATAAATCCCGCCGCGAGGAAACGATCGCCAATGCCGGCTGATATCGATGCCATTGCCAAGGCCATCGCCGAGGCTCACAGGGATCCGCGCCAACGCGTGCCGGCGTCGCGTTTCATCGACCTGACGCGCAATGAGGCGTTGGCAATCCAGGGCGAAGTCATGAAGCTGCTTGGCGAAAGCGCGCCCGTTGCCAAGGTGGCGATGCCGCCCGACGGGATTGCGACAAGTGCGCCGATCCCCGCCGGCATGGTCATCGACGACGGCGGAACGATCGAACTTGGCGAACGCGATCTCGCCGGGCTTGAGATCGAAGTGGCTGTCCGGCTCGGCGCCGACCTGACGCCAGAGATCGCCAAAGCCGGACGCGACGCCGTGTTGCAAACCATCGAGCATTTCGTTTTCGGCATCGAGCTTATCGGTTCCCGCATCGACGACCGGACCACAGCCGGCCCTTTCGGTTCGCTGGCCGACAGTATGGTCACCGGCGGTTATGTCATCGGCACGCAGGTACTTGCGCACGAGCCGAAGGTCGATGGCATGGCGATCACGCTTTCCAGCGACGGGGCGATCATCCAGCGCGAGGCCGCCAAATACCCGTTCGGCGACGCCATCTCGCCCATCGTTGCTTTCGCTGGGATGGCCGACGACCATTTCGGCGGTTTTAGAAAAGGCATGGTGATCACCACCGGATCACTGTCGCCGCTGCTGATCGTTGCAAGGCAGGGCCGCATCGAGATCCGTCTCGGCGGCTTTGCACCGCTCTCCTTCACCCTGTGCTAGCCGGACCATGAGCGATCATCTCTCCGCCCTCCCCGGACATGCGCCGCGCGGCATCTGGGGCGCCGTGATGCTGGCGGTCGGCCTGGATGGCAATATCGACTGGAACGCCACGCGAGAGACCGTCGCGCGGCTCTGCGCATTGGGCGTTCACGGCGTCTATTCCAACGGCACGGCATGCGAGTTCCATTGCCAGACGGAAACCGAATTCGATCGGCTAAGCGAGATGGTGGCGGAAGTCGCCGGTGCTGCGGAAATCCCTTTCCAGATCGGCATCAGCCAGTCCAATCCGCGCGTCGCACGCGAACGGCTGAAGCGCGTTGCCGGACTGACACCCTCGGCAGTGCAATTCACCTTGCCGGACTGGTGGCCGCCGAGCGACGAGGAAGTGCTGCGTTTCGTCTCGGGCCTGGCCGAGGCGGCGCCTGATACTCCTCTGGTGCTCTACAACCCGCCGCACGCCAAGCGGCGGCTGAGCCTCGAAGCCATTGCCGCGCTGAGTACCGCGGTGCCGTCGCTTGTCGGTACAAAATTGCCCGGCGGTGACGCCAGCTGGTACGCCGACATGCGGCGCGAACTGCCGGGCTTTTCGGTGTTCGTGCCAGGCCACACGCTGGCGACTGGTTATGCGGACGGCGCACATGGCAGTTATTCGAACGTTGCCTGCCTTAGCCCGACAGGGGCACTGCAATGGTGGGCGCAGATACGAGCCGGGGAGCAAGCAGCCGTCGAGATGCAGGCACGCATACAGGCTTTTCTCGCCGATCACGTCCTGCCGTTTCGAGCCCGCTATGGCGTCAGCGACGCCGCCCTCGACAAGGCGATGGCGGCGGCCGGCGGCTGGAGCTCGATTGGACCCCGGCTTTTGTGGCCCTATTCGTCGGTGCCCGATGAGGACATCCCACCGCTGGCGACGGCCGTACGCGCTGCCTTCCCCGGATGGTTTTAGTTATATGGCAAAGCGAATTCATTTCGGTCGGCGCTGCTCAAGCTCGGCGACCTGCACAGCATCCAGTTGCCGGACCGGCAGCCTTCGCGTCAGAAGCACCAGCTTTGCCGTTTCCTCCAGTTCCTCGGCGGCAAAAACAGCGTCGCGAAAGCTGCGTCCGGAAACGACCGGACCGTGATTGGCGAGCAGAACGGCCGCATGATCATGCGCCTTGGCCAGCACCAGTGGCCTGATTTCGGCCGACCCGGGATGCGTGTAGGGCAGAAGCGGCACCGGCCCGACGCGCATCACCACGTAAGGCGTGATTGGCGGGATGGCGTTGTTGGGGTCGGTGTCTTCGAGACAGGAAAGCGCCGTGGCATAGGTCGAGTGAAGATGCACAACGCCCGCCGCCTGCGGCCGTGCCTCATAGAATGCCATATGAAGGGGAATTTCCTTGGTCGGGGCGTCACCCGACACCGCCACGCCCTTGGCGTCCAGTTTCGTCAATCTGCCGGGCTCGAGACAGCCCAGGCAGGAATTGGTCGGCGTGACCAGGAAACCGTCGGCAAGCCGGGCCGACAGGTTGCCGGACGAGCCGGCGGTGTAGCCACGCATGAACAGGGATTCGCCCCAGCGGCAAAACTCATCGCGAAGCTGCTGTTCTTCCGGTGTCATCGGGCGTCACCTTTCAGCATATCGAGGGCGCGTTCGAAAAAATCATCGGCGCCGAAATTGCCTGATTTCAGCGCGAAGGCCAGCCTCGGCTCACCGTCAAGGATGAGCACCGGCACCCCGGTGTCGATCTCCGGACCGACCTCGAGTGCCGCCACTCCGAATGCCGAGGCGACGGCACCGGATGTCTCGCCGCCCGCAACCACGAGCCGCCGGAAGCCGGCAGCCACCGCCTTTGCGGCGAGCTCGGCAAAGATCGTCTCGAACGATGTCGCCAGCCGGTCGCGTCCATAGCGCTCTTGTGCCGAGGCCACTTCCGAAGGTTCGGCCGTCGAGTAGACCAGCGGGCCTTCGTCCTGGTGGCTGACCAGAAAGTCGAGGCAGTGCGCGACGGCGGCGGCCGGATCGAGCGCTTCGGCCGCGTCGAGACGCATCGAACGGTGGCTGCTGCCGTAGAAGGCAATCTGCCGGCGTGTCGCCGAAGAGCAGCTGCCGGAAAGAATGAATCCGGGACCGTTGCCGCCCGTGAACTGCGGTCGGTTCTCGGGCGCCGGAACGATGCCGAAATTGCCGGGCAGGCCCATGGCAATGCCGGAACCGCCGGTGACCAGCCGATGGCTCCTGGCTATCTTGCCGAGCTCGATGAGATCGTCATTTGAGATCGCGTCGGCGACGATCAGTTTTTCGTCGTTGCGCCGCGCAAGACTCAAGTCGGCCTCAGCGGCACCCGAGCGCAAGCTTTCGAGTGCAAGATGGCCGACCTTGAGCTGTGTCTGGCGTGAAAGCCATCGCCTTATGTCGGGATCGGTCATCGGCGTCAGTGGATGGTTCTCCATGCCCGACTCGCTGAGCAGACGGTCGCCGACGAAGAGATGGCCGTTATAAAGGGTGCGGCGGTTGGCGGGAAAGGCAGGACAAACCAGCGTCAACGGTGCGTCCAATTCCTCCAGCAGCGCCTGCGCCACTGGTCCGATGTTGCCTTGCGGCGTGGAATCGAAGGTCGAGCAATATTTGAAGACGATCTGCTCGGCGCCATTGGCAACCAGCCAACGGCAGGCTTGCCGCGACTGCGCCACCGCATCGCGGACATCGGATGAACGTGTCTTCAATGCAATGACCGCGGCGTCGATCGCTCTCGTCAGGTCTGCGGAAGGTATGCCGACATACTGAACGGTCCGCGCGCCGGCCTTGGCGAGCGTGTTGGCGATGTCGCCGGAACCGGTAAAATCGTCCCCAATGACGCCGATCTTCATTCGTCGTGGCCGCCCGTCTCAGGCTCACTTGCCCGTTGGCGCCAGAACATCGTCGTCAGCTGGTCGAGATGCGACCGCATCGCCTGCTCGGCGCGATCGGGGTCGCGTGCCGCGATGCCCTCATAGATGGCGCGGTGCGCTTCATAGGCCGTCTGTTCCTGGCCGTCGGCGGCCAGCGTGACGATGCGCTGTTCCTTCAGCCATTCCGATATCTGGTCGTGCAGCGCGACGAAGACGAGATTGCGGGCAATGCGCGCCAGCTCGAAGTGGAAGGCGATGTCGGTGCTGGTGAAACGATCGCGGTCGCCGATCGCCAGGCGGTTGGCCTCGAGCGCGGTGCACAGCGATTCCAGGTCGGCTGGTGTCGCCGTGCGAGCCGCCTCACGGGCCAAGCCAACTTCGAAGAACATGCGGGCGCCCTGAAAGGAGCGCTGCCCTTCCTCGGTCGACAGCATCTGCCTGACGGCAGGCGCCATGCCGGTGAAGATGTGGCTGGCTGTCGGCATCAGCACCTTGGCGCGGGCGCCATTGGTGAGTTCGACGAGGCCGGCTTTCTGCAACGAGATCAGCGCCTCGCGAATGGCGGGCCGGCCGACGCCGAAGCGCGACTGCAAGTCGCGCTCGGGCGGCAATTGGTCTCCGGGCTTCAGTTTGCCGGAGAGGATCTGCCCTTCGAGATGCGTGGCAACATGCTCGAAGAGCTTCTTTCGTTCTATGACAAGTGGGTCGACCATAGACCTTTCATACCATCATGCTTGACAACCATGCAACAGCTTGCAATGCTGAAATCACAAGATCGAAAAGCGCGAGGACAAAGGCCGGGCTCAACGAGCGCCGGTCAGTGGCTGGTTTGGTGCACGTCAAGGCATGCCCCAAAGCCGGCAAATCAACGCGCTTTGCGACGGCGGTTGCGATCGCCAAAGGTTGCGATCGCCAAGGGAGGAAGATGCATGAAAATCGCCATTCTGGGCGGCGGCGGAGCCATGGGCGGGATATTCGGGGGCTATCTGGCCCGCGCCGGCAACGACGTGACTTTGATCGACGTCTCCAAGGCGGCCGTGACGGCGATCAACGACAACGGACTTACCATCGAAGAGAAAGATGGTTCGCAGCCGGTGATCAGGGTGCCGGCAAGCGACGATCCGGCGAGCGTCGGCCCGGTCGACCTCATCATCAATTTCGTCAAATGCTATCACACCGAGGCTGCCGTCCGGGCCGCCGAACCGATGATCGCCGGTGAGACCGCCGTGCTCAGCCTGCAGAACGGCTGGGGCAATGCGCCGCGTATCGCCTCGATCGTCGGCGAAGATCGCGTGCTGGTCGGGCTCACCTATCATGGCGGCACCTTGCTGGCGCCGGGCCGCGTCAAGCATCCGGGATCCGGCATGACCTATATCGGCGAGCTCACGGGCAAGCCGACCGAGCGCCTCGGCAAGGTGATCGAGGCGTTCCGCGCGGCCGAGATCGAAACGACGCGCTCCGACAGGATACTGGACGAGGTCTGGAAAAAGCTGGCGCTCAATGCCTGCACGCTGCCGGTCGCCGGACTGCTGCATTTCATGTCGCACGAGCTCGTCGCCTTCGACGGCACCAAGAGCCTGATGGCCGCCATCCTCAAAGAGGTCGTGGCGGTGGCGAAGGCGCAAGGCATCGCGCTCGACTATGACGAGCGCTGGGCCGCGATCACCGGCCTGCTGGAGAAGGCGGTCGGCGGCAAGGCGTCGATGCTGCAGGATGTCGAGGCCAGGCGCCAGACCGAGATCGAGGTCATCAACGGCGCGATCGTCGAAGCAGGCAAGCGCACCGGTGTGGCGACGCCCGTCAACGAAACCATGGTCTGGATGATCCAGGCCAAGCAGGCCCACTACCTCCAGGCCAGGGCACAATAGGGCGATGGCGCCGAGGCTCAAAATCAACGGCCTTTCCAAGTTCTTCCCCGGCGTGCGGGCGCTCGACGACGTCTCGATGAGCGTCGAGGCCGGTGAAATCCGCGCCCTGCTCGGCGAAAACGGAGCCGGCAAATCGACGCTCGGCAAGATCGTCGCCGGCGTCTATTCGCGCGACCAGGGCACCGTCCTGGTCGATGGCGCCGAGATCGGCACGCTCGACGAAAAGGCCGCCGGCGACCTCGGCATCGGCATCGTGCATCAGGAAGGCTCGCTCGTGCCGCAGCTTTCGGT
Organism: Mesorhizobium metallidurans STM 2683; assembly: GCF_000350085.1. Classification (GTDB taxonomy): domain Bacteria; phylum Pseudomonadota; class Alphaproteobacteria; order Rhizobiales; family Rhizobiaceae; genus Mesorhizobium; species Mesorhizobium metallidurans. Next base: position 71,122 of record NZ_CAUM01000146.1, read on the forward strand.
TGCCGAGAACATCTTTGCCGGCCGGCAGCCGACGCAATGGCTTGGCCAGGTCAATGTCCGCGCCATGCGGGAACAGGCAAAGGCGCTGATCGCGCAGCTTGGCGTTGCCATCGACCCGGCGCTGAAAGTGTCGGTGCTGTCGCCGGCGCAGGCCCAGATCGTCGAGATCGCCAAGGCGCTGTCGCGTGACCTCAGGGTCCTGATCCTCGACGAGCCGACGGCGGCGCTGACCCTGACCGAAACCGGGAAGCTCTTCGACGTGGTGCGCCGGCTGGCCGGCAACGGCGTCTCGGTCATCTATGTTTCGCATCGCCTCGCCGAGATCTTCTCGCTTTGCCATTCGGTGACCGTGCTCAAGGATGGCAGGCTTGCCGGAACCCGCCAGGTCGCCGAGACATCGACCGACGAGTTGATCCGCCTGATGGTCGGACGCGACGTGCATTTCTCGCGCTCCGCCACGGGGCGAAAAATCGGCGAAATCGTGCTCGAAGCGCAAGATTTGGATGCGCCGCCTTTGGTCCGTTCGGCGTCGATCATCGTGCGGGCCGGCGAGATCGTCTGCCTTGCCGGTCTCATCGGCTCGGGTCGCAGCGAATTCTGCGAGGCGATCTTCGGCGCCCGCCGCCGGCACGGCGGCCAGATCCGCATCGGCGGTACGGCGATCGATCCGAAAGGTCCATGGGACGGCAAGCATGCCGGCATCGGCATGGTGCCGGAAGACCGCAAGGCGGCAGGACTGTTCCTCGGCATGGACATCGTCAACAACGTCGCCGCGACGGTTCTGTCCAGGGTCTCGTCGGGTGCCAACTTTTCCAACCGCAAGGCCGAGGCGCTGGCCAGGAATTTCGTCGACGAGCTGCGCATCGCGACGCCGAGCGTCCGCCAGATCGTCGGCAATCTTTCCGGCGGCAACCAGCAGAAAGTGCTGCTGGCCAAATGGCTGGCGATGGAGCCGCGCCTGTTGATCGTCGACGAGCCGACACGCGGCGTTGATGTCGGGGCGCGTTCCGAAATCTACCGGCTGCTCAGGGCGCTCGCCGACAAGGGCGTCGCCCTGCTCGTCGTGTCCTCGGACCTGCCGGAGGTGCTGGCGCTCGCCGACCGCATCGTCGTGATGGCGGAAGGCCGGACGGTCGGCGAACTGCCGGGCGACGGGGCGAGCGAGGAACAGGTGCTGCGGCTGGCCACCAGATACACGGCCTCGGTGGCCGAGGTTCGCAAACAACCTGATATGGCAGAGGCATGATGGCGATGCAGATCACGCAACCCCTGGCAGAGACTGCCGAGCGCCGGCGCGAGAATCTCTTCGTGCGCATCGTGCGGCGACTTGCCGATTCCAGGGAACTGACGCTCTTCGTGCTCGTCGTCGTGCTGGCGCTGGCGATGAGCATCGTCTACCCGAACAATTTCCCGACCGCCTCCAACATGCGGGCCGTGCTGCTCAACCTGGCGCCGGTCGGCATGCTCGTCTGCGGCATGATGCTGCTGATGATCGGCGGCACATTCGACCTGTCGGTCGGTTCCACGCTGGCTTTCTCCGGCGTCTGGGCCGGCGTCGTGGCGGGATGGTGGGGCTGGTCGGCCGAGATCGCGGTCCTTATCGGCATCCTGGTCGGCGCACTGTGCGGCCTGGTCAACGGCTTGATCGTGACGCGTATCGGCATCAACGCGCTGATCGCCACCCTTGGCACGCTCACCATCTATCGCAGCCTGACCTATGTCACCGCAGGCACCGGCGTCACCCCGATCAGCGACGCCTTCGCCGAATATGGCCGCGCCGCCGACCCGCTGTTCAGGATCCAGTCGCCCTTCTGGGCGATGCTGGTGCTGGTGCTCGTCGGCGGCTGGCTGGTGGCGCGGACGCGCTTCTTCCGGCAGTTCTATTTCATCGGCGGCAATCCGCGCGCGGCCCAGCTTTCGGGCATCCGCGTCGACCGGCTCATCCTGATCGGCTTCGTCATCATGGGAGCGCTGGCGGGTTTGGCCGGTGTGCTTGGTGCCGCGCGCCTCAACAGCGCCGTCGTCAATGCCGGTGTCGGCATCGAGCTCAAGGTCATCACCGCCACAGTGCTCGGAGGCGCGAGCCTGAAAGGCGGTGAAGGCACGATCCTTGGCGGCATTCTCGGCGTGTTGTTCATCGCGCTGATCGAGAACGCCATGATCATCAATGCGATCGGCGTGTTCTGGCAGGGGCTGGTGGTGGGCCTGGTCCTGCTGTTCGCCGTGTCGCTCGATCGTTTCAAGACCAGCGGCCGCGCCTGATCTCAGGCGGAGGCTGGAGCCGGACAACCGGACGGGATGCAGGAGACTGGATTTCAGACGACTGGGACTACAAAAACATCAGGAGGAAACGGGCATGAAATCGATAGTGAAAACGATACTCTCCGGCGCAGCGCTTGCTGCCACGGCACTGCTCCAGACTTTTCCGGCCAGCGCGCAGGAATCATCCTTCGGGCCGGCCGATGCGAAGGAAACCTACTACTGGATCTCCAACAAGGCCAATTTGCCGCTGTTCGTGCAGTACGACTATGTCGGCATGAAGCGGATCGCCGAGGAACTCGGCGTCAAGGTGATCGTCGCCGGGCCGACCGACTTCGACGTGCCGGGTTTCATCTCCGCCGTCGACCAGGTCTGCGCTCAGAAGCCGAGCGGCGTCTCGGTGGTCGGCGGCTGGGATCCGTCGCTGACCGAATCCGTCAAGAAATGCATGGAGCAGGGCGTGCCGACGGTGGTCGATGATGGCGACCTGCCCGATTCCGGCCGCCTTGCCTATATCGGCACGAACTGGACGCAGGTCGGCGTCGCCCAGGCCAAGAAGCTGATGGAAATGCTGCCGAATGGCGGCAAGCTCGCGTCGATGTCAATCATCAACGCCGGCAACATGCGCGAGGCGGTGGCAGGTTTCAAAGCCTATATCGAGGCCAATGGCGGCGGCAAATACACCATCGTCGCCAATGAGGACGACGGCGGCGACGCGCAGAAGGCGGCGCAGGTGACCGCGGCGATCCTCGCAGCCAATCCCGATATCGCCGGCCTTGCCGGCTTCGATTCCGAATCCGGCGCCGGCATCGTCACCGCGCTGCGTGAAGCCGGCAAGAATCCCGGCGACATCAAGGTGACGGCGATGGAGCAGACGCCCGACTTCTTCAAATCGGCCAAGGAAGGCTGGGTCGACGGCATCGTCGTGCAGAACCGCGAGCTGTTCATCTACTACGCTGTCAAGCTCCTGCACGACTACAACACCAACACGCTGAAGTCGGCGGGCCTGACCGCAGCCGATGGCGGCCGTCCGATACCGGACACGCTCGATACCGGCGTGATCCTGATCACCAAGGACAATGTCGACAAGGTGCTGACCGCGCTGAATGTGAAATAGGCTGTACCGCCGGAGTCTTGGCTCAAGGTTCAGCCTTGATTCAAGGCTCGGGCAGCCTCCGGCGGCGCGCTCTCCCTCGCCGCCGGACGGCCAATCACCACCAAAATGGCCAAGGACACAAAATGGCACGTCACCCCACCACCCGCATGCGCTTCCACGGCGTCGCCGCCTACGAGATCCTGACGCGCGACGGCTTGCGCATCCTGTGCGATCCGTTTCTGGACCAGAATCCGGGCGCAGCGACCAAGTCGACCGAATTCGATCACGTCGATCTCGTCGTCGTCAGCCACGCGGCCTTCGATCATCTCGGCGATACCGACAAGATCGCGCAGAAATATGGCTGTCCGGTCGTCTGCGGCGGCGAGGTGAAGGCCTGGCTGATGGATCGCGGCATTCCGGCCAGCCAGATCCGCGCCACGACCTGGGGCATCCGGGTCAAGGTGGCGGGCATCGAGATCCAGCCGCTCGAATGCCATCACTGGTCGCAAATCAGGCTGAAGGACAATTCCTTCATTTCGGGCGTGCCGATGGCCTTCATCGTCTATGCCGACGACAATCTGCGCTTCTACCACTATGGCGATACCGCCATCTTCTCCGATCTCAAGCTGCAGGCCGAGCTCTACAAGCCCAATGTCGGCTGTATCGGCATCGCCAATCCGCAGGAGATCCTGCATCTCAACCCGATGCCGGGTGAAATGCTGACCGGTGAGATGAGCCCGTACGAAGGCGTTCTCGCCACGCAATGGCTCGGCCTCGAGACGGTGCTGCCTTGCCACTACATCAAACTCGATGGCGACAAGGATGTCGCCGACTATATGGAGCACCACCGGCAAGCCAGGGCGCGTGGCGAGGCGATCGCCGACCCCTATCTGCTGCGCGCCGGCGACTGGATCGAATTCGACGGCGACGGCAAGGTCGTGCGGCCGGCCAAGGCGGCCTGATCAAATGCGTGCCGCAATCTTCGATGCGCCGTTTTCGATCCGCATGGCCGAGGCGCCAAAGCCCGAGCCGCAGGCGGGAGAGGTATTGGTGCGCGTCAAGGCTGCCGGCCTTTGCGCCGGCGACCTCTACATCTACACCGGCAAGAACCCCTATGTGAGCTACCCCCGGATCGGCTGCCACGAGATATCGGGCGTGGTCGAAACCTATGGCCCCGGCTCAAGCGGCCCGGCCATCGGCACGCGCGTCGTCGTCGATCCGTTCATCGGCTGCGGCCACTGTTATCCCTGTAGGGTCGGCAAGCGCAATTGCTGCGCCAATCTCAGCATTGTCGGGGTCCATCGCGAGGGTGGCTTCGCCGATTTCGTGACAGCGCCGGCCGGAAATCTCAATGTCGTGCCGGATGGGCTGACCGACTTCGGGGCGGCGTTTGCCGAGCCGGTGGCGATCGGCGTGCAGGGCTGCCGCCGCGGCATGGTCAGCGCGCAGGACACGATGCTCGTGCTCGGCGCCGGGCCGATCGGACTGGCAATCGTCGAAGTGGCGCGCGCGCATGGCGCAAAGGTCTACGCCACCGATTTGTCGGCCGAGCGCCTGTCCACGGCGGCCGATCTCGGCGCGATCCCGATTGCCGGCGGCGCCGGCCTGCTGGAACGCGTGCTCGAACTCACCAATGGCGAAGGCATGCCAGTGGTCATGGAGGCGACGGGAGCTGCGCCGGCAATGGAGCAGACCATCGATCTCGTCGCCGCCGGCGGGCGCGTCGTCATTCTCGGACTGGTCAGGAAGGGGCAAGGCATTACCTTCCCGGGCCTCGACTTCACCCGCAAGGAAGTGACCATCCTCGGCTCGCGCGCCTCGGTCGACTGTTTTCCCGAGGCGCTTGAGCTGCTCGCCTGCGGCAAGATCCGCTATCCGAAGATTGCAAGTTCCTTCGCGCTTGGCGAAGCACCCGGCGTCTTCCGGAAGCTCGCAGACAATCCAATGGCTTTGCACAAGGCCGTATTCGTTTCGGAGGACTAGATGAAGCTTGTTACCTTCTCCCACCGCAAGGGAGGCCATGATCATCACGCCGGCGTGCTCGACGGCGACCACGTCGACTGCCTGACCGAGGTTGGAATTGCTAAGAGCGTGATGGAGGTCGTGCTCGGCGGCAAAGAGACGCTGAGCCGCATTCGGGCCGGTCTCGCCAAGGCGCCGCGCTACGCGCTCGCCGATGTGAGGCTGGAAGCCCCGATCCGGCCGGGCAAGGTGCTGTGCTCCGGCATCAACTACAAGGGCCACGCCGAGGAGAACCCGAACGCGAAAATGCCGACCGAGCCTTTCTTCTTCACCAAATTGCCGACCTCGGTGATCGGACCCGATGTGCCGGTCGAAAAGCCTGATAGAACTGAACAGATGGACTATGAGGTGGAGTTCTCGGCGGTCATCGGCGAGGAGCTGCACAAGGCAACGGAAGCCGAAGTGATGCCGGCGATCTTCGGCTACACACTGCTCAACGACATTTCGGCGCGCGACGTGCAGTTCAAGGACAATCAGATCACCATCGGCAAGAACTTTGCCGGCTTCGCGCCGATCGGCCCCTGCATCGTCACATCAGATGCGATGCCGCATCCCGACAATGTCGCGTTGAAGACGCGGCTCAACGGCAAGACGCTGCAGGACGGCAGCACCTCGGACTGGCTGTTTTCGCTGCCGCAGCTGATTTCCTTCCTGTCGCAGTACATTCCGCTCGCGCCTGGTGACATCGTGTCGACGGGAACGCCGGCCGGCGTCGGCATCTTCCAGAAGCCGCCGGTCTTCATGAAAGCCGGCGACGTCGTCGAGATCGAGGCCGATGGTATCGGCGTGCTCAGAACGCCCATCGTTGCAGGATAGAAAATGGCGACGGGGGCGATCCGGATCGGGGTGATCGGCTGCGGCTTCTATGCGCAGAACCATCTGCATGCGTGGAAGGAGCTTGCGGCGGAAGGCGCGCAGCTTGCTGCCGTCTGCGACATCGATGCCGGCAAGGCCGAAGCCGCCGGCCGTGCGTTCGGCGTCCCGTCCTATGCGGACGCCGCAATCATGTTCGCAAGCGAGCGGCTGGACGCCGTCGACATCGTCACCCGCCACGACACGCACCGCGCGCTCTGCGAGTTGGCGATAGCGCGCGGCGTTGCCACGATCGTGCAAAAGCCTTTCGCGCCGAGCTGGGACGATTGCGTCGCCATCGTCGAGGCGGCCGAGAAGGCAGGCGTGTGGCTCGCGGTGCATGAAAACTTCCGCTTCCAGACGCCGATGCGCCATATCAGGCGCGTCATCGACAGCGGGGCGATCGGGACGCCGAACTGGGCGCGGATAGCATTTCGAACCGGCTTCGATGTCTATCGCACGCAGCCTTATTTCTACGACGAGGAACGGCTGGCAATCGCGGATGTCGGCATCCATATGCTTGACCTTGCGCGCTATTTCCTGGGCGAAGTCGAGCGCATTTCCTGCGAGACCCAGCGCCGCAATCCCAAGGTGAAGGCCGAGGATACGGCGACGATGCTGCTGCGCCACACGAGTGGTGCAGTCAGCGTCGTCGAGTGTACCTACGAGGCGCGCCGCGACCCCGATCCGTTCCCGCAAACGCTGGTGGAGATCGAGGGCGACAAGGGCTCGATCGTCGTCCGTCCGGGATTGCGCATGCGGGTGACCAGCCACGGCAAAGCAACGGAGGAGGATATCGGCTCGCCGCTGCGCTCGTGGACCAGCCAGCCCTGGCATGTCGCACAGGAAGGCGCGTTCGTCGCCTGCAGCCATTTCCTCGACTGCCTCAAGCGCGGCGTGCCTGCCGAAACGTCCGGCCGGGACAATCTTAGGACATACGCATTGGTTGATGCAGCCTACCGCGCGGCGGCGGAACACCGGGCAATCGTTCCGGCGCAGTGGGGCGAAAATGTTGCCGCCTCAAAAAGCCGGAGGGCGCAATGACGGCGGGGCGTGAAAAGGCGCAGAGCCGAGGCAAGGAAAGGCTTGGCGCGGCCGCATTCGCGATCACCGTCGCGTTCGAGCTTCTCGAAGGCGCCTTTCCCGAATTCCATCGGCTGGTGACCGAGAATGCGGCGCTCTCCGTCGAGCTCGAGCCGGATTGCCTGCGCTTCGACGTGCTGACGCCGGCGGACTCGGCCGTCTCCAGCCATGTCTTCCTCTACGAGATCTACCGCGACCGCGCGGCCTTCGACCTGCATCTTGCCTCGGATCATTTCCGTCAGTTCGACCAACGCTCGCGCGATCTGGTGATCAGCAAGACCGTAATCGCCTACAGGGTGGAGGAAAACGCCAAAGTCAGGGAAGCGACGTGAGCGGAGAAGCCAGCAGGCTCGACCTGTTCGGCACGGACGAACAGGTCGCCGAGCGCCAGACCCTTACCGCCGGTCCGCTGAGCGTGATCCTGGAAGGCGGCAATCTTCACACAATCTCATTTGCCGGCGTCGAAGTGGTGCGCGCGATAAACTATCTGGCGCGCGACGTATCCTGGGGGACATACAAGGCCGGGCTTACGAACCTCACAATATCGGAGGACAAGGCGGCGTTCGAGGTCGCCTATGACGGATTGTGCGCCGGTGCGCAGGGCAGATTTTCCTACCGGATGAAAATAATGGGCGACGCTTCTGGAGTGCTGACCTTGGAGGCGGAAGGCGTCGCGCTCGCTGATTTCCCGACCAATCGCACCGGTTTCGTCGTGCTCCATCCTTCGGAGGCGGCAGGAGGGAGGCTGACCATCCGGCACAGCGACGGCCGGATCGAGGAGACGGTCTTTCCCGAGGCGATCAGCCCCGACCAGCCGGCCTTCGACATCAGCGCGCTGACGCACGAGCCGGCGCCCGGCCTCATTTGCACCGTCGCCATGGAAGGCGATGCCTTCGAGATGGAAGACCAGCGCAACTGGACCGACGCCTCGTTCAAGACCTATGTCCGTCCGCTGTCGAAGCCACGGCCCTATGTCATCGCCAAGGGAGCGAAGGACATCCAGCGCGTCACGGTTTCCATTGAGGCCAAGACTTTGGCGAGCCGACCTGCAATCGCCGAAAAGGCCACTCTGACGCTTGGGCCAATTGGGCGGATGCCGTCCATGGCCCTGTTTCTCGATTCCGACAACTTGGCGTCGGCCCGGGCCGGCGCCACGTTGCTCGGTCCAGCGCAGGATGTCATCGTTCGCTTCGACAGCGCGCGCGGACATGACGCGCATGTGTTGCGCAAGGCGGCCGGCCTTGCCGCGTCGATCGGCGCACGCCTCGCGATCGAGGCAATCCTTGATGCCGCCAATCCGGCGACTGAGGCGAAAGCTGTCGTCGATGCGATCCGCTCGTCGGAAGTCGAACCGAGTGCCGTTCTGGTTTCACCACGGCGCGAGTTCAAGACACGGGCGTCGAGTTCGGTGCCTCCGGGTGAACGGCCGATCAGCGACCTCGTGGACGCGCTCAGGGCAAGCGGGATACGCGCCGCCATCGGCGCCGGGACGCCGTCCCTGTTCACCGAATTCAATCGCAACCCGCCGACCGGCGATGCCGATTTCGTCTTCTTCGGCAACGCAGCCATTGTTCATGCCGCCGACGATCTTTCGGTCATGGAGACGCTGAGCGTCTATCCCCCGGTCATCGCCGCGACGCGACGGCTGTGCCCGGGAAAGCCTATCTGGCTCGGACCCTGCACGATCGGCATGCGGCACAATCCCTATGGTCAGGCCGTGGCCGCAAACCCGGCTCTTGCGCGTGTGTCGGGTGCTGGGAACGATCCCCGGCATGGCGCCCTGTTCGGCGCAGCCTTTGCCGTCGGCGTGGCGGCACAAGCCGCCAGCGCTGAGGTCGATCGTCTCATTCTTGCGTCGCCAACCGGAGTTTTTGGGCTTGTGGATGATCTCGACCGCAAGCGTCCCGTGCAAGCCGTTCATGCCGAACTCTCTGCCGCAGCCGGTGCGAGGCGCTACGAGGTGGTGGTCGATCACCCGGGCATCGCGGCGATCGCCTACGGGCTTGGCCAAGACATCAGAGTCCTGGTAGCAAATCTTACGCCCGATGCCGTCGAGATCTCGGTCCCGCGGGGTGTGCAATTACTCGGTGTCATCGATAAGAATGCGCAGCTTGCGAAATCGCGGCGTAACCAGCTATTGGCGCCATATCGATGTGCGGTTTTTCGCTCGCAGTCCGGGCCGCACCGCTGATCTGACCGCCGACTTGCCTGCACTCATCAAAGCGTCGCCAGCCGCGAATTCGGCATGGCCTGTCCGTAGGCCCGGCGCAGCGTCAGCTTGTCCTCCAGCGCGACGATGACATGTATGGCAAAATCCGTCTTGTACATGTCGGCCAGCCGTATCAGCCCGCCTGGCGTGAAGACATTGATCTCCAGAAGTCTGTCGCCGACGATGTCGAGGCCAACCAGAAACATGCCGTCGCTGACCAGTTTGGGGCGTACCATCTCGGCAATGCGCAACATCGTGTCCGTTACCTTGACCTTGCGGGCGGTTCCGGCGGCATGGATGTTGGAGCGAACGTCGCCCTTGGCCGGGACGCGGCGAAAGGCGGCATAATTGCCATCGCGCATCAGCGGCAGGCCGTTCATCAGGAAAAGGCGCACGTCACCAGCCTTGGCCTCCGGAATGTAGACCTGCGCGATGAGATAGCCGTCACCGCTGGCGGCCTCGAAAATCTGGTTGAGGTTGGAATCGGTGGCGGTCGCAATATGGAAGACGTTCTTGCCGCCCGACCCTTGCAGTGGTTTGACGATGCAGCCCTTCGGGTGTTTGTCGATGAATGCGCGTATTTCGGCAATGCTGCGCGATATCAGGGTTGACGGTCGAACCGCCTCGGGAAAGGTCTGCAAATAGAGCTTGCTCTGCGCCTGCGCCAGGCCGTCAGGATCATTGACGACGATCACGCCGCGCTCCGCCGCGAGCCGGCCGAACATAACGCCCGCGTTGGCGGCCCATGGTCGATCGGTGGCGTCGAGCGACGGGTCGTTGCGCAGAAACAAGATGTCGATATCGCTTGCCGCGAAGGTCTTTTTTTGCTTCGCGGCATCCTTCAAGGCAGCATGCAGCTTGTCGGACGTCTTATAGGGAGCGTCCGGCAAAACCGCTACGCTGACAGCCAGACTGTCATCCGGGCGCAATATGAAATCGCCTGGTTCGACATAGACAACAGAATGGCCACGTTGGATTGCAGCCAGCGCCAGCGCTGTCGTCGTGTAGCCGGGCGTTTCGCTCTCAATCGAATTGACGAAGAACGCAATGCGCATAGGGGACTCCCTCAGGTCTCAACCATATCGATCGGATCGATCCCTGCCATCGCTTTCTTGAGGCGCGGACGCGCCGCATCGGAAGAAAGGAATGCAGGTTCAAGGCGCGGCGCCCGCAACAAGCCGCGCGCGTTGAGTTCCTGGATGGCTCCGAAATGCGCTGCGGAGATCTTGCCGATCCAAAACGGCGTGAGGCTGCCACCGTGCTTCAGGTGATCGAGAACCTGCACCACGCCGCGCAGATAGATGGCGTCTTTTGCAAGGCCACCGCCGCGAAAGACACGCAGCACGACGTTGAAGGCGCTGCGATCATCGAGACCGAAATCCCTATGAAGAACGTGGAAGGTTTCCTCGAACGTCGCGCCGGCGAGCATCGCCTGACAGGCGATGACCCTGGCCGCGATCAGCCGCAAGCGCGCCGCGGTCATGCCGCCGACCAGATACTCCGCCAGCACGGCCAGCCCCTCCTGCATGCCCTCATAGCCCGCAAGCCCGTTGCGGAAGATGGAGAGCCCCTGCGCATCGCCATTGAAATAGGTCAGCAGATGAACACCGATCTCGTGACTGAGCAGCGCAGTCAGACGCTCTGGTGGAAGGTTGGTATCGCGCGAAACCAGCAGCCGGTTTCGAGAGACGAGGAGGCCGGCCGGCAGGTCGCCGCGGATCTCCACGGAAGCATCGAATTCCGGATAGGCTGCCCGGTATCCGGCGATCATGTCCCGCGCGGCCGCGGCAACGGCGTCGGCGCCCAGGCCCTTCTGCCGGGCGGCCGACGCAACGCGGGGCACCTTTTCGAGAATGGTGTGTGCCCTCGCCGCCAGGCTTGGCTCGACGCTGCCATGGAGTGCTCGTCCGAATTCGAGGAAGCGAGGCGTTTCGCGTGCCGCGAGCATCGACAGTTGGAGATCGAGTTCCTGCTGCCTTTCAGAGAGCAGCTTGGTCAGGAGCGTATCTTCCAGATGATCGAGAGAGACCGAATAGAGCTTCCGCTTCTGGGCGGCAACCTCGAACTCGAGCGGCCTGTAGAGCAGTGCGGGCATACGCTCGAAGCCGCCGGCCTGGAATTCCAGCCAGGCTGGTTCGGCGTTGATCGGTGTGACGGCAAGCAGAAAGTCGAATGTCGACGCGACGTTGTCGACCGCCCGGTCGGCGCGCACGACAGCGTCGATATAGGCGCGGCGACCCAGTGAGCGATGGGTTGCCGGCTGTTCCAGCCTTGATGCCTTTAGGAAAGCGCTGACGGCCTGAAGTCCAGAATCCACCATGTTGGCGACGACAAGGTCGCGCAATTCAGGATAGACACGCTCGCTGCCAGGTACCTTGTAGATCGGCGCGAAGCGCACCGTCAGTTCAGCGACATCGCCGAGATAATCCGTGAGCCGTGCTTCGGCACGTGTCGCGGGATTGAGTTCGTCGACGCGAGGCGTGCGGTATTTTGCTTCGCGTCCGGACGCAGCAGTGGCGAAGCGCTTGAGCGCCGCCTTCTCCGCCGCCGTTTTGCCGCTGGCCAGTGCAATCTCGAAAGGCGGCAGGAACGGCACGTCCTCGGTCAGAAACCGGTCTTCGGCCAACTCGCCGATGTCGAGCACGAGGAATGCGCCGCAATGATCGCGCATCCTTCGCGCCACCAGCCGCGCGACCTCACCGGCGAAGCCAGTATCGGCCACGATCAGATAGGACGCGTTGGCGGAAACAATTTGGAATGCCGCATCCTGGTGCGACCCGACATGGACGCAGAGAAAGGGCAGCGGCCGATCGATGTGCAAACGGTTGCCGTCGCCGAACTCGCGGCGGATCGGCTTGCCGTCCCGCAAAAGCGCATCCAGGTCCGCTTCGATCTGCGCCAGCGGAGACATAACCTCGACGAGCTTCGGCTTCATGTCATGCCTCGCAGCGCGGCCTCAAGAACCGGCACCGTGGACGCCAGCATGGCGCGCAGCCGTTCGATTGCCGCCCAGTCGGGGTTGCCGCTCCATTCGTCCATGAAAATCTTCTTGAACTCGACCGCGATGGCACAGCCGGTTTCGGGGAAATTGGCGTGGACGAAACGGGTCTGTTCGCCCTTGCCCTGGAACGATACATTCTCGCGTATGTCGATCGGCTCGCCATTGAGACGCTGGCCGCGCAATGTCTCCATGAAGGCGTCGACCACCGGCGCCCAGCGCGCGCGGTCCATGGAGAATGTGCCGATATTGATGTCGGGCGCGACATCTTGCGACGCGGGCACTGCTTTCGGCCCTTCGCGCCGGTGATTATAGCTGTGGACGTCGACAAGGACGAACCGGCCATGGCGCTTCTCGACATCGGTCAGGACACGCCTGAGCTCGCCGTAGAACGCGTCGTGAAAGGCAGCAGATTCGTTCACAATGTCTTCAGCCGGCGGCTCTCGCCATACGTTCAGGCCCCAGGACTGGTCCGGCGACCGATAGATGGCAGCGTCGCGCGCGCGGTTCAGATCGACTTGAAAGCGCGATCGATGAACGACGATCTGGGTTGGGAAATCGGCGATAAAGTGCTCGGTGAAGGGGTCCTCCTCCCGCAGCCGGTCAGGATCAGGGATGCACATGAGCGATTGGCAGGCGCGCCCGATGTCGGAGCCGCTGTGGATCGCCGTGCCGATGACGGGAGAATCGCCCAGCTTGATTGTCCAGCCTGCCTGGGGCCTGCCCGGAGCACTATTGAAAGTGGATTTGTTCACGATCCATCGAAATGCGCGGAGAGGGTCAGCGGTTCCGGTTCATAAGGCAAGCCCAACGGGTTTACTTCTAAGAAACCGAATCCTCAACATGGAAGACAGACGCCGGAGACGATTGAGACCTGTCAGAGCTTCGCTGCCGCTTTCCGACAAGGAAATAGTTTGCTCCTCATGGAGTGAAACCCGCAAGGCCAAGGCCACATTGACGATCACGGAAGGCGAGGAAGCCGATGGTACCGTTGGCTGGGATCGAACCAGCGACCTCCGGATCCACAATCCGGCGCTCTAACCATCTGAGCTACAACGGCACGTTTGCCTGAGCGGGATCGAGGCTCATTCTCCAGGATGCGCTCTGTCGCTCGGCGATGCGTCCATACGGGCTATCGGAGTTTAATTCAAGACTTTTGGCAGCGCATCGCCCTGAAAATCAGAACCGGTTTTCGCCGGGATCATGCGCAAACCCAAGGTTCTACAGCGGCCTTTGCGCCTCCAAGGACGTGTGGCGCTGTAGCGAACCATCGTTTCGCAACCTTCCGCCGGGCAAAGAAAAAGGCCGGCGGGAGGAGGTGCCGGCCTTTTCCTGTTACGAGCCAGCGGGAGGAGGTGCTGGCTGGTCACCCCGGAGAGCAGAGGGAGGAGGTTCCACCCGCCGGGTATTCATTTTCACCAATTCTATCGCATATCTATTTGTCTGACGAAATGCGACGTTTTGATGCATCTTCGCGTTGTGCGCAAATATTAGGCGGCCTTGATGTCCTTTACGGCCTTCTCGAAGGCGGTCTTGATCGGCTTGGAGACGTCCTCGGCAGCCTTGGAGGCGACGGTCTGGAAATCCTTGGCCTGCTCGACGGTCATTTCGACGTGCTTGCGCAGGAATGCGGTCTGCAGCTCGACGACTTCCGACAGCGACTTCGCGCCGATCAGAGCCTCGAGATGCGAGAAGCCGGCTTCGGCATTGGCACGCAAAGCAGCGATGGTCTTGAGCGACAGGTCGCTGGAAACGGTCTTGGCGGTCTCGAAGGTCGACTCCAGAGCCTTCTGGGTCTCCTCGGCGCCGGTCTTCAGCTTGGCATAGGCCTCTTTCGACTGCTCAACGCCCTTTTCGGCGAAAGCGCGGATCTGGTCGGTGGCCTTGGAAGCGTCGAAGCTCGGGAATTCAACGTTTTCGATCGTCTCGGCAGTTTTGGTCCTGGACATTTTCCATCCTTGTGGTGGCAGCGGCTTTGAAGGAAAGCCGTCTCGTTCATGTATGATGGCAATATAAAGGCAAATTTTGTGCATTGCAACATCTTTGTTGCAGCGCACCATAAAATCTTAAGCGGCGTTAACCAAACGCCCAGAGATTCCGACCGCTGCACGCAATGGCTTGTAGACCTTCGCGCCGTCGGCTTTTATTAACAAAGCGTTAACTCAAAATTGCCCGATCGAGAGGGTTGCCCAGAGGGTTCACTAGCCGCATGCCGTCCGAAAACTACTCCTTTCTCGACGTCGCTGTGCTTGACGCGGTCCGCCAGCGCTTTGCCGCCGGCGACGCGATCGCCGTTCTGCCGGCCGACCTCGAACAGGTGATCTGGGCCAACGGACCAGGAGCGGCCGTGTTCGGCTACCCGGACATCGAGGCGATCATCGGCAGCTCGGCAGGGTTGCCGATGATCGCCAGGCGCCAGATCATGGCGACAAGCGGTTTTCCGGAGATCGGCCGCGACCGCGCCATCACGGTTCGGCTGGCCACCGGCCTGACCAGCCGCGCGATTGGCTTCCTGGCCACCGCTATCACCATGCCGGATGGCGAGAATGCGATCATGCTGGCAGTGCCGGCAGCGCAAGCCGGCTCGCGCAACGCCGCCGAGATTGCCGATCGGGCGATCAGCGGCTTTACCGAGGACGGTCACTTCATCGCCTTTGTCGACGCCAAGGGCGGTATCGAGGCAGCTTCGGATGGTTTTTCGGCGCTTGGCATCCTGCCCGAGACGCTGGCAGCACTCGTGGCCGATGTAACGAATGAGAGCGAGCGCATCGTCAAGCGCCTCGTTCCAGGCGGCGCCACCTCCTATCCGGCCGGCCTCGCCCGGCTGACGGATGAGCGGCACCTGCTGGTGGTGATCGACGAGGACAGGCTCGATAGCGAAGCTCTTGGCGACGGGGGCCCGGTGGAGACGGAAGCCGGCGCCGATACGGCGACGGACGCCGTACCGCCGATTGTCGAAGCGGCATCGGCTGAGCATGACATTGCAAATGCAACCGAACGAAGCCCGCAAACCGCCGATAGCGCTCGCCCGGCGCCCGGCGGAACGCCGGCGCAGCATGACCATTGGTACTTCAGCGCCAGTGAGGATGAGACGCGCGAGCCGGTAAGGCCGGAAGCCCCTTTGCTTAGCGAAGCACCCGCCGGGGCGGATATTCCAGCACAAGGCAGCGCGCGAGACATCGCCGAACCCGCCTACCCGGCCGAGCCCCCCACGCGAACCATCGACCGCGCCGCGGCGCCGCTGCGCTTCGTCTGGCGCACCGACGCCGAGGGCAAGTTCAGTGCCCTTTCACCCGAATTCGCCGAGATCGTCGGCAAGCCCGCCGCCGACGTGATCGGCCGGCGCTTCAGGGACGTCGCGGCCGCCTTTGGCCTCGATGCATCCGGCGAGATCGCCGGCCTGCTCGAGCGGCGCGACACCTGGTCCGGCCGTTCGGTGCTGTGGCCGGTTGCCGGCACCGATCTCAAAATACCCGTCGACCTGGCGGCGCTGCCCGTCTATGGCCGCAGCCGCGCCTTCGAAGGCTTCCGCGGTTTCGGCGTCGCCCGCACCGGCGATGCGGCGGTCGATCCGGAAGCGATCGGGATGGCGCTTGTCCCCAATGACCAGGCGCCGGCAGCCGCCGGACCTGAGATCACCGGGCCTGAGATCACGGAGACTGTGCCCGAAGCACCGAAGGAAACCGATCCGTTCAAGGGCGAGGTGCCGGCGCTGACCATTGTGCCAAAGCCGGAACGTCGCTTTGCCGACAAGGTGATCCGGCTGGCGGAGCACAGGCAGCCCGCCAACGACAAGGGCCTGTCGACGCTGGAGCGCAGTGCATTCCGCGAGATCGGCGAGCGGCTTAGGAAGGAGAATGTCCCGGTCGAGCGAGCCGATGTCGAAAAGCCGGCGGAACTGGTGGCGGAACCGGCCGAAACCAATAGCGAAGACGAGAAGGATATCGCAAGACTCGACGGCAAGCAGCCGGACGCGGCCGTGCAGGAACAGCCGGAGGCTGTCCAGGAGCAGCCGGGACCATCAGCCGTGTCCAACATCACGGGCTCGCTGCTTAACTACGCCGACCGGGACCATGTAGCCGACAACAGCGATGACGCACCTCGCTCGGAACCGGACAAGGCTGAAGCGCAGGAGATCGCCCAACCTACCGGCACGGACAGCCGATCGAGCGCCAGCGAAGCGCCGCGGCGTGCTGAGACCACCGAAGACGACGACAGCATGATCGCGGACGATTTCCGCGATGCGGAAGACAGCGAGGACTGGGCGCGCGCCGATAGCGAGGAAACCCGTCCGTCAACCGATGACATCGCGAATACCGATGACGTGGAGCCGGCACCCGTCGGGCGGCCACGTCTCCAGGTGCCGCCACTCAAGCTGGAAGGGTTTGTACCGTCGGCTTTTTTCGCCGGAGACGACAAGGCTCCGGATATTTCGATCCTCGGCAAGCTGCCGGTGCCGCTCCTCATCCATTCCGGCGACGACCTTCACTACGCCAATGAGGAATTCCTCGGCCTGACCGGCTATGACACGCTCGACGATCTGGAGGAGGCAGGCGGCCTCGGCGCGCTGTTTGCCGATCCTTACGACGACAGCGCCTCCGACGGCACCGATCACGCGCTGCGGTTGAAGACACGTGACGGCCAGGAGTTTCCGATCGAGGCTCTTTTGCGCGCGGTTCCGTGGCGTACCGGCAAGGCGCTGATGCTGGTCGTGCGCCGTTCCGGCGACGACGATGCACCGCCGGCGGCCCTGCACGGTGCTGCGGACGAGCAGACGCAGCCCGACATCCCCGAGCTCAAGGCACGCATCGCCGAGATGCGCACCATCATCGACACCGCGACCGACGGCGTCGTGCTGATTGGCCGCGACGGAACGATCCGCTCGATCAGCCGTCCGGCTGAAGCACTGTTCGGCTTCGACAGCGACGAGGTGACCGGCAAGTCTTTCGTCTCGCTGTTTGCCATCGAAAGCCAGCGCGCGGCGCGGGACTATCTCGACGGACTGTCCGAACCCGGCGTGGCAAGCGTGCTCAATGACGGCCGCGAGGTGATCGGACGCGAGGCGCAAGGGCGCTTCATCCCGCTGTTCATGACCATCGGCAGGCTGCCCAATGACAGCGGCTTCTGCGCGGTGGTGCGCGACATAACGCAATGGAAGCGGGCCGAAGAGGATCTGACCCAGGCGCGCGCGGTGGCCGAGCGCGCTTCCTCGCAGAAAACCGACTTCCTCGCCCGCATCAGTCACGAGATCCGCACACCGCTCAACGCCATCATCGGCTTTTCCGAGTTGATGGTGGATGAGAAATTCGGGCCGGTCGCCAATGATCGCTACCGCGACTATCTGCGCGACATCAACCGGTCGGGCAACCACGTGCTCGACCTGGTCAACGATCTGCTCGACATTTCGAAGATCGAGGCCGGTCAGCAGGAGATGGCCTACGAGGCGGTGTCGCTCAACGACACGCTCGCCGAAACGGTGGCGATGATGCAGCCGCAGGCCAACCGCGAACGTGTCATCATCCGCTCCAGCTTCGCATCGCGGCTGCCGGAAGTGGTGGCCGACCTGCGCAGCGTGCGCCAGATCGCGCTGAACATCCTGTCGAATGCCATTCGCTACACTCAGGCCGGCGGCCAGGTCATCGTTTCGACCGCCTACGAGGCTTCGGGCGATGTCGTCATGCGCGTTCGCGACACCGGCATCGGCATGAGCCAGTCGGAGATCGAGCAGGCGCTGAAGCCGTTCAAGCAGATCAATGCGCTGAAGCGCGGACGCGGTGACGGCACTGGTCTCGGGCTGCCGCTGACCAAGGCCATGGTCGAGGCGAACCGGGCCCGCTTCACCATCAACTCGACGCCCGGCGAAGGCACCCTCGTCGAGATCGCTTTTCCATCGACGCGCGTGCTGGCCGAATAGAATAAAAGAAAGGCGTCCCACGGGACGCCTTTAGTAATGAGATTGCTGTCACAACGGGGCTTGAGCGAATTCAGATCCTCTGGGGATTTCGAGGAACGGGATTTCTCCCTCAAGTTACGCACGACTATCAATGCCGGCCCTTAACAAATCCTTACCGGCGCGCCGGAAAATTTACCAATGTGTACCACTCATGAAATCTAGGTAAATTCGAGCGAGATAACTCGTTAACCATGTTCAGTCGGCCAGCTCCGGCAGGTCGCGGAACAGTTCGAGCGCCTCGGGATTGGCCAGCGCCTCCTTGTTCTTGATGGTCCGACCGTGCACCATATCGCGCACCGCGAGCTCGGTGATCTTGCCCGACTTGGTGCGTGGAATATCGCTGACGGCGACGATTTTGGCTGGCACGTGACGGGGACTGGCACCGGAGCGGATTTTCGCGCGGATGCGTTTTTCCAGTTCGGCGTCAAGCTCGACGCCCGCGGCCAGCCGCACGAACAGCACGACGCGCACGTCATTGTCGAAATCCTGGCCGATGCACAGCGCCTCCAAGATTTCCGGCATCTGCTCCACCTGGTTGTAGATCTCCGCCGTGCCGATCCTCACACCACCCGGATTGAGCGTCGCGTCGGAGCGGCCATGGATGATCAGTCCGCCATGCGAGGTCCATTCGGCGAAGTCGCCATGGCACCAGACATTGTCGAAGCGCTCGAAATAGGCCGCGTGGTATTTTTTGCCATCGGGATCGTTCCAGAAGCCGATCGGCATCGCCGGAAACGCCTTCGTGCAGACGAGTTCACCCTTCTCCTGGCGGAGCGGGTGACCGTCGTCGTCCCAGACGTCGACGGCGAGGCCGAGACCGGGTCCCTGGATCTCGCCGGTCCAGACCGGCTGCGTCGGCACGCCGAGCACGAAGCAGGAGACGATGTCGGTGCCGCCGGAGATCGAAGCGAGGTGCACGTCCTTCTTGATACCGTCATAGACGAAGCGGAAATCCTCCGGCGACAGCGGCGAGCCGGTGGAGGAGACCGTGCGCACGGTGGAAAGATCGTGCGTGTTGATCGGCTTGAGGCCGGCCTTGCGCACGGAATCGATGAATTTGGCCGAGGTGCCGAAATAAGTCATCTTCTCGGCATCGGCGAAATCGAACAGTGCGTTGCCGTCGGGGTAGAAGGGCGAGCCGTCATAGAGCAGCAGCGTCGCGCCCGACGCCAGGCCTGATACCAGCCAGTTCCACATCATCCAGCCGCATGTGGTGAAGTAGAAGAAGCGGTCGCCATCGAGCAAACCGGCGTGAAGCCGTTCTTCCTTGACGTGCTGGATCAGCGTTCCGCCAGCCGAATGGACAATGCATTTGGGAATGCCGGTCGTGCCCGAGGAAAACAGAATGTAGAGCGGGTGCGCGAACGGCAGCCGTTCGAAGGCGACGGGCTTGGCGGCAAACGGAGAAAGCGCCTCTTCCAGCGCCGCTGCCTTATCGATTGTCACTGCCACGTCGGCCGAGGTGCCGAGATAGTCGACGATGAGGATCTTGCGGACGGTGGGAAGCTTTGTCGCCACGGTGGCGACCTTGTCGGCGACCTCGATCGCCTTGCCATTGTACCAATAGCCGTCCGGGGCGATGAAGACGACGGGCGCGATCTGGCCGAACCGGTCCAGCACGCCCTGCTCGCCGAAATCGGGAGAGCAGGACGACCAGACGGCACCGATAGAGGCGGCCGCCAGCATGGCGGCGACGGTCTCCGGCATGTTGGGCATCATGGCGGCGATCCGGTCGCCCTCTTTCACCCCAAGCGACAGGAAAAGCTGCTGCAGGCGCGAGGTCAGCGCGTGGAGCTCATTCCAGGACAGTCGCCGCTCGACCTTGTCCTCGCCGCGAAAGACGATGGCCGTTCCAGAGCCGGTCTTCTTGAGGAGGTTCTCGGCGAAGTTCAGCTTCGCGTCGGGGAAGAAGGCGGCGCCGGGCATCTTTTCGCCATCGACAAGGACGCGTTCACCGACGCCCTCGCCGGTCCCCTTGTCGCCCAGGATCCCACAAAAATCCCAGACCAAGTCCCAGAACGCCCCGCGATCGTCGACCGACCAGCGATGGAGGTCGGCATACGAGGAAAACATGCCGCCGGTTTTCGCCTCGGCGGCCTTCATGAAGGCAGTCATCGGGGCGGAGTCGATCTGGTCTTGCGTCGGGGTCCAGAGTGGTGTTTCGGCGGCCATGATCGTTCCTCCACGGTCACCGTCGCTTATGCATATCGCAGCGCAGCAGAGCAAGATTTTGTTAAGCCGGCCGCGATGGATGTGCGCAAATGCCATCGCCGGGCCATAAAGACTTGAAATGCGTCAGCCCTAAGTCGTAGTGACGACTGGGGTTACACCCATCGAGCGATTTTGTCGGAATGGAAGCAACCGGGGCGATATGGCATCACCTTTGATCCGGCGCGGAATATGGGTGATCGGCGTTGCCGTCCTCGTCATCGCGCTGGTCGTCGCCGCCCTGCCGCTCGTCGCCTCGACCCGCATCGTGCGCGACCGCATCGCCTGGGAAATGAGCGCGTGGAGCGGTTTCAGGGTCACCATCGACGGCGCACCGCGGATCGAAGTCTGGCCGAATTTCCGCGCCATCCTGTCCGATGTGACGCTCTCACAGTGGACGGAAACCGACGCGCCGCCGGTGATCGAAGCCGAACGGGTCGAGGTCGATCTCTCCGCCATGGCGGCGCTGCGTGGCGACGTGGTGTTTTCGACGGCGCGGCTGGTGCGGCCGACGATCCGGGTTCAGCGCGCCGCAAATGGGCTTTTTCTGCCCGCCATACCCTCGGGCGGGCGCATAACGCGCTCCATCGACACGGCTCGCGCCGTGATCAGCGCCGATCCGGCGAAGCCCGATCTGAGCAAGCTGCCGACGGATCCGTTCGGCACCGTGGAATTCAGGGACGGCCGCATGGTGACCTCGGTCGGCGGCAAGGACACCGAGATCCTGAGCAGCCTGACCGGTCAAGCGAACTGGGCCGCGATGAACAGCAATGCGACGCTGTCGGCGACCGGGATCTGGCGCGGCGAAAGTATCGCCATCGATGCCGCATCGCCGAACCCGCTGGTGCTGTTTGCGGGGGGCGCGGCGCCGATCACGCTTTCGTTCAAGGCGGCCCCTGCCAGTTTTTCCTTCGACGGCGTGGCCAGCATGTTCGAAAATGCCTTTTTCGACGGCCAGGCGAAATTTGCCGCGCCTTCGCTCAGGCGGGTGCTCGAATGGTCGCAGGCCGGCATCGCGCCGGGTGCGGCAATCGGCTCGATTTCCGTTTCGAGCAAGGTCACGGCAACCGCCGGCCGCGTCAAACTGGAAAACACCGCGCTTGCGCTCGACAACAATCCGGGAATGGGCGCCCTGGACCTCTCCTTCGGCGAGGCGCGGCCGGTGATCGCCGGGACGCTTGCCTTCGACACGCTTGATCTGTGGTCGTTTCTCTCCGCCTTCACCCCCTTGACGCCCACTGGCGGAACCGGCCCCGCCGAAATCGACACGAGCTTCGCCGACCGGGTCAATCTCGATCTCAGGCTGTCGGCCGCCCACGCCACCGCGGGCGCCATCCAGCTTGCCGATGTCGCCGCCACCGCCCAGGTCAAGAACGGTCTTGCCGTCTTCGACATTTCCGATGCATCGGCCTTTGGCGGCAACATCCAGAGCAGTCTTCGTTTCGATCGCAAGCCGGAAGGGACGCAGGTCGAGATCAGGCTGCTTGCCTCTGATATCGACGGCGGCGCGTTCGCCACCGCGGCCGGAATGACGCGACTGGTGCCGATCGGGACGGGGACCGTCTCCGTCATCCTCAAGGGGCCAGGCAGAACCTGGGATTCCATTTTCGAGAATGCCGACGGCTCGGTCTCGGCAACATTCGGTCAGGGCGCGCTGAGCAAGCTCAATCTGCCGGCATTTCTCAAACACACCGAACAGGGCGGGTTCTTCGCGCTCGACGATGTCTCCGACGGAACGCTGCCTATCGACGGAGCCGAACTCAAGGCGAGCATTTCGAACGGCGTGGCGAAGATCGACAAGGCCGAGGCCAATTCGGCGAAATACAAGCTCTGGCTTTCCGGCATCGCAACCTATGCCGGACGCGGGTTGGCTCTCTCCGGCGGCATCATCCAGCCAGACCAGGCGACGACGCAGACAAACGGCCAAGGCCCCAGCCAGTCGTCATTCTTCGTCGGCGGCACCTGGAGCACGCCGTTCATCTCGCCGATAAGCCGCGGCGTTTCAGGAGAATAGGCCGCCTGAAGGTGGCGGCCCATTTTCAGCCGCGTTGCGCGGCCTGCTCGTCAAGTTGCCGTTGCACCTCGCGGCGCTTGTTGACGACCGACGCGGCGATGACGCCGACCGCGACGACCGCGATCAAAATGGTGCAGGCGGCGTTGATCTCAGGCGTCACGCCGAGGCGGACCTGACTGTAGATCTTCATCGGCAGCGTGGTGGCGCCCGGCCCGGAGGTGAAGCTGGCGATGACGAGGTCGTCGAGCGACAATGTGAACGCCAGCATCCAGCCGGACACGATCGCCGGCATGATGACGGGCAGCGTGATCTGGAAGAAGGTTTTTACCGGCGGCGCGCCCAGATCCATCGCGGCCTCTTCCAGCGAGCGGTCGAAGGTGACCAGGCGCGACTGCACGACAACGGCTACGAAGCACATGGTCAATGTGATGTGGGCAAGGGTAACGGTGAGAAAGCCGCGGTCGAGACCGACAGCCACGAAGAGCAGCAGCAGCGACAGGCCGGTGATGACTTCCGGCATGACCAGCGGCGCAAAGACCATGCCGGAAAACAGCACCCGGCCCCTGAAACGCGTGTAGCGTGTCAGGGTGAGCGCCGCCAGCGTCCCGAGCACGGTCGCCACCGTTGCCGAAATGACGCCGACACGCACCGTCACCCAGGCAGCGTCCATCAGGCCCTGATTGTGAAACAGCGAGACGTACCATTTGGTCGAGAAGCCGCCCCAGACGGTGACCAGTTTCGACTCGTTGAACGAAAAGACGATGAGCAGGACGATCGGCAGGTAAAGAAAGGCAAAACCCAGCACGATCGAGGTGATGTTGAAGCGGCTCCAGGTGGCGTTCATGGGTTTACCGATCCTGTTCCTGGGCGCGCGCCTGGGCCCGCTGGAAGAGCATGATCGGCACGATCAGCAGCAACAGCAGGATGACGGCGACGGCCGACGACACCGGCCAGTCGCGATTGGCGAAGAACTCGTTCCACAGCGTCTTGCCGATCATCAGCGTCTGCGATCCGCCGAGCAGGTCGGGGATGACGAACTCGCCGACGGCGGGAATGAACACCAGAAGGCAACCGGCGATGACGCCTGGCAGCGACAGCGGGAAAGTGATCTTCCAGAAGGCGCTGGTCGGCGGGCAGCCGAGATCCTTGGCCGCCTCGATCAGCGAATGATCCATTTTCTCAAGGGCGGAATAGAGCGGTAGCACCATGAACGGCAGGTAGGAATAGACGATGCCGATGAAGATCGCCGTGTAGGTGTTGAGGATGATCAGCGGCTGGCTGATGATGCCGGTGGACAGCAGCAACTGGTTGAGCAGCCCCTCGGGCTTGAGGATACCGATCCAGGCGTAGACCCGGATCAGGAACGAGGTCCAGAACGGCAGGATCACCAGCATCAGCAGCGTCGGGCGGATCGCCGCCGGCGCACGCGCCATGCCATAGGCGATGGGATAGCCGACCAGCAAGGTCAGCAGCGTCGAGATGGCGGCAATGATGACGCTCGATACATAGGCGTTGACGTAGAGCGCGTCCTGCGTCAACCAGGCGTAATTGTCGAAATTGAGCTCGCCAAATCCAGCGAAGAACCCGGAGATGCCGTCCCTGAAATCGAGCACGGGCGTGTAGGGCGGCATGGCAATCGCCGTCTGCGACAGCGAAATCTTGAAGACGATGATGAAGGGGACGAGGAAAAAGAACAGCAGCCAGAGATAGGGGATGATGATGACCAGGCGGCCAACGAAGGCCTCCCCCAGCCTCGCCGGAACGGATTTGCCGTCATTGGCTGCCGGAGAGGCCGATACGGCGGTTACGGCGTTCGACATGACCGCCCCCTACCGTGTCAGAACGACGCCGGCATCCGGCCGGAATGAAACCCAGGCCCGGTCGTTCCAGGTCAGTGGATCCTCGGTGATGCGGGCCGCGTTCATCGCGCTCGCGCGCACCACATGGCCGTCGTCGAGCTTGATGTGATAGACAGTCATGTCGCCGAGATAGGCGATGTCGTAGACCTCGCCCTCGATGGCGTTGACGGCATCGGCCGGCTTCTTCGACGATACCTTGATCTTCTCCGGCCTGATGGCGAAGGCGACAGTGGCGCCAGCGGCGGCATCGCCGGCGTTCTCGGTGCGGATGGTAATGCCGTTGCCGGCATCGATGCTTGCGGCACCCGCCTCGCCACGCGCGACCTTGCCTTCGAACATGTTGACGTTGCCGACAAAGCCGGCGACGAAACGGGAGCCAGGCGCCTCGTAGACTTCCGCCGGCGTCGCCACCTGCATCACCTCGCCCTTGTCCATGATGGCGATGCGGTCGGCCATGGTCATTGCCTCTTCCTGGTCGTGGGTGACGACGACGAAGGTCAAGCCAAGTTCCTGCTGCAGGTCCATCAGTTCGAACTGCGTCTCCTCGCGCAGCTTCTTGTCCAGCGCGCCAAGCGGCTCGTCGAGCAGCAGAACCTTCGGCCGCTTGGCGACCGAGCGGGCAAGCGCGACGCGCTGGCGCTGGCCGCCGGACAGTTGGTGCGGCTTGCGCTTGGCGAACTGCTCGAGCTTGACCAGCTTCAGCATCTCGGCGACGCGCTTTTCGATATCGGACTTGGCCATGCCGTCCTGCTTGAGGCCGAAGGCAATGTTGTTCTCGACAGTCATGTGCGGGAACAGGGCGTAGGACTGGAACATCATGTTGACCGGCCGCCGGTAGGGTGGGATGCCACGCAAATCCTGGCCATCGAGCAGGATACGGCCTGCGGACGGCTCCTCGAAACCGGCGAGCATTCTGAGCAAGGTCGACTTGCCGCAACCGGACGCGCCGAGCAGGGCGAAGAACTCGCGCTCGAAGATGGTCAGCGACAGATTGTTGACGGCGGTGAAGTCACCGAACCTCTTGGTGACGTTTTCGAATTGGATGTAGGGCTTGGCGTTGGGGTCGTTCCAGGGCGCGAAATCCCTGCGGATACTGCCAAGCGATTTCATGTCCCACTCCGTCTCTTATCTTGCCCCTGAAGAATTCGACCCCGGCAGCCAGCCGCCGGGGCCGCGTCAGATTACTATTGTCCCGTAATGACCTTGGTCCACGACCTGGTGACGAGACGTTGCGTCTTGGGATCGTATGGACCCACGGTGAACAGTTTGGCCAGCACCGCATCGGTTGGATAAACGCCCGGGTCATCAAGGATTTCCTTGCTGACGAGCGGCTGCGAGGCCTTGTTGCCATTGGCGTAGAAAACGTAGTTGGTGGATTTGGCGATCACTTCGGGTTTCATCATGTAGTTGATGAATTCGTGCGCCTCGGCGACATGCGGCGCATCGGCCGGGATCGCCATCTGATCGAACCACATCTCCGCGCCTTCCTTGGGGATGGCGTAGGCGATTTCGACCCCCTTGTTCGCTTCCGTCGCACGATCGCGGGCCTGGAAGAGGTCGCCGGAAAACCCGACCGCCACACAGATGTCGCCATTGGCGAGCGCGTTGATGTAGTCCGACGAGTGGAATTTGCGGATCGACGGCCGAATGCTCAGCAACAGGTCCGTGGCCTTGGCAATGTCATCGGGAGAGGTCGAGTCGGGCTTGAGACCAAGATAATTCAGCGCGGTCGGAACAATGTCCGTCGGCGAATCCAGGAAGTACACGCCGCAACCCGCGAGCTTGGCGATATTCTCCGGCTTCAAAACCGCGTCCCAACTATCGATCGTATCGATACCAAGGGCTTCCTTCACCTTCTTGGTGTTGTAGCCAATGCCGGTCGTACCCCACATATAGTTGACCGAGTATTCGTTGCCGGGGTCGAACTTCGCAACCCGGTCCGCCACCTCACCCCACATATTGGAAAGGTTGGGCAGCTTCGACTTGTCCAGTTTCTGGTAAACCCCGGCCTGTATCTGACGGGCCAGGAACGGGCTTGCCGTCGGCACCACGACATCGTAGCCGCTGCCACCGGCAAGCAGCTTGGTTTCGAGAATTTCGTTGGAATCATAAGTGTCGTAGACGACCTTGATACCGGTCTCCTTGGTGAAGTCGTCAATGATCGAACTGTCGATATAGTCCGACCAGTTGAAGACGTTGACGACGCGGTCCTGGGCATGAGCGCCGGACGCGAGCAGAGCCAACAATGCCGAAGTCGCCGAAAGCCAGAGCGCTTTGCGGATCATGCCATTCTCCTTTGGTGATTGTACCCGGCAGCGTCCGCGCGGCCGGCATTTGCTTCAGATTATTGAGCTTTCCAGGAAGCAACAAGCGCGAATTGCCGGCACCATGGCGGGGCGATGCTGGCGGAGCCCGGTGTTTCCTTTGCGGTCGGGAAGGCGCTCCGTCGTCGTCAGAAGCTTTCGCCGCTGCGCGGGCAGAAATACAACGATGCGCTCCGGTCTTGATCGGGCCGACGGAGAGACTTGGCAAGATACGCCTGTCTTGTTGTTGCCGTATTTGCAGCCTGCCCGCGCGGCCGCCGCGTTGTCAATGGCTCATCTCGCTTTGGCGGGTGCGCTGCATCAGTTAGGTGATGGCATGCCAGTGACGCCTGGCCGCACGGGCCGCGCCTGACGCTTGAATTCGAGCCCGATATGGACGAGCAGCGCCGTGACCACGACAGCGCCACCGACAATGGTGCGCGCCGATGGCACCTCGGAGTGGATGAGCCAGACCCAGATCGGTCCGAGGATCGGCTCGAATGTGCCGAGCAGGGCGGCGATTGCCGCCGGAACGAGCCGGGCGCCGGTGGCGAAGAAGGCAAGGCCAAGACCCAGGTTGACAACGCCGAAGGCAAAGAGGAAGCCCATGTCGCGGCTGGAAACGGCAAATTCCGATGCCTGTGACGCCGCGAATGCGGCGGCGAGCATCGTGCCGAGGCAGGTCGCCGGCGTCATGCGCACATGGGCAAAGCGGCGCGTGATGACGGTGGCGATCGAAAACATGACGGCGATGAGCAGGGCCAATCCGTCGCCGATGGGCGAGACGGCGCCGTCGAGGGATTCCGACACCATGACGGCGACGCCGGCAATGACCGCGCCAATCGCCACCCAGGTCGCCATGGCGACTCTTTCACGAAACAGCGCCCAGGCCAACAACGCCGCCAGCAGTGGCACGCCGGCCTGCATCAAGAGGATGTTGGCGACGGAAGTATAGGCAAGCGCCACGACGAAAGAGGTCGAGGCGGTGGCGAAGCAGAAGGCCACGGCAAGGCCGGGCAGGCCCATGTCGCGAAACAATTTCAGCGTGCAGCGCCAGCCGTCGCGCCAGATCATGAAGCAGACCAGGAAGGCGGCGGCCCAGACCGAGCGCCAGAACACCACGGTCCAACTGTCGCCGGCGTCGATGAAGCGGGCGATGGCGCCGCCGAAACTCCACATCAGAGCCGACAGGAACACCAGGAGGAAGCCGATGCGCTCGCCCTGCGGCGAGACAACAGGCGAAACGGCCATCGGCGATGATGCGGTATCGGTCATGGGCGCGACTGTCGGCGATTTCTAAAGCGTGTCGGGTTTGAACGGATTCATGCGACGCGCTTTAGCTTCTTGTTTTGTGCATGTCGTTGTCGCAAAACCGCTGCGCACTTTTGCGCGACATGCACTGGGGCGGCACAATGCGCAACGGACGACAAGGACGTGCCTCAGACGCGTAACGCAAAGGCAGCAGCCGGGCGTGATCCACCGGACGGCGACAATTGTGGCAAAGACGGCAAGGTGTCTGCGACGTCTCACTGAAAATCGAAGGCGCTCAGTCCGGTCACCATCTCATCGAGGCCGAGCGGGCGCGTGACCGGCGGCTCGGCGCGGGCGAGGCAGCCGATGCGTTCACAGAGCCGGCAGGCGGGGCCTATCGGTGTAGCCGGATTGGTTCCCTGTCCAGGCTTTGCGGCGGCAGCCACACCCGGCAGTGCCGCGCCGTAGACGATCTCGTCGCGAAAGCCGATGTCGCAGCCCAGCAGAAGTGCCGTGCGGCGCGGGCGTTCCGCAAACGCGCCCTGCGGCCCTTCGAGCGTGCGGGCGACGCACAGGAACTCGGCGCCATCGGGCATTTCCACCGCCTCGACGAAGATCTGGCCGGGCTGGGCAAAGGCAGCATGGACAGGCAGTTTCGGGCAGCCGCCGCCGAAGCGGCTCTGCGGAAAGCCCTGGCTGCCCGCCTTGCGGAAGCGGTTGCCGGCATTGTCGACCTCCAGCATGAAGAACGGTATGCCCGACGCGCCCGGCCGCTGCAGCATGGTCAGGCGGTTCGCGGCCTGCTCAAAGGAGACGCCGAAGCGCGAACGCAACACGTCGATGTCATAGCGCGCGCGGTGGGCGGCCGCCTGAAAGGCCTGATAAGGCATCATCAGCGCGTGGGCAGCGTAGCGGCCAAGTTCGAAGCGCGCCAGCCGGCGGGCCTCGTCCGTGGTCAGCTTCAGCGCCTGAATCTCGCCCGCCACCGCGACCGTCATGCGGATCAGGCAGGCCTCCATCGCCACTTCGCGCAACTGGTCGAACGGCGACAGGCGCTCGGACAGAAACAGGCGCTGCGAATGGCGGTCGTAGCGGCGGCGCCAGTTCGGCATGGTGGCGACCGGCAGCACCTTGACGACGATGCCGTATTCGCGCTTCAGCCAGGCCTTCAGCGCACCGAACAGATCGTCGCCGGGATCGAGCACCGATGTGAACGACTCGGCCTCCGCCTCGAGTGCGGTAAAATGGTTCGGCCGGCGCTCGAAAATCTCGTGCATTTCGTCGATCGGCAAGCGGGCGCCGGAAAGCGCGGTGGCCCTACCCTCCCGCGCCAGAAGCTCATTGAGATCGGAAAGCCGCTCAGCCTGCTCGCGATAGGCGCGGAACAGTTTTACCACCGCGGCGGACGCGTTGGGCGCCGCCTCGGCAAGCTCGATCAGCTCCTGGTCCCCCGGCAATTCGCCGACCAGCAACGGATCCGAGAAGACTTCCCGCAAGGCGGCGACCGCCCCTTTCGCCTCGCCTTGCAATTCGTGCGGGTCGACCTTGTAGACGGAAGCCAGCTTCAGGATCAACTGGACCGTCAGCGGTCGCTGGTTGCGCTCGATGAGATTGAGATAGGACGGCGAGATGCCGAGCCCTTCGGCCATCGCCGTCTGCGTCAGGCCCTTGGCGTTGCGGATGCGGCGGATGCGCGGTCCGGCGAATATCTTTTGCTCGGCCATGGTCCCTTTACACGAATTTACAATGAAGTCGAACTTCGACTTTGCGAGTTGAGTCTTTACAAGATTTACAAAATTACAGCCGCACGCTGTCAAACGCAACACAGATTTTCTCTTATTTTCCGGTTTATCCCCTAGTTCTTCTGGCCAATTTTGCAATGCAATGTAAATGATGTCACATCCGACGACGCGATGTTTTCCATGACCTGGCGTTCTCAAAACCCGACACAGACCCATTCGGAGTGACCGATGACTGATTTTTACAACCTCGTCCCCTCGGCACCGGAAGGCCGGTTTGACGGTATCGAACGGCCCTATTCGACCGAAGATGTGAAGCGGTTGCGCGGTTCGGTCCAGATCCGCCAGAGCCTCGCCGAGATGGGCGCCAACCGGTTGTGGAAGCTCATCCACGAGGAGGATTTCGTCAACGCGCTCGGCGCCATGTCGGGCAACCAGGCGATGCAGCAGGTGCGGGCCGGCCTGAAGGCAATCTATCTGTCGGGCTGGCAGGTCGCCGCCGACGCCAACACCGCATCAGCCATGTATCCGGACCAGTCGCTCTATCCCGCCAACGCGGCGCCTGAGCTCGTCAAGCGCATCAACCGCACGCTGCAGCGCGCCGACCAGATCGAGACCTCCGAAGGCAAGGGGCTTTCGGTCGACACCTGGTTCGCGCCGATCGTGGCCGATGCGGAGGCCGGCTTCGGCGGGCCGCTCAATGCCTTCGAGATCATGAAGGCCTTCATCGAGGCCGGTGCCGCCGGCGTCCATTATGAGGACCAGTTGGCGTCGGAGAAGAAATGCGGCCATCTCGGCGGCAAGGTGCTGATCCCGACCGCAGCACACATCCGCAACCTCAACGCCGCGCGGCTTGCCGCCGACGTGATGGGGACGCCGACGCTGGTTGTCGCCCGCACCGACGCCGAAGCCGCTAAGCTGCTCACCTCCGACATCGACGAACGCGACCAGCCCTTCGTCGATTATAGTGCGGGCCGCACGGTGGAGGGCTTCTATCAGGTCAGGAACGGCATCGAGCCCTGCATTGCGCGGGCTATCGCCTACGCGCCTCATGCGGACCTGATCTGGTGCGAGACTTCCAAGCCGGATCTGGCGCAGGCAAAAAAATTCGCCGAGGGCGTGCGCAAACACCATCCGGGCAAGCTGCTCGCCTATAATTGCTCGCCGTCGTTCAACTGGAAGAAGAACCTCGACGACGCCACCATTGCCAGGTTCCAGAAGGAGCTCGGCGCCATGGGCTACAAATTCCAGTTCATCACGCTGGCCGGTTTCCACCAGCTCAATTTTGGCATGTTCGAGCTCGCGCGCGGCTACAAGGCGCGGCAGATGGCTGCCTATTCCGAGTTGCAGGAAGCGGAGTTCGCGGCCGAAGCCCACGGCTACACGGCGACCAAGCATCAGCGCGAGGTCGGCACCGGTTATTTCGACGCCGTGTCCATGGCGATCACCGGCGGCCGATCCTCGACCACGGCCATGCATGAATCGACCGAGCATGCCCAGTTCAAGCCGGCCGCGGAATAGAAGAAACGCAACAACAGAGGAAACGCCCCAAAAGGGGTTCAAGGAGAAAACCAATGGCATCGATCAGCCGCGTCAAGGAACGGGCCGAAGAACAGGCCACCACCATGAATGTCGACCAGCAGGCGACCATCCGCATGCTGGCGAATGACCTGCACAGACTCAACCAGTCCGTCATGAAGGCGGTCGAGGCCGGCGTGTCGGTGGAGCTGGTACGCTCGGCAAGACACCATGGCGGCGACGGCAATTGGGGCGACCTGCTGATCCCGGTGATCGTCACGCAGCGGAACCAAGGCTGATCGAAACCGATGAATTCGCGCCTCACCTGCGCAGTTTTTCTGCGCAGGTGAATTTCGTTTCACAACCCTTCACGCCATGCCAAGATTAAAGATTTAACTTATATTTTATCGCTTACAGCAACATCTTCGAAACCCGCCGTTTCAACTTGACATGGGACACGATCTCACGCCAATTGTCGCTCTGATTTCAACTCTGCATTGAAACAGCGACGAATGGTTGTCCTGCCCATGCGCCCCGTGAATCGCGAGACCAAGACTGCAAGCCACCTGACTTTGGTGAGCCGGAACGGGCAGTCCGAGATGCTCGCGGACTTTACCCGCGTGCTCGTCGTCGGAAAATCGCCGGTCAACCGGGTGGTGGTGTCGAAAATAGTTGAACGATCCGGGCTGAAACCCATCTCGGAATCGCCCGAAACGGCGGCAGCGGCGTTGCGATCGTTCATTCCCGGCGCTGTCGTCCTCGATGGCGGAGCCGACAACAAGGACTGCGACTCGCTGCTGTCCGGTATCGGCACGCTGCGACGGACATCGGGCAAGTCGCTCCCTTCGGTGATCCTGCTTTCAACCAAGAATGGCACTCCGGAGAGCCTGGGCTTGTCGAGCGTTGTCGACGTGGTGGTGGTCAAGCCGATCACCCCCGAACGGCTGCAACCGGTGATCGACCACCTGATCGGGCTCGGGCGCAGCTAGAGCATTTTGCAGCCAAGTGGAATCACTTGGCGTCGCACAAATGCGGCTAAAACAAACAGATAGAGCGGGATGCCCGTTCAATCCAAATGCATTCCGCTCTAGGCGAGGTTGACCGTCAACCGGCTTTCCCGATGCTTTCCATCAGCCCGGGCAGTTCCGACAGATCGGCTATCCGGCGGAAGCGAGGTGCCGCAACCGGCGGCTCGACATGTTCCAGCACCCAGGTCAGTTCATGCGGCACGTGGACACCCCAACCGCCGGCCTCGATGGCCGGCACTACGTCCGACTTCAGCGAGTTGCCAACCATCATGCTTTTTTCCGGGCCATCGCCGTGGCGGCTGAAGATCCTGGCATAGGTGGCCGCGCTCTTGTCGCTGACGATCTCGACCGCCTCGAACAGATCTCCAAGGCCCGATTGCGCCAGCTTCCGCTCCTGGTCGAAGAGGTCGCCCTTGGTGATCAGCAGCAGGCGGTACGCACCTGCCAGCTTTTCCACGGTTTCGCGCGCATGGGGCAGCGCCTCGATCGGATGGCCAAGCATGTCGCGGCCCGCGGCAAGAATTTCGGCGATGACCGAGGCTTGCGCACGGCCTTCGGTGATCTCGATCGCCGTCTCGATCATCGACAGCGTAAATCCCTTGATGCCGAAACCGTAGATTGCGAGATTGCGCTTCTCGGCTTCCAGCAATCGTGCCGATATATGCCCCTCCTCGGCGTGGTCGGCGAGCAGCGCGGCAAAGCGCTTCTCGGTCAGGCGGAAGAACTGTTCGTTCTGCCAGAGCGTGTCATCGGCATCGAAGCCGATCGTGGTCAATTGGGCATTGTTCTGCATTCGATGTCTTCTACTGAAACCGGGACGCTAGTTCACGGGAGGCCGAACCTAAGCTGCCCGTGGCGATTTTCAACCGTGCAGGCGATACGGGCCGGCTCCCCTTCCCTTCCATCACCGGCCCCGGCTATACTCCAAAATCCGCAACCCAATCTGGTGAATGATGCCGCCTGCAAAAAAGGAAGTCCGTCCGTCGAGCCGCGGAGGACGTGCCCGCACGCCTGCGTTCGTGAAAAATCTGCGGGGCGTGAAGAACTGGAAGGAAGTCAGCGCCTGGCTGGAATGGCGCGGCATCGAGGACATCGAATGCATCACGCCCGACCAGGCCGGCGTTGCGCGCGGCAAGATGATGCCATCGAAGAAATTCACCTCCAACACCTCGCTGGCGCTGCCTTCGGCGGTATTCATGACGACGATTTCCGGCGGCTATCCGGAGGACGGCAACGGCTTCCACTATCCGGAGGACGACGGCGACCTCAAGCTGATGCCGGATCTTTCCACGCTGACCGTGGTGCCGTGGGAAGAGGATCCAACGGCGGCGGTCATTTGCGACCTCGTCCACCAGGACGGCCGATCGGTCGAGTTCACGCCGCGCAACGTGCTGAGGCGCGTGCTTGCCGCCTACGACAAGCGCGGGCTGAAGCCGGTGGTGGCGCCCGAGATCGAATTCTACCTGGTGCGCAAGAATCCCGACCCGGACTACCCGCTGACCCCGCCCGTCGGACGGTCCGGACGGCCGATCGGTGGCGGCGCCGGCTATTCGATCGCCGGCGTCAACGAGTTCGACGAACTGATCGACGACATCTACCATTTTTCCGAGAGCCAGGGCCTGGAGATCGACACGCTGATCCATGAGGAGGGAGCCGGCCAGCTCGAGATCAATCTGCGCCATGGCGATCCGATCGAACTCGCCGACCAGGTGTTCATGTTCAAGCGCACCATTCGCGAGGCGGCGCTGAAGCATGAGATCTATGCCACCTTCATGGCCAAACCCATCCAGGGCCAGCCCGGTTCGGCGATGCACATCCATCAGTCGATTATCGACAAGAAGAGCGGCAAGAACGTCTTTTCGGCCGAGGACGGCTCGGAGACCGACGATTTCTTCCATTTCATCGGCGGCATGCAGAAACATGTGCCGAACGCGCTGGTGATGTTTGCACCCTATGTCAATTCCTACCGCCGGCTGACGCAGTCGGCTTCGGCGCCGGTCAACAACAAATGGGGCTACGACAACCGCACCACCGCCTTCCGCGTTCCGCGCTCCGACCCGGCGGCCCGACGCGTCGAAAACCGCATTCCCTCTTCCGATGCCAATCCCTATCTGGCGCTGGCCGCATCGCTCGCCTGCGGCCTGATCGGCATGACCAACAAGATCAAGGCCGAGCCGCCTGTGCTGACGACCGCCAATGCGGACCAGATCGACCTGCCGCGCAGCCTGCTGGAAGCCGTCGACCTGTTCGAGGCCGACGAGGAACTCGGCACGCTGCTCGGCAAGTCCTTCGTCGCGACCTTTGCGGCGATCAAGCGGGCGGAATTCGAAACCTTCATGGAAGTGATCAGCCCGTGGGAGCGGGAGTATCTGCTGCTGAACGTTTAGGGGAGTAGGGCAGTACGGCAGTAGGGGGCGGCATGTGATGGCGAAGATCGAGTCCTACAGGGATCTGATCGTCTGGCAGCAGGCGATGGACCTGGCAGTATCAATCTATGAAGCGACACGAGCTTGGCCGAAAAACGAACTCTATGGAGTGACAGGTCAGGCGCGTCGGGCAGCTACCTCCGTGCCTGCCAACATCGCTGAGGGTTACGGCCGAGAGAGCCGAGCTTGCTACCAGCAATTTCTCAGGATCGCCCAAGGATCGCTGAAGGAACTGGAGACGCATCTTATGATTGCGCACCGTGTCGGAATCGCCACGCGCGAGGCGGTCGAACCCTTGATGAACCGCAGCGAGAGCGTAGGGACGCTCTTGCGCCTTCTGATCCGCAAATTGTCACCTGAATAGCTTCTACCCTACTGCCCTACTGCCCTACTGCCCTACTGCCCTACTGCCCTACTGCCCTACTGCCCTACTGCCCTACTGCCCTACCTGTCGGTCATCATGCCCTACCAATCCCCCATCTCTCCCGGCCGCTCCTGGTACGAGGATTCAGCGGGACCTCGGCCCGAGTACGCGGCGCTCGACGGCGACCGGACATGCGACGTGGTCATCGTCGGTGGCGGTTTCACCGGCCTGTCGGCGGCTGCCCATCTGGCCAAGGCCGGCGCCAATGTCGTGCTGACCGAGGCGCATCGTTTCGGCGATGGCGCATCCGGCCGCAATGGCGGCCAGCTTGGGACGGGCCAGCGTGCCTGGGCCGAGGAAATGGAGGCCGAATACGGGTTTTCCCGGGCCAAGGCGCTGTTCGACCTGGCGGAGGAGGCCAAGGCGCACCTCATCGAATTCGCCGCCGTCAACCGCATCGAGATCGACTATATGCCGGGCCAGATGTCGGTGGCGCACAAGAAGCGCCATGTCGACGACTACAAAGCGCATGCCGAGATCATGGCAAGCCGCTTCGGCTATTCGCATATTTCCTTCATGGATGCCAGGGAGACGGCGGAGCGGCTGGGATCGACCGCTTATTTCGGCGGCACCCGCGATACCGGCACCGGCCACATCCATCCGCTCAAGCTGGTGATCGGCACGGCAAAGGTAGCGGCTGAGGCGGGCGCGCAGCTGTTCGAGCAAACGCCGGCGACCGGCATCACCTCCGTCGGCGGCAAGGTCAATGTCACGACGCCGAAGGGCACGATTACAGCCGAGAAATGCCTGTTCGGCGTCAATGCCTATGGCGGCGCGCTGGAGCCGGTGAGTGCGGCGCACATCATGCCGATCGGCTCCTTCATCGGCGCGACGGTGCCGCTCGGGGCCGACACAAAAGTGCTGCCGGGCGGCGAGGCGGTCGACGATTCGCGCTTTGTCGTGCGCTATTTCCGCAAAACGAGGGATGGCCGGCTGCTGTTCGGCGGGCGCGAGATCTATGCGGTCAACGATCCGAAGGACATTCACATCCACATCCGCCGGCAGATAGCAGAGCTTTATCCCGACCTCAGGGATGTCGAGATCACCCATGGCTGGGGCGGCTATGTCGGCATCACAGTGCCGAGGAAACCTTTCGTGCGCGAGGTGATGCCCAATGTGATTTCGATCGGCGGCTATTCCGGCCACGGCGTGATGCTGTCGAACTTCTTCGGCAAGCTCTATGCAGAAACTGTTTCAGGCAACCGGGACCGGCTGAAACTGATAGAGGATCTGAAAATCCCGCCCTTTCCCGGCGGCCGGCGCTGGCGCACGCCTCTGCTCTTCCTCGCACTCAACTGGTTCGCCTTGAGGGACAGGATTTAACCACAGATTGCAGAAACCCTTGGCAAAACACCTTCCAAGCGTGCAGAATCGCTCGTAAAAGGCGCAGTGATGCCACAATCTGGGTTGAAAGATGCAGGCCGTGGGCAGTTAAGCGGGGCTTTTGCGGGCTTGCCCGCGCGTGTTTTTTTGCGGACCGATGCCGATCGAATGCCGGCTTACCGGCACAGATCGAAAGAACATCGGCCGCAAATGGAGGTGGCAGAGTGAGAGAGCCCTTTAGTTTCGGCATGCCGGAACGACGGCGCTTTGCGATGCAGTTCGGCTACGACATGCGGCCTACCTTCTGGCAAGGAGTCCGCTCGAACTCGCATCTGGTGATCGCCGCGCTTGGCACCGCAGCGCTGCTTGGCGTGGCCGCGGTGGCGCTATGGCTGGCATTGCCGGCCAATGAGAGACAGGCGGCCGCGAGCCCGGGGCAGACCGTCCCGACCATTCCGGTGAAGACAACGAAGATCATCCCGACGGCAGCCGCAACGGCTGCTGAGCTGCCACGGGCCGCTGGCAAGGCCGACGCGGTTTCGCCGACTGTGGCCGCGGCGGAGGCCGAAATACCGGCTCTGGCGCCGAATGACCCCCGCTGGACAGGATCAAAGGCCGCATCCGCCGCCGCGTCATCCGGCCAGGAGGCGGGCAAGAGCGAGCAAGCGGCCGCATTCGCCGACCCGGCGGCAAAGAACGATGCGGCAACAATGCTTGCCAAGGTCGCGGCCCCGGGCAAGACGGACGGCGCGCAAACCGCCGCCATTGCAACTGCGAAACCACAGGCGCCTGCGGCAGCGCAGGACGACAGCGATCAAGCCAAAGCCAAGTCGCGGAAAGCAGCCGCGGCCGGCACCGGACGCATTCTGAGAGCCGTCACCATGCGAACCGGCCCGAAGAAGAATGCAGCCGCCATGGTCACCGTTCCCGCCAAGACTTCCGTGCAGGTGATGGGCTGCAAGCAATGGTGCCAGATCGTCTATAACGGCAAGCGCGGCTGGATCTACAAGACTTATATCAAGACAGGCGCCTGATGCCCGCGCCGGTCTGGAGAACCGCGGATCCCTGACGGCCGCCCAGCCCGTGAAATCTCCGTCAGGCGCCGAGCAGACGGCGAAAGCGCCGCCATCGTCTGGCATGCCTGCGTTGCCTGACATGGTCGCGGTGTTCTTCGAACGGCACCTCGTACAGGCCGCACGTGTCGCACCCTTCCCGCTTGCCGCAGACCGGGACCCAGCATTTGACATCATGCGTCCAGGCAAGCGCGACCCTCTCCAGGTGGAGCCTGGAGGAGCTTTTGAGCAGGATAAGTTCGCCGTCGACGGCCGTTCTCTTGATGTGCTCGGAGACCTCCTTCGGCGTACGCAATTCATGAAACCGGCCGCTATCACGATCCTCTTGCCCGGCTCCCGAGCGGTGCGCATTGTCGCCGACATAGATAACCTGATCGGCAATCTCACGCGCGGTCCTGTAGGCGTAGCGGTATTTTCGGGTCGAGCCCGCATAGTCCGAGATCTGCCCCAGAACGATGCGCTTTGGTTTCGTCGTGGCCTTGGCCATCAAATCGAAGGCAAGATCGACCGAATGCCAGGGCGACTTGGCGGCATCAACGATGAATTGCGGGCCGCCCTCGGTGACGAGCACCTGGCAGCGGTTGGCCAGCGGCTGGAATGTCGTCACCCTGGCCGCCACTTTCTCGGGAGGAACGCCAAGCTCCAATGCCGCGCAAACGGCCGCGGCTGTCGGCAGCCAGAAATGTTCGGCCGGAAATGCCGTCTTCAATTCCAGCACGCCGCCCCGCCAATGGATGGCCAACGTCAACTTGTCCGGATAGGCGGCATTGACGTTGGTCACGCGATAGTCGGCCTGTTCCGACACGCCGAAAGTAACGACACGATGCGCGGTGGCGGAAGCCATGCCGATCACATGGGGATCATCCGCATTGAGGATGGCGAAGCCGCCCGGCTCCAGCGCATCGACCAAGGCGCGCTTTTCCCGGGCGACGTTCTCCAGGGTTTTGAATGCTGAAAAATGTTCGAGGCGGACCATGGTAACTATGGCTACATGCGGCTTCAGCATATCCGCCATTGGCTTGAGCGTACCCGGCCCACTGGCTCCGGCTTCGAAAATGACGTAGTCGAGTTCGGTCGTATTCTTGATGCGCTTGTACAGCATCCTGACCAACGCGTTCATCGTATTGGCGAGGACCTGGGTATGCACCGAGCCATGACTGGCCAGTATGTGCCCAAGCAGTTCGGTCACGGTCGATTTGCCCGAACTGCCGGTTACACCAATAACGGTCGCGTTGATCTTTGAGCGGGCGCGTTTTGCCCGGTAGACGTCGAAACGACGCCGCAGGTCTTCGCGAACTTTCCGCAATCCCGCGTTCATTGCGCCACCGACCCCTATCCTGTTTCAGCGTCTTATGCCTTTCGCCGGACGCTCAAGTCAAATTGCTTCCCGTTATGGCCAGGCCGCTCAGATGCAGCGTCCGCCATCGACTTCGAGCGCCACGCCGGTGACGAAAGCTGCCTCGTCCGACGCCAGCCAGAGCGCCGCGTTGGCTATGTCGAGCGGTTTCGAAAGCCGGCCAAGCGGGATCGATGCGCGGAATTTCTCGCGCATTTCCGGCGTGTCGGCGCCCATGAATTTTTCCAGCATGCCGGTCTCGCCGGCCACCGGACAGAGACAATTGACGCGGATGTTCTTCGGCGCGAGTTCCACCGCCATCGACTTGGTCGCGGTGATCGCCCAGCCCTTCGACGCGTTGTACCAGGTAAGGCCGGGCCGCGGCCTGATGCCAGCCGTGGAAGCCGTGGTCAGGATGACGCCGCCGCCCTGCCGTTCCATGATCGGTACGACCGCAAGTGCCGCATGATAGATCGCCTTCATGTTGACGGCGGTGATCAGGTCGAAGGTCGTCTCGTCGACCTCGAGCATATCGCCGTTGCGATGGGTGTAGCCGGCATTGTTGACCATGATGTCGATGCGGCCAAAGGCGCTCTTTGCGGCATAAACCATCTCGTCGAACTCGGAACGCAGCGAGACGTCCGTCTGGGTCCAGATCGCGTTGGGGCCGATATCGCCGGCAACGCGTTCGGCACCCTTGGCATTGAGGTCGGCGACGACGATGCTGGCGCCCTCCTCGGCAAAGCGCCGCGCCATGCCCTCACCGAAACCGGACGCAGCGCCGGTGATGATGGCGACCTTGTTTTCCAGGCGCATGCTTTTCTCACTCATTGAACCGCTCTATGCTGCATCTGCGAAGGCCTCCCGGAGCCATCGCTCGCGACAAGCCTCCGGGTCGCGCCAGTGTCAAGGGCACATGTTAGGACCAATCGTTGAAAGACCGACTGGCCTTGGGATGTGACACGATGGCACTGGAAAATTTAAATCGATTAGAATATATCAGCCGCGTACTTGCGACCGGCGTCAGAGCGGACAGACCATGACCAGCCAGATCATCCCTGTCGACCCTTTCGACTTCATCATTTTCGGCGGCACCGGCGATCTGTCGGAACGCAAGCTCCTGCCTTCGCTCTATCATCGCCAGCGCGACCATCAGTTCTCCGAGCCGACCCGTATCATCGGAACCTCGCGCTCGAAGATGACCGACGAGGAGTTCCAGGCGTTCGCCAAGCAGGCGATCTCGGACCATGTTAAGCCGGCCGACATCGACGCCAAGGAGCTGAAGACGTTCCTGGCGCGGCTCTCCTATGTCTCGGCCGACGCCACCACGGGCGCCGGTTTCGACAAGTTGAAGAAGGCGATCGGCGACAGCGAGTGCATCCGCGCCTTCTATCTGGCGGTGGCGCCGGCGCTGTTCGGCGACATCTCGCACAAGCTGAAAGAGCACAATCTGATCACGCCGAACTCGCGCATCGTGCTGGAGAAGCCGATCGGGCGCGACCTCGCCTCGGCGCGCACGCTCAACGACCTGGTCGGCGATGATTTCCACGAGAGCCAGATCTTTCGCATCGACCACTATCTCGGCAAGGAGACGGTGCAGAACCTGATGGCGCTGCGCTTTGCCAATGCACTTTACGAGCCGTTGTGGAATTCCGCCAATGTCGACCATGTGCAGATCACCGTGGCCGAGACGGTCGGCCTGGAAGACCGCGTCACCTATTACGACAAGGCCGGCGCGCTGCGCGACATGGTGCAGAACCACATGCTGCAGCTTCTCTGCCTCGTCGCCATGGAAGCGCCGTCGTCGATGGACGCCGACGCCGTGCGCGACGAAAAGCTGAAAGTGCTGCGGTCGCTGAAGCGCATCAACGGCAACGAGGCGCCCAAGCATACGGTGCGCGGCCAGTACCGCGCCGGAGCCTCGGCCGGAGGGCCGGTGAAGAGCTATGTCGAGGAACTCGGCAAGGACAGCAACACCGAGACCTTCGTCGCCATCAAGGCCGAGATCGGCAACTGGCGCTGGGCGGGCGTGCCGTTCTACCTCAGGACGGGCAAGCGGCTGGCGACCCGCGTTTCGGAAATCGTCATCGAATTCAAGCCGATTCCGCAC
Organism: Mesorhizobium metallidurans STM 2683; assembly: GCF_000350085.1. Lineage (GTDB taxonomy): Bacteria > Pseudomonadota > Alphaproteobacteria > Rhizobiales > Rhizobiaceae > Mesorhizobium > Mesorhizobium metallidurans. The sequence continues at coordinate 112,206 of NZ_CAUM01000146.1, forward strand.
TCGATCTTCGACGACAGCGCCGGGCCGATCTTCGCCAACCAGCTGGTGATCAGGCTGCAGCCGGACGAAGGCGTCAGGCAGTTCATCATGATCAAGGATCCGGGGCCGGGCGGCATGCGGCTGCGCCAGATCTCGCTCGACATGAGTTTCGCGCAATCCTTCGACGGTCGCGCGCCCGATGCCTATGAGCGGCTGATCATGGATGTCATCCGCGGCAACCAGACGCTGTTCATGCGCCGCGACGAGGTCGAGGCGGCATGGCAATGGATCGACCCGATCCAGAACGCCTGGGAAAGCGCCAGGCAGGACGCACAGGGCTACACGGCGGGCACCTGGGGCCCTTCGGCCTCGATTGCCCTGATCGAACGCGACGGGCGGACATGGCACGAGAGCAATTGAACGCCTACACTTGGCATGCGTTCGCCGACGGCCCCCAACTGGCGGCAGCGCTTGCCGGCCACGTTGCGGGCCGCCTCACCAAGGCGATCGCCGAGCGCGGCACGGGGCTGCTCGCCGTTTCAGGCGGTACGACGCCGGCGAAATTTTTCGCAACGCTTTCGAAGATACCGATTGCCTGGGACAGAGTGACGGTGACGCTGGTCGACGAGCGCTTCGTGCCGGCCTCCTCGCCACGTTCCAACGCCGGTCTGGTTGCCGCCAACCTGTTGCAGAACGCGGCCGCCGCCGCACGTTTCGTGCCGCTCTATCACGAGGCCGCAGGCATCGAGACTGCCGCGGCGTCCGACGATGCGGCATTGCAGTCACTGCCCTGGCCGCTCGATGTGGTCGTGCTCGGCATGGGAACCGACGGCCACACCGCCTCGTTTTTTCCCGATGCCGACAATCTGGCAAAATTGCTCGACCCGTCCTCGACAAGGATCGTGCTGCCGGTCCACGCGGCAAGCGCCGGCGAGCCGCGACTGACGCTGGCGCTGGCGCGGATCCTCGCTGCCGGTTTCATCGCACTGCACATAGAGGGCGAGGACAAGCGCACCGCGTTTGACGGCGCCATGGGACCGGGCGCGAGAAAGCCCATTCGTGCCGTGATCGACGCAGCGCCCAAGGCCGTAGAGGTTTTCTGGGCACCCTGATTTTCAACTCGCCAATGGTCCCGGCAGATGGTGGGAGGATGTTTTCCGGGACCCGAAAGGACCGACCGCCATGACCGCACGACGCGATATCGAAGCCATCACCGAGCGCATCCGCCAACGCTCCAGACCAGGCCGCGAGGCCTATCTCGACCGCATCGCCGAGGCGTCGAACCGCACCGCCAACCGGGCAGTGCTTTCCTGCGGCAACCTCGCGCATGGCTTCGCGGTCTGCAGCCCTTCCGAAAAAGTGGCGCTGGGTGGCGACCGGGTGCCGAACCTCGGCATTATCACCTCCTACAATGACATGCTGTCGGCACATCAGCCGTTCGAGACCTATCCCGCGCTGATCAAGGATGCGGCACGCGAGGCCGGCGGCATTGCCCAGGTGGCCGGCGGCGTGCCGGCGATGTGCGACGGCGTCACGCAGGGCCAGCCCGGCATGGAACTGTCGCTGTTCTCACGCGACGTGATCGCCATGGCCGCCGCGATCGGCCTGTCGCACAATATGTTCGACGCCGCCGTCTATCTCGGCGTCTGCGACAAGATCGTGCCGGGGCTGGTGATCGCCGCTCTCACCTTCGGCCACCTGCCGGCGGTGTTCATCCCGGCCGGGCCGATGACGACGGGCCTGCCCAATGACGAAAAGGCCAAGGTCCGCCAGCTCTATGCCGAAGGCAAGGCAGGCCGCGCCGAACTGCTCGAGGCCGAGTCCAAATCCTATCACGGGCCGGGAACCTGCACTTTCTACGGCACGGCCAACTCCAACCAGATGCTGATGGAGATCATGGGCCTGCACATGCCGGGCGCCTCCTTCGTCAACCCCGGCACGCCGCTGCGCGACGCCTTGACCCGCGAAGCGACGAAACGGGCGCTGGCGATCACCGCGCTCGGCAATGCCTATACGCCGGCCGGGCGGATGATCGACGAGCGCTCGATCGTCAACGGCATCGTCGGCCTGCATGCCACCGGCGGCTCGACCAATCACACCATCCATCTGGTCGCCATGGCTGCGGCGGCGGGCATTGCCATTAACTGGCAGGATATTTCGGACCTGTCGGAAGCCGTGCCGCTGCTGGCCCGGGTCTATCCGAACGGCCTTGCCGACGTGAACCACTTCCACGCGGCCGGCGGGCTCGGCTTCCTGATCCGCGAACTGCTCGACGAAGGCATCCTGCATGAGGACGTGCAGACGGTGTGGGGCGAAGGCTTGCGGCCCTATGCGGTCGAGGCCAGGCTCGGCGCCGACGGCGGCGTGGTGCGCGAGGCCGCCCCAAGCGAAAGCGGCGACGAGAAAGTGCTGGCGCCGTTCAGGAAGGCCTTCCAGCCGACAGGCGGGCTGAAAATGCTTTCCGGCAATCTCGGCCACGCCGTCATCAAGACTTCCGCCGTGAAGCCGGAGCGGCGCATCATCGAGGCGCCGGCCAAGGTGTTCGACAGCCAGCAAGGACTGAACGACGCATTCAAGGCCGGTTCGCTGACCGGAGACTTCATCGCCGTCATCCGCTTCCAGGGGCCGAAGGCCAATGGCATGCCGGAACTGCATAAGCTGACCACTGTGCTCGGCATTCTGCAGGACCGCGGCCAGCACGTGGCGCTGCTGACCGACGGGCGCATGTCGGGCGCATCCGGCAAGGTGCCGGCGGCGATCCATGTGACGCCGGAGGCCGTCGAGGACGGACCGATCGCCCGGATCCATGATGGCGACATCATCAGGCTGGACGCCGAGGCCGGAACGCTGGAAGTGCTGGTGCCGGCGGCTGATTTCGCGCTGCGCCGGACGGCGGATGCCGACCTCATCGGCAATGAGTTCGGCTTCGGCCGCGAGCTTTTCGCCGGGTTCCGGCAATTGGTGGGCCGCGCCGACCACGGCGCCAGCGCATTCGGAACGGCATGACGGCATTTGTCCCGTCATGAAAAGGGGCGGCTCGTGGCCGCCCCTTTTCATTATCTCCAGAACCTATTGCACCGTAAGCTCGGCCCTCTCGCCGGCCTTCACCGTCACGGTGCCTTCCTTGCGACTGTTGTCCGACTTCTCCGAGACCACCACGTAGTCGCCGGCCGGTATCGCCGCCTGATACTTCTGGTCATAGGCGTAGCCGAGCGATTTGCGGTTGCCGTTGATGTCCTTTTTCGCCTCGAAAACCTCGATCTTCGAGGTTCCGGGGGCGGTGATCGCCAGAACGCCGGCGTTCATGGCGATCTTCAGATCCAGTTGCTCGCCAACCTTGACGCTGAACGGCTGCTCGACGACCGCTAGGTCGACCGTGGCGGCTATCACATAGTCGTCCGGCGGCAGATCGAACTTGCTGTCGGGACCATAGGCATAGGTCACCTCTTCCCGCGTGCCGTCGATCTTCTTTTTCGCCTTGAGCACCTTGAAGCCGACGCCCGTACCATCGGCCTTGTCGCCACCGGCGGTATAATAGGCGTTGGCAACGACATTCCCGACGCCAACGATGATGTCCTTGTCGATGACCCTGCCGGCAGCGAGCGGGATCGTTTCGGTCACCACGCCCTCCCCGATCTTGACGGTCACTTTCTCGTCGCCGGCCGGCAGCACGACTTTCGTATCGCCATAATAGGTCGGCGGCGTATCGACGCCCGGATAGGCGATCACGACAGCGGCTCCATCGGCCACATCGGCGCCCTCGCTTGGCCGCGGATGAATGAGCAACGTGCCGGCATTCAGCGTGAAGAGGGGCTTGTAGACCTGGCCCGCCTCGATCCTGATATTCTGTTCGGCCTTGGCCTCGCCGATGCGCGCGGCGACGATGTAGTCGCCCGGTTCGAGATTGCCCTTGTAGGCTCCGTATTCGGTGGCGACGGTTTCACCGCGCGTGCCGTCGAACATTGCCTTGTAGATTTCCCAGGCATTGCCATCGGTGACAGGATCGCCGCCCTCGGCCAGCACCACGCTCGGAGTGAAGTTGAATTCCGGCTTTGCCGCCTCCGGTGCCGGTGCAGGCGCGGGTTCTGGTGCAGGTGCCGGTTCGGGCGCAGGTGCAAGCGCGGGTTCTGGCGGCGGCGCCGGGGCCGCGACGGTTTCGGCCAGCGCGTCCTGCAGCGCCTTCTCGTCCGAGGCCTGGATGTATTTGCCGCCGGTGTTTTCTGCGAGGCAGGCGACCTGCTTGCCCTCGTCAGCGGTCAGGCCGAAGCCGACGACATCCGCGGTGAAATCAATGCCGGCAGCCTTCAGTTCCTTGCCAAGCGCGCAAGGATCGCCGCCGCAGGTCTCGAGCCCGTCGGTGATGAGAACGACCGTGGCCTTGTCCTCGGTATATTTCAACGCTTCGGCCGCTTGCCTGACGGCTGCGGTCAATGGCGTCCTGCCTAGAAATTTCAGGCCGTCGGCAGCGGTGGTGATGGCGCGGGTTGAACCCGCCTGTGGCGGCACTATGAGTTCGATGTCGTCGCAACTGGCCTTCTCGCGATGGCCATAGGCCATGAAGCCGATCTCCCTGTCGGTCGGGATGGACTGCAGCGCGGCTCTGAGGGACTCGCGGGCCATTTCGAGCTTGGGCTTGCCGTCGATCTGCGCCCACATGGAGCCGGAGGCGTCGAGAATGACGATGACACGATCGGCGGCAAGGCCGAGCGTCGTCATCCACAGCAGGAAGGCCGCCGCAGCGACGCTCCGCGCAAGTCCCACCATGAAAATCTCCAGAGCAAGTCCCCAAGGGAAAGGCTATTTAACGTGGCGGCAGGACACAAGCCGCGCCAGACGTTAAGCACAACTGAGCGCCGTTTCGTGCGATGACAGCGATATACGCTGGAGAGGCTCGCAGCCTTGAAAGGTCAGTATGTCGTGCGCCGCTCCTCGGAAGGCGGCCGGCCGAACTGCAGCCGGTAGCTCTGGGCAAAATAGGAGTGCGAGGTGAAGCCGGTGGCGATCGCCACGTCGAGGATCGGCATGTTGGTCTGGCGCAGCAGTTCACGTGCCCGCTCGAGCCTGAGGCGCATGTAATAGCGGCCGGGCGTCACGCTGAGATGGCGCAGGAACAGCCGCTCGACCTGGCGTACCGACAGGCCCGCCGATTTGGCGAGCTGCACCGCCGACAGCGGCTCGTCGAGATGGTCGGCCATCAACTCGACAATGCGCCTGAGCTTCTCCGACTTGCCGGTCAGGTCGCGCTCCGGCCCGACGCGCTGGCGGTCGCCGGCGGAGCGGATGCGCTCGTGCTGGAACTGGTTGGCGACGCCATTGGCGAGGTTGGAGCCGAAATCGCCACGCACGATCTCCAGCATCAGGTCGATCGAGGTGGTGCCGCCGGCGCAGGTGTAGCGCTTGCGGTCGATCTCGAAGACATTGCCGGTGCAGTTGATGTCGGGAAAGCGCTCGACGAAACCGGCGCGGTTTTCCCAATGGATGGTGCAGCGGTAACCATCGAGCTGGCCCGCTTCGGCGAGCAGATAGGAGCCGACCGACAGCGCGCCGAGCGCGTTGCCGCGCCGGCCCCAGCTGCGCAGCGCCGCCAGCACCTTGCTCTTGCCCGGGAATTCCGTCGTCAGCCCGACCGAAACGAAAAGGATATCGACCGGCGGCAGATCGGCGACGGCGTAGTCGATCTTGAGCGGCAGGCCGTTGGAGGCCATGACGGCGTCGCCGTCGGCCGACACCGTCGTCCAGCCATAGAAGTCGCGGCCGAGCAGGCGATTGGCCGAGCGGAACGTGTCGATCGCCGCGGCCAGCGAGAACATGGAAAACTTGTCGACCAGCAGGAACGCGAAATGCCGCCCGCCTTGAACGGGATCATTCGTGACCGGCCGTTCAACAGGAACAGTGAGGTTCGGCAAAGCTGCGACTTTCCAGGGTTCGGCCCGATGAACTAGAAGGACGGCCGTTTCATTCCGGCCGCGAGATAGGCGGAAGCTAGCGTGTTGGCCATCAGCATGGCAATGGTCATCGGCCCGACGCCGCCGGGCACCGGCGTGATGGCGCCGGCCGTCTTCGCCGCCTCGGCATAGGCGACGTCGCCGACGAGGCGGGTCTTGCCTTCACCCTTTTCGGGCGCCGCGATACGGTTGATGCCGACATCGATGACGGTGGCGCCCGGCTTGACCCAGTCGCCCTTGACCATTTCCGGGCGCCCAACAGCGGCCACCAGGATATCGGCGGTGCGGGCAAGCGCCGGCAGATCCTTGGTACGGCTGTGCGCAATAGTGACGGTGCAGTTGGCGGCAAGCAAAAGGTTGGCCATCGGCTTGCCGACGATGTTGGAACGGCCGACGACGACGGCATTGAGGCCGGACAGATCCTTGCCGCGCACCCGCTCGATCAGCAGCATCGAGCCAGCCGGCGTGCAGGGAACAAAGGCGGTCTCGAGTTCGCCGGTGCCGAGCTTGCCGGCATTGATGAAATGGAAGCCGTCGACATCCTTTTCCGGCGCTATTGCCTGGATGATCTTGCCGGCATCGACATGGCCGGGAAGCGGCAGCTGCACCAGGATGCCGTTGATGGACGGATCGGCGTTGAGTTCGCCGATGACATCAAGCAATTCCTGCTCGGAGGTTTCGGCCGGCAACGTGTGCTGGAGCGAATGAAAGCCGCATTCCTTGGCGGTGCGGGACTTGGAGGCGACGTAGACCTGGCTCGCCGGATCCTCGCCGACGATGACCACGGCGAGACCGGGCTGGCGCGCACCCTTTGCCACCAGCTCGGCGGTCAAGTCCTTGACCCGCCCCACCACATCCGCGGCAACGCTTTTGCCGTCAATCAATTCTGCCATGAATCACCTTCAACACCGTTCCGCCCAAAGCACGTCGCGTCTGAAGGGATTCATGCGGCACGCTTCGGATCTTTGTCCCATGCAGGTCTTGCCCAAAACCACTGCTTACCCTTCGGGTCCGAGGGCGAGCTTTTGGGTAACATGCAGCGCGGCATTTTCACGAAAAATCGACCGGGCAATCCCGCCAAAGCGCCGTCTGATGCCGCTAACTCGAAACCGGCGGTCTTTATTCGTGGTTCAGAAATAGCGGCGGCGCGAGCGGCTCTCGGTGAGTTCGCGAACCGCTTCGCGGAATTCACGCAGGCTGACGCGGATTTCGTCGACCGAGGATTGCTGTTCATCCGCGCCCGAAGCGTGATCTGTCTCAACCGACGCGGCTTGAGGATAGACCGGCGGTGGCGGATAGGGCGCTTGTCCGGGATAGGGCATCATGGCCGGCGGATAGGGATAATAGCCGGCCGGCGGCGGCTGCATCTGCCAGGGATAGCCCATCGGCGGTTGCGCATAGGGGTGTGGCTGCATGTGCGAGCCCGGATAGACGGCCTGCTGCGGCATCATCTGATGAGGTAGCGGCGGCTGTTGCGGATACGGAGCATAGGCGCCTTGCTGAGGCTGCTGGTGACCCGAAGACTCCGTCTGCTCGGGCGGGTAGTAGGGAGACGGATAGACGGGATATTCCTCCATTGGCTTCTCGCTCTCGGCGACAGCGGGCGAGATGGGATCACTGGAACGCGCGGATTTTTCGCTTGCCGCCTTTTCTTCACTTGCCGCCTGGCCGGGCACTATCTTGCGTACCGCCGACAGCAGCGCGCCGATCGGACCCCCACGTTCCGCGCCAGCGGCCTCGACCGGCGGAACGGGCGGCGGCGGCGCCTGGTATGCCTTGTCCTCAAAGGACGTCAGGCGCTCGTCGACCCTGCGGCGCGAGCGCGAATTGGCGGTTTCGCGCAGGCTTTCATAAGCGCCGCGCATGGCACCGAGACCGATGCCGGAGGCAAGCCCTCCCAGCAAGCCGGCCAGCACCACCACGGCGCGCGACGGCCCGTTCGGTTCGAGCGGGGCAAAGGCCTTGGAGATCACGTTGATGTTGGCGGTGTTGATGTCCTTCTGCTCGCCGGTTTCCTTGGCGCGCAGAAGGTATTGTTCATAGACGGAGCGCTTGGCGGCCGCCTCGCGCTCCAGTTCGCGCAAGCTGACCAGGTCGCTGTTGACGTCGCCGCTGCGGACCTTCAGTTGCGCCAGGCGGGAGGCGAGATCCTGCTCGAGCTGCACGGCGCGCTTCAGGTCAACCTGCAGCGACGAGGCGATGCGGCGCAGTTCTGCGGCGATGCGGTCGCGCGACCCGGCCAGCTGGGCGCTGAGCGCCTGGAGCTCAGGATGGCGCGGTCCGAGCCGGATCGCGGCGCGATCGGCCTCCTGCTTGAGCGATGCGTATTGCGAGCGCAGTTCGCTCATCGTGTTGGAGTTGATCTCCTCGGGCAAGGTGCCGCTCAGAACCGAGTTCACGTCGATCGAACGCGCTGACGCCGCCCGCGCGTTGAGTTCCAGCGTGCGGGCGCGGGCGACGGAAAGCTGCTCGTTGAGCTTGAGCATCTCGTCGTCGCTGATCAAACGGCCTTGCGCGTCGACAAGGTCGCGCGTGGCCCTGAAATCCTCGACCTTGCGCTCGGCCACTTCCACGCCCTTGCGCAGTTCATCGAGCCTCGCCGTCAGTTCGTTGGTCGCGCGGCCAGCGGTGTCGGACTGGATCTGACCGAAGGTCTGCAGGAAGACATCCGTCATCGTGTTGGCAATGAGGGCCGACTTCTCGCCATTTTGCGTGGTGGCGCTGACGGAGATGACGAAGGTCTTGCCGCCGCGCTCGACCGAAAGGCTTTCGGCCAGATTGCCGACCGCCAGCGCCCGGCGGCGGCCTTCGTCGGCGCCGCCCGGCCCGTCGCTGCGCGACAGGATCGACCGGATGAGCGGCATGATGCCCAGGCCGCCCGAACCCTGTCCGTTGAACTCCGGATCGTTGACGAGATTGAGCTTGTCGACGACCTTGTTGAGGACGGTGCCGGAGGTGAGCACGCGGACCTGATTTTCGACAATGGCCAGCGTAGCGTCGGACGCAACCACCGATTGGGTGAGGTCGCGGTCGGTGAGCTTCAGGTCGCGTGGGTCGACGATCAGCTCGGTGGTGGCTTCGTATTTCTTCGGTGTCGAGAGCGCGATCGCGACGCCAAGCGCGGTGCCCAGTATCGTCGTGGCGACGATCAGCATCTTCGATCTGGCAATGCCGCGCACGACCTGCATTGGATCGATCAGCGGCTTCCATTCCTGTGCGTCGACATCGTCGCGCGAAGGCCGTTGCTCGTCACCGGCATATCGAGGCTCGGATGCGGCAGTGCGACAGCGGGCGTCAGAAGCACCTTTGGCGGCCGGCCGTTCCGGCTGCCGGGTTTGCGTGTAGCCGCCTCTGACGGCTTCGTCGCGTGAAGGCGCTTGCTCTTCATATCGAGGTTCGGGTGCGGCAGGAGGGCGGCGGGCTTCGGAAACAGCTGCGCTGGCCGGTTCTTCCGGCTGCCAGACTTGTTTGTAGCCATCTCCGGCAGCCTCGTCGGCGTCATGCGGCGTCTCGGCGGCCGACATGGAACCAGCCTCGAATTGTTTCGTGTCGGCGGCCAGCAAAGAGCCCAGTCGCGCTTCGCGGCGCGAGCGGGCGAGCTGATGGCGTGTCGCGGCATCCTCGCGCCATGACCGGTCTGCCCGATCGCCGATCGAAACCAGCGAAGCGTCCTCCTCGCCGCGCACGGCCCGCCCGAGCGCCAGCAGGGAGCGCTCGCGCCTCCAGTCCTCACGGTTTTCCCTTTCGACCATTGTCCTGGAGCTTGCCCTTGGCGGCTTGGGAGCGGCTGCAAATCGTTAAGCCACGCTAAACAGGCATAGGAAACAAAAGGTTAATTTTGGTGAGCCGAAGATGAAGTTTCTCGCATTGGTTGCGTATCTACTTGATACATTCAGGAGCTGCCGAACGGCACGTTAAGCTTTGCGATCTATGCTTTTTTCAACGCATGACCGAGACCAGTGACATACCGCAAAGGCGGCCCCTCGCCCGGATCGGCGCTTTCGTGGCCGAGCGACGGGGGCTGGTTCGCGACTATCTCTCGGCGATCAGCGGCGCTGGCGGGCGGCTGGTGTTTTCGCTGGCCTATTTCATCGCGCTGGCCAACACGCTGTCCATCGCCGAGTTCGGCATGTTCGCCACCGCCTCGGCAGCGGGCGTGATGCTGTCGCGCATCCTCGCCTTCGGCTTCATCTCGGCGCTCTATCGCACCGCCACCATTCGCCCCAATCTGATCGGCACCTTCACCGCCGGCTTCCTGCTGCTCGGCGCGATATCGCTGCCGCTGTTGGCTGCCGCCTCCTACGGCGTCTACCTGATCTTCTTTGCCGGCACAGTGCCGCTGTCGATCTTCGCGGCGATCGTGTTTGCCGAGGCGCTGTTGTGGCGACCGGTCGAGGTGGCGCTGATCGTCAACAACGGTCTCGGCAAATTCGGCCGCGCCGCCCTGCTGACGATCATGGCGACGGCCTTGCGGGCGCTCGGCGCCGTGCTGTTCATGTTCGCGGCGCAGCCGACCTTAGAGGTCTGGTCGTGGTATTACATTGGCGCCAATGTCGCCTCGCTGCTCATCGCCTTCGGATTCTTCTATCCGCGCCAGCGGCTGCGGCTCAGGCCGGAACTCTATCTCAGGCGGCTCGCCGATTCCATCTATGTGGCCGGCGCCGAGGTGCTGTTCTACCTGCAGATGGAATTCGACAAGCTCCTGGTGCTGGCGATCGGCGGGCCGCATCTCGCCGGCATCTATGCCATCATCATGCGGCTGGTCGACCTGACCGCGATCCCGATCCGCACCTTCTCGATGATGCTGGTGCAACGCATGATGCGGGCGCCGGAACTCTTGTCGCGCCTGGCGGTCAAGAGCGGCATCGAAGGCGGCGTTTTCCTGGTCTCGACGCTGGCGCTGGCGGCGCTCGGCATCGTGCTGCATTTCTTCCCCAACGCACTGGGCAGGAATGTCGCGGAGGCCGCCCCTCTGGTGGCGCTGGCGATCTGCGTGCCGGGACTGCGCAACCTGGTCGAATACCAGGCCGAGCTTCTGTTCGCGCGCGGCCAGACGGCGGTCAGGGCGCTCAACCTCGGCCTGCTTGCCGGGCTGAAGGCGGTGCTTTTGACCTATGTGCTGACCACGATCACCGACACGCCCAATCTGGTGCTGTCGCTCAACATCGTCTTCCTGCTGCTCTATCTCGCCTCGATGCTGCTGACCTATTCGGCAATGCGCAGACCGGCGAAGGCGATCTAAGGGCAAATTCAACTAGGGGGCTGCCGCCAATGGCTGGGGTGGGTGGAGAGTTGACAGATGATCGTGCTTAAAACTGAACCAAGCGCATCCTATCGCCTAAACTTGGCGGCCAAGATCACCAGAAAAAATAGCACCAAAACGGTTAGCGCCCCTCCGACTCGCAAATCGCTGATGCCAAATACATTCCGCATAAGTCCGGGAGTGACCGCAAAAAGGCAGAGTGAAGCCAAAGCAGCCGCGATGGCGATTGCTCCAACAAGACGTCGAAACGTCACAACATCGGAGCTTCGGTGAACGAGTCCAATTTTTGACTGAATGGAGCCTGTTCTCCACGCGGACAAAAGTTCACGAACGCAGTAGAATGCGAACGAGGACAAAACAATAAAAACAATGCCCGAAGCCGTTGTTTGGGATAGGATCGAGGCGTCTGATATAGCCGGCATCATGTGGACTGCTTGGCGCCAGAGTTTCGTGAAGGATAGTGACAGACCCGCATCCACCAAGTTCCTCTAACTCCCCAACACCAGTTTTGCGAATGCCGTGCCCGCTTTAAAAGTCCGTGCGCCAGGCCAACAAAGCAGACCAAGGCGATTAAGCCTACTCCGATAGTCGACGAACCTTTTTTCGCGTCTGACGAAGTCTGCGGCTGATATTTTGCCCGAATCGCCAGGATCTCTGCCCGAATTTTTGGATCCCGAGGCAGGTCCTCTCGGCGAAGCTCCGTTCTTCTCATAAACTTCGTGGCTACTCAAGCATGCCTGCGGAAAAGGAATTCCGCCGCCGAATGATCTGCGGCTCATTCGTCCAAGCCACCATCCATGATCGGTCATTGCCAGGCCAACGAGGAACCCCCGAAAGCTAGCGCTCCACCGGCGATCATGCAGAACGATTTTCGGCCTTCAGCATCCGTGATCGCCTTGAATGCGCAGCGTCCCGCGACAAGAGCAAGAAACAGGGTGATAACGATAGAATAGACCATCTGCGCCATGATCATCGTGGAAAAAGACGGAGAGCATTTTCCGAGATCGGCAGTGAGCGAAAAAACGTTCGAAAAAGCCGTTTCGAATGCGGGATTCGCCTGGGAGAAAAAGGCGTAAATGAACGCACTCGACAGTAGGACCACTGTCCCCGAGACGGCCCCTGCCCAGAGTCTGTCCTTGGACTTCTCCTCCCAAGCACTCGTCATAATTCGTCACCATGGATACCGTACCTAACTGATAGGGCAAAAGCATTAACTGCGGCTTGATCGGTAGATGCTCGTTGTTAAGGCGATGTCGGGATGACGAAGCTAGGCAAGGCATATATTTCACAGAAGGTTTCAAACCTCGCAAACAGGACTGATAGATGAGAAGCTCTCAAATGGAGAAATATGTCTTGGCCTCTGTCCTATATTACACCGTGGCTACGGTTGGATTTATGTTAACCATCTCGATAGGCATGCTTGGCGCACTATGGGGTCTGCTTGCACTATTCGGATATCTTGAGCTTGTTATATCTCTCAACATATGGCGGCGCAAAAGACACCCACGAAGCGTCCACCAAATCGAATTGGCCAAACAGAGACTGGATAACTAATCATCAACGGATCTGATCGATTTTTCTAGAGCGGATTCTTTGAACGGGAGAGTGTCAGCAACGGGTGGAAATTGGGGTCGTTCAGAGCGATTGACCCCAGGACTAATCAAGCCCGATCAGCCGGCGGATGCGGCCGATATCGGTTCCGATGAAGGACTGCATGCCGATGGCTACCTGTTCCGGCGCCATGGCGGCGACGAAGCGGCGGAACTCGTCGTCCGACAGCGCTTCGCCCGTCCAGTGGACGCGGCAGAACTCTTCCGAGCCGCGGAAATGGCCGGCGCCGTCCAGCACGTCGTCGACATAGCGGCCGTAGATCATGCATTCGGAAAATTTCCGCGCCGCGCCGACGACCTCGACCCAGTTACGGCCGTGGACCTTCTCGATCCGGGCGCACATGGCCGTCACGGTTTCGCGGCGCCAGGCAATCAGCGTCGAAATGTAATCGTGGGTCGAAGATGCGTCGATGCCGAGTGCCAGAGCGGCATTGCGCGACCAGATCCGGTGCTCCTCATGGCCTTCGCCGGAAAGCGCCTCTTCGCGACGGAACAGGCGCACCTTGCCGTCGCGCCAGAAGGCGTTTGTGTCGAAAGGTTTAAGGAAAGCCACGTCGGAATCGCAGAAGATCAGCACGTCTTCGCGCGCATGCGCCGCTATAGCGATGCGGCGAAGCTGCTGCACATGCCAGCCACGCAGCGGCATCGTCCTTGGGCTGAGCCAGATGCGCCGGCGAAACAGGCTGAGCGGATCGTCGAACGCGCGCAGCCAGCGCGGCAGGAGGTCGCGCTCGTCGACAATGGTGCGGCGGCTGTTCTCAAACTGGCGAAAGAGCGCCACGTCGCGATGCTCGACAAGGATGTAGTGCTGCGCCACGCCGGAGACGTGCCGGTCGAGGGTTTCGCACAACAGGCGGCAGCGTTCAAAATCCGGCGCGTAGCTGGCCGTCACCACCGCCGCCACTGGGGTCTGGCGAAGGAGATCGGGCTCGATGTCGGCGCCGGGCACGAACCTGCTGTTCAATGGCCTGCTCCGGGGGTTGCTTCGGCAGGCTCAGGCTTGCCAAACAGTTTCTGACGCACGACACGCAACAGGAACACAGGGTTGCCGACGACATAGCGGCGCCAGAGGCGGCCCGGTTCGATCCACAACCGGAACAGCCATTCGAGCCTGAGCCGACGCATCCACAGCGGCGCCCGCGGCACCGTGCCGCTGAGGAAATCGAGAAGCGCGCCGACGGCGATCGGCAATGTGCAATGACGTGCATCGATGTGGCGGGCGATCCACAATTCCTGGCGCGGCACGCCCATGGCGACGAGCAGCACGTCCGGATGCAATCTGGCGATCCGATCGATGATTGCCGGCTCGTCGGCTGGCGGGAAATAGCCATCGTGAATGACGACGAATCTGTGCTGCACCGCAAGTGCGGCCAGTCTGGTCGATGCAGCCTCGGCATTGACACGCGTTGCGCCGAGCAGCCCCACGGTGAGCGGCCTGGTCGATGCCTGCAGGAAAGCCGGGACGAAATCGGTGCCGTTGAGATTGTCGGGAAACGGCGCGCCGTAGAGCAATTTCGCCGCCATGTCGACGCCGACGCCATCGGGCAGGATCAGGAAATCGTCGAGCGCTTCGGCGAAGACCGGATCCACGCTGGCGATGTTGGCGTTGTGGGCATTGAGAAAGCTTATCTTGGTGAAGCGCCGTTCCGCGATCAACCGGGTCAGCAGGGCGATCGCGTCGTCCCAACGGATGGCGAGGACCGGAATGCCAAGGATCGTCTTCAAACTGTCGACCCCAAAGGCGGCGTGAGCAGAATGCATGTTCACGCGAACGCCTCCTGCCTGACGGGGTTGAGCTTCTCCAGGCCAAGCCTGATCGCGGCATCGAGCGCTTTCACCTGGCGGCGATGGAAGGCGCTGCCATCAACATCCCTGACATCGGCGGCCGCGGCTTCGAGCGCGGCGGCAAAGGCAAGCGGGTCATCGGTGACGACGCAGTTGTCCGGGCGATGGTCGATGCCGCGCAGCGAATGGCTGGTGGCGACGGAAGGCAGGCCGAGCTCGAAGGTCTCGATGGTCTTGAGCTGGACGCCGCTGCCGGCCGTGCTGATCAGCGGGATGACGGCGGCGCCGCGCACGAAGGCTTGCGCGTCGGGCACCCGTCCGACGAATTCGACGCCCGGATGCGTCGAGATAACGGCCGACGGCACACCGCCGGCGATCCGGACCCGGAAATCGGGTTTGAGATGCGGCACTACCTTTTCCAGGAACCAGTCTAGGCCGATGCGATTGGGCTGCCAGGTCCATGTGCCGATCAGCGCCGCGTCGCAGTCGATACGGCGCTGGCTCGTTTGCTTCGGCGCCTCATTGCACGTCACCAGCGGCAGCACCGCCGAGCGGTCGCCGGAAGCGACGCCGAGTGCCGGGCGATCTTCCTCGGCCAAGGTGAAGACGAAGCGCGCCCGGCGGCAAAGCCGTTCTTCCACCGCCTCGAGCAGCCTCGCCTCGCGGCGAAACAACAGGCGCTGGAAAAGACCGCCCGCGGCCGCGGCGTTCTGCTCAGCCGAACGGTGCTCGACATTGTGGGCAATGAAGATCGACGGCCGGTCGTCGAAGAGCCTTTCGAAGGCGCCGGCGAACTGCACGGAATTCAGGATATAGCCATCGAAGGAGCCGGCGCGCTCGATGGCGGCGCGGACCTCGCTGTCGGACACAATGCGCAACTTGGCCGACGCGAAAGTGAGGCCGGAAAGCACCGCCCTTGCAACCCAGGCGAGCTTTTGCAGCGATGATGCACTTTCAGTGCGGACATCGACGGCGCCGAGCACGATGGTGTTCTGCGGATCGCTCGCCGGCTTGCCCGGCCAGGTGAAGCCGATCACGGTGACGCGCGCGCCGGCGCGCCGCAAAGCAGCGATGATTGCGGCGTTGGCAATCTCATAGCCCGAGGCAAGAGCACCGTCGGGCACGATCGATGTGGCGAACAGCAGATGCATCTCACCTATCCTGTCCGATGCAGCTAGCAAAGCGGGGTGAAGCCTTGATTAAGCGGCAACAATCGATGGTTGAAGGCCACAGGTTTTGCCTGCCCGTTCACGAAAGGTGATTAACGAAACGCTATTCCTAAGCTTTTGAATTTGTTTAAATTGACTACCAGTTTAGGTCCAAGCGCATCGAGACGTTCGTGCTTCGTGCCGGAAACGTCGGATGCGCGTTGTTAGGTAGCTGGCGTTGAAAGGCCTTGAAGCGCAAGGGTTGCGTTACGAGCGGCGTTATCCTGAGCCAAATTCAACATTTATGTTGACTTCAACATTTGTGTGGAACACCTTATATGTGTGAACAGCAAAGAACTGAAGAAATGGCTTGCCGCACAGGGTTGCACCTTCGAAACGAAGAAGGGTGGCTCTGGTCATTTGATCATACGACGAGGTGACCGCAAGTCGGAATTGCCAATGCATGGTGCCGGCAAGGAACTTGGTACCGGCCTGGTCAACGCAATCAAAAAGCAGTTGGGGTTGAAGTGATGGCTGGATATCGCATCAACGTGGAACCGGACGATAATGGCACTCTGCTCATTACATGTCCGCAGTTGCCAATCGTGGTGACATTTGCCGAGGAGGAATACCTTGTCCGTCGACATGCAGTCGATGCGATAGAGACTGTCCTGGCAAGCATGATCGATGATGGTGAGGACATCCCGCACCCGGATGGAAAGCCAGGCGTAGTCATAGACCTGCCCGCTCTGACTTGGCTTAAGCTCAATCTTTATTGGTCACTACGTGAGGCAGGAATTACGCGCGCCGAGTTGGCGAGACGCCTAAACTGGAAACGCGAGTCGGTCGATCGCCTATTTCGACTCGATCACAAATCGAGGCTCGAGCAGATAGAGTCGGCCTTTGCCGCGCTAGGGCGCACAGTGGAAGTTGACGTTCGCGTCGCGGCTTAGTTACGAAACGTTATCGTCGGAGTGCTATCGAGAGCCGAAGTCACCTCCTGGGCTGGACACTGATGATCCCTTCGCCATCGGACGGTTCGGTATCGATAGCGGGGCGGTCTCCGAAACTTGGCGCGGAGATCGTCGAGGCCGTTGTCACGCTGCCGACCTTCAAACGGCCGCGGCAGCTGCTGGCGACGCTTGCATCGCTCAAGGCGCAGGAAACCGGCAGACGCTTCGCCGTGATCGTCATGGAAAACGAAACGGAGGCGCGCGCCGGCGCCAAAGCGGCGCTGCCGTTGTTCGAGCGCGGCGAGATGTCAGGCATGGTGATCGTCGCGCATGAGCGCGGCAATTGCAGCGCCTACAATGCCGGCTGGCAGACGGCGATCCTGCATTTCCCTGCTTTCAGGCATCTCCTGGTCATCGACGACGACGAGATCGCCGATCCGCAGTGGCTGGAGCGTATGTGCAAGGCGGCCGAGACGCTCGGCGCCGACATTGTCGGCGGCCCGCAAGTGCCTGACTTCGCCGAGGCGACCCATGCGAGATGGGCAACGCATCCGGTCTTTGCGCCGCCTTACCGGGAGACCGGGCGTGTGCCCGCGCTCTATTCGTCGGGCAATCTCCTGGTGGGGCGCAACGTGCTCACCGCCATGGGCCCGCCCTTCCTCGACCTGAAGTTCAACTTCATGGGCGGCGGCGATTCCGATTTCCTGAGCCGTGCCGCGCAACGGGGCTTCGTGCTCGGCTGGTGCGCCGAGGCGAAAGTGCATGAGACCGTGCCGGCCCGGCGCGTCGAGGCCGACTGGATCCGCGCCCGCAGCCTGCGTAACGGCGTCATCTCGACATTGGTCGAGAAGAAGAAGCGGACCGGCACGCCACTTGCCGGCACCAAGGTCTTCCTGAAGAGCCTGGCGCTGCTTGCCGCTTCGCCGTTTCGCGGCGCCATCAGGCTGGCGCAGACGGGATCGCTGGCGATTGCCTTGTATCCCGTCCATGTGGCGCTCGGCCGCGTGCTTGCCGAATTCGGATATGCCAATGAGCAGTACCGCCAGCCTGAGAAGAACTGAGCGCGCGCCGCTCAGCGCTGCCTTCACGCGCGACGGCGTCGCCACCGCAATCGCCGCGCTGCTGTTTACCGTCATCCTGGTATCGTTCCGGCCGTTCCAGCCGGCCGGCGCCGAACTGACCGGCGATGGCGGCGACATCGTCAACCAGCTCGGCTTCGGCGCGCTTGGCGCGATCTCGATCTTCTCGCTGATGGCGTTCGCCGACCCCAGCGTGGTGCGTTCGCTG
Organism: Mesorhizobium metallidurans STM 2683; assembly: GCF_000350085.1. Lineage (GTDB taxonomy): Bacteria > Pseudomonadota > Alphaproteobacteria > Rhizobiales > Rhizobiaceae > Mesorhizobium > Mesorhizobium metallidurans. Next base: position 130,176 of record NZ_CAUM01000146.1, read on the forward strand.
CTCAGCCCGTCCTGGCTGTTGATGCTGGGTTTCTTCATGCTGTCGGTGGTGATGGCGACCGATCCGCCGTCGGCCATGCGCGCCGCTTCCTTCACGCTGATCGGCATCATGACGATGGCGACGATCCTGGCGCTTCCGCGCGACGCGGAAGCGTTCTCGAAAGTCATCATTTTCACCATCGTCATCGTCATGGGGCTCTCCTATGTCGGGCTCATCGTCTTTCCGCTCGAGGCGCTGCACACCGCCGATTCGCAGGAGCCCGAACATGCCGGCCTCTGGCGCGGCGTCTTCACCCACAAGAACATCGCCGGGCCGATCATGGCCTGCTTCAGCTTCGCCGGCCTGTACCTCTACCGGCGCGGACAGCGGCTGTGGGGTGCCGCAATCTTCTGCGCGGCCATGGTCTTCGTGTTCCACACGGGATCCAAGACGACCGCCGGACTGGTGCCGTTCTCGATCCTGATCGTCGTGCTGCCGAGCCTCATCGGCATGCGGCTCGGCACACCGGTCCTGTTTGCGCTGGCAGTCATCGCCACGGCGGTGGGCACGCTCGGCATCGTCTTCCTGCCGCCGGTAAAATATCTGGCGTCGATCTATTTCCCGGACATGACCTATACCGGACGTACGACGCTGTGGGAGTTCGCCGGCGACATGCTGGCGAAGAGGCCGTGGACCGGTTATGGCTATGAGAGCTTCTGGGGCACGCCGCTGCTCCTGAACCAGGACCAGCCCTTCGACCGGCCCTGGGATATCAGAACCATCGTGCACGGCCATGACGGCTATCTCGACATCGCCGTGCTGATGGGCATTCCAGCGCTGTGCGTGGCGGTCTACACGTTCCTGATCGCGCCGCTGCGCGACTACATGCGCATTCCCCTGCGCAAGGAGAACATCTATCTCGGCGACTTCTTCATGATGGTGGTGCTGTTCACCGCGTTGAACGCCTTCCTCGAAAGCTTCTTCTTCCGCCGCGCCGATCCGGTCTGGATGTTCTTCGTTTTTGGCGTGCTGGGCCTCAGGCAAGTGTCGTTGCGGCCGCTCGCGGTTCGCCGTCAGTCCTGACAGGACTTTCCCGCATCGCCGCGAGCGTCTATGGAAAGCACTCCTTTCCGGAACCGGTTTCCGGGGTCGCGTTCTAGCGGAGGCTTCCATGACGATCAGGCTTGTTCTCGCCGGCTGCGGCAATATGGGCTACGCCATGCTGTCTGGCTGGCTGAAGTCCGGCAAGCTCGCACCGGCGGCGGTCTTTGCGGTCGAACCCAATGCCGACTTGCGCAAACGCGTCGAAGCGCTGGGTTGCGGCTCTTCGGCGGATGCCGGCGGCATTCCGGCGGATGCGGCGCCTGATCTGGTCGTCATCGCCGTGAAACCGCAGGTGATCCGCGATGTGACCGCCGCCTACAAGCGTTTTGGCGATGGCCGCACCACCTTCGTCAGCATCGCCGCCGGAACCCCGGTCGCCACTTTCGAGGAGATACTGGGCAATCGCGCGCCGATCATCCGCTGCATGCCCAACACGCCGGCGGCGATCGGCAAGGGCATGATGGTGGTGTTTTCCAACAGACTTGTCTCCGACGATGCCAAGCGTTTCGTCGCCGACCTGCTTTCGGCGAGCGGCGAGGTGGCCGACATCGACGACGAAAGCCTGATGGATGCCGTGACGGCCGTGTCCGGATCCGGCCCGGCCTATGTCTTCCATTTCATCGAAGCGCTGACCGTGGCCGCCGAAAAAGCCGGGCTGCCGACCAGGACCGCCAGGCTGCTGGCCATGCAGACGGTCTATGGCGCCGCCTCGCTTGCAGCCGAAAGCGGCGAGGAGCCGGGCGTGCTGCGCCAGCAGGTCACCAGCCCCAATGGCACGACAGCCGCCGCGCTTGCGGTGCTGATGGGCGGGGAACGGCTGACAAATCTGCTCACAGAAGCTGTTGCGGCAGCGCGGCTAAGGTCGATCGAACTCGGAAAATAGGCTAAGCGAGGTCGGTCTGCGAGAAGTCGTTGCCCTTGTAGAGCAACGACATGCTGCGGCTTTTCGCGCAGGCATAAAAGAGACAGTCGGCAAGATTTAGCTGGGCGGGATGTCCGCGTCCCTTCCCATAGGTCGCGAAAGCCTGGATCGCGAGCTTGGCATCGCCTGCGTCGATCGGCACGATTTCGATTTCAGCCTCACGAAGAAATGCCTCGATTGCCGCTTCCGCGACAAGCGGTTCAACGGCAAGCAGCGTGGAAAGCCGCATGGCCGCTTCGAGCACCACCAATGCGGAGGTTATCCTTGCGGGTGCTTCCTCCATGCGGTTGCTCCACTCGCCAGCATCCTCTTCTCCCGAAAGTATCGCGACAACCACGGAGGTGTCGACGAACATCAGGAGTGGCCCCACATTTCGTCGATCTCATCCTTGCTTAAAGCCCGACCGCCCTGGCCCGCTCTGGCCTTGAAGTCGTTAGCAATCAGAGCCAGCCGCTCGGCCAGGGGAATGCGTTCGCTTTCCCGCCTCAACTCGGATTCAAGCGCCTCGATGACCGCTTCGGTCATGGAGATCTTGCGCTTGGCGGCAAGCCGTTCCGCCAGTTCGCGTGCGCGAGGGTCTCTGATCTGGAGATTCATTTGACTGGTCTCAGTTGTTCTCTATCACTACAACATAGGGAGTTTGTCATGACAAAACCAGAAGAACAGCTGCGAAATTGCAGCCGAGGCTTGGGCTTCAACTGCCATACAGCATCTCGTCCTGCAGCCGGCGCAAGGCGAACAGTCTGGTCGTCCGGTCGGGCGCGGCATTGTCCGCCGTCAGCAATTCGCCCTTGCTGACCGGCTTCAGCACCTTGCCGCCTTCGAGCAGGCCAACCGGCACCGCGCGGTTGGCGCGGGCTTCTTCGACGGTCATGGTCCAGGAGCGGTAGCAGGTCTCGCCGATGGCGTCGAAATTCTCGCCGGCGGCAAGGTCGCGCTTGGCCACTGCGCAGACTTCCGCAACCGGCTTCGGCAGCGGCACCATGTCCGGCTTGCCGTACAGCGCGATGCGCGCGGCGGTCAGCGGCACTTCCAGCGAGGTCAGATGATAGGGCCGGAAGAAGCTGTAATAGGGACCGTGGCCGATATGGAGATCGTCCATGCGCTCGATGATGCGCGGATGCGTCGCCTCGACGATGACGAAGACGCCGGGCGCCACGCCCTTGCCGATCGTGTAGTCGACGACGCCTTTCCTGGACAGGATGCCGCCATCGGCGCGCGGGATGAGCACCTTGGCCAGTTCATCGCGATCGGCCTTGGGGCCGTGCATCCCCGCAATGTCCGGGACGAGCCCGGTGGCGTTGGCGATGGCGCACATCTCGACCATGGTCTTCGAGCCGTCGACAAACTCGACCAGCATGCGCGGGTTCATATTGCGGCGCAGCGCCTCCTCGCGATAGTCGTCGGGAACCGCTCCGTGGTTGAGCGGATTGTTCTTGCCCTTGCCGGCCGAGACGATGGTGTAGCCGAGCGCGGCGGCGAACTCGATCAGCTCCATGCAGCTCGACGGCTCGTCCCCGGCGCCGACCGAATAGACGACACCGAGCCGGTCGGCCTGCTGCTTCAAATAGCAGCCGATGGTGACGTCGGCCTCGACGTTCATCATCACCAGATGCTTGCCATGCTCCATCGCCTTCAGATCGAAATCGGCGGCGACGCCGGGCTTGCCGGTGGCGTCGATGACCACGTCGATCAGCGGATTGGTGACCAGCATCTCGTTCGAGGTGATGGCGATCTTCCCGCTCTCGATCGCCTCGGCGACTTTTGAAGGGGCGTCCGCTTCGACGGCCATAGCCTCGTCGCCATAGGCAATGCGGATTGCCTCGCGGGCGGTATGCGGGCGCCGCGTCGAAATGGCCGAGATCGAAATGCCCGGCATCAGCATGCCTTGCGTCACCAGATCGGTGCCCATTTCGCCCGAGCCGATGACGCCGATACGCACCGGGCGGCCTTCGCTGGCACGCTTGGCGAGATCGCGGGCTAGCCCGGTCAGGGCGACATTGGTCATGCGGGGACATCCACTGCTTTTAAGTCCTTGTTTTTATGCATGTCGTCACCTGAAAACCGCTATGCACTTCCGGGCGACATCTATCAGGTGGCGGAATAGCAGGGAACGGTCCCAGTTTTCCAATAAAACCGGCTGGCGGCGGCAATTTCTTGCGCATGGCTGCTTCCTGGAGAAGATTGCAATTCGGCTAGTAAGGCCCGCGGCTCCGTACCGTCCTGCTTGGCGTCGAGACGCTGCAAGGTGTTGCCGAGCCGAACTGGCCGTTGGCCCGACGCGCAGGTGCTTCCCGCGCGCCACGGTATCGGGCAGGACTCGCTGCTTTCGGTGAAGCACTGGAAAGGGCCAAGGACGTGAGACGTTTCCGCGCGTTCGATGTACTCTCCAGCCTGGTGTTTCTCCTGGCCGGCATGATCGGCGTCCTGCTCTATCTGGAGGTCGCTCATGCGCTCGCGCTGAATTGATTTGCATGGGAGCCCGAGCCCGCCGTGCCGAAAGGTGCGGCGGGCTTTTTTACGTTTTCAGTCGGACGGTGCCTAGCGGCTTCAGCCGACCTTTGCGGCCTTCAGTGCTTCGTTGATGCGGCTCTGCCAGCCTGGACCGGTGCGGCGGAACTTCTCAATCACGTCCTGATCGAGCCGGATGTTGATGGCCTTCTTCGGCTTCTCCAGTGGGGGACGGCCGCCAAGGTTCTTCTCCATCTTCGCCGCCATCTCGGGGAATACCTCGGCAAATGGCCTGGCCTGCCTTAGCTGCTCATCGGTGAGCGCGGGGATATCGGCCTCGTCCCAATCCTTCTTGGTATAGCCGCGACCAGGTTCGAACTTGCTCTTCTTGCGGATCATTCGACCAGCCTCCTTTCCTTGGCATTTGCGCGCCTCATGGTGATGACCGAAAGCCCTTCGGTCCCAAGATAGGCGAACACGACAACAACGCTGTTGTCCGCCAGACGGCCGATCGCAAAGTACCGGTTCGCCTTGGCGGGGATGATGCGAGCGTTCAGGAAGAACGTTTCGTCCAGAGACGCGAAGTCCAGCCCATGTTTCTCAAGGGTGGTGATACGCTTCGGTTCGTCCCAAACGATCATCATTGGTTTCTGTATATACGAAAACCATGCGCCGGGCAATAACTATTTGTGGATACAGAAACATTGATATGACCGATCCGACGCCAGCCGTGCCCGAAAGGCGCGGCGGGCTTTTTGCGTTCGAGATCTGCGCTAAATCGATGGCAAACGGCCCGACCCGGGAACGCTCAGTGAACAAACCTTGCCAATTTCCTGCCAATATGTGGTGTGTGGCTGTGCATACTAATGCGTGGACTTGTCGAAAGAGCCAACAAAAAGCCTTGAAATCTGGTGCTGCGAGAGAGGATTGAACTCTCGACCTCTCCCTTACCAAGGGAGTGCTCTACCACTGAGCTACCGCAGCCGCCGATGGCGGGGCTTCTGCCATATCGAACCGGCAAGCGCAAGGCCAAGCGCGAGTATGTGTGGAAGCCGGCTCCGGACGGCTTTCCAGGACATGGCGGCGCCACAATGTTGGCTATGCCTGATTGCTGGGTTGGCTGGTCGCCAGCCGGGACAGGACCATGAACGACACGACAATTCCACCAAAAAAGGGCGGAGCAGACCGCAAGAGCCGGCTTGCCGAGCAATTGCGCGCCAATCTGCAGAAGCGCAAGGCGCAGACGCGCTCGCGGCGCACTGGTGACGCCGACAAGCGGCCGGACGGGCTCGGCGCGTTAAGGGAAACGCAAAAGGATTGACCTATAACCCCTCTCTTGGCCCACGCGTCAAGAAATCCTATTTCTTGAACCGGGCTGGGCATTGGTCTAGACGGACTCTGGGGTCTAGACGGGGCTCCGGGGTCTAGGCGGACCAAGTGGTCTAGTTAGGCCAGACTCAAACCGATTGAAACCGGCCCTTGGCCGAGGGGACATCTCTTCCATGGATCGCATCAGAATCGTCGGCGGCAACAAGCTTGCCGGAAGCATCCCGATCTCGGGCGCCAAGAACGCGGCACTCCCGCTGATGATCGCCTCGCTGCTCACCGACGACACGCTGACGCTGGAGAACGTGCCGCATCTGGCCGATGTCGAGCAGTTGATCCGCATCCTCGGCAACCACGGCGTCGACTATTCGGTCAATGGCCGCCGCGAAAAGCAGCATGAGGGCTATTCGCGCACCATCAATTTCTCCGCCCGCAACATCGTCGACACGACCGCCCCTTACGAGCTGGTGTCGAAGATGCGCGCGTCCTTCTGGGTGATCGGGCCGCTGCTTGCCCGCATGGGCGAGGCCAAGGTGTCGCTGCCCGGCGGCTGTGCCATCGGCACGCGCCCGGTCGATCTGTTCCTGGAAGGCCTGCAGGTGCTGGGCGCCGATATCGATGTCGACACCGGCTATGTCATCGCCAGGACCAAAAACGGCCGCCTGGTCGGCAACCGCTACGCATTCCCGAAGGTTTCGGTCGGCGCCACCCATGTGCTGATGATGGCGGCGTCGCTGGCCAAGGGCGAGACGGTGCTGGAAAACGCCGCTTGCGAGCCCGAGATCGTCAACCTCGCCGAATGCCTGAACGCCATGGGCGCCAGGATTTCCGGCGCCGGCACGCCAACCATCACCATCGACGGCGTCGAAGCGCTGTCCGGCGCCCGCGTGCGCGTCATTCCCGACCGCATCGAGACCGGCACCTATGCGATGGCGGTGGCGATGACCGGCGGCGACGTCGTGCTGGAAGGCGCGCGCCCCGAGCTGTTGCAGACCGCGCTCGATGTGATTTCGCAGACCGGCGCCGAGATCACGCAGACCAATTCCGGCATCCGCGTGAGGCGCAACGGCGCCGGCATTTCGCCGGTCGACGTGGCGACCGCGCCCTTCCCGGCCTTCCCGACCGATCTGCAGGCGCAGTTCATGGGCCTGATGACCATGGCCAAGGGCAAGTCGCGCATCACCGAGACGATCTTCGAGAACCGCTTCATGCACGTCCAGGAGCTCGCCCGGCTCGGTGCCCATATCACGCTGTCCGGCCAGACGGCGATCGTCGACGGCGTTTCCAAGCTGAAGGGCGCGCCCGTCATGGCGACCGACCTGCGCGCCTCCGTCTCGCTGGTCATTGCGGGTCTGGCGGCCGAAGGCGAAACCACGGTCAACCGCGTCTACCATCTCGACCGCGGTTTTGAGCGGCTGGAGGAAAAGCTCTCCGGCTGCGGCGCGGTGATCGAGCGGATTTCGGGATAGGCAATCGGCGAAGCTGCCGATCTCCCCCGTAACGGGGGAGATCGGATGTCACGTCGGCTTTCGCCAAACCACCAACGCCGGGGCAGCGCGAACCTGAAGCGATCCCCTTGGGCTGTGGTTGCACGGATCGCCAAGACCGCCTAACAGAAAGCCGATTGTAAACCTTCAGGTGTGAAATCCGCATGGCTCTCAAGCTTGTCGCGCTCGACGATCAGGATCTGAGCATCGTCTCGGCCCATGTCCAGGACGCCGTGCTGAAGGTCGGCGACCTCGAATACCTGCCGGCGGCCAAGCGCTTCGTGCTGACCATGAACCGCTTCGTCTGGGAGGCGAAATCGGGCGTGTTCCGCCAGCACAATGAACGGCGGCAGGCCGTGCTGCATTTCGACCGGGTGCTCGGCGCCAAGACCAGCGGCATCGCCCGCGACAAGCCCGGCGAGGTGCTGTCGCTGCTGGCGATCAGTTTCGTCGGGATCAGCAAGCCCGCCGGCATTGTCGAGCTGGTCTTTTCTGGCGGTGGCGCGATCATGCTCGATGTCGAATGCATCGAGGCGCGGCTTGCCGACATTGGCGGCGCCTGGGAAGCCACGTCGCGTCCCGTCCACAGGGCCTGAGCGCTAGAGATGGCCATCACGCTTCGCCAGTCCGACGCCGATTTCGAGCCACGTTTCGCCACCTTCCTGTTGACCAAGCGGGAGGTTTCCGCCGATGTCGAGGCCGTGGTGCGCCAGATCATCGCCCGGGTGCGCGCCGAGGGCGACAAGGCGTTGATCGACTATACGCTGAAGTTCGACCGGGCCGATCTCACCAAGCTCGGCATCGCCGTCGCCAGGGACGATGTCGCCAAGGCCTATGACGAGGCCGACCCGCAAACCGTCGAGGCCTTGCGTTTCGCGCACAGCCGCATCCGTTCACACCACGAACGGCAGAAGCCGAAGGACGACCGCTATACGGACGCAGCCGGCGTCGAGCTCGGCGCGCGCTGGACGGCGATCGAGGCGGTCGGGCTCTATGTGCCGGGCGGCACGGCGAGCTACCCAAGCTCGGTGCTGATGAACGCCGTGCCGGCCCAGGTGGCCGGGGTCGAGCGCATCGTCATCGTGGTGCCGGCCTCCGGCGGCGCCATCAATCCGCTGGTGCTGGTCGCGGCCGATCTCGCAGGCGTCTCGGAGATCTACCGTGTCGGCGGCGCGCAGGCGATCGCGGCCCTTGCCTATGGCACCGAGACGATCAAGCCCGTCGCCAAGATCGTCGGACCGGGCAATGCCTATGTCGCAGCGGCCAAGCGCCACGTGTTCGGCACGGTCGGCATCGACATGATCGCCGGACCTTCGGAAGTGCTGGTCGTGGCCGACGGCAGCAACGATCCGGACTGGATCGCCGCCGACCTGCTCGCCCAGGCCGAGCATGACGTGTCGGCGCAGTCCATCCTGATCACCGACGATCCCGCCTTCGGCGTAGCGGTCGAACAGGCGGTCGAGCGCCAGTTGCAGAGCCTGTCGCGCGGCGAGACGGCAGCAGCGAGCTGGCGCGACTTCGGCGCGGTGATCCTGGTGCCGTCGATCGAGGCGGCGCTGCCGCTGGTCGACCGCATCGCGGCCGAACATGTCGAGTTGGCAATCGACGACGCCGAGGGCTTCCTGTCGCGCATGCGCAACGCCGGCGCCGTCTTTCTCGGCCGCCACACGCCGGAAGCCATCGGCGACTATGTCGGCGGCTCCAACCACGTGCTGCCGACGGCGCGCTCGGCGCGCTTCTCGTCGGGGCTTTCGGTGCTCGATTTCGTCAAGCGCACCTCGATCCTGAAGCTCGGGCCAGAGCAGTTGCGGCTGCTGGCGCCCGCGGCCATAGCGCTGGCCAGGGCGGAAGGCCTCGATGCGCATGGCCGCTCCGTCGCCATACGGCTGAACATGTAAGCTGAGATGTCGGACTACGATCGAACCAGTGCCAGGCTGATCGATGTCGAACTCGACGAATCGATCGGCCGCTCGACGCCCGATGTCGAGCACGAGCGGGCGGTGGCGATCTTCGACCTGATCGAGGAGAATAGCTTCCGGCCGATCAATGACGACGGCGCCGGGCCCTACCGGCTGAAGCTGTCGCTGGCCGAGTCCCGCCTGGTCTTCGCGGTGACGCGCGAGGACGGCGCCGAGGTGGTCACCCACATCCTGTCGCTGACGCCGCTCAGGCGCATCGTCAAGGACTACTACCTGATCTGCGAAAGCTATTACGACGCCATCCGCTCCTCGACGCCCAGCCATATCGAGGCGATCGACATGGGCCGGCGCGGCCTGCACAATGAGGGCTCGCAGACGCTGATGGACCGGCTTTCCGGCAAGATCGACATCGACTTCGACACGGCGCGCCGGCTGTTCACGCTGGTCTGCGTGCTGCACTGGCGGGGTTAGGCCCTGGCCGCCGGCGCTGCGCCCCGCTCGATCCTGTTCGTGTGCGGCATGAACGCCGTGCGCTCGCCGATGGCTGAGTTGCTGGCGCGCCAGGCGCTTCCGGCCACGACCTTCGTTGCCTCGGCCGGTGTGCGCGCCGGTGAGCGCGACCCGTTCGTCGACGCCGTGCTTGCCGAGGACGGCCTGTCGCTCGGCGAGCGTCATCCCAGAACCCTGGACGATCTCGAGGACGACTATTTCGACCTGATCGTCACGCTGGCGCCGGAAGCGCATCATGCCGCGCTCGAACTCACCCGCTCGCTCGCCGTCGATGTCGAATACTGGCCGACGCCGGACCCGACAAATGCCGGTAGCACGCGCGAGCAGGTCATGGCCGCCTATCGCGACGTGCGCGACCGGCTGAAGGCGCGGATATCCGGCCGTTTTCTCAATACCGAGGCCAAAAAAGCCACGGATTAAGCATGTTCACAAGCGGGCGATTATCATATAGGTTCCGCCCGAATTCCGGCTAGAGTCGGATGATTTCAGGTCTGTTCGACCTGAAATCTGAATCCGCCTCTAAATCAAAGAAGTAGAGCATGGTGTCGTCCGAAAACCGCTTCACACTTTTCGGCATCATGCTCTAGGCGCTGGAACTGCCATCCAAGCAAAGGTATCGAATGCCGAAGGAAGAAGTCCTCGAGTTTCCGGGTATCGTCACGGAATTGTTGCCCAACGCGATGTTCAGGGTGAAGCTTGAAAACGAACACGAAATCATCGCCCATACGGCGGGCCGCATGCGCAAGAACCGCATCCGCGTGCTGACCGGCGACAAGGTCCTGGTCGAGATGACGCCCTACGATCTGACCAAGGGCCGCATCACCTACCGTTTCAAGTAAGATCGTCGGAGCATCGGACCGAAAAGTGCGCAGCGGTTTTCGGACAGATCCAATGCTCAAACGAAGAGATAGAGCCCGGCCGGATTAACGATGAGCATTTTGCAGAAGCTGGTGCTTGCTTCGGGTTCGCCGCGCCGCATCGAACTCTTGCAGCAGGCCGGCATCGAGCCGGACCGCGTGCTGCCGGCCGACGTCGACGAGACGCCGTTGCGCGCCGAGCATCCGCGGTCGCTGGCCAAGCGCCTGTCGAAGGAAAAGGCCGAGAAGGCGCTGGCGTCGCTGAGCACCGAAGACGACTACGCGCCCGGCTTCGTGCTGGCCGCCGACACGGTGGTCGCTGTCGGCCGGCGCATCCTGCCCAAGGCCGAAACGCTCGACGACGCCTCCAACTGCCTCGGGCTGCTGTCCGGCCGTTCGCACCGGGTCTATTCCGGCATCTGCCTGATCACGCCGGGCGGCAAATTGCGCCAGCGCCTGGTCGAGACCCGGGTGCGCTTCAAGCGGCTGCCGCGCGACGAGATCAACGCCTATGTCGCCTCGGGCGAATGGCGCGGCAAGGCCGGCGGCTATGCCGTGCAGGGCCTGGCCGGTTCCTTCGTCGTCAAGCTCGTCGGCTCCTACACCAACGTCGTCGGCCTGCCGCTCTACGAGACGGTGGCGCTGCTCAATGGCGAGGGATTCAAGGTGCACGCCAGTTGGGCGTCGGCCCGGCCATGAGTTGGGAGGTGGGCATGAGTTTGGGGGCAGCAATAAGTTCGAGACAGCAATGAATTCGAGACGGCCATGAGCCCGGATGACAAGGTGACGCCGCTGCGCCCCAAGCGCCCCTGCCCCGAATGCGGCAAGCCATCGGCGCGCGAAACCTATCCGTTCTGCTCGACCCGCTGCAAGGACATCGACCTCAACCGCTGGCTGAAGGGCGCCTATGTCATTTCGGCCCGCGACGACGAGGACGAGGCGGACAATGACCCTCCCAAATGAGGCTGTCCGGTAGCGCTTTGCGTCTGCACCAAGAGTGAACGAATTGACCTTGCGGACTGCGTCTCGTTTCCTGCCTGAAATCAACGCTTAAGCGCTGGACAGGCCGGATTCCCATGCTATAACCCACGCGCTTTCAAGGGGCGCCCATGGCGCTTTCAAGAAATCCGGTGCGCGAGTTTTCGTTAGCCGGAACAGGCCCAGATAGCTCAGTTGGTAGAGCAGCGGACTGAAAATCCGCGTGTCGGTGGTTCGAATCCGCCTCTGGGCACCATCCCCTCTTCTCCCGACAGTCTCTTTCGCCGAAGCTTCTACGCTTCTGTCTTGGCAACTAGCTGAAATCCTTGGTGATTTTAGTGCGCAAGGCGCGGTTGGTCGGGTTTTGTGGAATTTCGGCGTGGTTGGTCCAACGAGGCCGAGGGCTGGTATTTTCGCTGGTATTGGAGATCCTGATGGTATCGATGCAGCCAAATGGAGGTCCCGAAAATGGCGCTGTCCGACGTGAAATGCCGAAATGCCCGACCCGCTTCCAAGCTCGTGAAATTTTCTGACGGTGGCGGGCTCCAGCTTTGGGTGCAGCCGACCGGATCTCGGCTATGGCGCCTCGCCTATCGTTTTGGGGGCAAGCAGAAGCTTCTGGCCTTGGGCAGCTATCCCCTCATCTCCCTCGCTGAGGCACGCGAGGCGCGCGATACCGCCAAACGTCTTCTCCTACGTGGCATCGACCCCGCACAGGAGCGTAAGTCGCAAAAGGCTTCGGCAGAGGACACCTTTCGCTCAATCGCGGAGGATTATGTCGACAAGCTGAAGAAGGAGGGACGTGCCGACCGGACCATCACCAAGGTCAAATGGTTGCTCGACTTTGCCTATCCAACATTTGGGGACAAAAGCATAAGGGAGATCGATCCGGCCACAATTCTTGCCGCTCTCCGCAGCGTGGAGGTTCGCGGTCGATACGAGTCGGCCAGGCGACTGCGCTCCACCATCGGCAGCGTGTTTCGATATGCAATCGCAACCGCACGCGCCGATGTAGATCCGACGATCGCCCTGAGGGGCGCACTCGTCGGTCCGACGGTCACGCCGCGTGCCGCAGTTACCGATCCTAAGGCCTTGGGAGGCTTGCTGAGGGCGATCAATGCGTTTGATGGACAGCCAACAACCCGAGCCGCCCTGAAGCTGATGGCCCTTCTGTTTCCCCGCCCCGGCGAGCTGCGCGCGGCCGGATGGGACGAGTTCGATTTCGAAAGGTCGGTGTGGAGTATCCCTGAAGGACGCATGAAGATGCGAAGGCCGCACCGTGTACCTCTTTCCAGGCAGGCGGTCAGCGTCCTGACCTCACTTAGAGAAATCTCTGGTGGTGGATCGCTGTTGTTTCCTAGTGTTCGATCGGGTTCGCGTCCGATTTCCGACAACACGCTTAACGCCGCCCTTCGCCGTATGGGCTATGGCAAAGAGGAAGCTACCGCGCACGGTTTTCGAGCAACGGCATCAACTCTGCTAAACGAATGCGGAAATTGGCATCCGGATGCCATAGAGCGGCAACTGGCCCACATCGAAAACAACGACGTTCGTCGTGCCTACGCCCGGGCTGAGCATTGGGAAGAGCGTGTCCAGATGATGCAGTGGTGGGCGGATTATTTGGACGAACTCGAGAGCAAAAGCGCGCTAGTGATCTCGATCGGGCGACGCGGCAAGCCTGCCGTTCATACACCATCGCGACCGTCCACTTTGAACCCAACAGCGACGGCACACCAAACACCGAGATGAATCTCCAACCGCACGACCAAATGGGCGTAGGTCATCCCGCCACCGTCGTCGGGCAGAAAAGGACGTCCCAGTAGAACTCCCGCGATCCCCGAGGCGCGCGAGCGATAGTCCCCATCGTCTCACCTACGAACGTATGAGTCTGTCTCGCCTTCGGAATGATGCGAGTCGACGAGCGCGCTTTCCGCACGCGCTTGGCTGTCCGGCGACGGCATGAACAGCAAGGTCAGATGATAGCTGCTCTCGTAATGCGCGACTTTGCCTTCGAAAGCGCCGTGCCGTTCTTCATCGACTAGCCATGAGGCCGCGTCGGGAAAATGCGAGTTCGGATAGCCCAGCGCTTCGATGCGCTCGGCCTCAAAGAACAATGCCCAGCCAGAGCCAAGCCTTCTCAGCGCATTGTTTGCCCGCGCGCACATGCCTACAAGTTCGGCTTCAGTCGCGCTTTCGAGATCGGGGCCGCGGAACCGAAAGGTGCGCTGAAAGCTGCCGTCCTTGTTGAGGACGATGCCGGGCCGCGACGAGTGCGGCCCAAGGCAGATGATCGACAAGCCGGTCGGCTTTGCCGTGATATTCTGAAAGATTCAGCATGCGAGCCAACCCTTCAGGCGAAGGTGGCGGACAAACACGTTTGCGAAGTCAGGCTCGCGGCGAGCTGCGAAGACCGCGAGCGTGTGGTCGGCAATCCACTGCTGTAAGCCAAGGCCTGGCGGCGGCTAGATGGTTGGTGGTCATCATCCGCTGCAGTGTCGCGGCAAATGAGCGTTGTGGGTCCGGCAAGAAGGTGGCGACACGGGCGAGCGTCTTTTCTTCTTCGGCGTAGAGCACGTGCAGGGTGGCGCCGACCAGGAGGGAATGACTCGTCTTTTCCTAGTGGTTGCGCCGTTCCAGCGCCCCCCGGGGTCGACGAGGATGTCGGCGATGTTCTGGACGTCGCGGACCTCGTTCGGACCTTTGAGGACTTCCAGCACCGGATTGTAGCGAGCCGATCTCAGATCGGTCGGGTTGAACAGGAGGCAGTACGAGAACTTCGACCGCCAGCCGGCCGTCAACTGTCACTCCTCACCTTTAATGTCGTGAATGACGGCTGAGCCGGTCCAGGAAGCGTTGGAACAACCCAGCCTGACGCCCGTGCCCGAACGTGTCGGCGCAAAGCCATGACGTGCTCTGGCCCGGCATGGCGCAGATACCGATCTTTCAGTTTACCCAGGAAAACGCCGGCCGGCCGGAACAACCCCGCCCGGTCGATCTCCTGGTTAATGGCCCATCGCGAGGAGCCGTAGGTTGTCACCAACCCACGCTGTCGCGCGCGCCAGAGAGAGCCGGCGATCGCAATGGCACACCCCACGAATCCA
>NZ_CAUM01000145.1 GCF_000350085.1 Mesorhizobium metallidurans STM 2683
GAAACGCCGCATGTTCATGTCGTCGATCAGCCGCTGACGAAGTGGACTGAAAGGTGCATCAAGAACAGGATAGGGCATGGTCAGCCTCCTTGTTGAAGAAGCCCGCCATGCTCTGCCGCCGCCGAACAACGCTCAATGCAGGCGCGACGACCGGTCCCTGATCTCTACCTCAACCGCAGGCGCCCTCCCGCGCAGCGGGTTCGTTCCCCGGCCCCAATTCTGAGATTCAGTCAGGATGCCGGTTTGGGGGCCGGAAGCGGAATCGCGGCTTTAGGAGTGAACAAGCGATAGGCTGCCGTTCTGCGTTCGACCTCATCTCAGTAGCGGCTGCACTCTCACCCATTGCGCCGATTAGCGGTGACCGAACTCTGAAGGGGCTAAGCGCAAATGTCAGTTTATTTTCTTGTTGGCAAAGGTTAGTCGCCACGGAATAGAACCCCCTAATTGCTTGACTGCTCATGAATTGGGAACTCATTCTGGCGGAATGGATTATGACTTCTCGAGTTTGTCACACAGCGAGTTTGAGGATTTGGCCCGCGACCTGATCGGTAGCGAGATCGGAAGGCGTTTCGAGGCTTTTCCCGAGGGGCCAGATGACGGGATGGACGGACGCCATGCGATGGCCGATGGCGCGATCGTCCTGCAAGCGAAGCACTATCACCGCGCCGGATTTTCGGGGGTGAAGACCAAGATGGCGAAGGAGCGGCAGTCGATCGACCGACTGGAGCCGAAGCGCTACATCCTTGTGACATCAGCGCCCCTCACCCCGAAAAACAAGAGCGCGTTGGCCGAGATCATCGGCCCCTCATTGCAAACACCGGGCGATATATTCGGCCCAGGCGACCTCAACGCGCTCCTGCGTAAGCATCCGAACATAGAAAAAGCCCATCAAAAACTATGGGCGCAAAGCACATCGGTTCTGGAAACGGTCGTCACGGAAGCGGTCGAAAAGGCCCTCGCAAAGCCGGGGTCGATCCCCGCTGTCCTTGCCAATCTCCTGCCCCCTACGGTGATTGCTGGGAACGCAGTGCCTGCCGAGAATGCGGTCCGCGACACGATCTTTCTGATCAAATCGTCGCCGATCGACAACGAATTTACGCTTTGGCTTGCGCCCAAGCTCGAGGCTGAAGGGTATCGCGTTTTCGCCGACATCCTAATGCTTCAGCCCGGCGACCGATGGCGCTGGCTGATCAATCAGGCGCTGCAATGCCGAGCAGCGAAAGTTCTCCTCATCTGCCGCGATGCCACCCTCGATGACCCGAATGTTCAGGACGATCTCGACATCGCGCTGGAGGTGGCAAAGGAAATCCCCGATCCTCGCTTCATCATTCCGCTGCGGCTCGGGGCAGGCAAGAAGGTCAAGGGCGTCGGAGACGCGTTGACCGTCGATTTCGTGCGCGGCTGGGGAGAAGGCGTAGGCCTCCTGCTTAACGCCCTCCAGCGGCAAAAGGTGCCGCGATCCCCGGGCCCGCCAGTGATCGATCCTAACTGGGAGATCTTCCGACGGCGCGGCGCGATACCGCTCGTCCAGGAGGCCGAGCGTTTGACCTCGAACTGGCTTCGGGCGGCGGAGGCGCCAGACGTCATTCGATACTTCGAAAGCACCGGAGCGATCGAACAAAGACTGCTGGATCAGACACTCGAGGCTTTTCCGTATCCGTGCGCCATTCAGGGCTCCGGCATTATCACCTTTGCCGATCAGTCGGAGATCGATGCGGCGTTCGCGTCTGCCGGCCGCTTCAAGCTCAAGCACGAGATCCCGTTGCTGGAATTTGTCGACAACGGTTTCCCTGCACTCGGGATGGAGCGCCAGGTCGCATCCAACTTGGTCATTGCGATGATCAAGAAAGCCTGGCTGTCATTCTGTCGGGAAAAGGGCTTCGTCGAGTATCACTATTCCAATGCTGTCGGTTTCCACGCTTCGGCCACGCAGGCGCCAACCGGACAACGCATTCCGTGGGGCAAGCAAGGCGATCGTCGATCCTCGATGCTTCGCAATGTCGCGAAGGGACATGTCTGGCAGTTCGGCGTCACCGCGATGCCCTACTTCTGGCCGTTCTGGCACCTGAAGCTCAAGTCACGAGTTCTGTTTTCGGTCGACAACGAAACGCCCGAAGGGCTCGGAATCGATGATGCCAGAAAGCTGCATCGCCTGCGCCGAAGCATTTGCAAGGGTTGGCGCAACAAGCAGTGGCACGGGCGCATGCTCGCTTTCCTTGAGCTTTTGTCCGGCGATTCGGCCTATATCCGGCTGTCGCTATCGGCGAACGCAGCGCTTGCGATCGAAGCGGCGCCCATGCTGTTCACCTCGCCGGTGAGTACCGCGCTTCCCGATGTTCTCGAGGCCGACGAGGAAGAGGCAGACATCAGCACGCTGGGGCGACCTGACAACGACGACGAGGTCGAAACATGAGGTTTCCGGAGAAATCGCTTCGAGTCGAGCACTTCGACGAACCGCAGCTGGAATTTGCATTTTCGCAGCGCAGTCCGCATCCTAAGGACGGACTCTTTCTGTATGGGCCGCATGCGAAGGCGAAGAAGAGCCGCGAGATCCGGGTTGGCGTGGTGGGCACCACCGACGGGATCGGGCATTTTCGAACATGGGGCCGCAAGCTCAATTCGGTTGTGCAGGTTCCACCGCCCGGGAAAGGGGAGAAGGCCGACCGGCTGCACCTGGCGAACTTCCCCGGCCTTGATGAAGCGTTCGGGATTTCTTTCGAGCCGGATGAATGCAGCACGCTCTCGATTGCGTGGAAAGACATCGATCGCGCGACGCGCATCATCAACCTCAATGAGGCCGTCGACAAGGTCGCTCGGCTGTACATCGATCGCGTCAGGCAGCATCTGCGCAATGACGAGCGATCGGTCGACGTCTGGATCCTGGTGCTGCCGGAGATCGTATACGAGCGCTGTAGGCCCCAGTCCAAGCGAACCGGCCTGCCGATGGAAAAGGGGGATTTCACCAAGCGGCAGAGGGCCAAGGAAAGCATTCCGCTGTTCTCCGCCATGGGCGTTATCGATCAAACCGAGGAGGCGATTTTCGAGGATGTTCCCGATTTCCATCGCAGGATCAAAGCCGAGTTTCTGAAGATAGCGCCGACGCAGCTCGTTCGTGAAACGACACTCGCACCGGAGGCTTTTCTCAACAAAGCCAACTATCCGGTCCGCAAGACCCAGGATGCGGCGACCGTCGCATGGAATCTCGCGACCGGGCTCTACTACAAGACACAGCCAAAACCACCGTGGCGGCTGGCGGACGTGCGGCCGGGCGTTTGCTACATCGGCATGGTCTATAAGAGCCTGCCGCATGATCCCGACGGGCACGCCTGCTGCGCCGCGCAAATGTTTCTCAACGAGGGTGACGGAGTCGTTTTCCGCGGCGCCAATGGACCGTGGAAGACCGGGGACTACGAGTTCCATCTCAAGGCGCCTGCCGCGAAGAACCTTCTCGCCCTTGTGCTGAAGACCTACACCGAGACTCATGGCGGGCCTCCCAAGGAGCTGTTTATTCACGGACAAACTTATTTCAACGACGAGGAATGGAACGCCTTTGTTGACGCGGCTCCGAAGGAGACCAATGTCATCGGCGTGCGGATCCGCTCGACCGGCGGCGAAACGAAGCTCTTTCGGGATGGCGACTATCCCGTGCTGCGCGGGACCGCTCTGCTGCTCGATGATCAGACGGCCTATCTCTGGACGACGGGCTACGTGCCGCAGCTCGACACCTATATCGGGCCGGAAACACCCAATCCGCTGCACATCACCGTAATGCGCAGTAAGAACGACAAGCCCGACATCCGCACAGTCTTGGCAGACATCATGGGTCTCACCAAGATCAACTACAACTCGTGCAACTTCAATGATGGCCTGCCCGTCACCGTGCGGTTCGCACGGATGGTTGGGGATGTTCTCACGATGGGCTCGGCGAAGGGAGAGGAACGCCAGCCGTTTAAGTTTTATGTCTGATAGCGTTCTACTTACATAAACTCTCACTCGCTGATACCAAGTGGAGTTATGGGCACGCAAGTGGAAGGACCGCTTTTCAGGTCGGCAGACCGGGTAAAACGGACGTTGCGTGTCAGACTGCTTGCCAAAGATAGACCACCTAGGGCCGTCTTGCGAACTTTGGTTCGACCTCCCACAAACGTTCGCCGACGTTCACCGATGTTGCTCAACCCATGACTCAGCGCCCGGCTATTCGCCGCCTCGATCTTCGGCTCAGGGCCGAGTTTCCTCACGTTTCGACCGAAATCCACGAGCTCGCCCCGAATCGCCACCTCATCTTCGCGCCGAGAGAGCAACTAGACGCATCGACCTTCGCCCCGGTGTTCGCCGACCAGTACCGTATGATCGGTGATCGGGTGGAGTTCACCAACGAACGCCCACCTGCGTCGACATTGATCGAGCCGCTGCGGGACGACCAGATCGGGTCGGAACTTGAGGGTCTCACCTTCACCCGGCCGGACTTGCAGTCCGTATTGGCAGGCAAGTTCCCGACCCTGCCACCCATGACCCTGCTCCGCGAGGGCCAGCGGGGCGAGTTGCGCATCTCATTCGAGACGGAGATCCCCAGCGAGCTTGTCGAGCCCGTACGCACGTTCATCGAGCGCAGCCTGCGCGGCCGACCCCTTGTCATCGACGTTGCAGCAGCGTCTCCTGAGCCAGTTCCTCCTGCGTCCAGCACAAAGGCGCGGCGTGTTATCCAATCGATTGAGGGCCTCAGCTTCAAGCCAATCTACAAGCGCCCACATGTTCCCTCGTTCGTCGCGCGTGAAGAGGAGTGGTGGTTTAACAACCTTGAGAACCTCTTTGAGGGCCGTCTTTCCCCACGATCGTTCGCTTTCACACGTGACGCAGGAATGGCCTGCTACGTTCATTCTACCGTGTTCCCGCAGATCGATCTGCGCCAGCTTTTGCTTGCCTACGACACGATCTATTTGGAGCCGCCGCTCAGCGTCGGTCCGCCTGGACACCCGTCATTCTGGGATACTCAGAACCTCGGAAGAGAAGACCTGCTCAAGCTCGTCGCGGCGGACCGCGTAAGGATTCTGCATTCTCAGCCGGAGGAGCGATCTGACCTCGGCTTGTTGCGGGAAGCTCAGGAAGCCAATCCAGACGGAGTGATCGGACGGCGCCAGTCGGCAGCCCTGATGATCGCCCACGTGGTTGAGACCGCGAACGAGTATCTGTTGGCCCAGCCTTCACTTGCCGGCGAGGTACAGGAATTGATCGGGCGCATTGCATCGGAGATGGGCGGCCCGATCGATGAGGTAGCGCGGTCGTTACTCTATCCGGTCAGAGCCCGCCGCGAATGTCTTCAGCCTTTGATGGACCGCGGGTTGATGGCTTACGACGGCTTGGGCCAGGGAAAAGCGTTCGCCGAAGCATTTCAGCGTGTGCGGGGCAAGGACGTCCGTCTTGAGGCGGGGAGCTTTGGCTCAAGCATTCACAAGGCGCACATGCTCAAGGCGACGTTCATCCCCCAGATGCCGCATGAGGTTACGTGTCCTCATGGATCGGTCCAATGCAGTTTATGGGTGACCGCCTGAACTTCTACAGCTCACTGAACACGCGTATCGCCGCCGCTTGGGCGATGAACGAGCGGGGTAAAGAGGAGCGCCGCATCGTCTTGCCCCCGGTGCCGCTCTTCGAGTTCGATCATGATGTGCCCATCGAAGACATCCTAAGTTTGACCTCAACAGCTTCGGACCGGCGCAAAGGCCGAGCGCTGATTGCCCGACTAGCCGATCTGCCAGCTGAGGAGCGGGAGTCTGAGATTGCCCGATTGAATGCCGAATTGTCGCGAGCGTCGCGCGTGGCAGTCAACCGACAACGCGCGGCTCTCTTGATCGACTCAGGCTTCAGCGTAGGTACTTACCTTTTCGGGGTGAACGCGTTTCCATTCGTGCCGGCCCTGACGCTGACCCAGATCGTACTAGCCTGCGCGCAGCGTGCGCCTGCTCTCGACGCGATCATCGACGAGATTGAACGAGCCTTCATTGGCGTGTTGGGGCGGAACGAGGATTTGCATTTCTTGTCGAAAGTGTCTCGCGTCGCCCGGCGCCTTACGGTTCAAGATGGAACGTAGTTGTCACGCAAGCGCTCTGAGCGGACAGACCGAGAATACCCAGCAGATCAGCCAAACACTCGTCGAGATGGAATCGACCAATGTGTGGGGCATGCTGGCCGTGCGTGGTCAGCGGAAGGAAACCCGGATTCTGACGACGTCGCTGAAACGGTTTGCACACTTCATGATATTGGTTCGTTGTCGCGTTTTGTAACAGACTGAAATTCAGGCCTTCGCCTCAACTCCGCGCTAGTCAATTTTCGAAACCAAGTCAGTGGGGACGATTTTGACGTGCGAGATCGGCCGGCCAACAAGGCTAGGATTCGCGATATCCGATCTTCGGCTTCCAGCCTAAAAATCGCATGCCGTGAGGTCAACTATGACCGTCGCCGTTTTTTCATTTGGTAGTTCAAGTCATCTGGGCGCGGACCGAGATAGCATTCATGTGCCGGCGACCGCCGTGGCGCGAATTCGCTCCACCCAAACCGGCTCCCTGAACGCGAAGGCAATCGCCTTCAACGCGACGCGGTCATTTCCGCCCGCCAGGCGCAATAGATGGCCGACTAGCAGGGACTCGATCCAGGCAGCGCCACGGCGAAGCTCCGGCCGATAAAGCGTTGACTTCGGGATGTCGAGCATTTCGCAGATTTGCGCGATCGGGACGGCGGCACCGGCGAGCGTCTCCACCGCCAACCGCCTGGCCTTGGTCGGCTCATGCGGGGCCGGCCGCGTTTGTTCGGCGGTGCGTTCATTTCTCCATCTGCGAATTCCCAAAATTCCCCGGCCCCGATTTTTCTCAAGGCAGAAAAAAATGCCGGCCCGCCGGCGCGCGGACTCGGCAAGTTCTCAACCGCCCGTTGATGCTCAACTACCGTCGAGGGTGGAATGTTGCCATCCTTCTTGTCAATCGGAACGAGCAGGTCGCGCCATTTGGAGACCTTCACCGACGGAAGGGTTTCAGTTCGTTCGCCGGTAACGGCCGCGGGCAGAAGAATTCGGACCGCGCCATGGCCAAAAAAACGAGGTAAGTTGTCGGGAGCCGAGAGCGTATTCAACGCTATCCGTCGCGAGTCTGCTGAACGACGGCCTTTGTCGCTTGTTGCTCCGATCTTTTGCGGACCCGGATTTCGATCCGCCGCCTGGCCTTCACGTCTCCTGACTGCGCACCGTCCGTAAGCTGGTCTCCGGGCAGGATCAGCTGGCCGCCCGACATTGGCAGGATGGTCAGGCCTTTGAGTTCGGGCATGCCTCCGAGCAGTTCGGCGACCGAAATGGCGCGTGCGAGGCCGAGACCTGCGTTGTCGGCGGGATGCAGGGAGCCGATGGGCTTCTGGCCGTCCAGAACGGGTTTTAATCCCCTGTCCAAGTTCGACGCGTATCCCGACATGGCCTGCTCGTCGGTATGTCCGATCACCTCGATGATGTCGACGCCGTATTCCTTCGCCCTCCCTGCGATCTCCGAGGCTTTTTGGCGTAGCTTGATCTTGAAGGTGTCCGACAACTCCGCGCTGCCGACCTTGAAGTTGTAGCCCTCAAGCTCACTCATGCTGATGATGGGCGGCCATTTGTGCGGCTTTGAATTCCCTTCTTCGGCGGCCTTGTCCAGGGCAGCAGCGAGATCGGCCGCGGGATCGGCCTTCTCAGTGAAGCCCCTGTCGCGCAGCATCGCCATGGAAGACGCCATTTTCTCAGTCTGCTCGGCCGTTATCCCCTGCTCGGCCAGCTTTTTGACGGCGGGAACAAGCTCCCTTGCCGTTTTCTCGTCCACCGCGTGTTCCTTGATGACCTTGATCACGGGGGCGTTCTTGATGGCTTCTTCGACCGTCAGGCCCGTTTCCTTGATCCTTTCGACATCCCGTTTCGCCTTGACCAGTTCGCGCCATTCCTCGTCCGGTATCCTACCGCCAGTCGCCGATTCCATCATCTTGGAGACCTGTGAGAGAAGTGCTTCGTTTTCCTTCTTGGCCTTGTCGGCCTCGGCTTCGGTAATCCCGGCGTTCTTCGTCGCCTCAATGGCCCTGCTCTCGGCCGCCGCGGCCTCCTTTTCCTTTTTTGCGATGATCGCCCCCGCCGCAAGCAGGAGGCAGAAGACCAGCAGCAGCATCGTCTCGGCCATGGTGAGGCCAAGGATCAGACCGCGACCGTAACCTTTGCGTTCGTAATTGACGGACGTGTCGCCCGGCGTGCTCATCGGTTAAACCACCCTTTGATGCGCGAGGCCTCTGCGGGAGCGGGCGGCAACACGCCATCCAGCGGTTGGAAAACTGCCACCGGTTCGGGAGCGGGCCTGGGCAAGGCGACACCGGGCACGAAACTTGGACCGGCTGTGGTTGGGGCAAATGCTGCTGCGGGCTGGGTAGCGGGCCGTGTTTCGTAAGCGTTGGGCTGCATGCCCGCCAGAAGTTTGGCGACCAGCTCGTTCGTGTCCTGGCTTTGTTTCTGAACCACCCTTGCGAGCACTTCAATCAGCTGCTGCTGGCCGTTGACCGCTTCGGCAGTTTTTTCCGCTGCAGCTGCCGCCCTCTCCGAATGCTCTCCCACCACATGGAGTGCCTTTGCCGTGGTGTTTGCCACCCCCTGCAAGACGTTGCCGATTTCCGCCATCCGCGACTGTTGCTCGACGGATGCAGTCTCGGTCTTGACGGCGTACTGGGCGACGGCATTCCCCATCGCCTTCACCATGGGGGCGAGGTCGTTTTTCAGGACCTCTTCGGGAACGACGACGCGTTCGAGCTTGGCCGCTAAGACATCGGCTTGCGTCCCCAGCCTGTCAACCGAGGTAGACATCGAGGAATTCGCCTTCTCAAGCAGGTCTCCCGCGGTTTCCACCCGCTTGGCGATGGCGGTGAACTGGCTCTCGATCTGGTCGAAATTGCCCTGCATTGCGCCGCCCAGCTTTCCTGCGGCTTCCTGTATTGGCTTGATGGCTTCCATGGCCAGCTTGTCGAGGATCGTCCTGATATGCTCTCCGTTGCGCTCGGCCTGTTTTGCGATCTCGTCGAAGCCTTCCTCCAGCATCTGGTTGCTCACCCGACGGAAGTCGGAGAACTCCCTGGTGACGTTTTCCATCTCCGCCCGGACCCGCCTTGTCATATCCGCCAGTTCGTGGCGCGCGGACCGTTCGATGTCGGCGGGGTCGCGTCTCATCTGATTGTAGAGAATGCGAAGTGCGATGCCCGTAATAGTTGAGGTAATGGCGATGCCGAAATTCTTGACGACCGCGTCGGTGGAGGCGTCGGAGCCGAACTGGTAGAGCGCCATGCCAAGGCTCGAGAGCGTGTAAAGAAAGCCCATGTAGTAAAGGTTGTCGCCCGTCTGCTCGTCATGCAGCCGCAGCTTCCCCGTAATCGTGGACAGTGCAAGGTAGGTCAGCATCAGGAGGATCGGGACGGACATGGACAGGAAGGGGTCGACTCGGAGCCATTTCGAGACCGCAATGAAGACGCATCCGCCGATCGTGAAGGCGGCAAAAACCCACATCGGAAAGTAGAGGTGGGACAAGAGACCCTGATGTTTCTTCGTCCTCATTGTTCGGCCTCCGCCAGGTTGAGGCCCGCCAGCCTGGTCGCATTTACGAAATTGCCGTCCTGCCGCTCGACCCATTGTTTCCAGAACTCGACGTGGGCAAGGGACTCGAATTTCCTGTTGGGCCGCTCGACATAGAGGAGCGACACGTCGACCCCGCCAAGGGGTGTCCGGTATTCCTTCGCGGCAAGGCTCCCAAGGTATTTTTCGTAGTCGGGCCCTGCCTTGTATTGCGAATAGAGATGCGTGTGTTCAATCATGTCGGAAGCGACGAACAGCCTGTTCGGCCGCCCTTCTCCGATCTCGCCGTCAAAAATCGTTAGCTTCACCTTCTGGATCGCCGCCATGATCGGCGACTGTGCGGCCTCGGTCCCGTTCGCGATCTCATCGGGCAGGTTGGCCAGAGGCTCGTCGAAAGCCTTCTCCCATTTTTTCCGTGCCATTTCTGGGTTACCGGTCCAGCTGTCGACGGACGAACCGTCACCAGGATTGCAGCCGTCAAACATAAGCGGGATTTCGCCCGGTTTTCCGGTCAGGCTGACCACCCTCAGGTAGCCACCCTTCTCTACGCTGCCGACGATGCCTCTGAACTGGTTCTTCAGATCGCTCAAAGTCGTGGGAGAAATCGGATCGGTCGCGTCGAAGATGACGACCGTTGCGGTGGTCGCGCCTGTTGCGGGGCAGTTGGTGCCCTTCACGAGTACTGTGTCGTCCGTCCGTGACCACATCCACACGAAGCCGGCAACCATCCCAAGGGAAAGCAAGCCCAGGGCACTTGCCCCCAGTATCGTGCCGATGTTGGTTTTCTTCTTTTTCCTACCGTAACGCCTAGCCATCGATCTTGTCCGGGTGAAGCCTGTCGAGTTCCTGATATGCCGCGATGCCGTTTTGGCACTCTTGCCCGATCAGGCGGACCTGCTCGTTGAGTTTCGCCTGCGCATCCCTGATCGAAGCGGACAATTCCTTGTCGCCCCATTCGCCGTCGGCCGTGACCTTCGGCTTCACTTTTTCGAGGTGGTACGGGTTCGAGAAGAATTTGGGAGGCGGTGTTTCCCTCGCCTGGACGTTGGCTTCGCGGTACTTGGAAAGAAGCTGGTTGCACGCGCGTTCGAGATGGTTCTGGTGCTCTGCGAAAAGGGAGAGGAGCTTACCCCTGTGTTCGACGATTGCGCGGTGTTCCCGCTGCAGCAGTCCGAGGCCCTTGATGATCTCCTTGACCTTGTCATTGTGCTCGTCGCGGACGTCCTGAAGCCGCTCGATGAGTTCGCCCTTCCCCTCCTTGTAGTTTTCCCTCGCCGAGTTGCGCCTCTTTTCGACGCCCGCGTACCCGACATACGGGTCGAGCACGAACCACCCGTCGATGAACGCGATGATCGAGAAAAGCATTCCGATCATGAAGAGCAGCCATGATTTGATGTCGGTTAGCCCGGCCGGGTTGGCCCACATGTTGCTGACCACGAGGTTTCCCGCCCCGTCCGCGAGCGATCCTGTGACTTCCCTGTAGTGCGCCAATGCCAGGTTGATGGCGAGCGCAAGGACCACGTAGCCGGCAATTGCCGCGGCTCCGATGGCTTTGACGGGAAAGGATTTGTGGGTGACGAGCCGGGCGCAATAGATCGATGCCAGCAGGGCAATGCCGATGTTTACGAAGGAGAATGCCGCCGCCTCGATGATGCCGCCGAAAAAGCCCTGCTCGTTTCCCTTGGCCAGAAAGCTGCCGTTCATCCCGGTTTCGACAAGGAACAGGAACACCAGCAACGACACCCTGAGCAGGTGTGCGCCCCCTTCGGGAATGCGTGCGGCGCGGATCAGGTTGTGCTTGTCCTTGAACCAGGTGTGCTCGCGTTCGGCATCGTTGAGAGCTTTTCTCAGGCCGTGAAGCTCGTCGACGCCGACGGCCACCTCGGCCTTGAAGTCCGAGACGCTGGACGAGTTCGCCAGGTTGATCAGGCCGAACTGGTCCTCGAAGTCGAGGCTGGCAAGACGGCCCGCAAACAGTTGGAGGTCGGATTCGACGGCCTGCTGGGAGGTTTTCTTTACCTCCTCCACCCTCTCGATGACGGTGTACTCGACATCGTCGTAAGATTTTGCTGTTTTCGGAGGCTGGTTCAGCGCGCCGCGTCTTTTGCCTTCATTTACAAGGTCGAGGTCCTTTGCCATCTTGTCGACGTTGAGGCTGGGGAATACCTGCGTCCCTGATCTGAAATCATGGTTTGCCTCAAGGACTTTGTCCCTGAGCTTGTTCAGGCTCTCAAATCGTATTGCCAAACGCTCACCCCCGCGAGACTATGTTTTGGGTTTTCTAACTGTCGCCGCGTCAACGGCAACGCTGCTATCGGGCGGCTGGACGCCAGCCTGCATCGACGGCTTCGTCTACTCTGCAGAACCACCGTTCGCCTTCGTTTTCCGAAATCCTGGTCCGCTGATAATGCGCTTGCCCGGGAACATGGAAGATGCGTTCTCCCTTGGCACTGACGTTTCCCTTGATCTTGCAGCCTCCGCTGCCTTGGGTGGGCAATCCCGCGAAGGGTGCGGAAACCGCCGGGGCGCGCTTGTTGGCACGCCAGTCCCAAGGGTTCTCGAACGTGCCGGACCACAAGCCGAAATTCTGTTCGCGGGCCTTTAGCTGCAGCTTGGCATAGGCTCCGCCGCTGTAGCGTACCCAGTCCAGAGCAAGGCCGTTTGCCACAAGCCATTCCTGAACGCTGGAACCGTCCGCGCGGTAGCAGTTGCCCACGAAGCGGCCGTAACGGTCACGCTCGACGAACTCGCATGTCGTAGGTGAGGATTTGCTGAGGAAGTCATCGAGCGCCTTCGCCGAGATGGATCCGCAGCGGTATTTCTGACCTTTGCCGTCCAGGCACAGCTGTGAAGATTCAGGAGCGTCGACACCGTTGAAGCGGATGCGTTCCCCGTGGATCTCGATGGTGTCTCCGTCGACGACGGACGCGCGGCCGGCAATCATTGCACCGTTTTGCGCCAAGGTGTCAGCGAATGCGTTGAGAGAGCACGCTGCTGTCGCCAATAGCACAGCCAGAAAACAACATACAATTCGATTGCGAGCCGAAATTGATTCGGCGAATTCCATTAAAGCCCCCCGCAGGACCTGACCACCGTTCCTCTTAGATGAGCATCGATGGTCCTACAATGCAATTACGCCGTTGGACTTCACTAGTACAGGTACTGAAGTCACCGTGAGAGCATTGAGCCGCGCGGATGAGGTTCACCCAATTCCGGGCCGCGGCCAACTTTGGTTGGACTGGGGCAATGGCGTATTGCGGCAGGGATCTCCCCTAGAAGATTTCAGGGAAAGTCATCATATCGGCATGCATGGACTGCTCCAACGCTACCGTGGACAAGTTCCAAGGACAAGAAGCTGCGGTAGCGAGCTTCCGCAGAGGTCGGAACCGGTCTTCCGCCCTGGCACCAGCGGCCGGCGCGAATCGCCTCACACCAGTCTCCGCTCGGCAACCCTCATCTTCATTGGTGCTCGCCGATATCACGGCGTCCTGTCGAACGAAATCGGAGCGTCCGCTTTACAAGATGGGCGGGGGCGTGGTCCTATGACCAGGGGATGAGGCATGGGGGGGCGCGACGTGACCGAAAGACCAGACTTTCTTGTCAGAGGCGAGCGGGCCCGGCTTTTCCCGGTCCTCGCCGACACTTCCAAGGAAGGTCGGACTCTTTCGATCCTATTGGCCTGTTTGGAGACGGTAGAGGAGTTCGGAAAATCCCTTTTGGCCGATCTCGGCGTGAAGGCAGGAGGCCGAACCAAGATCGAAGCTTATACTGAAGTCGTCCTGAAAAAGGGCGGCGAGAAGACAGCCCGTCCGGATGGCCTCTTAGTCCTGAAAACAGGTGCCAAAAGCTGGACCGCGCTCGTGGAGGCGAAGGTCGGTAATTCCGAGCTGACTGTGGGACAGCTGGACAGCTATCTCGAAATCGCGAAAATGAACGGCATCGATGCGCTGATCACGATTTCGAACCAATTCGCGCCACTGCCTTCCCACCACCCGGTCCAGCTAAGCAACGCCTCTCTCAAGAAGGCGACGCTGCTCCACTGGTCGTGGATGTACGTACTCACCCAAGCGACGCTCCAGCTCGGAAACAGCGACATCGAGGACAAGGAACAGCGCGTCATCCTGAACGAGATGGTTCGCTTCCTCAGCCATCCCAGTGCGGGCGTTAAGAGCTTCGACCAGATGCCCGCTTCCTGGACCACGGTGGCAGGGACGATTCAGGCGGGCGGGACCGTATCCGCAAAATCGAATGACGCGCAGGAAGTGGTCGGTGCCTGGTATCAAGAAACACGTGATCTCTGCTTAATCTTGAGCAGGCAGCTTGGTGAAGAAGTAGACGTGAAGGTCCCTCGAATTCACGTCAGCGACCCCGTGTTGCGGCTGAAGACAGATGCGCAAGGTTTGGCCAGCGAAAACTGCCTTCGCGCCACTTTCGTCGTGCCCAACACGGCTGCCGCTATTGAAATCTCCGCGGATTTCCGAAAGCGATCGGTGTTTGCCTCTATGAGGGTCGCCGCGCCAACTGACCGAAAATCGACCAAGGCGCGACTGAACTGGCTTCTCAGGCAGCTGCAGAAATCCAAGCCGGACGGAATTCACATTCGGCTGTTCTGGCCAGGCCGCGGCCCCTTCACCCAACACCCGCTAACGGCGCTCAGGGACGGGCCGGAGGCTGCCGAAGGCAACGGAAAGGTGGTCACTTCGTTCGAGGTCGTCTTCGCGCGCGATCTCGGAGGCAGATTCGCCCAACGGAAGAACTTCATTATCGACCTCGAGCAGGCGATCCCCGATTTTTACGAACAGGTCGGACAGCACTTGAAGGCGTGGCAGCCGCAAGCGCCCAAGATCAAGGAAGACAGGCTTGATGCCACTGACGTAAGCACAGAAGCTCTCCGGGAGGAGGCCGAGGATGCGGTTGCGGATCGCAACGTTCCGGCCGAATGACGTCCGCCCTGAACTGGCGCTGATCGCACCGCGATGGAAGTCATCGCCTATCGGCGCGAGCCGGGAAGGTATTCGCGCTGTTGGCCTGCGAAAAGATTCCTTTGAACGCAGATCTGGAGTTACTGGCCGATACGGAAAGACGCAATTCGCCGCTAGGAAGCGCGGGCAAAGTTCGCTCCCTCACGGAGCAGTAAATGGCAACAGCAATTTTCTGGATTCGGACGTCAGCACGTGGGCAGGGCCGGTTATCACTTTCATTGAAGTGCCGATCTCCGAATCTGTTGGGGGACGGAATTCACCTGAGCGCAACGGACTTGGTCGGCCACCTGAACTGCCGCCATCTCACGAGCCTCGATTATGCTGTTGCGCGGGGCGCACTTGCCAAGCCCACTTCTTTCGATCCGTTCCTTGAAATTTTTGGGGAACGAGGCGCGATCCACGAGCAAGCCTATGTCGACAATCTGAAGGCTTGCGGTCTCGACACAGTGTGGATTGAAGGCGTCGACATCACTGCCTCAACTGCCGAGCAGACACTGAACGCGATGCGCGCGGGCCTACCGATCGTCGTCCAAGACGCGCTGAAGAACGGTCGGTGGAGCGGCCGGGCCGACATACTTCGCCGTGTTGAGATACCCTCCGGGCTTGGCAGTTGGTCCTACGAGATGTCGATACGAAACTTGCTCGCGAAACCAAAGGGGGACGGTCCTCCAGCTTTGCTTGTATTCCGATCTGCATTGCTGAGGGGTTGGCGGCAGTTGTCTCGAGGTGGTGATGTGCGCTGAAGATTCAGGAAAGTGGGGCACGTATGCCCCCCCGGAATCACCATCGGCAATGCAACATCCCACCCTGGTGAGACGAAGTAACAAATAGCGCTGATAGTCAGTGCCCTTTAGCGACAAAGGTCATACCAGAGCCCTCGCCTGTACACAAAGTACTCGTGCCAGGCTTTGTAGAAGGCGAGACTGGCGGTTTACGAACCTGATGTCCCACTGCAAGTTGCCGGGCTCGTCCATGTTCCAAGTGCGGATTTGGTACTTCTCGGGTTGAGGTACTCCTCCTTGCCGGGCAGGGCCTCAGCCTCGCATATCTCGAAGCCGACATAGTCCGTAGCGGAGCGCCTTTGAGTCTCCTCGTCCGTAGGAGAGGATATGTGGTCGCAATTGAGGGCTATACGAGACCTCGGGAAGTTGCGCGATTGTTGGCCAGCAAGGCAACCCACCGGTCACGCAAATGGTCAAACGGCAGCAGTCTTCCGAGCTCGATAAATTCAAGGGCATCGCAATTGGGCAGCCGGATCCACTTCCGGTTCTGCCACACATCGGGTCGCGTCGGGCAGTGCGAACTGTTCGCCGGTCGCAGCTGCGAGAAATCGTTCCGCTGTCGGATACGACTGTTTATGAGATGGAACAGCGAGGCGAGTTCCCACGACGCTTCAATCTCACTCCCCGCTGCGTTGTCTGGGACTTGGCAGAAGTCGAAGCCTGGATCGAGGAGCGGCGGAATGCGTCATCTGCCGGAAAAATCGAGACCAGCCCTGCTCCTGACGTAAGACTCCGAAAGACGCGACCCGTCAAGTCGGATCAAGGATAATCGCTGCCTCCGCAGGCGGCTGAAGTGTGGGCGTGTGCTTTTTGCCTGCCGCCCACGCATCGATCATGTCCGCCCATTCCTGCAGCATATGACGACGCTGCAGCTCATATTCAGCTCTGTTGTAGACACCTCGAGAGGACCGGCTGTCGTCGTGGGCAAGGCATTTCTCAATCCAGTCGCGATTAAATCCGATCTCGTTCAGGAGTGTTGAACCGGTGCGCCGAAGGTCGTGCACCGTGAATTGCGCGAGCGGAAAGTCTTGCTTCTTTGCCCGGTCGACAATCGCCGCGGTTACCCGATTGAAGGTCGCGCGCGACATGGGCTCATCGGCATCGTAGCGGGACGGCAGCACATATCGGGAGTTCGCCGCGCAAGTCTTGAGCGCGATCATGATGTCGAGGGACTGGCGTGACAGGTAGACGTTATGCGGCTTCTTCCGTTTCATTCGCTCTTTTGGGATGCCCCAGACGGCGTTCTGGAAATCGACCTCGTCCCAAGTCGCCTCGAGTAGTTCACTCTTCCGGACCATCGTGAGCAGGATGAACTTTAGGCCGAGCCGAATGGTCGGCAACGTCGGCACGCTTTCCAACTCTTTCAGCATTATCCGGATTTCTGCAGGCGACAGAGCACGGTCTTTGGCCTCGAACGTGGCAATTGAGGCCGGTCCCACCTCGTCCGCGGGGTTGGCGATCTTCTCCCCGTGCAGAATGGCAAAGCTATATATCTGCTTCACGATATCGCGGACATGAACAGCGGTTGCCGGCGCACCACGGTCCTTCACCTTTGCGCAGAGCGCCCGCAAGTCGTCAGGTGTTATCTCGGTTAGTTGTCTTCTCTCCCAAATCGGCAAAATGTCGCGATCGAAAATGGCCTCGCGCATCGAGCGGGTGCTATCCGCCATCTTGGCTTCCTTGAACCAGCGCTTGCCTTGATCCCCGAAACTCGCCGTGGCCGACAGGCGCCGCTTTTCGCGCTGCTTTTCATGCGCCGGCGACTTTCCGGCTGCCACCATTTTTCGCGCGGCAAGGCAGCGGTCGCGCGCCTCTGCCAGCGTGAGGCCTCCCTCCCCATATCGGCCCAGCGTCACAGTCTCTCTCCGACCATTCGTCCGGTAGTCGTACCGAAACGCAATCTGCCCAGTCGGAGACACCGCCGCGTACATACCGTCACGGTCGGCAACTTTGTACATTTTGTCTTTTGGTTTCAGCCGCTTAAGGGCAATATCTGTTAACATAATGACAGAGGATCGGATCACAACTTGGGTTCTCGGACGCCAATTTTACCGTCATTGATTTTACCGTCAACTGTTAGAAACAATCCTTGTATTTCAATGTTTTGATGGGCAATAAGTGAGTTCGCTTGCAATCGGCGGGACGACGGCATTGCATGGCATGAAAAAGAACGCAGAAACGCATGCCGTCAAATTTACCGCCAAATGATTCCGCTTCGAAGCGATAGATGGCGATAGATGGAGTAAGGAAAACAAAATAATTTCATAGGCTTATACAACTCTGATCGATAGTTACCGAAAGCTCGCTAATGATGCACCTTTATTCCCACTCGATGGTGCCGGGCGGCTTGCTCGTCACGTCGTAGACGACACGGTTGATGCCGCGCACCTCGTTGATGATGCGCGTGGCGGCGGCACCGAGGAACGCCATGTCGTAGTGGTAGAAATCGGCGGTCATGCCGTCGACCGAGGTGACGGCGCGCAGCGCGCAGACGAATTCATAGGTGCGGCCGTCGCCCATCACGCCGACGGTCTGCACCGGCAACAGCACGGCGAAGGCCTGCCAGATGGCGTCGTAGAGGCCGGCCTTGCGGATCTCGTCGAGATAGATGGCGTCGGCCTCGCGCAGGATCTCCAGCTTTTCGCGGGTGATGCCGCCCGGGCAGCGGATGGCGAGGCCGGGGCCGGGAAACGGATGCCGGCCGATGAAACTGTCGGGCAGTCCGAGCTCCTTGCCGAGCGCCCTGACCTCGTCCTTGAACAGTTCGCGCAACGGCTCGACCAGCTGCATGTTCATGCGCTCGGGCAGACCGCCGACATTGTGGTGCGACTTGATGGTCACCGACGGGCCGCCGGTGAAGGAGACGCTTTCGATGACGTCGGGATAGAGCGTGCCCTGCGCCAGGAAATCGGCGCCGCCGAGTTTTTTGGCCTCGTCCTCGAACACCTCGATGAACAGCCGGCCGATGGTCTTGCGCTTCTTCTCCGGGTCGGCCTCGCCTTCCAGCGCCGAGATGAAGCGGTCCGAGGCGTCGACTAGGATCAGTGGCAGATTGTAATGCTGGCGGAACATCGCCACCACGCCCGCCGCCTCGTCCTTGCGCATCAGGCCATGGTCGACGAGGATACAGGTGAGCTGATCGCCGACCGCCTCGTGGATCAGCAGTGCCGCGACCGAGGAATCGACGCCGCCCGACAGCGCGCAGATCACCTTGCCCTTGCCGACCTGCTTGCGGATCGTCTCGACGGCGTGCTCGCGGTAGGCGCGCATTGTCCAGTCGCCCTCGATGCCGGCGATGTTATGGACGAAATTCCTGAGCAGTCTTGCCCCGTCGGGCGTGTGCACCACCTCGGGGTGGAACATGATGCCGTACATCTTGCGCTCGACATTGCCGAAGATGGCGAAGGGCGAGCCTTCCGATTTGCCGAGCACCTCGAATCCCCTGGGCAAGGAGATGACGCGGTCGCCATGGCTCATCCACACCTGATGGCGCTGGCCGGGCGCCCACAGGCCCTCGAACAGCGGACTGTCCTTCTCGATCTCGACGAAGGCGCGGCCGAATTCGCGATGGTCCGAACTTTCGGCGACACCGCCCATCTGCACGCACATGGCCATCTGGCCATAGCAGATGCCGAGCACCGGCACGCCGGCGTCGAAGACGATCTGCGGTGCGCGCGGGCTGCCGATGTCCGACGTCGAGGCCGGGCCGCCTGACAGGATCACCGCCTTCGGATCGATGCGCTTGAAGGCCGCTTCGGCCGACTGGAAGGGCACGATCTCGGAAAAGACGCCGGCCTCGCGGATGCGCCTGGCGATGAGCTGTGTGAACTGGCTGCCGAAATCGACAATCAGGACGGTGTCAGGGTGATTGGCTGTCTTCATGGCGAGCGTTTAGAGAAAGAAATGAGTCGGCGCAATGGGTTGCGAGACGTCTCTCTCAATCCGATTCCACATCTTCACGCGATGAATCAAATTGCAGCGCGCCCGATCCGATCGCCTGGTCGAGCCGCATGACGGCATCCGCCAGCTTCTCGTCGATGACGTGGAGATATTCCTTCCAGTCGCCGACATGCCTGAGATCGGCAGCGCCGTCGGAAATGCCGCGCAGCCCGACGAGCGGCAGGCCGAACAATTGACAGGCGCGCAAACAGGCAAAGGTCTCCATGTCGACCATGTCCGCGGCGATCGCGTCGTAGGCGTCCCCGGAAATGATCGCGCCGCCGGTCGACAGCGTCGCCTCCCTGATGCCTGGAATCCTGAACGGCAGCGGCACGGTCGCCGGCAGGTCGAGAAACGGCGTCGCACCCTTCTCGAAGCCCAATGGCGAGGCGTCGATGTCGCGATAGGCGACCGAAACGGCCTGGTAGACTTCTGTCTGTTCGAGCCTGCGGCTGCCCGCCGAACCGAGCGATACGACGAGGTCCGGCAGCGCCTTTTCGGACTTCAGCCAGGACAGTTCCGCGCCGAGCCTGACAGCCGCCTCGACCGGCCCCACTCCTGTCATCACCGGCGTGAACAGCCGCTTGAGATGCGGACCGTATTCGGCCTCGGCGGCCATCACGAAGAGGACATCCCTGCCCGCGATCCGGACGGCGCTGCTCATCGGCTCACCCTTCGATCCCGTCGCGCCCAACCACAGTCATCATCGTTCCGGTCATGGTGGCGATCAGCTTGGCCTCGCCGTCGGCGGCAAAGGCATAGGCCTGGCCGTCGGCGACGATGATGGTGCGGCCGGGCTTCGTCACCGAGCCGCGGAACAGGAAGCGTTCGCCCCGGCCCGGCGCCAGCAGATTGACCTTGAACTCGATGGTCAGCACGCTGGAACTCTCCGGCATCAGCGAGAACGCCGCGTAGCCGCAGGCCGAATCCAGCGCCGTCGAAATGACGCCGGCATGGAGGAAGCCGTGCTGCTGGGTGAGCGCCGCCGAGTAGGGCATCTCGATCTCGATGATGCCGGGCGTCACCAGCGTCAGTTCGGCACCGATCGTCGTCATGGCCCTCTGGCGCGCGAAGGACGTCCTGACGCGGTCCTCGTAGTCGGGGGCGGGCACGATCTTTGCTGCCATGGCCATTGCCTTCACACCTCAGGCACATCTCAGGGAAAGCTTATTGCAGAGGCGTGGGCGACAGGCAATCGCTTTTGCTGCGCTGCAGCAATTCCATCCTGGCGCGCCCGGTTTTCGTTTGCCGGCGACGCTCAGCCGGCCTTGCGCAGCGCACAGACATAGAACCCGTCGGTACCGCTGAGCAGCGGCGACAGCGAGATGCCGCCCGCGGCGCCAATGCGCGCGGCAGCCGCATGGCCGGGAAAGCGGCCGTCCCAAAGCTCCCGGTGGTCGACCGGAACAAAGCCGTCATGGCGCTCCCGGAAGGCCGCGGCCTGATCGCCATTCTCCTCGTCGAAGACCGAGCAGGTGATGTAGACAAGCAGGCCGCCAGGTTTGACGAAGGCCAGGGCATCGTCGAGGATCGCCGATTGCTCGGCCTTGCGGGCATCGAGCTGTCTTTGCGTCAGCCGCCATTTGGCATCGGGCCGGCGCCGCCAGGTGCCGCTGCCGGTGCAAGGCGCATCGACCAGGACGATGTCCATGTGGTTCTCGAGGGGGGCGAGTTCCGCCGGCCTGCTGACGATCTGCACATTGCGGTTTTCCGAGCGGCGAATGCGGTCGAAGATCGGCGCCAGCCGCGCCTTCTCGGCGTCATGCGCAAAGACCTGGCCTTTATTGCCCATCGCCGCCGACAGCGCCAGCGTCTTGCCGCCGGCGCCGGCGCAAAAATCGAGAACCTGCATGCCGGCCTCGGCGCCGGCAAGCGCCGCCACTATCTGCGAGCCCTCGTCCTGGACCTCGAACCAGCCTTTCTGGAAGGCCGGTTCGGCCTGCACGTTCGGGTGCCGGCCATCGCCGTCGATCGGCGGGATACGGATGCCGTGCGGCGCGATGTCGGCGGCTTTCGCGCCGGTCTGCATCAGTTCCGCCAGCACCTTGGCGCGATCGGCCTGCAGCGTGTTGACCCTGATGTCCAGTGGCGGACGGGTGGCGAGTGCCGCGCCCTCGCCGATCCAGCCCGCGCCGAAGGCGCTTTCGAAAAGCGGTTCGCACCAATCGGGGATATCGGCCCGCACTGCAGCCGGCGCATCGGCAAGCCGGCGATCGGCGACTGTTTTCAATTCATCGCCGCTCAGCAAGGGCGGCGCGAACTTGTCGCCGTCGAGCGCCCCGTTCAGCGACTGCGCCGTCTGGTCCCATTCGAGCAGCAGCGCGCCGAAGCCGATGGCGCGCGGCGTATCCTCGCCGAGCAGCCAGCCGGCGGAACGCTTGCGGCGCAGCGCGTCATAGACAATGTTGCCGATCGCCGCGCGGTCGCCGCCGCCGGCGAAGCGGTGCGACAGGCCCCAGTCCCTCAGCGCGTCGGCCACCGGCCGGTGGCGCCGGCTAATGTCCTCCAGCACTTCGATGGCCGCCGCCAGCCGTCCTCCCAATCGCATTTTCTTGTTCCGTTGTTTGGCCGTGCCGGCAAATTGCGTTCGGCCCTGCTCTATCGCATCGGCCCGGAAATCGGAACGATTTTCGGAAAAGCACGATGCGCGGATTCAAGGCGCTGAAGCGCGCTCTACAGTGCGCGACTGGAGTGCACAAGCGCGCCGGCTGGCGCAATGCTCGTGCTTTCAAACTTTTCAGGTTGCGATACTCTTCCGCTGCGTGATTCGCCAAGAACAGCGAGCGGATCGACGGGAAAATACGAGGAGAGGGCAATGAAGACTTATCTGGCGGAAGTTCTGGGTACATTTCTACTGGTGTTCATCGGCACCGCTTCGGTGGTGACGGGCGGCTTCGGCGGCGCGCTACCGCTTGGCCAGGAAGGCATCGGTCTGGCGTTCGGCATCGGCCTTATCGCGGCGGCCTATGCGATCGGTCCGATCTCGGGCGCGCATCTCAATCCGGCGGTGACGCTCGGCGTGTTCCTTGCCGGCCGGATGCCGGCCAAGGACGTCGTTCCCTACTGGATCGCGCAGGTCATCGGCGCCATCATTGCGTCGCTGGCGCTGTGGATCATCGTTTCCGGCCAGGTCGGCGGACACACTGGCGGCTTTGGCGCAAATGGCTGGGATACAACGAAATGGGGCGTCAGCTCGGCGTTCCTGTGGGAGCTGATCGGGACCTTCACCTTCGTGACGGTGATCCTCGGCGTCACCAGCGCCAAGCACACGACCGCTTTCGCCGGCCTCGTCATCGGTCTGACGCTGGCCGGGCTGCATTTCGCTATCATCCCGGTCACCGGCACGTCGCTCAACCCGGCCCGCTCGATCGGCCCGGCGCTGTTTTCGGGAACTGCCGCGCTCAGCCAGCTTTGGCTGTTCATCGTCGCACCGCTGATCGGTGGCGCCATCGCCGGCGTCGTCGCCAAGGCCGGTATTTTCGAGAAGGACTGATTTTCGAAGCCTGAATACAAAAAAGCGCGGGGGCCGTGGCCCGCGCCTTTTTATTGCGCCGAGAAATCCTTACGCCGCGAGATCGAAGCGGTCGAGGTTCATCACCTTGGTCCATGCCTTGACGAAATCCTTGACGAATTTCTCCTTGGCGTCGGCCGAGCCATAGACTTCGGCCAGCGCGCGCAACTGCGCGTGCGAGCCGAAGATCAGGTCGGCGCGGGTGCCGGTCCACTTGACCGCCTTGGTTTTGCGGTCGCGCGCTTCGTAGATTTCATCGGAACCCGCGGCCGGATCCCAGATCGCGCTCATGCCGAGCAGGTTGACGAAGAAGTCATTGGTCAGCGTGCCGGGCCTATCGGTGAAGACGCCGTGCTTCGAGCCGCCGGTGTTGGCGCCGAGCACACGCAGACCACCGACAAGCACAGTCATTTCCGGTGCCGTAAGCGTCAGCAATTGCGCCCGGTCGACCAGCATTGCCTCGACCGACATGGGCAGCTTGCCCCTGGCATAATTGCGGAAGCCGTCGGCGGCCGGCTCGAGCGCGGCGAAGGACTGGACGTCCGTCTGCTCCTGCGAAGCGTCCATGCGGCCCGGCGTAAACGGCACGTTCACCTCATGGCCGCCGTCCCTGGCGGCGTTCTCGACCGCGGCGGCACCGCCGAGCACAATCAGGTCGGCCAGAGAGACCTTCTTGTCGCCCGCCTGCGCGGCGTTGAACTCCTTCTGGATCGCTTCGAGCTTGCCGAGCACCTTCGCCAATTCAGCCGGCTGGTTGACCTCCCAGTCCTTCTGCGGCGCAAGGCGGACGCGGCCGCCATTGGCGCCGCCACGCTTGTCGGAGCCGCGGAAAGTCGAGGCAGAGGCCCAGGCGGTCGAAACCAGTTCGGCAACCGACAGGCCGGACGCCAGGATCTTCGCCTTCAGCAAGGCGATATCCTGCTCACTGACCAGTTCATGGTCGATCGCCGGGATCGGATCCTGCCAGATCAGCTCTTCCTTCGGCACGAGCGGGCCGAGATAGCGCACGACCGGACCCATGTCGCGATGGGTGAGCTTGAACCAGGCGCGGGCGAAAGCGTCGGCGAACTGGTCGGGATGCTCATGGAAACGCCGCGAAATCTTCTCGTAGGCCGGATCGACGCGCAGAGCGAGGTCGGTGGTGAGCATCGCCGGCGCATGGTGCTTCGACGGATTGTGCGCATCCGGCACGGTGCCGGCACCAGCGCCGCCCTTCGGCGTCCACTGATGGGCACCGGCCGGGCTCTTGGTCAATTCCCATTCATAGTCGAACAGATTGTCGAAGAAGTTGTTGCTCCATTTGGTCGGCGTCGCGGTCCAGGTCACTTCGAGGCCCGAGGTAATCGCGTCGCCGGCAATGCCGGAGGCATGCTTGCTCGACCAGCCGAGGCCCTGCGCCTCGATCCCCGCACCTTCCGGCTCCGCGCCCACCAGCGAGGCATCGCCAGCGCCGTGCGTCTTGCCGAAGGTGTGGCCGCCGGCGATCAGCGCGACGGTCTCTTCGTCGTTCATCGCCATGCGGCGGAACGTCTCGCGGATGTCGCGGGCGGCGGCGAGCGGATCGGGCTTGCCGTTCGGTCCTTCCGGATTGACGTAGATCAGGCCCATCTGCACGGCGCCAAGGTGGCCGCGCAACTCGCGGTCACCGGAGTAGCGCTCGTCGTCGAGCCATTTCGTTTCCGAACCCCAGTCCACGTCCTGCTCGGGCTCCCAGACGTCGGCGCGGCCGCCGGCAAAGCCGAAGGTCTTGAAGCCCATCGACTCCAGCGCGACGTTGCCGGTGAGGATCAGCAGGTCGGCCCAGGAAATCTTGCGGCCGTATTTCTGCTTGACCGGCCACAAGAGCCGACGCGCCTTGTCGAGATTGGCGTTGTCCGGCCAGCTGTTCAGCGGCGCGAAACGCTGCTGTCCGGCTCCGGCGCCGCCGCGGCCGTCGCCGATGCGATAAGTGCCGGCGCTGTGCCAGGCCATGCGGATGAACAGCGGCCCGTAATGGCCGAAATCGGCCGGCCACCATTCCTGCGAATCCGTCATCACATGACGCAGGTCCTTGATCACCGCATCGAGATCGAGGCTCTGGAATTCCTTGGCGTAGTCGAAATCCTCACCCATCGGGTCCGAGAGGTTCGACTGCTGGTGCAGAACGCCGAGGTCGAGCTGGTTCGGCCACCAGTCTCGGTTGGTCCTGCCTGCCGATCCATGCGCGACCGGGCATTTGCCAGCGCTGTTGTCGTCGGTTTTCGCGTCCATCCTACTCTCCAATTTTGCCGAGTTTTCCGGGCAGGCCCAGCGGCCGCACCATTCTGGAATGATTCCAGACTAGGCCGTATCGCCGATAAAAACAAATTGCCTTTCCTGTTTTTTCCGATAGGTTTTTCTTATGATAGGGCTCACCGTCCGACAGATGCAATATTTCGAGGCGCTGGCGCAGGCGCTGCATTTCGGCCGCGCCGCAAAGCTTGCCGGTGTCAGCCAGCCGGCGCTGTCCTCGCAGATCGCCGAGATGGAGCAGCGGCTGAACTGCCGGCTGTTCGAGCGCGGCGGCAAGCTGGTGCGGATGACCGATGAGGCGCTGGCCCTGCAGCCTCGCATCGAGCGCATTCTCGCCGATATCCGTGACGTCGAGACGACCGCCCGGCGCGGCCGCCCGGCCATGGAAGGGCGCTTCCGGCTGGGCATCATCCCAACGGTCGCGCCATATCTGTTGCCGCATGCGCTGCCGGAACTGAAGCGGCATTTCCCGGCCTTGCAGCTTGAACTGCGCGAAGCGGTGACCGCCTCGCTCATCGAGGACAGCGCGTCGGGCAGGCTCGACGCCTTCATCGCCGCCCTGCCCCTCAATCAACCCGGCCTGGTCAGCGAAGAACTGTTCTGCGACCGGTTCTTCCTGGCCGTGCCGGCCGGCGATCCCGCCTTCGCCTCGCCGCCGGTGCCGCCGGAAAGCCCGGCGCTGGAAAGGCTGATGCTGTTGGAGGAAGGCCACTGCCTGCGCGAACAGGCGCTCGCCGTCTGCGGCAGCGTGCGGCCGGTGGCGATGGCAAGCTACGGCGCCACCAGCCTGACGACGCTCTTACAGATGGTGGCGCACGGGCTCGGCGTCACGCTGATCCCGGAAATGGCAACAAGGCCGGCCAGCGTCATGCCGGATCTCAAGATCGTGCCGTTCAAGGAGCCGATGCCGCAACGCACGATCTGTCTCGCATGGCGACGCAACAAGGCGCGGCACGACGAGTGTGTGGAACTGGCGAAGATCATTCGCGGGTTGGACGCGGCGGTGCTGGCGGCGTGAGGCGTCGACGGACCCATTTCGGCTCTTACTTCAGCGAGATGCTCATACCGCTGAGATCTGCGTTGACTTGCAGGCCCACCTGTCTGCCTGAGAGTTCGAGTTGAGCGCCTTTGTCATTGGTCATGACGATCACCTGGGCCCCTTTGCCAAGCGCGCCGCCACCGCCCGCCGCACCGTACACCCCGGTCACATCCCGGGCGCGCCGAATGTTGCGCACAGTGCCTCGGAAATAGGTTTTGGAGGCCCCGAAGGCGAGGCCGCCCGAGATGCCGCCGACCGAAATGGGATATCGGCGGCCATGGAAGGTCAGCGTGCCCTCGCCACCGGAGCCGCCGATGAAGAAGGCTGCCTTATAGACGGCGAAGCGGATGGTGCCGCTGTCGGCATACGCAGCGCTGGCAAAGCCAACTCCCGCGGCGGCGATAACGCCAACCGCGACGGAACGAAATCTGGACGAAATCTTCATGATGAGAACTCCTTGGGATTGCCGCTTCCCCAGCCGGCCGGGCACGTCAGCGTCGTATCAAAATCATAGCTGAACAGTCTCGCCCGTCATTGGTTCCAAGCACGCGGCCTGAATCCGGCTGCCTGACCTTCGGCGGGCACCCCGACGATGTCCGTGAGGATGAGACACAGCAGTCTGTGGCATTCAGCACACAGCCTTTCGGGAGAACGAAATTTTCGTTCGTTCGAATGACGAAAATCAGGAAATAGGAGATAGCCTCTAGGTGCGCCGCGGCGTGCAGTAATGGAGAATACACTGGCGGTGAGGGCCGCGGTCAGCGAGGTTCAGGAATGAGTCATGTGCAGAGTCCCAGGTCAAAATGTCTCCGCTGTGACTTCACCTTTATTAAATCGCGTCCGTTGATCTTACTTCACGGGATATGTGACAGGGGGCGTAACGCTCTGCTGTCTCTTGTTTCGTTAGTGCTCATTCTGCTGTTGGCATCTCCGGCAAACAGTCAGTCGGCGCCCGAAGCGTCAGCGGTTGCCACAGCGAACGACAGCCCGTCGGTCGTTTCGGACCACACCGATATCGAGAAAGAATCGGGCAGGGTGCGAACTGGCGCGATCGGATCCGAGAAAGGCTCAGACCGCGAGCTGGCCGCAGCACGAACGGAGCTGGCCAGGCAGGCAGAGGCTCTGGAAGCGCAGCAGCGAACAAACGAGGCGCTCGCGCAGAGTCTGGAGACGGCGCAGCGTGTTATCGAAAATCTGAAGACGGCAGCCAGTCTCTGGGACAGCGCGCAAGCCGCCATGCCCAAAGCGCAACCCTCAATGGAAGCCTCTCAGGCTTCCGCGAAGCAAGCGCTTGATAACGAGCGCCAGAAGGTCGAGGTCCTGCAACAGGAACTCACCACCGCGCGTCAAACTATCGATGCCCTCAAGAAAGGCGCAAATCAGGAAGCCGCTCAGGCTTCCGCGAAGCAAGCGCTCGAGCGCCAGAAGGTTGTGTCCCTCGAACGGGAACTCACCACGGCGCGTCAAACCATCG
>NZ_CAUM01000144.1 GCF_000350085.1 Mesorhizobium metallidurans STM 2683
TGGCATCCAGAAAGGCTGCTTCTTCCCCGGGGCGGAACGGCTTGTCGTTTTTGGTGGCCATGACAGTGCTTTTAGGGGCGGTAGCCAGACCGCGATTCGCTTGGAGCCGCATCGCCAGTTCCGTTTCCAACGGCATTGGGGCGGCAGTTAGGTCCAAATATGGCAATCCATACCAGCATCAGAAAATTCGCTGGCCCTTATGCGCACTCGGTTGGACGGCGAGTAACCATGCCATCAATCCGACTGTTTTCATAATTGACCGGAGTGTAAATCGCCCTTAACGTTTCGTTAACAACCTGGGCGAAGGGGGGGCAATGATTTTCTCGATAGTGACCCGAACGCTGCGCTTGAGCGCCGTCGCGGGATTGGCGATTTCGAGTTTCTGGACCGCACCGGCGTCGGCCGCGGGAGCCATGGTGACCGGCGACCTGACGCCGCAACCGATCGGACATTATGATTTCTGCAAGATCAATCCTGAAGAGTGCTCGATCCGCCCCGGCAACCTCGCGCCGGCCAAGATGACAGACGTGCTCAGGCGGAAGCTCGCCAGCGTCACCGCCAAGGTCAACGCCGCCGTCAAGCCGGTGAGCGACAAGGATCTTTACGGCAGGGACGAAGTCTGGACCTATCCCGACAAGGGCGCGGGCGACTGCGAGGACTATGTTCTGGAAAAGCGCCGCGAATTGAGCCGCTCGGGAATGTCGCTGGCAAACCTTCTGATTACTGTCTTGCGCAAGCCGGACGGTGAGGGCCACGCGGTGCTGACGGTTCGCACCGATCAGGGCGACTACATTCTCGACAATCTGACCGACAAGGTCAAAGCGTGGGACGAGACCGACTATCGCTTCCTAAAGCGGCAAGCGATCGACAATACCGGACGCTGGGTTTCGATTCGCGGCGGTCACCAGGTGCTTGTCGGCGCGATCAAGTAGCAGAACATTTCACCTACTTGCCTTGAGCACCCGAAGACGTCGCTCACCCATCGGGTTTTCGTCAGGTCGACCAATGCGATTGGCCCAATTGGAAGGCTTTTGACAGACACCGGTTCCTGATGGTCATGGCATCGCCGCCATGCCGCTTCGGGCTGCCACTATCATGGCGGATACCGCAACCTAATCTTCGCCTCGTCATGGCCGAAGCAAACTTGAACCGCACTGCAAACCAGGGCCATGGCGGACGCCGAACGGGAGCAGGGTCGATGGGATGAAAACGACGCGCCCTTGGATCACAAAGTCGCGACCACGTGGAATAAGTCGAAGCGGTAGTCGCAGGCCTTCAAAGAACTCAAACGAACCCCTCGCCGGCCTATGATCGGTCGACGCGCCATGCCGCAATCCGTGCAAGCTACCCGCATGGGCAATCGCGGACCGAGACGCGAGCGTTGCGGCGACAGGGTCAGATTTTCACGAGCATTGCCGTCAAATACATGAAGCCTACGCCCGCTGCCAAGCCGGAAAAAACCGGTAGCGAAACGATCGCCGTCGAGCCTCGCCCGTCGGCCCGCATCAGATAAAGGCCGACCTCGACGATGACCTGAAGGATCGCACCCCCTCCGATGGCGAGCGCCAGGGCCGACCAATGCGGAGCATAGGCAAGGCTGCCGATCCACATGCCGACCACCGCCGGCCCACCGGCAAGCAGCGTCAGACACCCGAAGACCCAAAGCGGTGGTCTAACCTTCAAGATGGGTGCGGCGATGCCGATGCCCTCGGTGATGTTGTGCAGCGTGAAGCCCATCACGAGGAAAGTCCCGAGTTCCACGCTTTTAGCACACTCAATTAAGAAAAGCACAACGCCTTAATTATAGCAACAGCTATATTTTTCTGATAGCGTGCGCCTGGTGAAGATGATGCTCTCTTTCGACCAGCGCTTTGATCCGACCGCCCACCGCTTTGCCGCCGACCTGAAGTTTCCGCGATGCCCGCGCTGTTGCGCCACGTTCCGGCTCATTCGCACTTATTGTACACTTGAAACTCCTGCCAAGGACCTGTCGATGAAACCATGTATCCTCGTCTCCGCCCTTGTTGCGGCCAGCCTGACTGTTGGCGGGCCGGCTTTCGCACACGCGCATCTGACCGCGGCGACACCCGCGGCCGATGCAGTTGTCCAGGCGGCGCCGATGAAACTCGAACTGCGCTTTTCAGAGGGCATCGAGGTGACGTTCGCCAAGATCGAGATCAAGGGCGCCGACGGCAATGACGTGCCGATCAAGAGCATCGTCGGCGCATCTGGCGACAAAAAGGCGCTGATAGTGACGCCCGCGACGCCG
Source organism: Mesorhizobium metallidurans STM 2683 (assembly GCF_000350085.1). Lineage (GTDB taxonomy): Bacteria > Pseudomonadota > Alphaproteobacteria > Rhizobiales > Rhizobiaceae > Mesorhizobium > Mesorhizobium metallidurans. Next base: position 2,270 of record NZ_CAUM01000144.1, read on the forward strand.
TTCGCGGCGGGCGTGTACAGGATCATCTGGAGTGTCGTATCGGTCGATACCCATAGGAGCCAGGGCAGCTACAGCTTCACCATCCGGCCATAGGATCCGGCGTTGGATACCCTGCTTGTCGTCGGCCGGTTCTGCCATTACCTGGCTGCGATGATCCTGTTTGGGTCGTCGGCGACGGCGGGGTATCTGACATGGTCCTTGCCGCTCGCTTCGCGCGAACAAGTGATGTCCCGGTTGCAGACCGTTCATCGAGCCGCGGCCTTGTCGGCCATGGCAAGTGCGATGGTGTGGCTGTTTGCGGTCGCGGGCGGTATGGGCGAAGGATGGGTCGACGCCTTCGATCCGGTATTCGTCGGAAAAGTGCTGAGCAATACCAGCTTTGGGGTGGTCTGGCTTTGGCGCCTGGTCGCTGGCGTCACGCTAGTCCTTCTAACGATAGTCGGACGCCGGGGCGGGACGCTCTTGGCCCTGCTCTCGGGCCTGAGCCTGCTGAGCATAGCGCTCACCGGACATGCTGCAATGGAAGACGGAACACGAGCACTGGTGTATGGCTCCTCGGACGGCATCCATCTGCTGGCCGGTGCGATCTGGATTGGCGGTCTTGTGACGCTGGCCCTGGCGCTGTCGACCCCCGAAGGCGGCGGTGCTGCCATTCGCCGTTTCTCCCTTCTGGGCTACTGGGCGGTTTTGGCGGTGATGCTCAGCGGCGTGGTCAATGCCTGGTTTTTGGTCGGCTCTCCCCAGTACCTTATCACCACGACATACGGGCGGCTTCTGGCCATCAAGCTGATCCTGGTTGCGTCAATGGTCGGCGTGGCGATGTTAAACCGCTTTCGGTTCGCCCCACGTCTCGCGCGAGACCCGGATCGCATCGGCCACCTTCTTCGAACCACCGTCAGGATCGAACTTGTCCTGGCACTTTTGGTTCTTCTCCTGGTGGCGGTTTTCGGCACGCTGGCGCCACCTGCATGATCCCAATGTTTAAGCCGCTTACCGGCTCGACCGGGTATCTACCGCCGCAGAATGGCTGCAACCAGATCATCGAGCCGCGACCCGTGCGCAGCACCTGCCGCAAAAAAGGGTAATTGCCAACGCAGGGCGATCCATTCGGTCACAGTTGCCGTATCCTGAAGATGACCGGACGGTTTTCCGCCGACGAACTGAATCAATGCTCGCTTTCGCACATCTCGTGACGTGCCAGCGCTCGAATGACGTAGCAATCCTTGATCTGGTCACCGCCACACCCAGTCGCTATGCGCTCCAACTCCTTCTCCAGGCGACGAAGCTTTTCGATTTTCTCCCGAACACCCTGGAGTTGCTCAGCAGCGATCCGATCGGCCTGCTCGCAAGGTCGCTCCGGATGGGCGCTGAGTTTGATCAGCTCGCGTATGGATTCAATGGTCAGGCCGAGTTCGCGGCCGTGCCTGATGAAAGACAGCCGCTCCCGTTCCTGACTGGTATAGCGTCTCTGATTGCCCTCCGATCTCTCGGCAGGATCCATAAGACCCATCTGCTCGTAGTAGCGGATGGTGGGAATCTTGACCCCGGTCTTGCGGGACAGGTCACCGATCGTCAACATGGCCACTCCTTGGTTCCTCTAGTGACCAGAGAAATTGGTGCCGCCCTGTCCAATCGTCAAGCGGTGGCTGGAAATCGCGAGGATTTGTCGCAGCGGTGCTCCGAGGCCCACGCGGCAGGCCGGTTTGGGCAAGCTCCATCGAATCAAGGCTCCATGGGCTGTTTGTCGCGTTGACTAGATCACCGATCGTTAGGCATGGAGAGCTTGAAAGATCACAAGGCAACTCTTGTCCGTCGAATATCATTGGCGGGATCGAATGAGGACTTTGGATGCCCGGACGTTCCTCTGGATTCATCGCGCTGGTCGTAACGGCCATGACTTTTTGCGCGGCCGAAGCTCGTGCCCAGGAGAGCCCCCGGCACGCTGGTTCGGACAATACGATCGCGATCGAACACGCCGAAATCATTCTCGCTCCGTCGGGGGCAAAAATGATGGCTGGCTACCTGACGATCTGGAACGGCGCACAACAGCAGGCGAACCTCTCAAGCGTGCAAAGCGATGCGTTCGCTTCGGTATCTTTGCATCGCACGGAAATCGTTGACGGCATAGCCAAGCTGCGGTCGATCGATGCCGGTCTGTCGATTCCCGGGCACTCTGAACTTTTCATGAAACCGGGAGGGGTTCACATGATGCTCATGGGGCCACGAGCCGAGTTGAAGCCCGGCGACGGCGTTGACCTGCTGCTGAAATTTCAAGATGGGACGACGGCGTCGGCAAAGGCTGTCGTTCGGCCAATGGGGCAGAAACCGACTGATCACCATCATGGCAAAGACGATCAACAGGAAGAGAAATGAGCGTCGTACTGTTTCGAAAAATCCTCTGGATCCTGATCGCCGCGACCCTGGCGCTGCTGGTCTATCTGTCAATTCCAGGAACGAGCATCAAGGATAATAGTCCGGCCCCAGGAAACGCTGAAACTGTCGGACCAGCACCCGGTGGGCCTTTCAGCATGATAGCGCATACTGGGGAGACAGTAACCGAGAAGACGTACGCCGGCAAAGGCTGGTTGATGTTTGTGGGCTTCACCAATTGTCCCGACATCTGCCCCACGACGCTCGCCGAAATGTCTTCCTGGTTCGATGCGCTCGGCGCCGAGGCCGACGGCCTTACGGGCTTCCTCGTGACGGTCGATCCGGAGCGGGATACTGTCGACGTGCTCAGGCAATACATCTCGTCGTTCGACGACCGGATCGTAGCTTTGCGGCCGAGTCCATCGGAACTCGCAAATTTTGCGAAGGCCTACAGGATCTACTACGCCAAGGTCCCGACCCAGGAAGGTGACTACACGATGGATCACACGGCGGGCGTTCTACTCTTCGACCGGGATGGAAAGTTCTCGGGAACGATCGACCGCGAGGAGCCCAAGGAGGTGGCCCTACAGAAAATTCGCCGCCTGCTCGACAGGCGGTGAAAGCGCCTGATTCTGACCAATCGGTAAAGCGGTTCATTTGACTTAAATGCAATTTAGCTTCAATTGCGACTGCTTGTTTTCGCCGGATTTTGATGCCTCTCTCGTAGTCTCTTCCCCACAAACTCTGGGGAGAGTGGCAATATGAAAAGCTTCGTTGTTGGCGCTGTCGCGCTCGTTTTGTCGTACGCGTCGGCCAATGCCAATGCGCTGCATCTCAATCCGGCGCAGTTGGGTGCCACGTCTAATATGCAGACGTTCGGACCGACTTCGATACCAATCGGCTACTACGAATTCTGCAAGCGATATCCCGATCGCTGCCAATCTCGCACGGAGGCCGTCTCTCTTGATCTCACCCGAGCGCGCTGGAATCAGATGGTCGAGATCAACAACCGGGTGAATGTATCGGTGCAGCCCCTGACGGACAAAGAACTCTTCGGGGTCGAGGAGCGGTGGGACTACCCGGACACGGCCGGAGACTGCGAGGACTACGCGCTGATGAAGCGCAAGATTCTCAATGAGGCCGGCTTTCCTTTGGGATCGCTTCTGATGACCGTGGGTCGAGATGCCAAAGGCGGCGGGCATGCCGTGCTGACCGTCGTGACCGACCGTGGAGATTTCGTACTGGACAATGTCGAGCAGAAAATCCTGCTGTGGCGCGAGGCGGAAATCTACTTTCTAAAGCGGCAGGCGCAAACGGACCCGAATACGTGGATCAGTCTCGTGCGCGGCTGAACCAGGGTTTCCGTGGAAAATTCAGCTACGACGCCCGCAACGCGAATTCAATTCCGGCGGCCAACGAAAGAATATAGGTGGCGGCCACGCCGTAGACGCCTTTCGAAGCCGCGAGTCTCCAAACGAATGCAATCTACCTCCCGTACCAGGTAGAGCACCTGCAAAGACCTCAGTCCCGCGAAAGAGGTCCCGCCCCGCAAATAGGTTTCAAATTGAGCTGGGCGTTGCACGACATCCAAGGCTGGCGCCATGTGGACACCAGCGGGCTGCGGCCGTCCACCGGGATATTAAAGGCGTCTGCCAAAGTGCTGAAATCTAACGGGCGCGAGCCGGCAGGCGCTCTCTTTGCTGGTCTCGATTTGCACGGTCGAGTGGCCGATGCCGAACCGCTCATGCAACTCGTCTGCGGTATGCATCAGAAACGCGTCGCCGGGGTGCCCACCTGGCAGGACCAAATGGGCCGTCAGCACATTTTCCGTCGTGCTCGTCGACCAGATGTGCAAGTCATGCACTTGGCCGACGCCCGGCAGGCCGGCCGGATAGGTTTGCACGGCGGGCCCGATCGATGCCGGCAGGAACGGCGCCGAGCGACTTGGCGACCGACTCCCTGAGCAGGCCCCATGTGCCCCAGACGATGACGGCGACAACGGACGCCAGCGCATTTCAAGATCGTTAGGTTAGACGGGCGATAAATGTCTATGCACCGCCCGCGACCACGCGTTGACGAAGGCTCGTGAACGGGAAGGGCGACGCCGTCGATCCCACGACTTTCCTCGTCACCCGGACGATAGGGTTGCTCTTCTCAGTCCGCCTTCAATCGTACAATCAAAGTCGAGCAGAACAGGGCCCAACCGGCGCCAATCGACCAGCCGGCGATCACGTCGGTCGGCCAGTGGACACCAAGATAGATTCGGCTTGCCCCAACCGCGAATGTGACCAGCATCGAGATGGCCATGATGAAGACGCGCAGCGGTCGGGGTTCAAACTTGCGCGCCAGCATGATGCCTAAGGTAAAGTAGACCGTGGCCGCCATGAAGGCGTGCCCACTCGGAAAGCTGGAGGTGTATATACGCGTGCCGTAGGCAACCAGATCCGGACGAGGGCGATCGAAGCCGTATTTCAGCAAGGAGCTCAGGATCACACCACTCCCCACAGCCAGGATAACCGCGATGGCATTGCGAAGCGAGCCGCTGAGCGCCAGAAATCCAGCGACGGTGAGCGTGACGAATGTGAGCAACCCTAAGCCCCCGAGGCCGCTGACGTCCCGCATCAGTTCTTCAAACCAGGTCGGACCGATCGGGTCGGCGAGATCCGTCGGATTGCGCATAATCAAGAGGATGGCCCTATCGAAATCCGCCGTCCAGTTGCGCATGACGAGACTTGCGAGAGCCAGAAAGACCAATACAGAACTGGTAAGAAGCACGATAGTTATCAGTGTCGCCCGCTCGGGAAGCTGACGGTTTGCCGATTGCTGAATGCCTGCAATAGCCGATTTGCCTGACTTGGCTTGGTTCATGCGATTGTGTGCTCGGCTTGTGTAATTTGATTTGGGGGCCGACGTTTAATTGTTCGCTCGGGTACACTGGCCCCTGCCGGTGGATTTAACGCGCTTCAGTCTGCGTGGGACGGCGCTCATCGATTCGATTGATTGCTCTACACCCTCTAGTGGCTATAGAAGCAAGCACAATCTCCACGCTGCTCATTCGGCGGTCTCGAGCCCAGAAGAATGTAGTCGAAGGCCTTGCCGCAGCCTCCAAGATTCCTTTGAGACGCATCCGAGGACCGAGTCTCCATACGCCAGAGCGGGTTTCCACTTGGTCTCTTCTGATGACGGTCGGTCGAGATGCAAACGGCAACGGACACGCAGTTCTCACGATAGTCACCGACAAGGGCGATTTCGTGCTGGACAATGTCGAGCAGAAAATCCTGCCGTGGCGCGACGCGGAGATTTACTTCCTGAAGCGGCAGGTGCAAACGGACCCGAATACCTGGGTAAGCCTTGTGAACGGCTGAGCAATCAATTGCGAATTCGGACAGGAGACGGCGCGAGCCAGGCAAATTCAACGCCGGCAGCCAGCGCAAGAACAATCGTGGCCGTCCCGCCATAAAACATTTCGAGAAGATCGTGGCCGCCTACAATGCAATAAAGCCAGAACACGGCTGACAGTGCGACATATGCCGTTGAACCCGCGACGGCAAAAATACCCAATCTTCTCAGAAGCGACATATTGAACCCAGCAGTCCATTCTTCGCCGGAAGTATGGCTCGATTTTCGCCGGCTCACCACTCACTGGTTGGTGATCGCTGAACGCTGGACGGTTGAAGGAACCGGCCCGCGACTTTCCTTGCGCAAATGGACGAAACTCGATGCGAACACCGCTGCGACAAAAACCAGAAGCACGACCATCAGAATCGTGTTCCCCCTTTTTCGCTTGCGGACCAGTTCCAGCGTTTCAGCTTCGGAAAGCTTTTGCAGGCCGATTTCCAATATTTTTCCTTCCAATTCAACAGCGTTCAACCAGATCTCACCCGGTGCGTATGCCGGATGGCGATGCTGACACAAGCGATGCGCCGACAAGAACGATCGTTCCACCAACTATGGCGACGTCAGCCAGATTGAATGCCGGCCAATGCCAGTCGGCGATATAAAAATCAAGGAAATCGGTCACTGCACCATTCTTGGCACGGTCGACGATATTTCCACTCGCTCCGCCAGAAATGAGGCCAAGAGCTGCACCTTCGGTGCGGTTCTTCGCCACTGCCGCCCAGCCGATAATGATCAAGACGATAAGGGATGTGCCGAGCGTGAGAATTCCGGGTCGGTTGCGGAAGAGGTCAGCAAACAGACCAAAACTCACGCCTTCATTGTAGCCGAGCACCAGATTGAAGAAGCTCGTGACCGGAATGACTCGTGGCGGCTGCATCACCAGTTCCACGATGACTGTCTTGGCGAACAGGTCGGCTGACACGGCAGACAGCATGAAAAGCAGGGCAAACATCAGGTTCGCCGGTTGAATTTTGTATGAAGCCATAAGCGATCACCATTTCTGTCCGATGCCGTGATCCAACTCCATGGGGTCTCTAGCAGGGTGAGATGCAAGAACTCACTGTCAATTTTCCGTTAATCATGCTGACGAAGAATGACGGGCTTGCTATAGCGGCGACGAATCATGGACGGGGGTGCATTTGGCTCCGTCCGGTGAATCTGGCGGGAAAGGTGGTGCGACTTGCTTTACAGATTATGCGGATTGGTTGCGCTGCTTGTGCTCTCAATCGTCATCTCGGGATGCGTTACGTCGGTTTCCAATGTTCTCGACGTCGACAGCAAGGCAACGCAACCCATTCCGGCAAAGCTTATCGCCGAGATGAGCAAGAAGGGAATGTCGCCCGCGGCACCTGTCCTTGTCCGCATATTCAAAGACGAGAGCGAATTGGAAATCTGGAAGCGCGACCGATCAGGGCGCTTCGCGCTGTTGAAAACCTACCCCATGTGTCGCTGGTCCGGGAAGCTGGGTCCAAAGACAAAAAACGGTGACCGCCAGGCGCCCGAGGGTTTCTATCACGTTACGGCGGGGATGTTGAATCCTGCCTCGCAATATTACCTCTCCTTCAATCTCGGCTATCCGAACCGCCTGGAGAGTGCACTTGGTTACAGCGGTGAAGCGCTGATGGTGCACGGCGCATGCTCTTCGTCCGGATGTTTCGCCATGACCGACGAGGGTGTCGCCGAAATCTATGCCATCGCAAGGGAAGCGCTTAAAGGTGGCCAGGCGTCATTCCAGGTGGAGGCCTTTCCGTTCCGGATGACGCCTCAAAACATGGCAAAAAACCGGAACGATCCAAATTTCAACTTCTGGCTCAATCTCAAGCAGGGATACGATTTCTTCGAGGTCACTCGTCAACAGCCGAGTGTGTCCTACTGCGAGAGGCGCTATGTTTTCAATTCCCGGTTTGAAGGCGGGGAACCTGCCGACCCGCTCGCGGCTTGCCCACCCTCGACAAGTTCAATGCTTCCGGCCGTGGCATCCCGCGACGAAGCCGATCTGCTCGCCATGAACAAACTCGTGTCGGCCGGAGCTGGAGCATCGGTCCACGCCTACTCCGACGGCGGCATGCACCCGTCGTTCCGGAAATTGCTTGATCGCCGCGGACCGAAAAAACTGGCGGAAATGACGTCGACAAACTCTGTCCCGGTCAGCAGGCCGGACGCCGCGTTGGCCGATCCTCATATTGAGGACGAATAGCTGCCCGGTCGTGAGATCGATTCTGGATACCGCGCGACATTCCATGCCATCCGATTTTGCTGCAGCGTCGGCCCTTGCGACAAGCCGCCGCCCTATGTTTCAGCCCGTCTATATGCTTTGCTCGCTGACGATGGCGCGACAGATTCTTATAGTCTTGCTCGGAGTGATGCTACTTGTTCACGCAGCAAGCTTTTCGATGGCTGCCGCGCAAGCCCCCGCCAACTCGCTTGTTGCTTCCATTGAGTTGCGATCTGACGGTAGTCAGGTCAACGCTCCACTGGCCGACAGAGACCATAGAGTGGCCCCGGGCGGGGGTTCTTCGCAGCACCTTTCACCGTACCATGACCATTGCAATTGGGTGGGCGACACCACTGCTCGACAGGTTTGTCGAATTGGTAACGTGCAGGCCTTGCGCGCGTCTGCGGCCGTAGCTTCGACCCCTGCATCCGTCTCGGTGCCGCCGCCTCGATAGGCAATCCCGCAGACAGCCGACTCGCCTGCTATCGCAAGATTGGCGCAGGCAGCCGTATTGCTGGCGTTCCGGGGCTGACAAGATGCTGCTGGCGTCAAGGTCAGAAAATCTGCTCCAGCGGCGCCTGCTCATCCGAGCGGATCCGTATCCAACGCATTTTCCAGGTCACATGCCGATCGGTGCTCGGGAGCGAACGACATGCCGTATCGGAATCTTCGGAGAAACAATCCTTGCAAGCAATGGAGTACCTTATGAAACGCCGCGAATTCCTTGCCGGTGCCTCGGCACTCGTTCTCTTTCAGAGTCCCGGGCCGGTATCCGCGCAGACGACAGTTCCGAATCTACTCGTGCCAGGTCCGCTTCCCGAGAAGTCTTTCGGTAATCTCGATGCCCCCGTTACTATCATCGAATATGCTTCGCTAACCTGTCCTCATTGCCGGGCCTTTCACGTAGACACATGGCCAGCGATCAAGGAAAAATATGTCGACACCGGTAAGGTGCGCTTCATCATGCGCGAGTTTCCGTTCGATCCGCGCGCTTCAGCCGGCTTCATGCTGGCGCGTTGCGCGGGTGATGACAAATGGTACGCGACTATCGATGTTCTTTACCGCTCACAGGATCGCTGGGCTCGTGTTAGCGATCCCGCCACGGCCTTGAAGTCAGTAATGGGAATGACGGGCATGACCGGCGAAGCGGTCGAGGCATGTCTCAAGGACCAGTCTCTCCTAGAAAAGATCACCGCTATCGCGGAGGCCGGAAAGGGTTTCGGCGTCGATTCCACTCCAAGCTTCTTCATCAACGGCAAGATGCGGAAGGGAGCACTGACCTTGGAGAAATTCAGCGAGATCATCGACCCGCTTGTCGCTGCGGCAAAGAAACAATGACGCTGCGCGGATAGGAGACCAGAAAAATGACCCTGGGGAAAATCCATCTGAAGGCCCGTGCGCCATTTCGGTTGGCTGTGTGAAGCCCGTGGCAAACCAGCCCGCTGCGAGAGCCGGCCGGCGACGGAGATTTCTGCATGTCCCGATTGAGCAGTCCATCCTCTTCTCAGGTGCAACATGATCACACGTCGTTCATTAATGCTCGGAATCGTCGGCGCATTTGCTGCGCCTGGCGTCGCTTTGGCCCGCAAGGCCAGGAAACCGTTCGTCCTCGATCCGAAGTACCAGCCCCAGCTTGTCGACTTCGCCCCCGGCTACGCTCCGGGTACGGTTGTCGTCGATCCAAGGAACAGGTTTCTTTACCTGGTGGAAAGCTTGGGCGTCGCGCGGCGATACGGGGTTGGTGTCGGTCGGGCTGGCCTTGCCTGGTCGGGAACGGCAACGGTCGGCCGCAAGGCGAAATGGCCCCGCTGGAAGCCTACCGCAAACATGATACGGCGCGATCCTGGAAAATACGCCAAGTACGTTGGCGGCATGCCCGGCGGCAGGGGCAACCCGCTGGGGTCGCGCGCGCTCTACCTCTACCGGGACGGCATGGACACCTATTACCGCATCCATGGCACCACCGAACCGTGGACAATCGGGCGCGCCATCTCGAATGGCTGTATTCGGATGCTGAACGACCATGTTGCGGATCTCTACGAAAGGGTGCCGGTTGGCGCCACGGTCGTGGTCCTTTGAGAAGTATGGCGTTAGCCTCGCGCCAAAACGACGCCAGGGCAGACCAAACTCCGGGCGCCATGCCATTGTGCCTTATGCGTCGAGCGGCTTTCCACGTCCGTCCTCTATGGCAGTCGCTCGGCCAGGGATCCTGCGTCGGCAAGGCCTCGAACGGGCCGGCGGGCCGGCGACAGACAGTTGGACGACACCACGAATGAAACGACGCAGCGAACTTTCCCTCATCCCGCGATCAAAGATCCATCGCCATCAATCGAATCCGGTTAAGCCATGCTTGCTCTCTCATCCGTACAAAGACTGCGAAAGGGCGTTCTTGCTGCCGCGGCAGTTCCGCTAGCCTCTTCTTGCCCTTTACGCATTCGGCCGCTGAGACGGGCAGCGTGCCTCACATCGGTATTGAGCTTCTTGGCTGGGCCGCCATCGTGGCTTGCATTGCAGGGCGCTCCTGGTGCTCGCTATACATCGGTGGGCGCAAGAGCGAGGTCCTGGTTCGCCATGGCCCCTATTCCGTTGTTCGTAATCCGCTCTACGTATTCTCAATCCTCGGCTCGACCGGCGCCGGGTTAGCAAGCGGTAGCTTCGTCCTGGGCTCAGGGATTGGACTGTTCGTCTTCATTACCTTCGCCGCTGTGGTCCGGCGTGAAGAGAATTTTCTTCTGGGAAAACTGGGGGACGATTACCAGCGATATCTATCGCAGGTTCCCCGCTGGATCCCGCGCCGATCGCTTTGGCGCGACGTCAGCAAAGTCACGGTGTCGCCCGTTGTTGTCGTCACAACGTTTTTCGATGCCATGTGGTTCGCTCTTTCCGTTCCGTTCTTCGAAGCGCTCGAGAGACTGCAGAATCTGGGAATGGTGCCGATCCTGGCATTCCTTCCTTAGGAGAGTGTCCGACGATCGATCGATCAGATCCACGTCCACGACGACTAGCAGGATGAGTTGTCCGATGGCACTTCAAGCAAAAGCAGCGGCAGGAAACCAATGAGAACATGGCCGAAACCCGTGGCCGATCCGGATTTTCACGCGCCTTCTGCACGCGTTCCACCAAGGTCTTAAGCAAGAGCCCGCGTCACCGCGAATGGGCCGTCACTCTTGTCAAGCCACCGACACAGCGGTGCCAGAAGTGGATCACCTTCCAGTGTTTGCAGACCTTTACGACCGATACTTCCCGTTAATGAAGAGCTTGTAACTGTCCCGCATTCGTTGGACGCTGGGAGCCGCTTTGAGTTTCAAATCGCTAAGCGTTGCCTTCGCCATGTTGTTCGCCCTTGGCGCCGGCGCCAGTTTCTTCGGCGGCCGTCAATTCTGGACGGCCGACCTGATCAATTTCTTTCGTCCGCATTTGCTTGTGCTCGGTTTGCTCTTGGCCGTGCTGTGTCTGAGCTTTCGCAGCAGAATAGCTGTGCTCGCCGCCGCGTTGTGCGCACTCACCGCCGTGGTTCCGATGCTGGTTTTGCCGCAATCGGCGCGACCGGCACCCGGCTTCCCCCTCCGGATCATGTCGGCGAATCTCCTGATCGACATCCAGAACCCCGACACGTCGCGTCTCGAGGCCTATATCGCCCAGCAGCGGCCGGACCTGATTGTGACCGAGGAGACCCTACCGGTTTGGCAGAACGCGCTGCTGAAATCGACTGGGCTTCCCTTCGACAGCAACCGCGACCTCAATCTGCGGGATGACATGAAGCTTCTGAGCCGGTTTCCAATCCTCTCGGAAAAGGTTGTCGCCGACAAAATCCGCTACCCAGACCTTGTACGCCATCCCGTCAGATTTGAAATCGCCACGCCAGCAGGAACGGTGATCGTATACGCGGTTCATCCGGATACACCCCGCCGTCCCTGGCAATGGCGGCAGCGCAACGCCTATCTCGCCCTGCTGGCGGAGGTCATTCGCAAGGAGCCGCCGCAAGCAAATATCGTTGTTGTTGGCGATTGGAACGCGCCGAACTGGTCGCCGTTCTTCCGCGACTTCTTTTCTGCGACGGGATTGCTATCAACTGAATCCGGCAGGTGGCCCTCCCCAACAAGGTTTAGCACTCGATACGGTTCGTTCGTTCCGCTGGGCACGCCCATTGATCATTTTGCCGTCTCGGCTGGGATCGGGCTTACGACCTACGCCACCGGCCCGAAGTTTGGTTCAAATCATGTTCCAATCTTCGCGGAGTTGACGCTGCCCATTCGATAACGGATTGCGCGATCGACGGCAGATCCCATAAAGGCCACGTTGCCAAAGGCCGAGCTGGGAATATCAGGGTCGGCAGTCTGATGCTTGGCCCGCCGCTCCCAAAGCTTCAAACCTGCCGCGTGTATTCAGAGCGGTCCACAGCCCGACGACCAGTTCGGGCTGAACCGTAGGGGTAGAGGCTGTCCACATGCGGCCTGCGATGATGGCGCTTAGTGTTGCGCCGTCCCAGCGCCCTCGTCCCGTTCCGACTGTCGTCGGTGGAGCGGCATCTGGAAAAGTTCTCGATCTTTGCTCTTGGCGCGGAGGTCGGCTACGGTTCCTCTGCGCCGCCGCTCCCTCCGGTGACGCGCGAATTTTCTCGACGCCGATAATCGTCGTGAGACCAAGCGGTCCCTGCATGCGTTCCTCGATGCTCTTGAGCAAGAGCATCACGATCACACCGATCGTGCCCCCGATCGCGACCGGTACCACAGAACCTGCATGCTTGAGGTCAGGCAAGATTTCGCCCGCTGCCGCGGCAAAGACCACGCCTGCCGCGAAAATGCTGGATTGCGCTGACGACGATCGGCCCCGGACGGCGATAGGCTGCGATCGCCGCGCCTATGATCGCGGCGCTTACAGGAATGAGCGTATAGATCAGGGTCGTCATTCCCAGCGATTGCATGGCTGGCTGTTTCCCGATTGGATTTTCAGCAACGACTCAGACCTTGGGCCTTCGCAACCTCTGTCGAAGTAGCGATACGCCGGTCAACCGATTGAGCCAAGGCCGGGAAACCGCTCGAGCAACCAATACGCGATCAGTTGGAGCTGGCCGGTCATCATCAGAAGGCCCATCACGATCATCACGCCGCCGGCTGCGACGTTGAGGACATGCCCGGCATACCGAAGTCGCTTCAGCGCCGCCGCCATGTTGGCGAACAACAGCGCTGCGAGCAGAAATGGCACGCCCAGACCCAGACCATAAGCAGCGAGGAGGACGGCGCCACTGCCCGCCGAGAGCGCCGAGACGGTCAGGATGGAACCGAGAACGGGGCCTATGCAGGGCGTCCAGCCAAATGCGAAGGCAAGACCGAGCATATAGGCGCTGCGCGGCCCCGAGACCGAATTCGGGCCCAGCGATCGAAATTCCTGCATGAGGACCGGAATTCTGATCAGGCCGGTCATCAACAATCCAAACATGATGACCAATGCCCCGCCGACCAGATTCGCTTCGGCGCTGTAGCGGATAAACAAACCGCCCAGTGCCTGCGCGCCAAGTCCGAGAAACACGAAGACAGTCGTAAATCCCGCCACGAACCACAGCGCCGGCCATGTCACGCGAAGGCGGTCGATCATGCGGGTGGATGACGGATCGACCCCATTCGATACGAACGAGAGATATCCGGGGACAAGAGGAAGGACGCATGGCGAAACGAACGAAATCGCACCGGCCAGTGCGGCGGTTGCCAACCCTATAGCCGAGACCTCGATCGCTACCACTTCTCAGCTCCGCCCGAAGTCGCGGTTGCTTGCCGCGCGGGCTCCCAATGCGCCGGGGTCTCCGATGCGATCACTTCAGCCCACGCCAGCCCAGGAGCCTCATTGCGTTCGCCGTGACAATGACCGTCGCCCCGGTGTCGGCCAGAATCGCCGGCCAAAGGCCGGTTATCCCCATGACTGTGGTGACCAGGAACACCGCCTTTAGCCCGAGCGAAATTGTGATGTTCTGCATGATGTTGCTCATGGTCGCCCGCGACAGCGCTATCATGTTGGCGACATCCTTGACCCGGCCGTGCAGAACAGCGGCGTCAGCGGTCTCCAGCGCGACATCGGTTCCGCCGCCCATGGCGATGCCGACATTGGCAGCGGCGAGCGCCGGCGCATCGTTGATGCCGTCACCCACCTTGCCAACGATATGTCCGGTCTTCTGCAATTCGCCGACGATGCGCTGCTTGTCCTCCGGCAGCAGCTCGGCCCTGGGTTCGAGACCGAGACTCTTGGCGATGGCAGCGGCGGTACGCTTGTTGTCGCCGGTCAGCATCACAGCAGTGACGTCGAGGCGTTTCAGCGCTTCAATACCCTCCTTGGCGTCCTCGCGCGGCTCGTCGCGCATGGCGATGACGCCGGCGACCACCCTGCCGGCAAGCAGCACCGAGACACTCTTTCCTTCGTCATTGAGCTTGGCGATGCGATCCCGCAGATCCTGCGTGAGCGCGCAGCGCTTTTCTGCCGCCTTGGGCGAACCAAAGAAAAGTTCAACGCCGCCCACTTTTCCGACGATGCCCTCGCCGCCTATGGCCCTTGCCTCGCTGGCGGAAGTGGGATTGATATCCCTCTTCCTGGCTTCATCCAAAATGGCCATCGCGAGCGGATGGCTGGATCCGATCTCCAAATCGGCCGCCAGTGCCAACGTCTCGGCTTCGGTCCGCCCGACCGCAACGATATCGGTGACCTTGGGCTTACCTTCGGTGAGCGTGCCGGTTTTGTCGAACGCAACCTTGGTGATCTTGCCAAGGGTCTCCAGAACCGCCCCGCCCTTCATCAGCAATCCCCTGCGGGCACCGGCCGAAAGGCTCGCCGCGATGGCGGCAGGGGTTGAGATGACCAGCGCACAAGGACAACCTATCAGGAGGATGGCGAGGCCCTTGTAGATCCACTCGTTCCATAAGCCGCCAAAGACGAGCGGCGGGACGATCGCAACCAGCGCTGCGACGATCATGACGGCGGGCGTATAGTAGGTTGAAAAGCGGTCGATGAACCGCTCGGTCGGCGCTTTCGATTCTTGTGCCTTCTCGACCAGTTGGATAATGCGCGCGATCGTGTTGTCCGCAGCAGTTGCGGTTACCTTGACGCGTATCGGCGCATCCTGGTTGATCGTGCCGGCAAAAACCTGATCTTCGGGAAGCTTCCGTTTCGGCACGGACTCGCCCGTCATTGGGGATTCATCGATCGAGCTTTCGCCGGAGATGATCGTGCCGTCGGCAGGAACGCGGTCGCCGGGGCGCACCAGTATGGTTGAGCCGACGGCAAGGCTCTCAGCTGGCACTTCCGATGTTTTTCCGTCGACCTCCAGCAGCGCGGTCTTCGGCACCAAGGACGCGAGTGCCGTGATGCTGGCACGGGCGCGGCCAGCGGCCACCCCTTCGAGCATTTCTCCAACCAGGAAGAGGAAAACGACAGCAGCAGCTTCCTCGCTGGCATTGATGATGACCGCGCCGACGGCGGCGATCGTCATCAGTGTTTCGATGGTGAACGGCGACCCGTTGAGGGCGGCCATGATCGCGCGCCGCGCGATCGGGATAAGTCCCACCGCCATAGCGACGATGAACGCCCATGGCGCGGTTTCCGGAACAAGTTTGGCGAGGACGAACGCCGCGGCGAGCGCGAGACCGCACAGGATCGTCAGCCGCGCCTTCGAGGTCTTCCACCACGGACCCTCCTCACTTCCGTGATCGTGGCCATGAAGGCCAGCCACCGCGCCGTCCTGGACATCGGCCTTCTTGCCTTTGTCGTGACTCGAATGGTCGTGATCCGAATGGTCATGGCCAAGATGATCGTGATCGAGGTCGATGGAGTTTGCGGGATCGCTCCTGAGCGCCGCACCGCCAACAGCTTCTGCCTGCCCTAACGCAATTGGGGCGACCTTGTAGCCCAAGCTTTCGACGCGCTTGGCAAGCTTTTCCATATCCGCTTTCGACGAATGATCGACGGTCATGGTTCCGGCGGTCACCGAAACCGAAACATCCTGGACGCCTTCAACCCGCCTCGCCGCGGTGTCGATTTTCTTCGCGCAGGCGGCGCAATCCATGCCCGCTACCCGGTAACGGCTTTGCAAGATCGTGTTTGCGTTCGCTGCAATCAGGCCGGCCGCATTTGCCCGCTGCTCCAGCGTTTTGCCATGCGACGCATGATCATGGCCGGCATGATCATGATCCGAATGGTCGTGGCCTGAATGGTCTTGATCAACGTGGTCGTGATCCGAATGATCATCGCCAGCATGATCGTGATGGTGATCGGGGTTGGTGCAACTCGCGCCTTCGCTCTTCGGCGCCGCGCCGGCAGTTGCCTTCACCTGCGCCAAGGCAAGCGGGGCGACTTTGTAGCCCAGGCTCTCCACGCGCTTGGCGAGTTTTTCCATATCCGCTTTTGGCGAATGGTCGATGGTCATGGTTCCAGCTGTAACTGAAACCGCGACGTCTGCGACGCCGTCAATGCGCCGTGCAGCCGTATCGATTTTCTTCGCGCAGGCAGCGCAATCCATGCCCGCTACCCGGTAACGGCTTTTGAGAACAGCTTCATTCATCGCATTACGCCTTCCGAATGCTCTTGCGTTTCCTAGTCAACGCCAACTAATTCCTCTAGCAGCTAGAGGAGCAAGCGTTTTTTCCGTCTCCATAGGCACGAAGCCCAAAAAGGTAAGCTTGGCA
Organism: Mesorhizobium metallidurans STM 2683; assembly: GCF_000350085.1. Taxonomy (GTDB): domain Bacteria; phylum Pseudomonadota; class Alphaproteobacteria; order Rhizobiales; family Rhizobiaceae; genus Mesorhizobium; species Mesorhizobium metallidurans. The sequence continues at coordinate 18,920 of NZ_CAUM01000144.1, forward strand.
CCCGATAAGATTCCGAACATAACCATCACCATGGCCAGCCGCGATTTGCCACGGTCGAGACTGGGTCGGCTGCAAATATCCTGGTTCATGCGTTCAATCGACATGCGGATTTGATGGCTGGAACCGACACGTCGTCGCAGGCAATTCTGAAGTTCGAGCTCACGTCTGCTTTACTTGCGAGAGACGCTCGGCCGTCAGCGTTTCGACGAAATCGAGACATCTTCGATGCCATAGAACGTCTCGCCGCGTTGTCGGTTTGTTCGTCCGGACAGTTCGCACCTTGGTCCACAAAACTGGAATCGATCATCTCGTCCTCTCGCGCGACCCTATTCTGCAATCTCAAGCAGCTAGAGATTCAAGCCCGTAAATTTCAGTCATGCTCGATGGATTTCGATGACTAATGCTGGCGCAGAGGCCGCGACCCCATAAGGCCGGCGGCGTTAACCAGGTATCAAGGTTAACAATTCATTTTGCTGAACCAGGTACAGATTTTCGGGGGTAAGCGTGCAACCTGGTCGCCGCCTGAGGCTGTTGACATTGCTTTGTCTGGCGTGCTTTCCGCTTGCATTGATCGCCGGCGGGCTGTCCGCCCTATTCGCCGTACCGTCCCTTGCTGCGCTGCGGGGTTTGCCAGATTCGAAAGTGGATGGCACAGGCACCCCGGGATGGGTCTTTCGCCTCGGCAACTGGACAAACACCCATCGGGTGGATCTTCCAGTTCCGATTATTCTGCGCGGGATTGTCGCGGACACCAGGGTATCGCGATCGGTCGGGTTTCGCGGCGAAACGGCAAGATTGAGACAATCCTTGGATGAAGCCGGCACTGGCCGCGACGACAGGCAGCCACGAATACCAAATGCGGTCGCGGATCCGCCAATCGAGACGATCTCCGCGAATTTTGTTCCGATTTGGCAAAGTGTGACTCTCCGGCCGGGCCTGGATGCGGCCCTTTCAACGCCCCTCGATGGCGGCGGCGCCGCCATATTCCATAGCAGAAAGGATGATCGCTACGCCGGCGTGCCGGCCAAATTGGCTGAATTGGTTACCAGCGACCAGGCTGACGTCCTTGCGACCGCCTATGCCCCGACAGACCCGTATCACGAGGCAACCTCGCCATTTGACAGCCTGCTGAAAGATGCCAACGACGGGAGCGGCCGCTTCATTCCGCCGCTTGCAAAGGGTGATCATGATTGGCTGAGGCGGCCTCTCCCGGCAAGCGTGTTCTCGAAGACAGAACAGCGTTGCCTCGCGACGGCGGTCTATTTCGAAGCGAGGGGCGAAAGCGCCAGGGGGCAAGCTGCGGTTGCGCAGGTGATCCTCAACAGGGTACGCAATCCCGCATACCCGAATACTGTCTGCAAAGTCGTCTACCAGAACGACGATTGGTTCAATCGCTGCCAGTTTTCCTTCGCCTGTGACGGCATTGCGGATCGGATAACGGACAAAGCCGCTTATGGTCTGGCCAGAGACGTCGCCATGGCCGTCGCCGCAGGGAAAATCTTCCTTCCCGACGTCGCCTCGTCGACGCACTACTACGCATCATATGTGAATCCGGGCTGGGCTCGCGCTATGGAGAAGATGACCCGGATAGGCTCACATCTCTTTTATCGAACCTTCGGGGGAGGCTTGAGTTAAGAAGAGGCAAAGCCACGGGAGAGGTCGTGGTCGCTGCCGGTTCTGGGTACTGCGGAAACGTCTTTCGTTCGGCCGTTCGCTATACGGCCAAGCCCCGGCGGTCTAGGACCAGGACAAAAACTGTGCCGCCAAGCGAGATTGCGGGCGCTGTTCCGATTAGGAATATTGCTTTTTGAAGCGTAGTCATGTTTGACCTGACCTCACCTTGATCGCCGGGTCCGCTGGGATAAAATCTCGTAGCTTATGTGGGAACGGAATAATGGGCTTTGATCAGTATCATGAACCGCCTGAGGAGCTACCGGACGAGATACGGACCTTTGCCCGCATGATGGCATCGCTGATCGAAGAGGCAGAAGCCATCAGTTGGTATGAACAACGCATCTCTGTCGAAAAAGATACGGCCGCGCGGGCGATTATGAAGAATGCGCAAACCGAGGAGTTCAAGCATTTCGGCATGAATCTCGAGTTTCTGCTGCGCAAGAATAAGGATTGGCGCACCGAACTCAAAGCTATTCTGTTTACGACGGGCGACATCGTCAAACGCGGTGAGGCCGGAGAAAAGAAGGTGGATTGATGCCCGCGCGGCACCTCATACCGCCGCTTTCGCTCCCACGATCGCAAGCAATGTATCTTGGAGGAGTATCTCATTCATGAAACCGACAACCATCGGCTCATCTCGCAACCTTCTCACTGGCGAGCCGCTGCAAGGGAGTATTCCCGCGATAGCGATGAATACGGGCGCCATCGTGCTCAGCCCGGCGCAGGTGCCGGAAGCGGAGAAGGCTTTGGCTAAACTGGATTTTCCCGCCATGCAGTCGGGCGACGTCATCAAGATCGGCCTGGAGGCCGAGCAGGCGTTGCAGCGGACGCTCGACGGCTTCTTGACGCGGCTCGACAAGAACAGCGCGGCCGCCGTCTTCGCATTGTTCGGCCGGCTCGAACAGGGCGTCGAGGATGCCGATCTCCCGGAAATCCTCGACAAGCTGCAGAACGGCGAAAAGCCGGGTTTCCTGGGTTCCCTGTTGGGGAAATTTCGTGGCAAGCGCCCGGACGAGGTAGCGGCGGAATTTCTTGCCGAAATCGGCGACCTCATAACCGGACGAACCAAGACGCTCGCCGACCGGATGATGAAGCTCGAAGGCGAACTTTCCGGCGAAATGCAGAAGCTGTTCGGCGAGTTGCAGGCGCTCGACGCCCTGAAGCAGAGCTATGGCGATCATTTCAGCGATTTCACCGTGGCAGCGGGCGTCGCCCGCGCTTTTCTGGACAAGGCGCGCGCCTATGTCGCCGACGAGGAGGCGCGGCTCAATCCGGCCGATCCCGTGGCGCAGACCAAGATGATGGAGTTCAAGGACAGATTGCGGCTGCTCGAGAGCCGCGCGCTGGCGCTGGAAGGCACCTACACGCGGCTGCCGGCCGACCAACTGGTGATCCAGCAGATCGAGCAGGCCGGAATAGCGACCTTGCAGGAAACCGCCACCACGGTGGCGTCGCGGTTCGCGTCGATCAAGATGACGCTCCTGTCGATCCATGGCGCGTTCGCGGTGAAGAGCGTGCAGCAACTCGCCGGCCGCCAGGCCAAGCTCGACAAGCAGCTGACCGAGATGCGCGGCCGCGCCCTGAAGGACGTGGCCGTCACCGCCGCGCAGGCGCCAGGCGACAACCGCCTCGCTCAGGCGCAGCAGATCGAGCAGATCATCGCCACCACCAACGAGATCCACGGTCTCGTCGCGGCGGCGAAGAAATCGACCGAGGAGAAGTTCGAGCAGGCGCGGCAAAAGTTCGCCGCGGCCCGGCAGGAACTCGCGGCCCTCTCGTCGCGGTAACCGGCGCCTACCGACTTCCCTGCGCGTCAAGCATGGAAGCAGTCAAATCACAGGAGTTTCACGAGCATGCTGACCCTCTCCCTCGAAAAGCCCGGCGCCGCGACGCCGAAGCTAAGCCTTTCCCTCAACAAGGGTGCGCAGTTCACCGTCAAGGTCGAGTGGATGTGCGATGCCGACCACGCAGATGATGTCGACGTCCATGCTCTCGAGGCGCGAAGTGACGGGAACGGCGCGAAGGTAACGGAACTTGCCAGCGTGCTGTCGACCTACAACACCACGCGGATGAACCCACAGGGCGCCTTGCCGTCAAACCCCGACGGATCGTTCCAGACGCCCAGCGGTGGACTCCTCCACAGCGGCGACAGGAGAGTGCAGAACAACTCCGAAACCGTCGTCATTGACGGCTCCAAGCTGCCGGCGGGGGTCAACGAGATACCGATCTTCGTCACGGTACACGAAGCCGAACATGGAGGCAGCCACGAGACCGAGCAGGGCGCCGAAGAGGCGGAGGAGGAAGCGGCGTTCGGCGACATCGACGTCTGCACCATCACGCTGTCGGACAGCGCCGGCAAGCAACTTGGCGCTTACAAGCTGTCGGACGAATTCAAGGAATTCAATGTCGTCCAACTGGGCAGCATATTGCTCGGCCCCAATGGCTGGGAATACGCAGCCGTAGGCCGTGGCTTCAACGGCACCTTCAACGACGTTCTCACGCACTTCTCCTAAGACAGCGATGCCCCGGAACAAGGCCCCTCCCTCGCGTGATACCATGCCAGACAGCGACCAGGGCAGGCTTCGCCCCACGGTGATCATTCCGCCGACCGCGCGGACACGGACGCCAAAGGCCGAGGGCGGCAAAGCCGCCCAGCCTGACGCATACGCCGATCCTACCGTGGTAGCGCCCGCCGGCACCCGAGCCCGCGGCACGACTGCGGCGGAGGCTGAAGCGCCCGCGCGAACGCGGCTGGCGGCTAGGCCAACGGTAATTCCCGGCGTGGAACGCAAGCGGATCGCCGCCGAGCTTTCCGATATCAAAAAACTGTCGCCGCTAGCAAAACCTGCCGTGCTGGAACAGACGCTCCGGCTGATCCAGTCATTTGTGGTGGAAAGCGCGCGGGACAGGCAGGCGGTGCTTTGGGGTCATCGCCTCCAGCAGGACTACAGCGATCTGGTGTCACGCACGCTCGAGCTCTCGCAGGCGGATGTGCTCAAGAGGTCGACGGGCTATGTCGGCCGCATGACCGACATCCTCGGCTCGATCGACATCGAGGCCGTCTGCGGCGCCCCTTCGAGGGCGGGAGTTTTCGGCCAGTACTTCAAGAAGACGAACAGCAGGATCGATACGGCCGGCGAGCTTGACACGGCGCGCATAGAGCTCGACCAGTTGGTAAGGCTGATGGGCGAGGCACTCGAACAGCTCTTGTCATTCAAGGAGACGCTGGAGCAGCATGCGCGCCGGATCGAGGACATTGGGGACGAGGCCGAAGCCTCGGCACTCGCGGCGTCTTTCCTTTCGGATCACCTACGCGCAAGCCGGCCGCCGCTCTCGCAACGGTTCCTGGAGCGCGGCATGAGCCTGACACAGACCGTGGCGCAGATCCGTAGCGGCGCATCGATGCGCGAAGTGCAGATTGAGCAGCCGCTGCGGCTCATCGGGGCGATCCAGAATGTGGCGCTCGTCATGGTTCCCGGATTCTTGGGAAGCATCGCGGCGCTGACCACGATGCTCGACAGCAACCGCAAGCTGACGCCGACCGAAGCCGGCGAACTTGCCTATCAGCTTCGAAACATCCTGCAGCAACTCAAAGAGTGAGGACCGTTCGGCCATGACATTACAACTCAACCTCAAGAAGTCGGCGGAAACGCTGCGTCTTTCTCTCGACAAGGCGGGCGTCGCGGCGGACATCAAGGCCGAACTGATCTTCGATATGGATGTCTCCGGGTCTTTCGAGCACGAGCACGAGGAAGGCACCACAAGCAAGCTCGTCGCACGGCTGGTGCCCTACGGCATGGTGCTCGACCCCGACGGAAAGGTGGATGTCTTCAGCTTCAGCAACGGCAAGGCGCACGTCCACCATGTCGGGACTGTGACGCCGGACGATTGCGAGAACTACATCGTTCGCAACGTGATCGACAAAGTGCCTGGCTGGAAGGGCGGAACCACATACAGCTACGTACTGGAGCGCAATCTGCAGCATTTCGGCTGGCTGCCGGGCGAGGAGACGGGAGGCTTCCTTAGCCGGTTCCTTGGAATTTCCAGGGAGGCGCCGGTTTTGGAAAAGAAGCGGTCGGTCGTCATCTTCGTCACCGACGGCGAGAACGACCCGTCAGATGAAGAACGGACCATGCGCGTTCTGGAGGACTCCGAGAAGCGCGGCGACCAGGTGTATTTCCTGTTCATGGGAGCCTGCGAGCACACCGTCGAATTCAAATTCCTCGACACCATCGCGAAGCGTTTTAAGAACACCGGCGTCGTGATCGTGAGAGATCTCGACAGCTTCGTGGACCTGTCCGACGAGGAACTGAACGCGCAGCTTCTTGGATCCGAATTGCTGCAATGGCTCCGATCCTGACGGCCGGGTATCGGGCGCGTCGAGTCAGAGCCAGCTCGACTGACAAATGCGGCTCCCCGCGAAATGCGAGAAGCCGCATAGAATTCAACCTGTCAAAAGCTACTTCTTGGCCGCCCCACTCTTGTCGCGGTGGCCGTGCTGATCGAGATCGCCAGGCTTGTGGCCGGGATGATCGTGGTGTTCGCCGACGACTTCCTTTCGACCAGCCTTGTCCTCCTTCTGACCAGCCTTGTCGCGATGGCCGTGTTGGTCGAGATCGCCAGGCTTGTGGCCGGGATGATCGTGATGTTGCCCGGGTTTTTCCTGCGGCATCGTTTCCTCCTTGGTTGACGTGCTCGTCGTACCTTTAAGCAGCCCAAAGCAACGCGCGATTTCGCCCTTTGTTCCTCGCCCGGACACAAGCGGTCGAAGTCGCAGACCTTGCACGGACTGTTCGCAAGCCGACCTGTGGATTGGCCGTTGCGGCTCATCAACGGCGCGGCAACTGCTAACACAAGCACCAACATGTGGGTCAATCTCGGCCATCTGCCGGTGCGGCAAGGCCGGGCGCGACCGATCCGTCAGCCGCCTCCAGGCAGCGACTTCATCGTTCCGAGATATGTGCTGAAGACTGGAATGGCTCGCGATGGATATTGTGATGCAACCCTCTCAATAACGGACCCGGGCACGCCGTTCCAGGAAGTCGGAAAATCGGGCGAAGGAAAAGGAAAGCGCAAAGAAGATCGCGCCAACAAACAGGAACGTTTCTGCCGCTGGAGAAGGCCAGGCAGGGTCGGCCAGCGTCGCCTTACCCGAACTGATGAGATCAAACAGCCCAACCACAAGCACCAGGCTGGTGTTTTTGATCATCACGATGATTGTATTTGCCAAAGCTGGGATCGCGACCTGGATGGCTTGTGGCAAGACCACAAGTCGCTGCGTCTGCCAGAACGACAGGCCGAGAGCCTGGGCTGCCTCATTTTGCCCGGTTGGAACCGCTTGCAGTCCACCCCGTATCACCTCGGCCAAATAGGCAGAAGCAAACAGGGTCAAGGCAATCAACGCGCGGACGAACTTGTCAGGGAGAAGATAGTCCGGCAAAAACAGAGGCAACATGATCGAGGCGACGTACAGGATAGACAACAGCGGCAGCCCGCGAATTCCTTCAATGAAGGCCACTGTGACAATTCGCATGGCCGGCATCGTCGTCGAACGGCGACCAAGCGCCAACAGAATACCGGCCGGAAACGCGACTCCGATGGCGACAACAGTCAGAATCAGTGTCACTGGAAGTCCGCCCCAGGACGATGTGGGAACACTCGCCAGTCCGAATCCGCCCCCCATCAGCCACCCGACAAGCATCAGGGCTACAACCCAGAGCGCCAACAGTCTCGGTTTCCAACTCGCTGGCCGAACGGACCAGCCGAGGAGTGCTATGATCAACACACACACGAGAGCTGGACGCCAGCGTTCGTCAAAAGGGTAGATGCCTAAAAGCAACTGACCGGATTTTGCATGGATAAAACTCCAGCACGCGCCGGACGCAGCCCGGCAGGCATTGGGATCAGGGTCAAACAGGACCGCGTCCAAAACCAGCCAACGCGTCATTGGAGGCACCACGGCGAACAAGCCCGCGCCAAATATCAGGGTGAGCATTGCATTGAGCGGCGAGCCAAAGAGAAGTTTGACCGTTTCGCGGGCTCTGTTCGTCAGCGCCGCCAATGCGAATGGAGGCATCGGCTGCCCGGCAAGTTCCGCTGACAGTGGTTTCACGATCATCGCTCCTGTATCGCGATACGGCGATTGTACCAATTGGCCACCGCCGACAAGGTCAGGTTCAGCGCGAGGTAGACGCCGAGAATGATGAACAGGCCTTCGATCGCGTGGCTCGACTTGCTTATGGTGGTGTTCATGACCGCCAGGAAATCCGGATACCCTACCGCGATCGCCAGCGTCGAGTTCTTGACGACGTTGATATATTGGCTGTTAAGCGGGGGCACGACTATCCGCAACGTCTGGGGAATGATGATCAGTTGCAATATCCGGGTTTGGGATAGACCGAGTGAGCGGCCGGCGTCCCATTGACCTTTGCCGATGGCCAACACGCCGCCGCGAACGATTTCAGCAACGAACCCACTGGTGTAGATCGTCAAACCGATGAGGATCGTGCTGAATTCCGGCGTCAGCGCGATCCCGCCCCGGAAACCAAAGCCTGTAAAGACGGGCCATTCGACTTGGATCGATGCATTTGCCACCCACAGGCCGAGTGCTGCCGCGCTCATCAGCGCAAGGACCGAAAGCGATAGCGTTCGCGCAACGAATGCACGCAACAGGCGCGCGCCGATCAGCAGGCCAGCAAGCCCAAGGAGCGCCCATCCGATTGATTGCATGCTGATATTGACGGCCGGCATTACCAGGCCGCGCATCGACACATAGACGCCGGGCGCAAGATTGGCGGCCTGACCGATCGGCGGAAGAACCTTCCACCATAGGGAATAGAGAAAGATGAGTAGGACGATGGGAGGTGTGTTGCGCGCCACCTCGACCCACACCTTGCACGTCCCTGAAGCGAGCGGATTGCTGCTCAGCCGCGCGATTCCCAGGATCAGACCTATGATCGACGAAAAGACGATGACCAATGTCGAGATAAGGATTGTATTCGCTATTCCGACGACAATCGCCCAGTAGTAAGGGTCACGCGGTACATATGGCAGGACAGATTCGGAAATCACGAGCCTTGACGGCGCGGCAAGGAAGTCGAACCCTATCGGAATGCCCCGAGCCTCGAGATTGGTGATCGTCGTGGTAAAGAGAAGGGCCGTAAGCCCGACGAGGGCGAGTACCAGAACGCCTTGGATAGCAATCGCCCGAGCCTTCGCGTCGTTGAGCATCTGGCCCTCCTTACTTTATGCCCCTCGTACGGTTCCCATAATCAATCCCACGGAAGCGGGTAGTTCAAACCACCATCCTTGGCGAGGGCGTTCATACCGCGTTCAACCTTCAGGGGGCTGTTCTTGCCGAGGTTGTTGTCCCAGATTTCCGAATAGTTACCCATCTGTCTGATAACGTTGTAGACCCACTTGTCATCGAGTCCGACTGGCTTGCCGAAACCGGGCTCCTCTCCCAGGACACGTTTCACCTCATCGCTTCCCGTCTTGAGTTTCTCGTCGATGTTTTTTGAGTCAATCCCGTTGGCCTCGGCCCAAAGCAAGGCGTTGACCGTCCAGCGGACGATGTCGAATAGCTGATCGTCGCCGCGCGCGATGGCAACTCCGTTCGGCTCGACAGTACTCCCGACCCTGATGATTGCGTAGTCATCCGGGTTTTTGGCGACAGTAGCACGTTGTCCGGCAGCAGCAGTCCCATCCGTGACATAGCTGTCGCACCGCCCGCCGAAGAAGGCATCCCGAGCCTGGATCGTCGAGTCGAAGTAAACTTTCTCCATCGCTATGTTGTACTCTGCCTCGGTCTCCTGGATTGCCTTTTCGGTCAGGCTGCCGCCCCCCTGCAAGCACACGGTCCTGCCATCCAGCTGTTTTGGATCCTTGATATTGTCGGCCTTGCGAACCAGAAGTCCGTCAACATCGTAGAGAGTGAGCCATACGAAGCGAACGACCGTGTCGCGCGTGAAGGTCAAGGTCGAGGTGCGGGAGAGGATGTCTATTTCACCCGTCTGCAGCGCCGAGAACCGCTGGCCTGCGTTGAGCGGCACGAAACGGATCTTGTCCTTGCCCCCCAAAATGGCGACGGCAAAGGTGCGACAAATGTCGGAATCAAAGCCGCGGTAGTAGCCTTTCTCGTCTGGCCGCGAGAGGCCTGGCACGCCTTGACTCGCGCCACAACTAACATAACCGCGCTCCTTGATCTTGTTGACGACCGTCTGAGCGTCCGCCGGCGTTCCGAACAGGGCCGAGGCTGCGATGCCGAGGCCGACTGCCGCTGCCGATTTGAATTTCCTGAATTGCATGTCTTGTTCCCCTTTCTTGGTTTGATAGTCAGATCTCAAGCCGGATAGGCGGTTCGAAAAGTTCGGCTTTCGGTTCCAGCATCCCAAATGCCTTTTCCAGATCGAGAAGCAGATCATCGACGTGCTCAAGCCCGACGCTGATGCGGAGCAGTGGGCCCTGCTCAACCGTTCTTGTCGCTGTGCGAACCGGAGGCGGATCCATCACCACAACGATGCTTTTCGTGCCGCCCCAACTTGCCCCTATGCAAAAAAACTCCAATGCCTCGATCGCGAGCGCAAGTTGCGGGCGCGTCCAGGGTTGCAAAATCACGGAAAACAGGCCCGACGATCCGGAGAAATCGCGTTGCCAGATGGCGTGTCCAGGATGGGACGGAAGGGCCGGGTGAAGAACCTTGACGACCTCCGGGCGCCCTTCAAGCCACTTTGCAATCTTCAAGGCATTCGCTTCAACTCGATCGAGCCGAACGGAAAGGGTTTCGATACCGCGCAAGACGAGCGCGCAATCTTCCGGGGAAACGCCATAGCCAAGATAGCGCGATACATCCCGAAGGCGTCGGTAGAGCGCTTCATCACGGACGGTGACCGAGCCCATAAGCACGTCGGAATGGCCGGCGAAATACTTCGATATTGCGCTTATAGAGAAGTCTGTGTCTCTCTCGAGAGGCTTGAACCGGAGCGGAGTGGCCCATGTATTGTCGACCGCTACGAGCGTACCGTTTGCCTGTGCGGCCCCTGCAATTGCCGCCATGTCCTGGATTTCCATCGTTGCCGAACCAGGAGATTCGACCAGAACCAGCTTGACGCGCTCGTTGAGCAGCGGGGCAATGCGGCCGCCGATCAACGGGTCATAGTAGCTGGCTTGAATTCCGAGAAATGACAGGAAGTTATCCGACAGCGTCCTTACAGGGTCATACACGCTGTCCGGTATCAGCACTTGATCGCCAGCTTTCGCCACAGCAAGAATTGTCAGCACGATTGCGGCAAGACCTGACGGAACGACCAGAGTCTTGGTCCCATTTTCAAGTGAAGCGATCCGGGCTTCGAGAGCCCTTGACGTCGGGGTGCCGTATAGCCCGTAGGAATAGCCATCGTAGAAATTCTCACGGCGGCGTTGATAGGCTTCCACTGTCGGAAACACGACCGTGGACCCGCGGTAAACCGGAAAGGACAGGCTTTGAAAGCCCGATGCCGCAATGGCATCGTCTGTTCCTAGGCATCTTGTATCGTCGTGCATCCCGGAAAACTCTCGTCTCATTCGAAGAGTAGACTTGCGACAATCACATCACAAATGCATAGTGATCATCGAATTATTCATTTCTGTTATAATGGTTTTGCATGAATCTCGCCCTGATCGAGATATTCAGCGCCGTCATGAAGACGGGCTCGACCACGAGGGCTGCGGCCTTGTTGGGAATCTCGCAGCCTGGGGTCAGTCGAGGCTTGAGAAGGCTTGAGGACACGACCAAACTCAAATTGTTCGAACGGTCTGGCCCGCGGCTCAACGCAACGCCGGAAGCTCTCCTTCTTTATCGCGAGGTTCAGGCAGCCCACGCTGGACTTGATCGATTGCGGCAGGCAGCCGCGCGTATTCGCGAAGTGGGAACAGGTTCGCTCAAGGTGGCGAGTTCAGCCGCTTTGGGCTTGAGCTTCATGCCGCGCGTAATCGCGAAGTATCTCAAGCGCCGTCCTGATGTACCGATAACGTTTGAGATCGCCAGTTCGCTAGCCGTACGCGATTTGGTGACAAGTGGTTTGTTCGACTTCGGGCTTTGTGCGAATGAGATCGATATAACCAATCTGGTCGCCGAACCCTTCATTGAAAGTTACGGCGTGTGCGTGTTTCGCCAAGATCATGCTCTGGCGGGAAAACGCTTCGTCGGCCCACACGATCTACAACAGGAACGCCTGATTTGTCTCGCGCCCGAGGATACCGCTCGCAAACAGCTCGACCGTCATCTGGTTGCCGCAGATGTCTCACCGCGTATGATCGTGGAAACGCAGTTCTCTGCCACTGTTTGCCAGCTTGCGATCGAAGGAGCCGGTGTAGGTGTTGCCAACGTCCTCAGCTATGTCTCGGAGGGCTATGAAAAAGCTGGACTTGTTGCCCGCCCGTTAATTCCCACCGTCAAATTCATCACCTTGCAGATCCTGCCACCACAAAGAGCGAGATCCAGACTCGTGGACGAATTTTCTGCCGATCTGGTTCAAGAACGCGATAAACTTGTGGAAGAATGCAGAAAATATGACCCGAATAGACATTTGTAGTGATCGGGATCAGCTTTAACCTACAATATTGTTCGGCTACCGTCCGCTTTGCGACTTTGAGAATGCCCTGATCTGGCAAAGTAGAGGGTGCTTGCCGCCCTCTCCAGATTGCATCGCGATGTGCCACGATGGTGGTATTTTCTACGCCAGTACGCCCAGCGGGGAGCGGAAGTAAAAATAGTGATGCGCCCTGGCAGCCAGGGCCAGCTACTCCTGGACCGTCGATGGCGGCGTGAAGAATTTCGACATGCATGGCGAGGGTGGCGGCCAGTCGATCAGGTACGAGAAGGGACGCGGCGTGCCGGGAAGCCAAGGCACGCTGGAAGCTGCTTCGAAGGCAATCACGGCTGGTTTTGGCGCAATCGCGGTGCCCAGGACATTACCGTGGTTCTTCGCACGAGCGGCGATTATTTTGCTCGTTACTTCCTTGAAGAAGTCTACATATCCAAGGACTGCTCGTTGAATTTCCTGCAGCCGCCAGTGGCGGCTCGATGTCGCCCCCTCGCGTCGGGCGACCGTCCGCCCTGACCTCCCCCCGGACCCTCCATCTCCTACCGGCACCACGTCTGACTAGGCTCAGCATTTCCGCGGAGCCTGGTCAGAATCCCTCTCGCGAAAGGTCCGCGAGGTCCACGTCCGACAGCCCATCGATCCCGAGAGCAGGAAGAATATCATTGTCTGCCTTGAGATCGCGGCCATAAGCAGCCGACAATATTGAAATTCCAGACTGGTGGAGTGTTGCCGGATTCCCGGTGGTCTTCCCCAATAGTACGGTCGGCAGCAGTCCGAACGGAACATCCTCGAGTATATAGCGGCTTTCGATGGTTGTCGGACCAAAGCCGCCTCGGCCTTGGCGGTCCATCTCCTGGTTCATCTCCGAAACGGTTCCCATCGGAACATGGAACGACAATGAAAAATGCTCTTTGACGGTGCGAACGGCGATGCCAAAATGGGCAGCGATGGCCAACCGTTCGGCATCCAGAGCCTCGATAAAGCGGCCAACGGCAGGGGTGACGTTGCCCCCCTGGCTCCATCGCTCGGCCTTTTCCATGCGTGTCAGATTAAGAAGCGCAATTCCCAGATGGTTTTGCGGATTGAGGTTGCTGAGCGCGATCGCAAGCATACCGTCGCGCTTGACGAAACGATCGCCGAACAAGGCCTTGCAAAGCCCGTACCCTTCTTCCTGGGATCTGAAAGGCACCGTTGCAACATCAAGCCTCTGGCGAACGGTGGTAACGTGGATTTCCGTTGGTCCCTGCTGGCGGCCGGTCAAGAGCGTTGTGCCCCAAACGACGATCGGCAACCTGACCTTGCGCTCCGCCAACAGCTTGGAGAGATATAGCGCCGCGAACGAACTATGCGAGCTGATGATGACCGGGATGCCATCGATCAGATGAGGGGCGGCGGCATCCATTACCATCTTGTGGCCGTAAGCCGGAAGCGCAATCACCACCACGTCCGCATTGGCGACGGCATCTTTACAATCCTTGGCAATGCGCACCGGCACCGTCGCCTCGATATCACCCGTCGCTTTTAACAATTCGCCAGTAGCCAAAGCCCTGGTGCGCTGTCCCGACGGTGACCAAAGCGTTGGCGAATGTCCCGATTCTGCCAAATAGGTGGCAAGGCCATAAGCAATTGCTCCGGCGCCCAGAATACTCACGCGCATGACATTCCTCCTGTTGCAGGCTTTAGGGTCGAGGACATTGCCGTCGTCAGCTCCCATTTTTCAAAGGTTCCGCAAGTGGGAGCCGCGCCTGTCGTCATCGGCCGCTTCCGGTCGGACCCCGGCTGTGAAGCCGGCAAACGCACAAAGCCGTAACGAATATTCGTTTCCGCTTGACATATATCAAAAACGAATGAGACGATGTCAATCATACGGATTGCGCATGTAGGGTGAGAATGGAAACCCGGGACCTTCAGACCTTTCTTGCGGTTGCTGCCAGCGGCAGCATCACCAAGGCTGCTGACATGCTCGGGCGTTCCCAACCTGCCGTGACACGCACCGTTCAGGAGCTCGAGGCGGAGCTTGGCTTCGAATTGCTGCACCGGGTCGGCCGACGGGTGCAGTTGTCAGAAGAGGGTGTCGCCTTCGAGGAGGAAGCGCGGCGACTGCTGATGTCCTTCACCGAACTCGCGGCGCGCGCCAAGATGATCGCCGCCGGCCGGGGGCGGATCCTGCAGATTGTCACGACCTCTGCGATCGGCACCGGCTTGATCCCGACGGCCATGGCTGAGCTCAACGGTGTCGAGCTTCCCCACGAGACGCATCTCGGGCAGTTTCTTCCCTCGATCGTTGCCCAGGAAGTGCGCAGCGGACGTGCCGAGATCGGGTTTTCAAGCCTGCCGCTCGACACGCCCGGTCTGGATGTCCTGCGGTTCTATTCGGCGCCTGATGTTGCCGCCGTGCGGGAGGACGATCCGCTGGCTGAACTTGATGTCATACCGCTTTCCGCTTTTGCCGGTCGCCGCGTCGCCACCTTGCTCAACCCGTTGCGCTTTCAGCTGCATGTCTCCAGGGCACTGGCGGCCAGGGGCATCGACACAGGCCCAGTCATCCGGACCAATACCGCATACGGCGCTTTGCAGATCGTGCGCCGGACTGGTGCTGCTGCTGTCATTGATCCCCTCACGGCCTATGGCGTGGCCCTGCCTGGGGTCGTCATTCGCCCGATCGACGTAACCGTTCTCTTTTATTGGGGCGTTGTGGCTGCCGAAAAACGTCCCCTTCGTCCAGTCGCGCAGGCGTTGATGGATGCGGTCGAAGCGGTGGCTGAGCGGTCGATCGTCGGTTTCAAGAAACTCGATCCGGCTTTAGCTGGCCAATTGGTGACCGATCCTGCATCGGGCACAAATCACGGAACGGGAATATGAAGCATACCCCCACCGCGCCAATGTCGACAGGTCTTGCTGCGTTGGAAGCACAGCTTGCGCAGGATCTCGACTTTCTTGAGCTGCCCGCCAAGTCCTGGGTCCCCGAGCGCTTTCATGACGGTGCCCCGGTCCGCGACGTCGTGGTCATTGGCGCCGGCATGTGCGGACTTGCTGCCACGGCAAAGCTGGTGCTGACCGGGATCACCAATGTCGTCGCCTATGACGTGGCTCCGGCCGGGCTCGAGGGACCATGGGTAACGTTTGCCCGAATGCAGACGCTCAGGTCGCCGAAGACCCTGCACGGTCCGTCCCTCGGCCTGCCGCAGTTGACGTTCCGTGCCTGGTTCACGGCACAGTGGGGCGTTGAGGCCTGGCGGGCGCTGGACAAAATCCCGAGGGGCCAGTGGATGGATTACCTGGTCTGGTACCGCAAGGTCCTGGCGCTGCCGGTGCGCAACAGCGTGCGCATGACAGGTCTCGCGCCTGTTGGTGATCTGATTGCGATCGATATCGAGGGCGCGGAAACGGGCCGGGTTCTCGCCCGTCATCTCGTTCTGGCCACAGGTCGGTCCGGTCTGGGCGGATTTGCCCTGCCCGATTTCCTCAAGGGCATCGATCGCGCTTATTGGGCCCATTCTGCCGACGAGATCGATTTCGACGCGCTGAAAGGTAAGCGTGTGGCGGTCATCGGCGCCGGTGCCTCTTCCATGGACAATGCCGCAACGGCCCTCGAGGCGGGCGCCGGCTCGGTAGACATGTTGATCCGGCGCAAGGAAATGCCACGCATCAACAAGCTGACCGGCATAGGCAGCCAGGGTGTCGTCCTTGGCATGCATCACGTCCCCGATGCTTGGAAGTGGAAATTCTTCGACTACACCGCCTCAACCCAAACGCCGCCTCCGCGTTCGTCGACGCTTCGCGTGTCTCGCCATCCCAATGCTCGGTTCTTTCTTGACTGCGGCATAGTCGCGGTAAGGGAAGATACGGGAAGCCTGCTGGTCGAAACCACGCAGGGACCGATGCGCTACGATTTCCTGATCGCTGCAACCGGCTTTTCAAATGACTTCAACAGCCGTTCGGAATTTGCTGCGATCGCCCCGCATATCCGCACCTGGTCGGATGGTCGATACACGCCGGATATGGGGCTTTTGCGTGCAGGTATGTCGGACGCCCCTGATCTCGGTCCTGCCTTCGAGTTTCGCGAACGCGTCCCCGGTTCCTGCCCGATGCTGGCGCATATCCACTGCTTCAACGATGCCGCAATGCTGACCCACGGCAAGGTCTCCGGCGATATCCCGGCCGTCAGTGCCGGTGCCGACCGTCTTGTCCGCGGCATTGCCGCATCGCTTTTTGCTGAAGATGTCGAAACCCACTTTGCCAATCTGATCGCCTACGACACCCCCGAACTTCTGGGCGACGAATGGGTCGATTCAACCCCCTTGCTTCAGAAGGAGGCCGCGTTGTGATCGACGCTATGGACAAGGCCGCGGGTATTTCACCGGACGATGCCCTTTTCAGTACGAGGCGGTTTCGGCCGGAATTCGTGCAGGGGGCGGAGGAATGTCGCCTCTCCGTACTGAAGCCGGCAAACGATCAGGGGCTGGCGCCGAATTTGCGCGTTGCTCTTGCCCGTCGCATGGCCGCCCTGAATGCCGATGCGGCCCTGTTGGACGAGTATGACACGCAGTTGGCTCAGCTTGACCCGACAGAGCAGCTTCGGGCCTTGGCTCACGGCGAAACGGATCTGGAAGAACCGTTGGCGACTATCGCCCGGCATGTCGACCTGGTCACGCTGACGCCGAATAAGGCTGAGGCGAGCCACATAGCCCTGCTCACACAGGCCGGATTGAACAGTCCCCAGATCGTCGCGCTCTCCGAACTGATTGCCTTCGTCAATTTCCAGACGCGGGTCGCGACCGGCTTGCGATTGATGAGGTCGGCATGATTTCCTCGGTGCGCCTGAAGCCGCTAACTTGGCACCCCTACATCGCACCGGTCGAGCTATCCGAGGCCACGCCGGAACAGCTCGAAGCGATGAAGGTCACGCCCTCCGCCAAGAAAGTTTCGGAGTATGTGCGCACCCTTGTACATGATCCCGAGAGCTATCTCGCTCGCACGGTCTTGTTCAACGCGATCATGTACGTCGAAGGCGGGCTTGCCCGTTCCGATCGCGAGCTTGGCGCACTGGGTGCCTCTATGGTCAATGGCTGCAAATTCTGCGCCGTTGTTCATGCCCGCCGGCACGCGGAGCTGACCAGGAGCGATGATGTGGTCACCGCACTTTATCTCGACCGACCCGAAGCGCTCGGGCCACGCGATGCGGCGATCTACAGCTTTGCCCGTCGCCTGTCGGCGGCCCCGTCGGAAGCAACGGCGGACGATATCGCCGCGCTTCGCGCCGTCGGCATGGATGACGCCGAGATCATCGACCTGATCCACGCCATATCGATCTTCGGCTGGGCAAACCGGCTGATGCACATTCTCGGCCATGCGGAGACCGGGAAATGAAGTTGCATATCGTCACCGCACCCGGGCCGGGTGTCTCTAATAAGAGCCAGCCGAACTGGTGGCTCATAACAATAAAAGGGAACCAAAATGCGCATGAATTATCGGCTGCTCTGCAATCTTCCAACTTCTCTGGCTGCTTGTCCCTCTTCTAAGAAATAAAGGACACCAATCAGAAATGCTCGAACTCAAAGATATAAGGCTGTCCTACGGAAGCACTCAGGTCCTGAACGGCGTCAATCTTTCGGTGAAACGCGGCGATGTGGCGTCGATCATCGGCCCTAGCGGTACGGGTAAAACCACGCTGCTGAAGTGCATCAACTACCTGGCCAAACCGTCATCCGGGACCATAGCATTCGATCAGATCCAGATGGATTACCAGCATGCCGACAAAACCGCGATCCAGGCGATCCGGTTGCGCACAGCAATGGTCTTCCAGCAATTCAACGTCTTCAAGAACATGACGGTCATTCAGAACGTGATGGATCCGCTTGTTGTGGTGCAGCGCAAATCCAGGGAAGAGGCGCGAGAAATCGCGCTTAGAGAGCTCGAGCGGGTCGGCCTCTCCTCGAAGCAGGACAGCTATCCATCCCAGCTGTCGGGTGGCCAACTCCAGCGCACCGGCATCGCACGTGCGCTGGCGGTTAGGCCGGATGTGATGCTCTTCGACGAGCCGACATCATCGTTGGATCCTGAACTGGTTGGCGAAGTCCTGAAGGTTATCAAGGACGTCACGTCGTCCGGGATCACTTCACTCCTGGTGACCCATGAGATGCAATTTGCAAAGAGCATCTCCAACCGGATCATCTTCATGGATCGGGGCGTCGTTGCCGCCGATGGCAGCCCAACTGAGATCTTCGATTCACCATCCAGCCTACGGCTCGCCCAATTCCTCAATTCCGAACACTCACTCCAATAAGAAGGGAACCTAAGAAATGTCTGCAATCAAATTCAGTTCTTCCCGTCGTTATGCCCTGGCCGTGGCTGGCGGCATCGCAATCGCCCTTGCAACCGCGGGGATCAGTTACGGTGAGACGGCCCGGACGATCAAGATCGCGACATCGGCAGAATCCAAGCCGCTGGCTTGGGGTGCGATCGGCGTCGAACCACAAGGCTATGAACCCGATCTCCTCAAGGCGATCAATGCAAAGCTGCCGCAGTACAAGTTCGAAATGGAAGGTGTCTCGGATATCGCGCAGGAAACCGGCCTTGCCACCGGCAAGTACGATATGGCGTGCGGTGGCTATTACAAATCGCCCGAGCGCGCCAAGCAATTCATCATTCCGGAAAACCCAATGGGCGCCAGTCTGATGAAAATCTATAGCAAAAAAGGCAGCGGGATCAAGGAAATGAAAGATCTGGTCGGCAAGAGGATTGTTCCGACCACGGCCGGCGGCGGAACATACAAGTTCATTATGAATTGGCAAAAAGAAAATCCACAATACAAGCTTGAAGTCACGGCTTCGAGTGCCGGTATTCCGTACCCGAATCGCCTTGACGAAGTTCAGAACGGTAAGTTCGATGCGCTGGTCCTGCCGTCCAATCTGGGTGAGCAGACCGTCATTGACAACAAGAAACTCGATATCGTGGCGTCCGATCCTGTTTATAGCAACAATACGTACATGCTGATTCACCGATCGGAGGAAAATAAGGTTCTGGCCGACGACGTTAACAGGGTACTCAAAGAACTAAAGGACGACGGCACGATCGACAAGCTCTCGCAGAAGTGGTTCGGCGAGGACATCGTGAAGTACATGAAGTAAGGGCCGTCCTCAGCCGTATTGGGGTAGTCAGCGGCAAGGCTGAATTGCAAGAAGGAGTGTTTCAAAGTGGATGTTTCTGCTATGATACCCGAGTTGCTCTCGGCGTTGCCGCTGACGCTCGCCATCACGTTTACGGCCATCATTGCGGGGTTCTGCCTGGCTCTCCTTGCGACAACTCTCCGGGTTCGCAGGGTGCCGGTGATCAGCCATCTGGCGGACCTCTACGTGTCCTATGCCCGCAGTGTTCCTGTCGTCCTCCAGCTGTTCGTTGCGTTCTACGGGCTTCCCTTGTTGGTGGTCCTGTTTGGCTCCGAAGATTTTTTCTCGCCGACGATCGCTGCGATGGTGGCACTGAGCTTTTACCACGGCGGGTATCTCTCGGAAGTCATGCGACCTGCATACCTGGCCGTTGATCGCGGCCAGCATGATGCGGCCGACAGCCTGGGATATACCTTCCGCCAGAAAATCGCTCGCGTCGTCGGCCCGCAAGCAGTGCACTTCGCATTGCCGGGCTATGGAAACTCCATCATCTACCTGATCCATAACGTTGCGTTGGTCATGTATATCGGGGCGGCGGACGTCATGGCGACTGCGCATTTGATCATGCAGCGCGACTATAATCAGTACCAGTTCGAAACCTACCTCGTTCTGGCTGTCATCTATGCTTTGATGTGCCTGATCGCCTGGCTCATCGTGCGCTTTTTCGAGCTTCGCTCCCCGATGCAAGCACCAGAGGCAACGACAAAAGCTCAGATCAAGAACGCGCTCATCGCAAGCGCCTGACTCAACCAGGGTATTCGACCATGTTTGATACCGATATCTTGCTCCAGGACTCGCGGGAAATTCTGGGCGCCGTACCCGTAACGCTTGCCATGGCGTTCACGACCTTCGTCCTGTCGACGATAGTCGGCAGCCTTTTTGCGCTCGTCGAATATAGGCGGATCCCGGTGCTGCGAGAGCTTGTCTTCGCCTATAAGGTCGTCTTCAAGGGCGTTCCGATGGTGATCGTGATTTTCCTCGCCTATTTCGGTCTCCCCCCGGCACTCCAGTTCCTGCTTTCATCGGCCGGAATCAACTTCAACGCCCACGAAACGCCCAACTGGGTTATCCTTGTTCTTGCAGTGACCGGCTGTGTCGCCGCGTTCCAGGCGGAGATCATCAAAGGCGCTCTCAACGCCTTTGACATTGGTCAGTCGGACGCGGCCTATTCGCTAGGCTATACAAGCGGCCAGCTGTTCCGACGGGTGCTGTTTCCTCAGGTGGCCCTCACAGCAATTCCCGACCTGACAACATCCATGATGGTTATCATGAAGGCGCTTTCTCTCGGATTCGCCATCGAGGTTGTCGATATCTTCGCGCAGTCCCAACTGACCGCCGCGCTGAACTTCTACTACCTCGAAGCCTTCGTAATTGCGGTCGTGATCTACATGGTGATTGCCTATATCGTCACACAGATCGCCGACCGGCTGGAGCAAGCGCTTAGGGTACGGACCTGAGGAAACAACCTCAACTTAACCCGATGGAGAAGTTTCGGGCGTTTCAGATCCGGAGCGAGGTTGTGGCGGGCGGCAGCAGGTGGATTGGACGCCTGATAAATCGACGTTCCAGCGTGCCTGTAAAATTTGTAAACAGCGCCGAGCCGGACGCTGCGTTGTTCCAAGTTGTTCATCGCTCTCAGTTGTATCTCCATCAACTCACCGATGGGTCTGCCAGAAGCTTGACAGAGATCGCCAACTTGAACGCGACCACCGTCTCGGAGGTAAGCAGGCTCGCCGCGTGAGCGGAGCATTGCCCGCCGCCAGGTATTCGAGGTCATCGAGGCCAACGCAGCGCAAGCATGCTGGTCCGCCATCTTCCATCAGCAGCAGATCGCCGGAGCCGCCGCACCGGTGGCCGGTCCACTCTCTGTTCAAGGGCTGGACCACCACCAACTCCGGGGCGCGGCTCAATTTCTCCGCCAGCCGTTCGCGCTTTCCCGCGGAAGTCTCATCCGCTACCCAGTGGGTCCGGTACAACCCCTCGATCGTAGGGTCTCCGCTCCGACTGAAGCGCAGTGTCCGGCGTCGCGGCGTGCGCGTGACATTCTGCGTCAGGCTTGCTGACAATCCTCGTTCGGTCGCCCAGGAGCGGAACAGCTTCATGGCTTCCGATATCCGCGGCGGGTTGGTCTGCACGACACGACCGAGGCAATCGACCTGACCTCGCCGCCAGCGTTCCACCGCTCCGGCGTCAAGCCACCCGATCCCGACGAGCACGTCTATGGAACTCACATAGCCCCTTGCGGCAAGTGCTGCCTCCGCAGCCTTGACGACTCGACTGGCAAGTGGAGTCCGATTCCTCCGGTTCATCGCCCTATGGCCAGGCTGGCTGTTATAGGCGTGGATGAGCCGTCATCCGCCCAGTGCCGATACATGTTTCAGATCATGCTGGCGCTGTTTCACGCGCCGCTGGTAACTGGCCTGGTTCTTGACGGCGACCAACGTGTGCGGGCTGCCGCGCCTTTCAGTTGAGAGGTCAAGGTCGCATGCGGCATTTCGGACGCTCTCCTCGACGTGCGTCCGCCTATTCTGGACGGCCTTCATGCGCCACTGCTCTTGATGGGCGTCGACCAGGAATGCGCCCAGCGCGCGGCAATCGTCGCACGCGCATTTGAGCGGGTTGATGCGAGCCCAGTCTCGCGGAGCCTCCAGCGGCAGGGCGACGCGTCTGCGCAAATGGTCGAGAGCGGCCTCACGCAGCCGGCCGACGGCCGGCCACGCCACGCTCTCTGCCCGCTTGGTGAAGGCCAATGCCGCCGGTACCAGCACAGCGTCCAGCGCATAGGTCCTGGGCCAGGCCAGCAAGTGCTCGATCGCGCGTGCGCCTAGCCCGGCATCGATGTTGCTCGTCGCCGTCAGGAGATCGACGACGAAGCCTGGTTGCACGGACGCAGGTCGCGCCCAGGGGTCGAGCTTCACGCGTCTGGCCGGGTCGCCTGGCAAGACGTCGATCAAGGCCGCGCCAACCCGCGCGACGTCGCAGACGGAGTCGGTCGGGGCCGCAAGGCAATGCAGCAGCAAGTCGCCGCAGGCACCGAGATGGGCCGCGGCGTTGCGCCTGACGATCGCGACCAGCAGGTCCGTGACCCGCAGTCGCGGAAGGACCGTGGCGGCGCGCACGATCGCCTCGTTGTCGGACGCCGCGTAATGGCCGTTCGCCGATAGCTCCGCAAGAAACTCGTCGATCCGCGCCGCATTCCTCAGCCGGACCTGCAAGTCGAGCATCCGACCGGCATCGGTATCGCCCTCCCTGCGCCATGTCTCACGCGACCAGGAGCGCAGCACGTATCCCGAAAGCTCATCGGCCTCCCGCCACAACTGCGACTTGACAGCGGTGTCGCCAGTCTCCCAGCGTCTTGCCAGCTCTTCGAGATACGGCAGCGTTGCCCCGAGGCCCGCCTGATTCAGCACCGCGAGCCGCCGCGCGCGCGGCCACAGCACAAGACCGGCGCGGCGATAGGTACGGTCGAAAGAGGCGCCCTCGTTACCGGTCGCCTCGTAGAAATGCTGTTCGTCGGGCGTCAGATCCTCGAACGCGTCGGGCGGACAGAGCTCCTCCTCATCGAATGGAAAATCCTGAAACCCGACCTCGCCGCCATCCGGACGCCGCCACGCGGACAGGATCAGCGAACGGTCGAAAACCTCCGCAACTTCGAATTCTTCGTCGCCCTCGTCGCCTCGATGCCAGCGCCTGCGGCCATAGCGGCCGGTGTGCTCGGCGCTGCCGCTCTCCTCGATCGACACCAGGGCAAGATGGAGATCGCAATCCGCCTCGGCCGCCGCCTTGATCAATACCGACGCCACGCCCGCATCGGCGCCCTTGAGGACATCGAACGACAGCTCCGCCGGGGTGTAGGCATGCTCCAGGGGCACGATCAGCTTGTCGGGCTCGTCCTCGGCGTCCGTCCAGCGCCGCAGCAGCTCCGCGACCTGCGCCTCGACCGCACGGTGATCAGGCGCCTTCAACGGGGTCCTTTTGCCGAGGAAGCGCAAATTATAGACGAGGATCAGGCGATGTCCGGTGATGACCGGGCGCACTTCATGAACGCAGTCGGCATAGAAGGCGGCGTATCCGATTTCCGATGGATCTTCGGGATGCAAATCGAACGTAACTTCTCGACCCAGGTGGCGCACGGCCAGTTCGCCGCCGCGATGGGCCGAAGGCAACACGATCACCAGGGTCGCGAACATGCCGGGGGTCTTTTCGGTGTCCCGGTGATTGAGGAAGAAACTGCCGGCGTCATAGACGAGAAGCTTGTAGAAGTCCGTCGCGACCGGCTCTTCCACGCCGAGGCCGCTGGCTGCGTCCTTGACGAGCTCGGCCAGCGTCGTCTCCCAATGGCGCCCGCTGATCCGGGTCCTGCCCGAGTCGATCTGCCAGGTTCTGCGCACATCGCGATCGAGCACCGTCTCCTCGCCGCGTCCATGCGGTGCCGCCTCGGCCATGGCGACCAGCTGCTCAGCCTGAGCCGCCGGAAGCGGGAAGGCGATTCTGCCCACGCCCTCCACATCGATCGCCGGCAAGAAGATTTCCCGCAGACCGCCGACGCAGAAGTCACCGGGGCGCTCGACCGAGCGCAGGCAATCAAGCAGGGCGGCGGCAATCGACGACATGAGCACTCCGGGCGGCTGGAGATGGAAGCAATATTTTGGAAAACCTGACCCTAAACCCGGCGCGTCGGCCTCTCAAGAATTTTGTACAGCAAGACACCGCATACTTGTCGCCGAAGCATGAGCCGACGACAAGGATACGGATCAGCAGCTCCGGGTCGATCCAGGGGGTACGAGTTCAAATTGTGGTGCCAAATCAAGCCAGAAAATATACCAAAATCGATAAATCAGCCAATGGTGGGCCCGGAGGATATCCAAAAGGCATTTGATTTCATTGTCTCTTTCGCGGGCCGAAATCAGAGGGTTTCCCGTATTGTCTCGTATCGTTCCGCCAACACGTACGCTTGAAATTGGCCACACCAAGGCCTGCTAGGACTAGGCGCCAATTCCGAACATTGCTGTTGCCCAAGACGCGGACGCCAACGGGCGGCATTCGCCCCCTATCGATGCGTTGTTGAATACTGGCGCCCGTGCTGGTGATTGTAACGTCAATCCGCCAAGCGATTGGTTTTGCGCCACTCCTCGTATTCGCCTCGGGCATCGTCGTGCAGCGGATAGTAGCGCTGCAGCGGAGCACCCTGCATTAGCTTCTCTCGCGAAAACTCCTCCCAATCGTGGTGCTTCTGTGATTCTTCGATCACCTTCGCGGCCATTGCGACGGGAAGCACCACCACCCCGTCGTCGTCGGCGACGATGATGTCGCCGGGAATCACCGTGACACCACCGCAGGCAATCGGAACGTTGACGGCGTTCGGATAGATGCTGGTCTGCACATGATAATTTGGCGTCCAGCCGCGCAGCCATAGGGGCAGGTCGAGCTTTTCAACATTGGGCCGGTCGCGCATGCACCCGTCGATGACGATGCCCGCGCCGCCTCTACCCTTGAAATACGTAGACATCATATCACCGAAGACGCCCGAGCTCATGTCGCCGCGCGCGTCAACCAC
Source organism: Mesorhizobium metallidurans STM 2683 (assembly GCF_000350085.1). Taxonomy (GTDB): domain Bacteria; phylum Pseudomonadota; class Alphaproteobacteria; order Rhizobiales; family Rhizobiaceae; genus Mesorhizobium; species Mesorhizobium metallidurans. The sequence goes on from NZ_CAUM01000144.1 coordinate 43,903, forward strand.
GACCACATCGCCTTCCTGCGCGTGATAGAGCACGTGCCGGTGCAGTTGCGTTTCCGGATCGGCATATTCTCCCTCGCTGAACACGTCCGGCCGCTGCGGCAAGAACTGCAGCGTCAGCGCCGGCCCGACGATCGACTTCCCATGGTTCTGCGCCACCGGACCGACCATATGCGGATTGCGGAAGCCCATGTGGCCAAGTGTGCCGGCAACCGTGGCGGCGCCGATCTCCCTTAGCGCTTCGATCAGGTCTTTGGGCGGCCGCGTGATGTCGGGGGTATGCGTCATTGTCGGACTCCGTTGAAGGGAACTACCAGTTCGTGACAGAACCGTCACGGCGCTTCAGGTGAGGCGCCTCCCAGAAACGCAAGCTCTCCGCCTGGATCGCAGCTTCGTTGACCTCGACGCCGAGCCCCGGCAGATCGCCGACCGGATAATCGGGACCGTCGAGCCGTGGTTGCACGGGGAAGAAGTCGGAATTGTCGAAGCCCAGCTTTGTTTCGGGCTCCCTGGTCTCAAGCCACGCGAAGTTGGGTACCGCGCAGGCGAGATGCACGGTCGCGGCCGTGCACACTGGACCAAGGGGATTGTGCGGCATCAGATCCACATAGTGCGCCTCGCTCCAGCCAGCGACTTTCATCGCCTCGGTGAGCCCGCCGACATTGCAAACATCGAGCCGGTTGAACTGATGGATGCCGCGCTCGATGTAGGGCAGGAACTGCCACTTGCTGGCAAATTCCTCGCCGATGGCAAAGGGGATGTCGGTCATCGTACGCAGGGATTCATAGGCCTCCGGTGTCTCGTCGCGTATCGGCTCCTCGAGGAAATCAAGCACGCCGGGGCCGAGCTTGTTACAGAAGCTCGCCGCCTCTGCCACCGACAGTCGGTGATGATAGTCGATGCCGAGGACGGCGTCGGCGCCCAGCGCCTCGCGCGCTCTGTTCAGCATACGCGCGGTAACGCCGATCGACTCGCGGGGCTCGAAAATGTCCCTGCTGTTTTGCCCGACGGGGAAGAAGCGGACCGCCTGCCATCCCTGTGCGCGTAGTTCGCGGGCTCGTTCGATGGCGGCATCGCCCTCGGCCTCGTCACCGGTCGAGGCAAAGGTGGGGATGCGGTCGCGCTGCTTGCCGCCCAGCAATTCGTAGACCGGCACCCCCAACGCCTTGCCCTTGATGTCGTGAAGAGCGATGTCGATGGCGGAAATCGCCGCCTGAAGAACTCGCCCGCCTTCGAAGTACTGGCTGCGATAAACCTCCTGCCAGATCCGTCCGATCTGCATGGGGTTACGGCCGATGAGAAACTCGCGATAATGTTCGACCGCGCCGGCCACGGCCCTCTCGCGACCGCTCAAGCCGCTCTCGCCCCAGCCGAAGATGCCCTGGTCGGTCTCGACCTTGACGAGCATCTGGTTGCGCGTTCCCACCCACACAGGATAGGGCTTGATCGCAGTTATCTTAAGCTTCGTAGTCATCCACGCCCACATTCCATGCGCATCCGCCCTGTGTTAGTCGGCCTTGAGGGCCATTTCAGTTTCGCCGTCGAACACATGTATCCGCTCCTGGTCGAACTCGAGCCAGATCTGCTCGTCAGGTGCGACGGCGATGTTGGGGGGCACGCTGATGTTGACGATGACGCCGGACAGTAACGCCTGCACGAAGGTGACGTCTCCGGTCGGCTCCACCGTGTAGGCCTTGGCCGGGACGCTGCCTGGCACCGCACTCTTGTGGAGCTTGATCGTCGAGTGACGAGCGCCGAGCACGACTTTCTTGGTCGTTGCCCTCGCGGCCTTCTGGGCGTTGCGCGGCGAGAGCTCAAGGCTCCAGCCCTCCGCGCCGGTCAACACAGTGTTGCCGTTTGCCGTCGATGCCTCCAGCGGGATAAGGCTCATCGCCGGACTGCCGATGAAGCTGGCGACGAACATGTTCACCGGATGGGCAAAAACCTGCGCAGGGGAATCGTATTGCTGCAGGTAGCCACCATTCATCACCGCCATCTTGTCGGCCATGGTCACGGCTTCGAGCTGATCGTGCGTCACATAGATGATCGTCGCCTTGAGGTCCTGATGGAAGCGCTTGATCTCCGACCGCATCTGCACGCGCAGTTTGGCGTCGAGGTTAGAGAGCGGCTCGTCCATGAGGAATACAGCGGGGTCGCGGACAAGCGCACGGCCGAGGGCCACACGCTGCTGCTGCCCGCCCGAAAGTTCGCGCGGCTTGCGCTCGAGCAGATGCGTCATGTCGAGCACTCGCGCCGCTTCCTTGACCTTCCTGTCGATCTCGTCCCTGGGCAGTTTGCGCATCTGCAGCGGGAACGCCAGGTTCTTGTAGACCGATTTCTGCGGGTAGAGCGCGTAGTTCTGGAACACCATTGCGATGTCCCGGTCCTTGGGGTCGAGGCCGTTGACCACCCGGTCTCCGATGACGATATCGCCCGATGTGATCGGGATCAGTCCCGCGACGAGATTGAGCGTGGTTGTCTTGCCGCAGCCTGAAGGGCCGACGAGTGCTACGAACTCGCCGTCATTGACCGTCAGCGAAACGTCGTTAACCGCTTTGAAGCTGCCATAGGTCTTGACGAGATCTTTGAGGACCACGTGGGCCATCGGCAACTCCCTAGTGCTTGACCGCGCCTTCTGTCAGGGCGCGTACGAAGTATCGTTGCAGGACGAGGAACAGCACCACGACGGGCACGCTCATCATAAAGCTGGCCGCCATCAGACCCGGAAAGTCCGTCGTGTTTTCCGAGAAGAAGCGCTGGATGCCGACCGGCAGGGTCAACTGGTCGTTCTTGGAGAGGAAGGTGTAGGCGTAGATGTACTCGTTCCACGCGCCGATGAAGGAATAGATCGCGGTGGCGATGATCCCCGGCGTCGAAAGCGGCATCACGATCAGAATGAAGGCCTGGAACCGCGTTGCTCCATCGATGCGCGCCGCCTGCTCGAGCTGCACCGGGATGTTGTCGTAGAAGCCCTTGAGCAGCCAGATCGCCAGCGGCAGCCCGAAGGTGAGATAGGTGAGAACCAGCGAACCATGCGTGTTTACCAGGCCGATCGCGCGCATCAGGATGAAGAGCGGCACGAGAAAGATCACCGCCGGGAACATGTTGCGCAGCAGCACGGCGAAGAACAGGAAGTTCCGGCCGGGGAAACTGAAGCGCGAAAACGCGTAAGCCGCAGGGACAGCCACGATCACCGAAAGGATCGTCGTGACGGTCGACACGAAAAGGCTGTTCCAGAAGAAGCGGAGGAAGTCCTGGCCGACGCTGTTCTGCGGATCGAGCAGCTTCTGATAGCTGGCGAGAGTAGGCTCGTCCGGCCACCATTGCGGTGGGAATTGCGTCGCCGCGAACCCGGACTTGATCGAGGTGATCAGCATCCAGATCATCGGCAACGCGGTGTAAAGCAGCATGAACAGGAGGAAGCAGCGTCCGGCCCATTGCCAGCCGTCGACGCGCCTGCGGCGACGGGTCCGGCCTCGAGAGGCTGTCTCGGCAATCGCGCTCATGCGCTCCCCTCTTTCCGCTCGTTGCCGCTTAGTGCGCGGACGTAGAAGTAGCCAAGCGTCATCAGGATGAGGAACAGGAGCACCGAATAGGCCGATGCGACGCCCCAGCGCTGCCGGCCGAAGGCGAGTTCATAAATGTGCGTGATCCAGATATGCGATGCGTTCGACGGCCCGCCGCCGGTCATGATCCACGGGATGATGAAGGAATTGAAGTTGGCCACCGCGAGCAGCAGGATGGTCACCGTCGAGACGTTGCGCAAGTGCGGGAACGTGACGTGCCAGAAGCGCTGCCATGCATTGGCCCCGTCGACTTCTGCTGCGCGCAGCAGCTGCTCGGGGACTGTCTGCAGGCCGGCCATCATCATGATCATGGCGAACGGAAATTCGCGCCAGATGTTGACGACGATCAGGGAGGGCAGCACCGTGCTGACGTTGTCGATGAAATTCGGCGGCCGGTCGGTCAATCCGAGGCCGACCAGCACCGCGCCGATGATCCCGAAGTCCGAATGGTAGATCCACTTCCAGATATAGGAGGCGGCGACCGCGCTGATGACCCAGGGAATGATCAGGATAGCACGCAAGACACCACGGCCGATAAAGTCGCAGTGGAGCGCCAGCGCTGTGGCAAACCCCAGGACAAAGGAGATGAGAGTGGACCCCAGGGTCCAGATCAGAGTGTTCCAGGTGACTTTCCAGAACACCTGACTGGTGAGGATGGCCGTGTAGTTGTCAAAGCCGATGAAGCTCTTGTCGCGGAGCTGCAGGCCAGGCGGCGTCTTGAAGAACGACAGCTCGACCGTGTAGTAGATCGGATAGGCGATGACGATGAGCATCACGACGATCGCAGGCAGCACATACGCGTAGTCGGCGCGATGCTCCCAGATCTTTCGCAGCGCGCCGGACCAACCGGGTTGCAATCTTCGGCGAGCCTCGGCCTTGCCGGTCACGATCGTCACTGTGGCGTGCCCTTATTCTTCGGAACGAACCGGCCGCGCTAACGGCGCAGCCGGTCAAGATCGCAGGTCAGGCTTGGACTAGAGTCCGCCCATCAGGTCTTTCACCTTCTGGGCCGCGTCGTCCGCTGCCTGGTCGACGGTCATCGCTCCGGTCAGGGCATTCTGCAGCATGTCCGGGACAATGATGTTCATGATCTCGGGGGACTGCGGCAGCGCGGGGAACGGGATGCCGTATGGCAGCATTGAGGTCGTGACATCGAGGAACTTGATGTTGTCCAGACGTTCCTTCATCCATTTGGTCTTGAAGCCGTTAAGGTTGCCCGGGTTCGAGCCGGCGTACGCCATCTTCAGCGACCATTCAGGGCTCGTCCACATGCAGATGATAGCCTTTGCAGCCGGCTCGTCCACCTTGCCGCCCTCGACATATTCGGGCTTCAGGATGTGGATGTTCGAGCCGCCGAACACGACTGCGCGCTTGCCGTCGGGGCCAGTCGGAATGAGGCCGTAGCGCATGTTGTCGATGACGGTCTGCGCCTTGTCCTTGTCGGCGCCCGTAGCCTTCGCCTGCAGGTCGAGCATGACGTTGTAGTCGGACGGGTGCGAGATCATCATGCCGAGCTGGCCGGCGACGAACAGGGGCTGGTTATCGGCCTGCTGGTTGGTGAGCGCCGAAACCGGAACCGACTTGTCGCGAACATACATGTCGTACGAGGCTTGCAGCGCAGCCTTGCTCTGCGGGCTATCGAGCTCGACCTGCTCATAGGTCGGGTTCGCCGTCGCTTCGTCGAAGACGCCGCCGCCATAGGCCCACAACTGCGGCATGAAGCGGTACGGCGTATTGCCGGCATTCTTGCGAGCCACGAGGCCGTAGCCGGCAATGCCGAGCTTGTCGTGGATCTGTTTGGAATACTTGATGACGTCGTCCCAGGTTGCCGGGGCCTTGTCCGGATCGAGCCCCGCGCGCTTGAAGATGTCGGCGTTCCAGATGAACGCCATCGTCTCGTTGTTGGTCGGAATACCGTAGGTCACTCCGTCCCAGGTGACTGCCTTCATGGCGCCGGGCCAGAAATCCTCGGTCGAATACCCCACATCCTCGGGCTTGAGCGGCTGCAGATAGCCCTTTGAGGCGAACTCGGTACCACCGAGGATTTGCAGCCGGACCGCCATCGGCGCGGCATTGCCCAACAGCGCCGTGCGGAACTTGTCGAGGAGGTCATTATAGGTGAGGGCCTGGTCCTCGAGTTGGATGTTCGGATAGGTCTTGCGGAAGGTCTCAAAGAAATCCTTGTAGTACTGGCGCAGGAGGTCGGGGTCGCCCTCGAACACGCCCTGATACCAGAAAGTCAGTCGCCCCTTGTAGTCGAGCGGGGTGACCTTGGCGCAATCGGCCGCCGTGTCGAAATCCTGTGTGCCCGCGATGGAGCGCACGTATTCCGGCGACCACTTGCTCAGGTCGACCGGTGCCGCACCCAGCGCCGATGTGGACATCAGCGATGCCATCAAAACAGGGACGACAGTGCCGCGCAGGACCGCACTGCCGAGTTTAATCCTCGTCATAGGTATCCTCCTGGTTCTCCCATGCCGCTCTGCGCCGAGGCAAAGCGATCCTTGTTAGTTCGACCGCGGGATGCGCCTTCTAGTCTATGTACCCCTTCGATCATTTAGTACGTTTTCAGATCGTGAATTGCCTGTCAACGCACTAGATCGTACATTGTTTGTGAAATCCGTGTGTGATATCGGGCAAGATGTGTATTAGAAAGGGAACCGGCCTTGGCCGAAATAAGTGCTTTCAAAGCCATGCCACCTGTGGGGATTGATCCCATCGGGGCCTCCAACGAGGGCGCCTCGCTTTATGAACGGATCAGGGAAGACATCATTGAGGGACGGCTCGCCGCCAACGAACGGCTTGTGGTCACCGATCTCGCCCGGCGTCACGGCACCTCGACCAACCCGGTGCGCGAGGCGCTCCAACTGTTGCGCGGGGAGGGCTTTGTCACCTTTGTCGCCAACCGCGGAGCGCGCGTCCGACCCATAGATCAGGATTTTGTCCGGGATATCTACGAAATCGGTGTTCTGATCGAGCCAGCCCTGACGCGATGGTTTGTGAATATGGCTACCGGCGAGGACATCGCCGAACTGGAACGTCTCCAGGGCCTGATCGAAGAGAACAACTTCGCCGACACATTCAGGCACAGTGAACTGGATACTGCCTTCCACACCGTGATGTACCAGCGCCACTATAACCGCCATGCCGCCGAGCTTTGGTGGAAGCATCGCGAGGTGTTGCGAGCCGTGAGCCGGCGTTTCAGTTTCACGCTCGCGCGGCGGGCCGCTATCATGCGCGAGCACCGCGAACTCATCGCGCTCGTAAAGGCGGGAAATGCCGACGAGGCAGCCGAACTCATCTCCCGCCATGTCGAGGGTTCCGGCCGGCATGTTCTCGAACAGATGCGTGCGCGCAACGCCGCCCGGGCCGGATAGAATGTCCAGTCCAGAACATCGCTAGTCCGACCATTTCAGAAAAAGGTAGTTGAGATGAAAATCACGAGCATTCGGCCGTGGCTGATCAAGTCCGATGCTTCCTATTGGGGAGAGTACCTGTTCGTCGAAGTGACAACCGACGAGGGGGTGAGTGGCTGGGGAGAAATCACCACCACGACAAGGCTCGCCAACCGCGCCCTCTGCACGATCCTGCGGCAGATCGGCGTCGCCGTGACAGGTGAGGATCCAGCTCGTATCGAGCATCTCTGGCACAAGATTTTCCGCAGCTTCACCTACATGGGCAGCCGCGGCGCCGCAGTCGAATGCGTGAGCGCCATCGATATCGCTCTCTGGGACATCCGGGGCAAATTCCTGGGCAAGCCGATTTACGAACTGCTCGGCGGACCAGTACGCGATGAAATTATGCTTTACACCCATCCCAACCAGGCCAAATTTACCAGCAAGGAGGCTGTGGTCCGCGAAATCCAAGACATAGTCGAGTCCGGACACACTGCGCTCAAGTTCGACCCTTTCCCCCACCAGGGCCGCAGCGCCGACGGCCTGTCCCGCGAACAGCGCGACGGCTACCTCGATGGCAGCATGACGCGCAAGGACGAGCGCGAGGCTGCCGAACTGACGGCTCTGATCCGCGAAACGGCAGGCCCCGATGTCGACATTCTTATCGATGCGCATGGCCGCTTCGACGTTCCCACAGCCATTCGCCTCTGTCGGAGCCTCGAGGAAGCCGGCCAGATCGACTGGTTCGAAGAGCCCTGTCCGCCCGAGAGCCTCAACGCCCTCAGGCAGGTGCGTGAGAAGGTCAGTGCCGCCATTTCGTGGGGCGAGCGCGGCCACACGAAGTGGGATTTCGTCCCGGTTCTCGAGAATAGGCTCGCCGACTACATCATGCCGGACGTTACCTGGACCGGCGGCATTACCGAACTGAAGAAGATTTCCGCCCTGTGCGAAGCCTACTACATCCCGGTCTCGCCACATGACGCCGCGGGTCCGATCAACGTGGTTGCGGGAGCGCAGGTGATGATGACCGTTCCTAACTTCTACAAACTCGAAACGTCGGAGTGGAACCTGGGCAAATACGATCACCTCATCGACAGACCACTCGACGTTTCGAACGGCAGCCTCAAGCTGACGTCGAAGCCTGGTCTCGGTGTTGAGATGAACCGCGACTACCTGCAGGCCCACGAGATAGAGCTGGGCTAGCAACGCTCTATGCCGGCCCGGCCTGTGGCGTAACGGGTCCGCCGACCAGAACGAGGATAAGCCATGCCAAAAACGGGTGGAGCCGACGAGGCGCTCAATCGGGTGAACACCAACTCCAAGCCGTCCGACCTGCGCATCACCGACCTGCGCGTCGCCGAGATCGTCGGCGCGCCGTTCGCCTCGGCGCTTATCAAGATCTACACCAATCAGGGCATTGTCGGCCTGGGCGAAGTGCGCGACGGCGCCAGTGCGACCTATGCGCTGATGCTCAAGAGCCGGTTGCTGGGCGAGAATCCCTGCGATATCGACCGGCTGTTCCGCCGCATCAAGCAATTTGGCGGTCATGGGCGGCAGGCGGGTGGTGTCTCGGCAATCGAGATCGCCCTCTGGGACCTCGCCGGCAAGGCCTATGGCGTGCCGATCTACCAGATGCTCGGAGGACGGTTCCGCGACAAGGTGCGTGTCTATTGCGACACCGATGCGGAGAAGCCCAGTGGCACCGAGACCGGCAAGCGGCTCAAGGCGCGGATGGATCTCGGTTTCACCTTCCTCAAGATGGACCTCGGGCTGGCGCAGATCTCCCACATCCCAGGCGCGGTGGTCGCGCCGGCTGGCGTGCTCGACGGTTTCCGCACGCATGCCGGTCGCGGCCGGGCACGCACCCCGGACGAGCGCCGGGCGCGCAATGCCGCCTATGACGCGCAGAACGTGCCGCATCCCTTCACCGGCCTCCACTTCACCGAAAAGGGCATCGACCTGCTCGATCAATATATCCACGAGGTCCGTGAAGTGATCGGCTATGAGATCCCGCTCGCCATCGACCATGTCGGCCACGTCTCGCTGCAGGACGGCATCCGTCTCGCCCGGCGGATCGAGAAATACGCACCAGCCTGGCTCGAGGACGTGATCCCCTGGCAGTACACCGAGCAGTATCGGCAGTTGCAGCAGGCAACGTCCGTGCCGATCTGCACGGGTGAGGACATCTACCTCAAGGAAGGCTTCGAGCCGCTGCTCAACTCAGGCATCTCGGTCATCCACCCGGACTTGCTTACCACCGGCGGCATCCTTGAGACCAAGAAGATCGGCGACGCGGCGCAGGACCATGGCGTTGCGATGGCCATTCACATGGCGGAAAGCCCGGTCGCGGCGATGGCCGCCGCGCATGTCGCGGTAGCCACGGAAAACTTCATGGCGCTCGAATATCACAGCGTGGAAGTGGACTGGTGGGACGATATCGTCACGGGCTTGCCCAAACCGCTGGTCAAGGACGGGTTCATCACAGTGCCGGACAAGCCGGGCCTGGGCATCGACGACCTGGTTGATGAAGTCATCAGCCAGCACCTGCAGGAAGGGATCAAAGGCATCTGGCAGCCGACCGATCACTGGGACGACGAATATTCCTGGGACCGGACGTGGAGCTGACCGCCTCACCTTTTGAGGCACGGTTAAGAAAGGCAAAGCATGAAGATCACCGATCTCCGGTGCGCCGTCATCGGCAAACACCCCATCGTCCGCATCGTTACCGACGAGGGCCTCTATGGCCTGGGCGAAGTCGAGTTCACCAAGACCTACCTCAAGCCTTGGGTGCTGCATTTCCGCGACGCGTTGATTGGCGAGGACCCGACCGACGTCGAACGCTGCATGCTGAAGATCCGCCAGCGGGGCTCGTTCAAGCCCTACGGCGCTGCCGTCAGCGCCATCGAGCACGCTCTCTGGGATATCGCAGGCAAGGCGGCCGGCGTTCCGGTCTACAAGCTGCTCGGCGGCAAGGTCCGCGACAAGGTGCGGGTCTATAACGGCTCCGTCCGCAAAAAAAGGACCGGCGACAAGCCCGAGGACTACGCGGCTGACGTCAAATGGATGATGGAGCGACCGGAAAACTTTTTCATGGTCAAGCAGGGCATCAGCTTCCACTCCAACATGAAGACCACCGTACCCGATTTCCACTACGGTGTGCGCCAGCCGCCGACCTATCATGGCGCGATGGACCAGGGCCAGATCAGCGAGCGCGGCATGGCGCACATGATCGAATGCGTCATCGCCATGAAGGAGGTGCTCGGCGACAAGGTTTCGCTCGCACTGGATTGCGGCCCTGGCTGGTTCCTACCGGACGCCATCCGCTTCGCGCAGGCAGTCGAGAAATACAATTTGATGTGGCTGGAGGACATGTTGACGGGCGACTACGTGCCGTGGGTCAATCCGCAGGCCTACCGTGAACTCACGATATCCACGTCCACCCCCATCCACACGGGAGAGCAAATCTATCTGCGTCATAACTTCAAGGAACTGATCGAAACGCAGGCCGTCCGCATCATCGGTCCGGACCCCGCCGACATCGGCGGCATCGCCGAGCTCAAATGGGTGGCCGAGCATGCCTACATGCACTCGATCCTGATGGCCCCGCACGGCACGGCGAACGGTCTGCTGGGCCTCGGAGCGCTGATCAATGTCTGCGCCACCCTGCCCGCCAACTATATCGCCTTTGAATATCCCAGCGCCTCCGACCCTTGGTGGGAGGACATCGTTGTGGGGCTGCCGACACGGATCGTGAAGGATTCGATGATCGATTTGCTCGAAGCCCCTGGATTGGGCGTCGACATCGATGCCGCAGGCGCGAAGAAGCACCTCGGGGAAGAGGATTTCGGCTTCTTCGACTGAATGTCAGGAACGGGTCATGCGTTCCGTTTCGCAGGGCGCTGCGCGGCGATCGGTGGAGTTGTGCCGCCGAGGCACGCAAGCGCGCGGAGGCCGGTACTATGGATCACAAACCTCACCACTCGAGTGTTATGGAATTTTCGAATTTCGGAAGAAGGGGGTTCGAGTCCAGAACACCGAGATGAACAGGACCGTAAAATACAACGAAATCAAATGGTTAATGTTTTGGTGGGCCCGGAGGGCGTGTTCAAACTGTTGATTTTATTGTCTTTTTCGTGGGCCTGAATCAGAAATCTTCCCGTATCCTTCCGTATGGTTCCGCGATCGATAGCAACGTCTAGCTTAGCGCCTGACGAGACTGGCCGCCTTCACCTCCGCATGATGCGAACATTTTCTGCACCATGCCCGAAGCTTATGCCATTCCCGCAAATCGCCAAGAGCCACGTCGAGGCCGGCATGAACGCTGCCGTCCACAATGTCTGCGGCTCCACAGTCGGCTCGCCCGGCGTTAGAATTTTCTCCATCACATGCCGGCCATTGAGGTGGATAAGCAGCATCCCCGGCCGGCACCTGATAGCTGATTGCCATGCGGCCTGACCGACGAATGAATCCGGCGATCGAAGAAAGTGAGACAAGCGGCAGCGCGTAAATCGCGCAAAATTGAACTCGCGTCGCGCGCTAGCTTTCTTCCCAAAAGTCCTGCAGCGAAGCGTGACGAAGGTCTTCGTCGCCCCTGAGATGCTTCACTCGTGCCTTTAACCCCGGCTTGACCCACTGCGTCGCTGGCCGCTTTGGCATGTCCTTGGGCCGGCATGTTCCTGGACGCGCTTCCACAGCCGTTCCCGCATCTCACGATTGACGCTGACGAAAGCGCTCCCGACATATTTCCGTGTGCCGGGTACCGCCATACGGGCGAAAGCGGGCTTGCCTTGCTCGCGTTCGACACCGAACAATTCGAACTCGCTTTCGGTGAAGGATTTGGTCTTCAGCCAATTGGTGGTCGGGCCGCTGCGATACTTGCTGCCGCGGCGCTTCGACACCATGCCCTCCAAAGCCGGCTTTGTCGATCAGGTGATAGATCGCATTGGCTTCACCCGGCATCGTCTCGCTGAATTGTATGCGGCTATCCGGTGGGATGACGCCTGCCAATATTTCGCGGCACTCATCGAAGGGCAGGTCGCGGAGATCGTGGCCGTTGAGGTGCAGCAGATCAAAGGCAACGAAGTATAGGTCATGCTGGCGCCTTGTGACCGCTTTCCGCAGGGCGGCAAAATCCGAAATGCCCTCCTATTCAAGACGATGATTTCACCGTCGAGTATGGCACTCTCGACGTCCAGCGTCTTGGTCGCCGCCGCCAGATCGCGGTAGTTGGACGTCCAGTCGAGGCCGCGGCGCGTGAATATGCGCGCACCGCCGGCGTCGATGATGATCTGGGAGCGGTAGCCGTCAAACTTGACCTCATGAGACCATCCGTCACCCTGGGGCGGCTTGGCGACCAAGGTGGGCATCATCGGAGGAATGAACTCAAGCCGGCCGGGTCCGGCACGCACTGGTTTACGTACGGAATCGAGTCTAGGCCCGTCCCATCTGGTGGCTAGGGGAACGGATCATGATCATTTACTAAATTAGCAATTCTGCATGAAACGGCTATTATTCGTCCCAGCCGGCGGACACGCCCACACCCCGCCGGTTAGGCCCGGCGGTCGGATGCCTACTCCGCAGCGGCTGTCGGGCCGACCATCTCAGCGAGGATGCAGTGGAAGCGCCAGAGACGATCCAAAACGCCTGGGCCGGCCTTAAGCTGGTTCGCATGGCTATTGAACAGACCTGCCCGGCTGGCGTGTTACCTAGCGAGGAAGCCGTTTTGTTGCTCTACGGCCCAGAGCCCGTTCACGAGGGCGAAGCCCTTGCCAAAGCCATCATCGAGACTGTCACCGGTTAACCCGATGAACGCCAACGGCTCGCCTAGAGCCGAAGCCACTGATATTAGGTTTTTGGCGCGCCGCATCGCCCTTTGAGAATTGCGATCTCGGTTTCGTGGTCGCCGCCCGACATCGAGGAAACCGGCACGCCTATGAGAAAAACGCCCAATGCGTCCCCGGTCACAGCCTTGTTTTGCTGATTTGTTACGATAGCCAAACGCTCTCTGTCCGCCTGCGTGCAGGGGCCGGCATTCGGAACGCCCGCGATCTTGTCGGGCGGCGTGGCGCACGCCACCAGTCCAGCTAGCATTGAAATCGTTAAAGCAAATCGCTTCACAGTCCCCACCCCTTTTACAGCCCGGCGGCAACATCGCGTAGTGGAAGACTGCGCGCAAGCCCGTTCGTCGGCAGATTCGACAACAAAGTGCAAAAGGCGCATGATCCCATCTGGTGTCGGGGGATACCTTCATGCATTGGCGTTTGTATTTCGCCGCCCTATCAGCGGTTCTTATTTCGGTGACGCTGCGTTCGGCCGAAAGCCGCTCTGGCAGCGCGATGTGATGATGGGCTTGGACAGGTCTCGCTACGATAATCGGTCTGACCAGTGGCGGAAGCGAAGCGGGCCAAAGCGGCATCGTCGGCGCTGGTTGTCGGGCGTGCCTGTGCGGCTGGTTTTCGTGACCGTGGCCGCGGCTTCGGCTTTGGCAACGCAATTCGTCATGCAACACACAGGCTCGCTGCCTGAGATCAATCTACAGAATTTGACAAAGCCGGCTCCGGCCCCGATCTCTGGGGTGGCTTCGGTCATTGATGGCGACACGATTGAAATCCATGGGCAGCGCATCCGCTTCAATGGTATCGACGCGCCCGAGAGCCACCAATACTGCAACGACGCCAGGGGTTTCGACTATCCGTGCGGGCGCCGCTCCGCCGAAGCACTGGATGGCTTCCTGTCGGCGTCGAAGCCGGTCCAATGCACTTTCGTCACGTGGGATCGCTATGACCGCTATGTCGGCGACTGCGGGCGCGCGGACGGCTCCAGTGTCGCCGCCTGGATGGTCGAGCATGGCCAAGCGCTCGATTGGCCGACATACAGCAATGGTGCCTATGCAGGGCAGCAAGCTAAGGCGAAGGCGTCGAAGGTCGGTCTTTGGGTAGGGACGTTTCAATTTCCATGGGACTGGCGAGCGCAGCATAGCGACGACCCGCAAGCGACGCCGGCACCGCTTTTCGCGATCGGCAACGGCAACTCAGGCTGCAACATCAAAGGCAACATTTCAGCGGACGGCGAACACATCTATCACGTGCCTGGCCAAAAGTATTACAGCGTCACCAAAATCACCGAAGCCAAGGGCGAAAGATGGTTCTGCTCAGAGGCAGAAGCCGTTGCCGCCGGTTGGCGACAATCGAAAAGATAGCCAGAACGACGGGCGCAAATGGCAGAGGAAATCTACTTTCAATATGGTGACGTGACTGTTGGGCCGAATGTGGCGCATTTCGGGTCCACGCATATCCAATCGCAAACATTGGCAGCGTTAGTATAAAGAGAAATGGACCAGGATCACGCGCGACCATTGCGGTGATCATGGTTGCGTTGGGGCTTGTGATGCTATTGAACGGAGCGATAGCGTTTGGCTTGTTCCTTACTGGTTTTGGTGCAGTTCTTTACAAGATGGCAAAGCCCACCACGGCACTTATCTTGAAGACTTCGAGCGGTGATGTGCAGGCATTTGAGAGCAAAAACGCACAGGTTGTCGCAGACACAAAAGCCGCCATTGAAAGGGCTTTCGTCATTCGCCGATGAAATGCAACGAGTGCTTTGACGGAGGACTGCTCCGCTTTGCACGATGATTCTTTTCGATTTTTTGCAGGCGCGTACCGGGGTCGCTAACCAAAGTGCTCAACGGCGCTCTGCGAGCATATTATGATGGCGAGTTCCATTCTACTCTGGCCGTGATGTGCTGAGCCAAACTGGCGAGGTCGGCGATACAAAGCCCATTGGGTGAAAGGCCGTGTCTGAACGTCAGGAACGCGCCTGATTTCGGCCGTTGAGCCGGCCTTAAGATTGTCCCAAAAGCCGCCGTTCGTTCATTTACCTAGCCTGCTGGCGGGACCGACGGACTTGGGGGGCATTTCGACTAACGGTCCTGAAGCTGATATATCTGCGCTAGCGGTCGCTCCTACGTCGTCTGAACAGACCAAACCGTTGCCACCAGCGATCGAGGTGTATCCCAATGAGTGGGACACCAGGTGGCAGTCTCGCAGTATAATAATGCCTCGTCTTTTCCCGGTGGATGGTTTGCCACTGCTGTGTCGGATTACGGCGCGTTCCCGTAGGATCGGTACATGTCCGCGAAACCTGAAGACGCCAAAATCAAGTTGCCGCCACAAACCGCACCGGCCGACGTTTTATTCGCGATGCGGGCGTTCGCCCGCACAGAGGACGCGAACTGCGTCGCCCACAAGCTCGCGAGCTACATCCGCCTCATAAGCTCGGTGATCAATCTAGAGCGGCTTGATGGCGTGACTGTCGCTTATGATTACGATGCCGCGCTCGCCGAACTCGACCGGGGCGTCGAAGGCTTACGAACGCTCGCCCGGTCTAACGATGATCAGCTTGTCGGCGTCGCCATGTCACCGGCCGTCCTGCGCGACGGCAAGGTCAAGGTTCACCTCGTTTTCAGCGGCGCGTACATCGAGAGTATCGATGCGACCCCCGAAGAGGATGACGCGGAAGCTCAGTCGGGTATGCAACAGGCCATCTATCTAATCGCCCACGAATGCGCGCACGTGCAAGTGACGACGGAGAAGGATGAAGCCTTTCCCGGCACTATCTTCCAGAAGCAGGTCAGCTCCTACGAGGAGCAGATATTCACCCAGATCAACGAGGCCTGCTGGGACGAATATGCGGCCTGCCGCTTTAGCGCGCCGTTCGGCTCGGGACACCTGGCTTATTACGAAGAAGGGTTGCGCGGCGTGGTCGGCGTCGCTCGGCAGAAGGCCGCGGCCGCGCGCGACGGTTTCTGGAAACATCGTGATCTCAACCGGATCGTCGGAGAACTTGGAGCGTCGATGTCGGAGCCGCTCCGAATGACGGCCTATACGTTTGGACATATCGACGGCAGCAATGGCGATGCGGAGATCAGCCAGGAGACCCGACAAGCGATCGAGGAGGCCGGCTACACCGAGGCAATCGAGAAGCTGGTCGCTCAGCTCCGCAAACTCTGGGATGAGCGCGGCGAATGGATGTTTCCGAGCGAGTTCGACGTACTCGGCGATGTCGCCCGGGAACTATTCTACGAGGAAGGACTCCTGATCACCCCGAACGGCGAGGGGGCAAACATTCAGGTGTGGGATCCCGCGATGTATGACGGTCCCGTCGCGGCCTAACGACCGGAGAATTCCGCTCTCCTCCGGCGAGGGGGAGAACTTGTTCGTCGTTTGCTTGTCATGGCTCCATCCTATTTGGAAGTTGGAGTCTCCGGAAAACCCGGCGCGGTTGACTAAGCCCTGCTCGACCGCCTTAACGTGGTGGGCAGCATGTCGTCGATTTCCTTGTCGGAGAACATAAGCTCCTCGTTGTCCTTCAAGGAATCCTGTGCCTTCTTGTAGGCCTTCCCGTCCGTGAAGGGTGTGCCGCCCGATAGATTTCGTGAAGGTTGGTCTGCAGCTCGTCGCGCTGCGTCCGAAGGTCGTCAATTGGCACTGCCGTATTGAGCGCGTCGGTTATCAGGCTGAGGTAAGATTCTCGCACATTCCATATGTCGGACGCGGTTTCCCTGTGTCGCTGCGCGAGGGCACCGGGGTCTAGGTCCTTCTGGTAGGCGTTGTAGATCAGGCTGAGAATGGCAAGCACGACGGTCGCGTATTCCGCATATTGCAGAAGCCCCGTCTCCGCCCTGAAAACGGTCGTCACCGCGCCGCCGGCGATGAGCGCGGACAGGATGATGTTGAACCACTTCGCATACCATTGATGGTCGGCAAGCCGCTCGGCCATCTTCTCGTGGATCTTATGGGTGTAGGCGCAACGGCCGTAACACTCGCGCACTTGGCTCTCGAGTAGGTACCGCGGATCAAATTGGGAAGGTTGTGCCAAAGACGCTCCTCCATTTCGCGCGGCGCTGTGCGGCTTTGTCGTCGGTCTGCATGTTGCAGGCCTCGACGGCGATATTGTAGTCAGTGAGCGCCTTCAACCAGAACACCCCCGTCTTGTAGACGTAGGAACCGCTCCCCGGCATACGCCAGTAAGTTTTCTCTCGGTCGAGGTCGTAGAGATACTTCAGGAAATCCCGCGCCATGTAGTCATGATAGCCGTAGGATTTATCCCGATACCCCCACGTTTCGATGAACTGGTAGGCGAGCGCGTCGATCAGGGCTCCGGTCATCGGAACGCTATTATGGTCTTTCCACACCCTCATCATGCGGCAGAGCGCTTTGAGGTTGCCGTTAACGGCCGTATTGCGGGTCTGGACGGCATTCATCTCTGCCCGGGGATTGCACTGTCGCCAGGTACCTCCCCCGTTAGAATCGGCAAAAGTCCAGGAATCGTCCGTGTTGTTGAAATAGGGGAGGATTTCGAACGTGATCCCGTCCGTGAAGGAGATGACGACAACCTGACCGTCGCCGCCGACCTTGCTGGAGCCGTAGGTTTTGAGAAGGGAGTTTTTCACGGCCTGAAGAAGCGCGGACTGACCGTTGCCCTGATACGCGCTGTATTTGACGTATTCCGCATAGGGGAGCTGGAAGCCGATATCCAGGTCGCTGATTCCGCGCGCGGCGGTGTCGCGACCGTAAGAGCCGACATAGAGACTGTGGGCGGAGCTGGAATCGGTGTTCCAGAAGTCTGTATTAAGGCGCGTGGTGATACGCCGGTACCGTTGTCCGATCGAGCTGATCAGGTCGGTGCCGATATTGTAGTTATTCCGGAAGTTGTAGAACTCGTCAGATACGCCCATCCCCGTCCACCCAGCGGTAATTTCGTCGGGAGATGGCAATTTTATGCTTTCAGCGCAATAGCTTCGGTGTGCGGTCAACGGGAATATTACGCGGCCGACATGACCCTATGCTCGCGGGCTGCGGCAGCGCTGATGTCATGTTCTCCCTCATATGGATATCAGCTCGCGCAGGGACAACAAAGATGAGGGTGACAAGCTAGTTTGCATCCTTGTCAGTCGATAGAGGTAAAATTGGCAAGTCACTAATTCGCTATGGAAGTGGATAGTCGTTACACGCTTTATGGAGCCCCACGACGCAAACTGAATCTTGCAAGACAAGAGCCATTTTATGGCGTCCAGTTGTCCAATTCCATCGATCAGGGTAACCGCTGCCCTCCCGCAGCGGCCACTATCTCGCTCCCATTCCTAAGAGCTGCCGGTCGGC